>NZ_JBFAYA010000001.1:0-596418 GCF_040681095.1 Streptomyces sp. NPDC051909 | reverse complement strand
CCCCTCTCCCTATCGGCCGGGGGCCCCTGGGCCGCCCCGCCGGGGGGGTCGGGGGCTTCCCACCCCACGCCGCCGCCCCTACTCGATAGCGGAGCTATCGAGACGCTCCGGCAACGCGGCGAGGGGCCGTGCCAGGCGTCGCGGACCCGGCCCTGGTCCGCCGGGCAGGACCCTGGCGCGGACTGCGCGCTGGTGGCGGTCGGTCTGCTGTCGTGGCAGCTCATCGACTTCTTCTACGCCGACATCGGCGGCCCCTCCACGGTCCTGATGTCCGTCGTGCTCGGTCTGGCGGCCTGGTGGTCGCTGGCGGAGGTGCGCGATGCCTGACCCCCGGTCCGCCTCCCGGCCCCCGGCCGACACCCCCGCCCACGGTCTGGACCTGGGCGCGGCCGGGGCGTGGGCGGCCGGGGCGCCCGGCGGCGAGAGGGCGGGCGGGACGACCGGCGAGCGCGCTTCGGGCGACGGTGTGCCCGGCCGTGCCGTCCGCGACGGGGCGTGGGCGTCCGACACCACCCTGCAGCTGCGCCTTCCGTACGGCCGCGCCGACCGCACTCCCCCGGTCGGGTCCGCCGACCCCTGGTCGCTCCTGGCACCCGAGGACCCGCTGTGCGACCTGCCGGCGGTCGTGCCGGGCGGGGAGGGCGAGCGGGGCGGCGGGCCGGGACGGCCGGACACGGGTCCCGCCGATCCGTGGGCGGCCGGCAGCGGCCCCGATCTGCTGTGCGGGGTGGAGCCGCGCGGCGGCCCGGTCGCCGAGCCGGTCCTGGACCCCGGGCGCCCGCCGCGCGACCCGTGGGACGTCGCGGGCGCGACCGACGGGCCGTCCCCGGCCGGCGGCAGCCGGGTGGTGCGGCGCGGTCCGGTGGTGATCACCAGCCGCTCCGTGCCGGGCGAGGCGACCCGGCCGCCGCTGCTCGGCGGCCGGCCGCTCGGCCACGGCGCCCGGCCCGTCGAACCGCCGGAGGCGCCGCCCGTACGGGCCCGGCACGCGCGGCGCCGGATGAAGTGGTCGCCCTCGGGGCGGTTCCTGCTGCGGGCGGCGGCCGTCACGGCGGCGCTGACCGCCGTCGGCGCGATCCTGGGCCTGGTCCGGGACCAGATCCTCGCCGGGTACTTCGGCGCGGGCGCCGAGACCGACGCGTTCCTGGTGGCCTGGACGGTGCCGGAGTTCGCGTCGACGCTGCTCATCGAGGACGCGATGGCGCTGATCCTGGTGCCGGCGTTCGCCCGGGCGCTCGCCCGCCGCGCCGGCAGCCTGTTCGGCGACCCCGTCCGCACCCTCGTACGCGCCACCCTCCCCCGGCTGGTCCTCGGCGTGGCCGCCGCCTCCGCGCTCCTCGTCTTCCTCGCCCCGTGGCTCGTCGCCGCGCTCGCGCCCGGCCTTCCGGACCCGCAGCTCGCGGTGGACTGCACGCGCCTGACGGCGACCTGTGTGCTGTCGTTCGCGCTCGCCGGGTACTGCTCGGCGGCGCTGCGCGCGCACGGCTCCTTCCTGCCGCCGGCGGCGATCTACGTCGCGTACAACGTCGGCATCATCGGCACCACGCTCGTGCTGCGCGAACCGCTCGGCGTGCGCTCCGCGGCGGCCGGGGTCGCGGTCGGCGGCGTCCTGATGGTGCTCGTCCAGGCACCGTCGCTGCTGCGGGAGCTGCGCTCCCGGCCGGTCCCGAAGTCCGAGCCGAAGCCCGCACCGGCCGGTGGCGACGGCCGGCTCCTCGTCCTCGGGATGATCGCCCCGGTCGTCGTCTTCGCGCTGACCCGCCAGTCGCAGATCCTCATCGAACGCTTCCTCGCCTCGCCGCTCCCGGCCGGCGCGATCTCGCATCTGAACTACGCGCAGAAGGTCGCGCAGATGCCGATGATCCTCTCCCTGATGCTGTGCACGGTCAGCTTCCCCGTGGTCGCCCGGGCGCTCGCCTCCGGCGACGCGGAGGCGGCCCGCCGCCGGGTCGAGCGCGATCTGCTGCTCGCCGCCGTCGTCGTGCTCGTCGGCGCGTCGACGGTGATCGCCGCCGCGCCGCAGATCGTCGGACTCCTCTTCGAGCGCGGCGCGTTCGACACCGGCGACACCGCCGCCACCGCCGCCGTCATGCGGGTGTACGCGCTCGGGCTGCTCGGCCAGACGATGGTCGGCGCCCTGGTCCGCTGCTACTTCTCCGCCGTCCGCCCGCTCTGGTACCCGGCCGCCGCGATGGGCGCCGGGCTCGCCGCGACCGCCGTGACCGGGGCGGCCGCCGCACAGCTGTGGGGCGCCGCGGGCATCGCCGGCGCCAACGCCTTCGGCATCACCCTGACGGCCGTGATGCTGCTGCTCGGCGCGCACCGGCAGTCCGTGCCGGTCGACGTACGGCGGCTCGGCGAGGGCCTGCTGCGGCTCGCCACGGCCGGCGCGTGGGCGACCGGCGCGGGCTGGCTGTGCTCGGTGGCGATCGGCCCGCAGCTGCTCTCGCTCACCGTCGCCGCGCTCGTCGTCGTCGGCGTCTTCCTGCTCTTCGTCGCGTGCGCCGCCAAGGCGCCCGAGATCCCGCCCCTGCCCCGCTCCCCCCGTCGAACCCTCCGAAGGACCCCCCATGCCCGCCCCAGCCGTGCTGCGTCGTCTGCTGCCGAAGCCTCCCCTGTGGGTCGCGATGTACCACTCGATCGCGGACGCATCCGATGATCCGTACCGGGTGACCGTCTCCCCCGTGCGCTTCGCCCGCCAGCTGCACTGGCTGGGCGACCGGGGGCTGCGCGGGGTGTCCGTACGGGAACTGCTCGCGGCGACCGCGGCGGGCCGGGAGCGCGGACTCGTCGGCCTGACCTTCGACGACGGCTACGCGGACTTCCTGGAGTCGGCGGTGCCGCTGCTCCGGCGGCACGGCTTCACCGCGACCGTGTACGTGCTGCCGGGCCGGCTCGGCGGCGACAACGCGTGGGACGCGCACGGGCCGCGCAAGCCGCTGCTCGACGAGGACGGCATCCGCCGGGCGGCCGCCGCCGGGATGGAGATCGGCTCGCACGGACTGCACCACGTGTCGCTGACGGAGGCCGACGACGCGACGCTCGCCGCCGAGACCCGGCACAGCCGGGAGCTGATCGAGGACATCACCGGCGGCCCGGTGGACGGCTTCTGCTACCCGTACGGGACGGTCGACGCCCGGGTCACGCGCGCGGTCCGCAAGGCGGGTTACGCGTACGGCTGCGCGATCGACCCGGGCCCGCTGTCCGGCACGTACGCCCTGCCGCGCGTGCACGTCGGCGAGGAGGACACCTCGTGGCGGCTCACCGCGAAGCGGTTCCTGCACCCGCTGCGGCGGCGCCGCCCCGTCGACCTGCTCCCCGCGCGGAGCGGCCCGGCCCGGTCGGTCCTGTCATGAACCCTGACCTGAAGAGCCCTGACCTGAAGGTGCTGCACGTCATCACCGGCCTCGGCATCGGCGGCGCCGAGCAGCAGCTGCGGCTGCTGCTGCGCCATCTCCCGGTACGGAGCCGGGTGGTGACCCTGACCAACCCGGGCGCGGTCGCCGACGGCATCGAGGCGGACGGCACCCCCGTCACCCACCTCGGCATGACCGGCAACCGCGACGTCGGCGCGCTGCCCCGGCTCACCCGGCTGATCCGGCAGGGCGGTTACGACCTGGTGCACACCCACCTCTACCGGGCCTGCGTGTACGGGCGCCCGGCGGCGCGGCTCGCCGGCGTGCGGTCCGTCATCGCGACCGAACACTCCCTCGGCGACGCCCAGATCGAGGGCCGCCCGCTGTCGTCCGGCACCCGCGCGCTGTACCTGGCGACGGAGCGCCTCGGCACCTCCACGGTCGCGGTCTCCCCCAGCGTCGCCCGCCGCCTGGCCCGCTGGGGCGTCCCCCCGGCCCGCATCGACGTCGTCCCGAACGGCATCGAGACCACCCGCTTCGCCCACGATCCGGCCGCCCGCGCCCGCACCCGGACCGCCCTCGGCCTGCCCGCCGACGCCTTCGTGGTCGGCGGCGTGGGCCGCCTCACCCCCGGCAAGCACTTCGACCGCCTCGTCCGCGCGGTGGCCGCCGTCCCGGAGGCCCGCCTCCTGCTCGTCGGCGACGGCGACCAGCGCGAGGCCCTGCCGCGCCTCGCCGCGGAGTGCGGGGCGGCCGACCGGGTGCTCCTGGCGGGCGCGGTGGCGGATCCGCCAGGGGGACCCGGCGAGTGGCCCGATCTGCCGTCGTTGCTCGCCGCCATGGACGTCTTCGTGTCCGCCTCTCCCGACGAGACCTTCGGGCTCGCCGTCGTCGAGGCGCTGGCCGCCGGGCTGCCCGCGCTCTATGTGGCGTGTCCGGCGATCGACGACCTGCCGGCGGAGGCCGCGCCAGGGGCGCGGCGGGTCGGCGGGTCGGTGCCCGAGCTGGTCGGCGCGCTGCACGAGGTGCTGCGGACGCGGGGCGGGCGGGGCGACCGGTTGCCGCCGCCCGAGGCCGTCCGCCGTTACGACATCGCGCACAGCGCCGAGCAGTTGCTGTCCCTCTACCACCGGGCCGTCCACGGCCCCCGCCCCGTGAAGTGAGAGCTGTGTCATGACCACCACCCCGCCACGTTCCTCCCTGCTCACCCCCGCCCGCTGGATGGTGCTGCCGGCCGCCGTGCTGGCCGGCGCCGTCCTCGGCGGCGGCTACGGCGCCCTGAAGACCCCCGAGTACGCGGCGACCAGCTACGTCATCGTCGTGCCCGGCGAGAAGTCCGACCCGGCGGCCGCGCTCGGCTTCGCCCAGGCGTACGGGCGGGTCGCCACGGACATCGCGGTGACCGGGGACGCCCAGGTGTGGGCGGGCGTCTCCGCCGCCACACTGCGGCAGAGCGTGCAGGCGGCGACCTCCCCGGACGCCCCGATGATCTCGATCACGGCCCGGTCGGCGAAGCCGGCGACGGCCGTCTCGATGGCCGACGGCGTGGCCCGCGCGCTCGTCACCAACAGCACGCACGTCGCCGCGAACACCGGCGTGAAGGTCGTCCAGTTCTCCCGCGCGACCAAGCCGCAGCAGCCCGTCTCGCCGTCGGCGCCGCTGTCCGCGCTGGTCGGCGGCTGTGCGGGCGGGCTGCTCGGCGGCCTCGCCCTGCTCGTACGCCCGAAGCGCTCGGCGCGCGCCGAGGCCCGGCACTCCCGGCAGCCCCAGGTGCCGGGTCCGGCGGGCGCCGCGCACCAGCCGGAACCGGAGGCGGTGTGAACGGCGGACTGAACGACAGATTGAACGGCAGATCCTTCCTGACCGAGATCGTCCGCGACTGCGCCGAGTTCGGGCGGCTCGGCCCCGAGTGGACGGCGCTGTACCGGCGGTGCGCCACGGCCACGCCGTTCCAGTCGTACGCGTGGCTGCACTCCTGGTGGCTGTCGTACGGGCGTCCCGGCGACCTGCGGGTGGTCGTGGTGCGGAGCGCCGACGGGACGCCGGTCGGCGCGGCGGCGCTGATGCGGGCGCCCGGCCCGCTGCCCGCGCTGAGCCCGCTCGGCGGCGCCATCACCGACTTCACCGACGTGCTCCTCGACGACTCCTGCCCGGAGGCCGCGTCCGCGCTCGCGGGCGCGCTGGCCCGGGCGGCCCGCGGCACGGTGATCGACCTGCGCGAGGTACGGCCCGGGGCCGCGGCGGAGCGGGTCTACGAGGCCTGGCACGGCCCGCGGCGACGGCTCGCCGACTCGCTGTGCCTGGAACTGCCCGCCGTACCCATGGAGGCGCTGCTCGAACGCATCCCCTCCGGGAAGGCGCAGCGGGTACGGGCCAAGCTGCGGAAGATGGACGCGCTCGGCATCGACGAGCGGATCGTGCCCGCGGCCGAGGTGCCGGGCGCCCTGGAGCGGCTCCTCCGTCTGCACCGGCTCCAGTGGCAGGGCCGGGGCGTGACCGCCGAGCACACCAGCGAGCGCTTCGCGCAGCACCTGGCGCGGGCGGTGCGCCCGATGGTCGAGCGCGGCGACGCGATGGTCACCGAGTTCCGGCTCGGCGGCGACGTGGTGTGCGCGGACCTGACCCTGATGTCCCCGCGCCTCGCGGGCGGCTACCTGTACGGGGCGGACCCCGAGCTGCGGGCCCGTAAGGTCGACGTGGCGGCGATGCTGCTGCGGCACGGGGCGCGCGAGACCAGCGCGAGCGGCCGGGCCACGCTGAGCATGCTGCGCGGCACCGAGTCGTACAAGCACCACTGGCGGCCCGAGACCGTGCCCAACCAGCGTCTGATGCTGGCGGGGCCGGGCGCCGCGCCGCTGCTCTGGCTGCGCGCGGGCGCCGCGAACGGACGGCGCTGGGCGGCGGAGCAGGCGCGGGAGCGGGAGTGGCTGGGCCGCGCGGTCGGGCGACTGCGCGGAACGCCGAGCGGCGGCGGAGGATGAGTTCCTCCGCCGCCGAGGCGGGCGTCGTCAGAACGGCCAGACCCCGTTCAGGGCGCCCTTCCAGTCGATCTTCAGGCCGTTCTGCCAGCCGACGGCCGGCTTGGCCGGCGGCTTGGCGGGCATCGTGGGCATGGCGGGCATGGCGGGCATGGCGGGCATGGCGGGCTCCTTCAGGGAGTCCTTCCAGGACTGCTTCCAGGACGTGTCCTTCGGGACACAGACCGGCCCGCCGATCCAACTCTCCACCCAGGAACCGAGGTTCAGCTTCCAGCACTCGGGCTTGGTGGGCTCGGGCTTCGGCTCGGGCTTGGGCTCAGGCTTCGGTTCCGGCTTCGGTTCCGGCTTCGGCTCGGGCTTCGGTTCCGGCTTCGGCTCGGGCTTCGGTTCCGGCTTCGGCTCGGGCTTCGGTTCCGGCTTCGGTTCCGGCTTCGGCTCGGGCTTGGGCTCAGGCTTCGGCTCGGGCTTCGGCTCGGGCTTGGGCTCGGGCTTCGGCTCGGGCTTCGGGACCGGCACCGTCGGATCGGTGGGCTCGGTCGGGTCCGTGGGCTCCGTCGGCTCCGTCGGCTCGGTCGGGTCCTTGGGCTCGGTGGGCTCAGTGGGCTCGGTCGGGTCCGTGGGCTCCGTCGGCTCCGTCGGCTCGGTCGGGTCCGTCGGCTCGGTCGGGTCCGTCGGCTCCGTCGGCTCCGTCGGCTCCGTCGGCTCCGTCGGCTCCGTCGGCTCCGTCGGGACCTCCGGCTCCACGCCGTACAGCATCTGCCGGAACACCAGCGAGGACTGCGGGTTGTCGTCGCACTGCCAGACGCCGTGCGGACAGTAATCGGTGATCGTGTGGTACAGCGGCTGGTGCAGCTTCATCCATTCCAGCATCTGCCGCATGTACGCGGGGTTGTCTCCGTTCCGGAACAGGCCCCATTCCGGATAGGAGATCTGCTTCCCGTGCTCGGCGGCGAAATCGACCTGCGCCTGGAGTCCGTACGGCTCCTTGACGTGATCGTCGAAACTGGAGCCCGGCGGCTGGTCGTAGGAATCCATGCCGATGACGTCGACGACGTCGTCACCCGGATAGCACTCGGTCCACGGAATCGCGTCGCGGCCGCGGCTCGGGTTGAAGTCGAAGCGGAACTTCTGGCCCGGCACGGAGCGCATCGCGCCGACGATCCGGTTCCAGTACTTCTTCCACGCCGTCGGGTCCGGCGCGCACCGGCTGGTGTACGTCGTGCCGTTCATCTCCCAGCCGAGCACGATCACGGTGTCCGTGGCCCGGAGGTCGACCAGGCGCTGGGCGAGGGTGCGGAAGTGCTCGTCGTAGTAGCCGGCGGCGCCCAGCTGGAGCCGGCGGCGGACCTCGTAGTCCGAGACCCCGGCCTCGTTCCGTTCCAGCATGGGCACGTTGAGGACGAACATCCGGTCGGCCCGCTCGTTGCGCCAGGCCGCCCAGGAGTCGAGGAAGCCGGGCGGGCCCTCGATGTTCGACCAGAGGTCGCCGGGCAGATAGGTGTGCCCGACGCGGAGTTCGTGCCCGCCGAGCCAGCGCTGCAGCTGGGCGATGCGGGCGACCCCGACGGGGCCCGATTCGAGGAACGCGCCCATGGCGCTGGAGAGAGTCGGTTGGGGGTCCCGGGTCGTTACGGATGCGGCGGAGTGAGCGTGAGCGGGAGACGACAGCACGACAGAACCTGACGCAAGGAGACCGGCGGTGAACACCCCCAGCCACATCTTCGAAGTTCTGCGGTTTCGGTTGACCATGGCAGCTTCTCCTTCGCTCGCACGCCGCATGATGATCCGTCAGTCGGATCTTCCGAATGTATTCCTAATGCGCCGACCGAGAACTCCGCCCCGCTCCGATCAATAGTCCGTTAGAGGATTCCTCATCGCCCGATTGGGCCCCCGAGACGAAGGAATGCCGTGCCGAGTTTTGACACCCGTGTCCCCGCGGTACTTGTGCGGCTCGACCCGAACCCCTTTCACCACGGCACCCTCGGCGCCGTGCGCTCCCTGGGGCGGGCGGGCATCGCGGTCCACGCGGTGGTCGAGTCGCCGGCCAGTCCGGTCGCCCGCTCCCGCTACCTCCGCGGCGCGCACCGCCGCCCCGACGAGCCCTCGCCCGCCGAGCTCACCCGCCTTCTGCACCGGATCTCCGACGTACTGGCCGGCGACGACCCCAGCCCGACCGACGGCACGTCACCTCCCGCCCTGCTCGTGCCCCTCGACGACATCACCGCACTGCTGCTCGCCGAGTGCCGGCCCGAGCTGGCCGGCCGCTTCCTGCTGCCCGACCAGTCCCCCGAGCAGCTCGCCCGGGTCGCCGACAAGGCCCAGCTCGCCGAGACCTGCCGGACCCTGGACCTCCCCCACCCCCGTACCGAACTCCCCGCCGACGCCGACGAGGCCGCCGCCATGGCCTGGTCGCTCGGCCTGCCCGTGGTCGCCAAGTGGAGCCGCCCCTGGCTGCTGCCGGCCGGCGGCGGACTGCGTAGCACCACGATCCTCGGCTCGCTCACCGAGGTCCGCGAGCTCTACGCCCGCACCCCGCAGGCCGGCAGCCGGCTGCTGTTGCAGGAACTCCTGCCCGCCGGGCGGGACCTCGACTGGTTCTTCCAGGGGTACGTGGACTCCGCCGGCGGCTGCGCGACCGGCGCCACCGGCCGCAAGGAGCGCTCCTGGCCCGACGGGGCCGGGCTCACGGCGGTCGGCCGGTGGACCGCGAACCCGGCGGTCGACGCGACGGCCCGGGAGCTGCTCGGCGCGCTCGGCTACCGGGGCGTGTGCGACCTCGACTTCCGGCTCGACCGGGAGACCGGCGCGTACCACCTGCTCGACTTCAACCCGCGGCCCGGCGCCCAGTTCCGGCTGTTCGCCGACCGGAACGGCCTCGACGTGGTCCGGGCCATGCACCTGGACCTCACCGGCCGGCCGGTGCCCGCGCACCTGCCCGGGTACGGGCGCCGCTTCGTCGTCGAGAACTACGCGACCCTGTCGTACCTCGTCTCGCCGCGCCGCCGGTACGTGCCCGAGCCGGTCGGTCCGGTCGGCGGGTCCGGCGGCCGTGAGGCGGCCTGGTTCGCCGCCGACGACCTCCGGCCGGCGCTCGCGATGCTGCGCGCCTGGTGCGCGCACGTCCTGCGCAAGGGGCTGCTGACGCTGCGTCGGCTGATCGGCGGCGGGCCGCGCATCCTGCGGCGCCCGGCCTGCGTACCGCCGCAGCCCTCGGCCCGTACGGCCCCCACCGGCCGGGTGACGCGGCGATGACCCCCATCAGACCTGTGAGAACGACGACTTCGAAGGCGGAACGCACGATGTACGACCTGGTGATTGTGGGAGCGGGCCCCTACGGGCTCTCGGTCGCCGCGCACGCGGCGGCGCACGGTCTGGACCTGCGGATCTTCGGCCGCACCATGGAGTCCTGGCACGCCATGCCCTCGGGGATGTTCCTGAAGTCCGAGCCGTGGGCCTCCCACCTCTCCGACCCCGAGGGGGTGTACGGGCTCGACGCCTACGCGGCCACCCGGGGCGTGCGCGCCGAGCACGGGGTGCCGCTGCCGGTCGGCTTCTTCGCCGCGTACGGCGACTGGTTCGCCCGGCAGGCGGTGCCCGCGCTCGACGAGCGGCTCGTGACGACGGTGGCGCCGGACGCGGGCGGCGGTTACGCGGTGACCGCCGAGGACGGCGAGACGGTCCGGGCCCGGACGGTCGCGCTCGCGGTGGGCGTGCTGCCCTTCATGGAGATCCCCGAACCGCTGCGCGGGCTCCCCCGGCGTCACGTCACCCACTCCAGCCACCACGGCGAGCTCGACGGCTTCACCGGACGGGACGTCACCGTGATCGGCGCCGGGCAGGCCGCCCTGGAGACCGCCGCGATCCTCGTCGAGCAGGGCGCCGCGAGCGTACGGATCCTGGCCCGCTCCGACCGGCTGAACTGGAACACCGTGCCGCCCGCGCTCGACCGCGGCCCCTGGCGGTCGCTGCGGGCCCCGCACACCGGGCTCGGCTGCGGCTGGCAGAACAAGCTGTACGCGGACACCCCGGGAATCTTCCGGCGGCTGCCGGCCGCCACCCGCGAGCGGCTCTTCGGCTCGGCGCTCGGCCCGGCCGGCGCCTGGTGGCTGCGCGAGCGGTTCGCCGGGGTGAAGGACGTGCGGCTCGGGCAGCACGTGACCCGCGCGACGGTCACGGCGGACGAGCGGGTGCGGCTGGACGTGAGCGGTCCGGACGGGACCGCGGAGGTCGTGGAGACCGACCATGTCATCGCGGCGACCGGCTTCGTGCCCAGCCTGGACCGGGCCGACGTGCTCGCGCCCGAACTGCGCGACGGGCTGCGCCGGGTGGGCGCGGGCGGGGCGCCGGAGGTCGGGGCGCTCTTCGAGTCCTCACGGCCGGGCCTGTTCCTCGCCGGACTGCTCACGGCTCCCTCGTACGGGCCGTCGATGCGCTTCGTGTTCGGCGCGGACTACACGGCGGGGCGCCTGGTGAAGGGCGTACGGCAGCGGCTGCGGGCCGGCGCCGGGCGGGGCGACGGAGTCCTCGGCCGGCCCCGTACGGGCGAGGAGCGGGTGACCGCGCCGGCGTCCTGACGTACCGGACGCCCCCGTCGCACCACCGGATGCCGGTACGGGTACGACGGCGAAGACCGGCCCCGGGGAGTGTGGTGGACACTCCCCGGGGCCGGCCGGGACCCGCGGTACCGCTGCGTCAGTGGTTGACGCAGACGTTGCCGAAGGCCGGGTTCAGCGCACCGATCAGGTTCAGGCTGTTGCCGCAGATGTTGATCGGGATGTGGATCGGGACCTGGACCACGTTGCCGGACAGCACGCCGGGCGAGCCGACGGCGACGCCCTCCGCGTGCGAGTCGGCCATCGCGGGAGCGGCGGCACCCAGGGCCATGAGCAGACCGGCAACGGCGACCGCGGCCTTCTTGCACTTCATTTCGTCTGGATCCTTTCTGCGGCGGAAGAGAATTCACGGCTTTCGTGATTACGGGCGCCCATCGGACTCCCGCCTTCCGCTGCACGGTTCTCAACGACACTGCCACGAAAAGGAAACCGTCGGATGGTCCGACCGGCTTCCTTCACTCCATTGCCGGGCACCCGAATGGTCAACGCGGCCAGATAGGTGTTCTCATCAGCCGTTCCCATTCGCGGTCGGGCACTCCGGGCACCACCCGACCTGCCTGTTCCCACTGGCGGGCCAGCGAGGAATAGAGCGGGAAGGGCTCCCGCTCCGGCGGCGGGTCGGGAACGTAACGGCTCTTCGGAATGAAGGCCATGCGCTCCCATTTCCCTGGATCGGGGGCCATATTCGCTCCTTTCACCAATGTTCCGGCGTCATTCCGGCATCATGGCACAGCCGTCGCAGGAGAGTGATTCGAACTGCCGATGTCGCGTCGCGCACCTGTGTACGAGTGCGTCCGAATTAACGTTCCTTCATGAATTCCCCCCACTCCCTCCGGCGCCCGGGGCCCCGCCCGCGCGCACGCCGGAGACGTACGCTGCTCCTGTCCACCGCCCTGGTCGCGCTCGGCACCGGCGTCCTCGCCGCGGCGCCGTCGGACCTGCCCTCGCCGGGGAAGGGCCTGAATCTGCTGGTGGTCGGCGTCGACGGCCGCAAGGCCGTGACCGCCACCGAGAAGAAGAAGTACCGGCTCGGCAGCCGGGAGTGCGCCTGCACGGACGTGATCATGCTGGTGCACGTGTCCGCGAAGAACGACCGGGTGAGCGTGGTGAGCCTGCCGCGCGACTCGCTCACCGAGTTCCCCGAGGGGCATGTCGACCGGCGTACCGGCGAGGAGCACGAGGGCCATCCGGCGAAGATCAACGGCGCCTGGGCGGAGGGCGGTCCGGCCTTCACGATCGAGACCGTCGAGGCGATGACCGGGGTCGAGGTGCACCGCTATCTGGAGATCGACTTCCGTCGCTTCATGGACACGGTGAACGTCTTCGACAAGGGCGTCCCCGTCTGCACGAAGAAGCGGCTCAAGGATCCGGTGACCGGGATCGACCTGAAGGCTGGCTCACGGTCCGTGCGGGGCGGCGAGGCACTGCAGTACGTCCGCTCACGCCGCGCGGACGGCAAGATGGACTTCGGACGCATCCAGAAGCAGCAGCTGTTCATCGCCAATCTGCACCGCAACCTGCGCGACGGTCTGCTCAGGAGCCCGAAGGCACTGAAGGCCTTCGCCTCGACCATGCGCGGCAAGGGCAAGGCCGAGCGCGGGATCTCGGTGACCGAGCTGGTCGCGCTCGCCGGACGGCTGAAGAACCTCACCCCGGCCCGTACGGAGTTCGCGGTCGTCCCGGTCGGGGGCTTCAACCAGGACATCGAGGGCGTCGGCTCGACCCTGGCCTGGGACGAGGAGCACGCGGACCAGGTGTTCGCGGCGATGCGCTCCGACAAGGCGCTGCCGAAGGCCCGGCCGGAGCCGACCAGTGAGATCCCGCAGGGCCTCGGCGACTACAAGCCGGTGAAGGGCGCCTCGCTGCTCTGCAAGTGACGGACGCCCCTCCCCTCCCCTCCCCTTCCGCTTGCCGGCGGCCGACTGCTAGCGGCCGAGCCCGCGGGCCAGAAGCTCGGGGTCGGTGGCCGGCGCGTCGCACACGAAGTGCCGGCAGACATAGGCGGCGGCGCGGCCGTCGACCAGCGGCCGGTCCCTCAGGAGCGGGAACTCCTCGCCGTCGGGCAGCCCGGCGGCGAGGACCGCGCCGGGCGTGGCGGCGTGCAGGGCGGTACGGCGCAGGGCGCGGAAGCCCTCGTCGTCGGGGGCGCCGACCACGGCGATCTCCCTGGGCCCGTCGCGCAGCGCCTCGGCGACGGCCAGGCCCCAGCCGATGAAGCGCGGGGCGCGCGGCCCGAGCGCCTTGACCACGCCGAGGGCTCGCTCGGCGGCGGTCCGGTGCGCCTCGGAGCCGGTGTGCGCGGCGTACGAGAGCAGCGCGCCGGCGGCCGCGGTCCAGCCGGACGGGGCGGCGTTGTCGGTGGGGTCCTGGGGGCGGCGGATCAGCTGCTCGGCGTCGTGCGCGGTGTCGTAGAGCGCGCCGCCCTCGGCGGTGAAGCGGTCGAGGACGATGTCGAGGAGGAAGCCGGCGAACTCCAGCCACACGCCCTCCCCGGTGACGGAGGCGAGCGCGAGGAAGCCCTCGGCGACGTCGGCGTAGTCCTCCAGGACCCCGGCGTTGGCACCGGCGCGCCCGTCCTTGGAGGTACGGGTGAGGCGGGCGCCGTCGTCGAGGTGGACCCGGACGAGCAGGTCGGCGGCCTCGGTGGCGCGCTCGACCAGGTCGGGGCGGTCGAGCAGCGCGCCGGTCTCGGCGAGGGCGGCGACGGCCAGGCCGTTCCAGGCGGCGACGATCTTGTCGTCGCGGCCGGGGCGCGGGCGCTGCTCGCGGGCGGCGAGCAGCCGGGTGCGGATGGAGGCGACGCGGTCGGCATCGGCGAGGGTGCCGTCCAGCGGCAGCTGGAGCACCGAGGCGCCCTCCTCGAAGGTGCCCTCCTCGGTGACACCGAAGTAGCGGGCGGCGTGCCGGGCGTCCTCCGCGCCGAGGACCTCTTCGAGCTGCGTGGGCGTCCACGCGTAATAGGCGCCCTCGACGTGCTTCCCCGTCCCGTCATCCGAGTCGGCGTCGAGCGCGGAGGCGAAGCCGCCCTCGGGGGTGCGCAGTTCACGGACCATGAAGTCGGCGGTCTCCAGGGCGACCCGGCGGGCCAGGTCGCTGCCGGTGGCCCGCCACAGGTGTGCGTACACCCGGCAGAGCAGCGCGTTGTCGTAGAGCATCTTCTCGAAGTGCGGCACGACCCAGGCACGGTCCACGGCGTAGCGGGCGAAGCCGCCGCCGAGCTGGTCGTAGATACCGCCGCGGGCCATCGCCTCGCAGGTGTCGGAGGCCATCTGGAGGGCGCCCTCGGAGCCCGTACGGGCGTGGTGGCGGAGCAGGAACTCCAGGACCATCGACGGCGGGAACTTGGGGGCGCCGCCGAAGCCGCCGTCCTTGGCGTCGTACTCGCGGGTGAGGCCGAGCAGGGCCTGGGCGAGCTCGGAGTCGTCCGGGACGCCCTCGCCGCCGTACGCGAGCGAGCGGGCCCCGAGGTCCTTGACGATCTTCCCGGCGACCTCGGAGACCTCCTCGCGACGCTCGGTCCAGGCGCGCGAGACGCCTTCGAGGACATCGCCGAAGGAGGGCATGCCGTGCCGGGCCTCGGGCGGGAAGTAGGTGCCGAAGTAGAAGGGCTCGGCGTCCGGGGTGAGGAAGACGGTCATCGGCCAGCCGCCCTGCCCGGTGGCGGCCTGCACGGCCTCCATGTAGACGGCGTCGACGTCGGGACGCTCCTCGCGGTCCACCTTCACGGCGACGAAGTGCTCGTTGACCAGGGCGGCGGTGGCCTCGTCCTCGAAGGACTCGTGGGCCATGACGTGGCACCAGTGGCACGAGCTGTAGCCGACGCTGAGCAGCACCGGGACGTCGCGGCGGCGGGCCTCCTCGAAGGCCTCGGCCGACCAGGGCCACCAGTCGACCGGGTTGTCGGCGTGCTGGAGGAGATAGGGCGAGGTCTCTTGGGCCAGTCTGTTCGGCATGGCCCCATCCTCGCGCACCCGGGGCGGCGGCGGGCGGGGAAACACCGCTCGGTGGAACCGCCCCTGCGCCATGGGTGGACCCGGCGTGGACCGGGCGCGGGCGGGGCAGGGATGACGGGGAAGCGGCCCCGCTCCTCGCACTGGCTCTGCGAGGAACGGGGCCGCTTCAGCGGGGCTCGGAAGATCAGCCGCCGACGTTGCCGTTCTGGGAGAGGACCTCGCCCAGGATGTGCGACAGAGCGTCGTCGCCCTTCTGCTGCACGGAGTTCTGGGTGCAGGTCTGGTTCGCGACCGGGTTGCCGAGGACGTCCTGGACGGCGATCGGGACACCGATGAGGGCGCCGATCGGCACCTGGGCCTCGATCTTCTGGACGTCGAAGCAGTGGAGGACGCCACCGTTGACGAGACCGAAGTTCGGGCTCATGTAGCCACCGGTGGAGTTGCTGCCGATGGACTGCTTCGACGTGTTGCCGATGATGTTGGCGCTGCCGCCGTCGTTGCCGGCCGCCATCGCCGTGGTCGCGGACATGCCGGCGACGGTGGCCGCGACAGCAGCGGTAGCAAGAACCTTCTTGATCACGAGTATTCCTTCTTGAGCTCGATGGCCCGGAGCTCGATGGCCCGGAACTGCTCCGTTGACCGAAGCGTCCTGATCAACTGCCCCGGGAAGGATTGGTTCCGGTGCATCACCCGGACGCGGTATTCGGCACATGAACGCCATCGGACGGGAGGTCGACGGGCAGTCGTTCGGTCAGTTCCCGTGCGGGGCGCGGACCCTTGGGAACACCGGGCGGTGACGCCTGTCCCTCGCGTCGGCGCATGTCTCCGGGGACACTGGGGACCGGACTGTTCGAGGCGGAGTGCGCCGGGGACTTGACACGACCCGGCGTCGCGAGCGGAGGGGGAACGCGATGCGGGACAGCCATCGGGCCGAGGCCGAGGGGCTGTTGGCACGGGCCGTGGAGGAAGAGGTACGGCGCTCGGGAGGCCGCTTCGACGGGGCGGTGCTGCTGTCGCGCGGGAAGGCGGCGCTCGACTCGATCGCGGCGCCCGCGGCCGAGGAGTACGCGGACTATCTGCGGGCCGTGGAGGCGGCGGAGGCCGGTCCCGCGTCCCCGGCGGACCTGGCGACACCGGCCGTGGTGACGGCGGTCGCGGCCGCGGCGGCGGTCGGCGGGGACCTGGCCCTCGGTACGGCGGCGGGCACCGCGTTGGGCGCGGGCGCCGTGGTCGCGGTGGCGGGTGCCGCCGCCACCGCCTTCAAGGTCGGCGCGGGCCGGCGGGCCGCCGCGCACCGCAGGGCCGGGGATGCGGGCCGGCCGGGCGGCGTGGAGCAGCTGCGGCTGCAGTGGCTGACGGCCCTGGAGGTGCGGGGCGTGCGGCCGTTCCTGGACCAGCAGAAGGTGCTGCTGCGGACGGCGGGGCAGCCGGCGCAGCGGACGGTGGACCGGCTGCGCGGCGCGAACCGCAGCGCGGCGGCCCGGCGGCGGGCGGTCCTGGAGCAGTCCTTCGGGCAACTGCCGGACGCGGACGCACCGTTCACGGGGCGGCGGGCCGAGCTCGCGCAGATCACCCGGTGGGTGCAGGCGGGCCGGGCGGCGACCACGACCCGGCCGACGGTGGTGCTGCTGCCCGGTGCGCCCGGCTCGGGCCGTACGACGCTCGCGGTACGGGCGGCGCACGCGCTGCGGGACCAGTTCCGCGGGGCGTGCGTGGTGGACCTGCGCGGTGGGGCGACGCGTGGGCAGCAGCCGCTGAGCACCCGGGAGGCGCTGCTGCATCTGCTCAACCGGCTGGGCGCGCCGCGCGAGCAGTTGCTGTTCCGGGAGCGGTCCTCGCCGGAGCAGCAGGTGCGGCGGCTCGCGGAGCTGTACCACCAGCAGCTGACCGGGCTCGCGGTGACGGTGGTCCTGGACGACGCGGTGGATCCGGAGCAGGTGCGCACGCTGCTACCGGAGCGCTCGGACAGCCTGGTCCTGGTGACCTGCCGGGAGCCGCTGGACCTGGGCCCGGACCTGCCGGCCGCGGTGCACGTGCTGCCGGTGGCGGCCCTTGACGCGGCGGGCGCGGAGGAGCTGCTGGGAGCTTCGTCGGGGGCGCGGGGGCCGTACGACGCGGAGGGCTTCGAGCGGGCGCGGGAGCTGTGCGGCGGGCTGCCGCTGGCGCTGCGTACGGCGGGCGCGCTGCTCGACGGGCGGCCGGCGGCGGAGGTCGCGGGGCTGCTCGCGGCGGCCGGTCGGGACGCGGGGCCGGTGGAGCGGGCGCTCGCGGCGGGGTACGCGACAGGTCTGGACGAGGACGGGCGGCGGCTGCTGCGCCGGCTCGCGCTCGCGGGGCGGGCCTCGCTGGGTGCGGCGGCCGCGGCGGCGCTGCTCGGCGGGAGCGCGGCGGACGGGGCGCGGCTGCTCGGTGAGCTGGCCCGGGCCGGGCTGCTCGACCACGTGCGCGGGAAGCGCTACCGGCTGCACGACGCGGTGCGCGGTTTCGCGGCCGCGCGCCTGGTCGAGGAGGAGGACCAGGCGGAGATCGCGGCGGCGCAGGAGCGCCTGATCCGTAACTACGCGGAGCTGGCGGACGCGGTGATCCGGATGGTCGACGGCAAGATGTCGACCCGCGTCAGCCGCACTGCCCGGTTCGACGGGCATGGTTTCGGTTCGCTGGACGCGGCGCTGCGCTGGCTGGACGAGGAGTCCAGCTTCATCACGGCGACGCTGCGGCACGCCGAGGGCGTGGACCAGCAGACGGTGCTCGATCTGCTCGGCGCGCTGTGCGACTACTGCCTGCTGCGCGGCGACCTGTACCGGCTCGGTGAGATCAACGAGCTGACCGAGGCGGTGGGGCAGGGGCTGCTCTCGCGGTCGGTGCAGTGGCGTACGGGTATCGCGGCCCGGCAGCTCGGCGAGCTGGACAAGGCGCGGACGACGCTGACCTCGGTGGTGTCGCTGTATCAGGAGGCGCACCAGGACGCGGGCGCGGCGCTCGCGCTGTGCTCGCTGGGCATCACGCTGCACCACCAGGGGCAGCTGGCGGAGGCGGCGGCCCGGCTGCGGGAGGCGCTGGAGTTGCAGGAGCCGGAGTCGCTTGCGGCCGACCGGGGCTGGACGCTGCACGCGCTCGGGGCGGTCGAGCGGGACCGGGGCCGGCTCGCGGAGGCGCTCGATCTGCTCGACCGGGCGCTCGCGCTGCACCGGGAGCACGAGTCGCTGCACGGCGAGGCCTGGACGCACTTCCAGCTGGGCCAGGTGCGGCTGCGGACGGGCGAGGTGGAGCGGGCCGAGGCGGAGCTGGGGCTCGCGCTCGACGAGTACGGGCGGACCCGGGACGGGCGTGGCGAGGCGTGGGCGCTGACCCAGCTGGCCCGGGCGCGCCTGGTCGCCGGTGACGTGGGGCCCGCGGTGGACGGGCTGCGGCAGGCGCTGTCCCGGCACCGTGAGCAGGAGGACGCCCGCGGCGAGGCGTGGACGCTCTACTACCTGGGGCACGCGCTCGAGGAGCGGGGCGACCGGGACCAGGCGGTGCGGGAGCTGGAACGGGCGCGGACGATGTTCTCGCGGATGCGCGATGTCTACGGCTTGGCATGCGCCCGCCATCATTCGGGCCGGGTGACCCGGGACCAGCGGGCCGCGCAGACCGGCAACCTGCGCAACTCCGGCTTCGCCCGCCAGCTCCTGATGGACGCCCGGGCCGACTTCCGGCGCATCGGCGTGGCCCACGGCGAGGCCTGGACCTGTCTGGAGCTGGCCGTGGTCGACGCGGGCAACGGGCGCACCACGCAGGCCCTGGGCCTGTGCGCGGAGGCGGCGGGCCTCTTCGACGCGTACGGCGACCGCCGGGGCGCCGACTGGGCCCGCTTCCTGCGCTGCACCCTGCTGCCGGACCCGGCCGAGGCCCGCGCGGAACTCGCCGCGCTGACCGCGGACGCCCACCCGTCCCGCGACCCCCGCCTCGCCGACTGCGCCGAGTCCTACGCCCTCGTCCTCGACCGCGGCACCGCCCCGGACGGGGCCTGGCAGGCCTGGGACCTGGGCATGGTGCCGGGACGGCAGGCGCGGGAGGTGATGGGGGTGCCGGTGGGGTAGGCCGTCCGCGCCGGGCCGGCCTCCGGACGGGGCCCGGGTAGCGCTCGCAGGGCCCCGGCGGCGCCGGGGCCCTGAACGTACCGCCGCTACTTCTTCGCCGGGCCCTCGGCGGCCGGGGCCGCGCCGGCGGCGGCCGGGTCCGGGGCCTCGGCGAAGTCGACCTTGTGCATGTGGCGGTTCATCGACTTCATCAGACCCCAGACGGCCAGCGCCAGGACGGCGAAGACGACGAAGCCGAGGACGCCGGGGGTCACCTTGTTCTCGTCCAGGTCCTTCACGGCGAAGGGGACGAGCTCGGTCAGTGCCAGGTGTGCGCTCATGCTAGGCATTGTCCCGGATGCCCGCGAAGAGGTCGCTCTCGGGGAGGGAGGTGTCCACGAGCGACTTGCTGAGCTCGTACTCCTCCGTGGGCCAGACCTCCTTCTGGATCTCCATCGGGACCCGGAACCAGCCGCCGTCGGGGTCGATCTGGGTGCGGTGGGCGATCAGCGCCTTGTCGCGGATCTCGAAGAAGTCCGCGCAGGGCACGAAGGTGGTGAGGGTGCGCTCCTTGCGCGAGAACTCGTCCCAGCGCTTCAGCCACTCCCCGTACGGCGACTCCAGGCCCCGGTCGAGGAGCGCCTGGTGCAGCGCCTCGGTGCGCGGGCGGTTGAAGCCCTGGTTGTAGTAGAGCTTGCGCGGCGCGTAGGCCGGGCCGAACTCGTCCTCGGGGTACTTCTCGGTGTCGGCCGCGCCCTCGAAGGCCACCATCGAGATCTTGTGGGTCATGATGTGGTCGGGGTGGGGGTAGCCGCCGTTCTCGTCGTAGGTCGTGACGACCTGCGGGCGGAACGCGCGGATCTTGCGGACCAGCTCGCCCGCGGCCGCGTCCACGTCCTCCAGGGCGAAGCAGCCCTCGGGGAGCGGGGGCAGCGGGTCGCCCTCGGGCAGGCCCGAGTCGACGAAGCCCAGCCACTCCTGCCGGACGCCGAGGATCTCGCGGGCCTCGTCCATCTCCTTGCGGCGCACCTCGTGGATGTTCGCCTCGATGTAGGGGTCGTCCTGGAGCTTCGGGTTGAGGATGGAGCCGCGCTCGCCGCCCGTGCAGGTCACCACCAGGACCTCCACCCCCTCGGACACGTACTTGGCCATCGTGGCCGCGCCCTTGCTCGACTCGTCGTCGGGGTGGGCGTGAACGGCCATCAGTCGCAGCTGCTCAGTCAAGACTCGGTCCTCAGTCATTCGTCGCCTAGGGAGGTCTCTATAGTGACGGAATCGGGGGAGGGAAAATTCCGGTACCCCGGCGGCGAGAGGATCGATCATGGGCGCGGTGCGAGAGCGGCTGCCCGAGGGGCGCTACGGGCGCTCCGCGGACGCGCGGGCCGACCGCCAGCTCAGGATCGCCGCCGTCGTGCTGGGCAGCCTCCTGCTGGCCGGGCTCGGCTGGTTCGGCTGGCACTACGTCGTCGGCAGCAAGATCAGCGCCGAGGTGATCCGGTTCGCCGTGGTGAGCGACAGCGAGGTCCAGGTGCACCTGGAGATCCGCAAGGACGCCGCCACCAAGGGCGTGTGCACGCTGCGCTCGCGCTCCGAGGACGGGGCCGAGGTCGGCCGCAAGGACGTCGCGGTCGACGAGTCCGCCGACCGCGTCGACAAGGTCTACACGATCCGCACCACCGCCCGGGCCACCACCGCCGAGCTCATCGGGTGTACGGCGCGGTAGCGGTGGGTAGGGAGCGGGGGTAGAGCCCCCGCCAGGTCGCCCCGGTGACCTGGGGTGACGTAAAGCCTGCGGTTATGTCCTCCCGCTTTTCGCCACTCATTGTTAGGCTCGTGGTTTCGCCCGCTCGGAAGGCGCACGCTGTAAACACGGCTTTCCGTCAGGGCGAGCTTTTGTATTCCCAGTACCTACGAGGAGCACCTGTGACCCAGACCAGCGAGAACGTCACCTGGCTCACCCAGGAGGCGTACAACAAGCTCAAGGAGGAGCTTGCCTACCTGTCTGGTCCCGCGCGTACCGAGATCGCCGCGAAGATCGCCGCGGCGCGCGAGGAGGGCGACCTGCGGGAGAACGGCGGGTACCACGCGGCCAAGGAGGAGCAGGGCAAGCAGGAGCTCAGGGTCCGCCAGCTCACGCAGCTCCTGCAGAACGCCAAGGTCGGCGAAGCCCCGGCGGACGACGGCATCGTCGAGCCCGGCATGGTCGTGACCATCGCCTTCGACGGTGACGAGGACGACACGATGACCTTCCTGCTCGCCTCCCGCGAGTACGCGAGCGGCGACATCGAGACGTACTCCCCGCAGTCGCCGCTCGGCCTGGGCGTCAACGGCAAGAAGGCCGGCGAGGACGCCGAGTACGAGCTGCCGAACGGCAAGATGGCCATGGTGAGGATCCTCAGCGCCACGCCGTACACCGGCTGAGCCCGCTCTTCCCCGAGCACAGGGCCGGACCCCGCGAAGGGGCCCGGCCCTTCGTCATGCCCGTGCTGAATGGCGGCCTTGTCGCCGCGCTGCCCCTGGCGGCCCCGCCGACCGACCCGCAGGACTGTCCGCGGGTCCACCTCCGCGATCCCGTGGACAGGCTCCCGCCCGCCGGTCAGGCCGTCGCCGAGCGGTACTTCCGCACCGACAGCGTCCGGAACACCACGATGATCAGCACCGAGTAGATCAGCGAGGCCCACACCGGGTGCTGCATCGGCCAGGCCTGGGACTGGGAGACCCCCGGGTCGCCGAAGAGCACGCGGCAGGCCTGCACGGTGGCGCTGAAGGGGTTCCAGTCGGCGACGTGCTGGAGCCATGGGGTCATCTGGCTGGAGTCCACGAACGCGTTCGAGATGAACGTGACCGGGAAGAGCCAGATCAGTCCGCCCGAGGTGGCCGCCTCCGGGGTGCGGACGGACAGGCCGATCAGGGCGCCGATCCAGGTGAAGGCGTAGCCCAGGAGCAGCAGCAGGCCGAAGCCGGCCATGATCCTGGCGAAGTTGGTGGGCTCGGCGAAGCCGGGGCGCCAGCCCACGAGGAGCGCGACGATCGCCAGGACGAGCAGGGTCAGCGCCGTCTGCACCAGGTCGGCGAGGGTGCGGCCGGTGAGGACCGCGCCGCGCGCCATGGGCAGCGAGCGGAAGCGGTCGATGAGGCCCTTGTGCATGTCGTCGGCGATGCCCGCGCCCGCGCCGGCGGTGGCGAAGGTGACGGTCTGGGCGAAGATGCCGGCCATCAGGAAGTTCTTGTAGACCTCCGGGTCGGTGGTGTCGCCGATCTTCATCGAGCCGCCGAAGACGTACGTGAAGAGGATCACGAACATCACGGGCTGGATGAGGCCGAAGATGACCATCTCCGGGATGCGGGTCATCCGGATCAGATTGCGCTTGGTGACGACCAGCGAGTCGCTGATCGACTGGGCCAGGGCGCCGCGCTGCTGCGGCTTGGCCAGGGTGTCGGTCACCGCGGTCACTTGACGGCCTCCTTCCGCTTCTCCGCCTTGGCCCCCTTGGCCCCCTTGGCCGGCCTGCCCTCGCCGCTCGCCCCGCCGCCGCCGTTCCCGCCGTTCCCGCCGTTCTCCTCGGCCTGCTCGGCCACATGGCCCGTCAGCGAGAGGAACACGTCGTCGAGGGTGGGGCGGCGCAGGCCGATGTCGTCGATCTCGACGCCGACGGCGTCCAGGTCGCGGATGACCTCGGCGAGGAGCTTGGCGCCGCCGGTGACCGGGACGGTCAGCCTGCGGGTGTGCTCCTCGACGCTGATGTCGCCGACGCCGATGTCGCCGCGGCCGACGCCCGCCGTCCCGTAGCGCGCGAGGACCTCGCGGGCGGCCGGGATGGTCTCGCGGTCGTGGACCACGACCTCGACGCGCTCGCCGCCGGTCTGGGCCTTGAGCTGGTCGGAGGTGCCGTGGGCGATGACCCTGCCGTGGTCGATGACGCAGATGTCGTGGGCCAGGTGGTCGGCCTCCTCCAGATACTGCGTGGTGAGGAGCAGCGTGGTGCCGCCGGCCACGAGCTCCTGGATGATCTCCCACAGGGCCAGCCGGTTGCGTGGGTCGAGGCCGGTGGTGGGCTCGTCCATGAACATCACGGGCGGGGAGACGACGAGCGCGGCGGCCAGGTCGAGCCGGCGCCGCATGCCGCCGGAGTAGGTCTTGGCGGTGCGGTCGGCGGCGTCGGCGAGGTTGAAGCGCTCCAGGAGCTCGGCGGCGCGGGCCTTCGCCGCCCTGCCGTTCATCTGGTAGAGCTGCCCGACCATCTGGAGGTTCTCGCGGCCGGTCAGATACTCGTCGACGGCGGCGAACTGGCCGGACAGGCCGATCTTGCGGCGCACCTCGTTGGGGTGCTTGAGCACGTCGATCCCGGCGACCACGGCGCGGCCGCTGTCGGGTCTGAGGAGGGTGGTGAGCACGCGGACGGCGGTGGTCTTCCCCGCACCGTTCGGGCCGAGCAGGCCCAGGACGGTGCCCTCGGGTACATCGAGGTCCACCCCGTCCAGGGCTCGTACGTCGCCGAAGGTCTTCACCAGACCTTCGGCGTGAATCGCGCCTGGCATGCGTTCTCCCAGAGGATTTGAGAGTTTCTGTCCAAGTTTAGGTACGCCGGGACGGCAGCGCCCGGCGTCCGAGTGACCTGGACCACACGCTAACGCGATACATCGCGACACACAACTGTTTTGCGCCGGACCGTGTCGGAAACCCGGCCAGGGGCCGCGAGGACACTCACCCCAGCACCGTGTACCCCGCGTCCCGCAGCGCCTCCGTGACCTCCTCGCAGTGCTCGGGACCCTTGGTCTCCAGGTGCAGCTCGACCTCCGCCTCCGTGAGCCCGAGCCGCGGGTCGGTCCGTACGTGGCTGACGTCCAGGACGTTCGCGTCCACCACCGTCAGCACCGCGAGCAGCGTCGCGAGGGCGCCCGGCCGGTCGGTCACCTTCAGGCGCAGGCTCAGATAGCGGCCCGCGGCCGCCATGCCGTGCCGCAGGATCCGCTGCAGCAGGAGCGGGTCGACATTGCCGCCGGACAGCACCGCCACCACCGGGCCCCGGTCCCGGAACGCGGCCGGGTCGGCGAGCAGCGCCGCCACCGGGCTCGCCCCGGCCGGCTCCACCACCAGCTTGGCCCGCTCCAGACAGAGCAGCAGCGCCGAGGACAGCGCGTCCTCTGAGACCGTGACGACCTCGTCCACGTACTCCCTGACCAGGGCGAACGGCACATCGCCCGGCCGCCCCACCTTGATGCCGTCGGCCATCGTCACCGGCGACTCGATCGCCACCGGGTGCCCGGCGGCCAGCGAGGGCGGGTAGGCCGCCGCGCCCTCCGCCTGCACGCCGATCACCCGCACATCGGGCCGCACCGACTTCACCGCGAGGCCGATGCCCGCCGCGAGCCCGCCGCCGCCGACCCCCACCACGATCGTCCGCACCTCGGGGCACTGCTCCAGGATCTCCAGGCCCACCGTGCCCTGCCCGACGATGATGTCCGGGTGGTCGAAGGGGTGGATGAACACCGCGCCGGTCTCCCGCGCGTACTCCTCCGCCGCCGCCAGCGTCTCGTCCACGACGCTGCCGTGGAGCCGCACCTCCGCCCCGTACTCGCGGGTCGCCGCCACCTTCGGCAGCGGGGCGCCGACCGGCATGAACACCGTGGCGTGCACGCCGAGCAGCGCCGAGGCCAGCGCCACGCCCTGCGCGTGGTTGCCGGCCGACGCGGCGACCACCCCGGCCGCCCGCTGCTCGGGGCGCAGTCCGGCGATCCGCACGTACGCTCCGCGCAGCTTGAAGGAACCGGTGCGCTGCAGGTTCTCGCATTTGAGGTGGACCGGCGCCCCGAGCAGCGCGGACAGATGGCGGCTGCCCTCCATCGCGGTCACCCTGGCCACCCCGGCCAGCATCTTCTGCGCCCCGCGCACGTCGTCGAGCATCAGCGGGTGCAAGGGGTGTGGCGTACGGAAGCTCATGACAGCAAGTCTCCCAGCTCACAGCCCTCGTGGCCGCCCGGCGGGCGGGCCGCCGGACGGGTTTGCGCAGCGCCGGTACGGACCCCGGCGGGGCCGCGTACTCTGTCCCCCACCAACCGCCCGTCGCACGAGAGAGCCCCCACAGCCATGCCCACATCTCAGGACATGACGAGTGAGTTCGACCCCGGTCTCCTCGACGCCCTCCAGCACCAGGTGGCCGTCTTCGCCCGACGGGCCGAGCAGACCCGCCTCGGCGGCACCGGTCAGCTCCGCAACTCCATGGACCGCGCCGCCTACCTGCTCCTCAACCGGCTCGACCGGGAGGGCCCGATGGGTGTCAAGGCGCTCGCCGCGGGCATGGGCATCGACTCGTCGACGGTGACCCGGCAGGTCGCCCCGCTCGTCGACACCGGCCTGGTCAAGCGCACCTCGCACCCCGAGGACGGGCGCGCCGTGGTGCTCCAGCTGTCGCCGCGCGGCCAGGCCCGTCTGGAGGAGGTCCGGGCCTCGCGCCGCCAGCTGATGGTCGAGGTCACCGAGGGCTGGACGCCCGCCGAGCGGGAGTCCTTCTGCGCCCTGCTCACCCGCTTCAACACCGCCCTCTCGGCCCGCCAGTCGGGGCTGCCCGCCCCCGCCGACCCGGCCGCGTCCACGTCGTGACCCGTCGCGGCCGGTCGCGACCCGTCGCGGCCAAGTCGTGACCTCGCACCCCGTCCACGGGGCTTGACCGGGGCCGCGCGCCGGTCTCAACTGGGGGCGTGCGAGACCCCGCAGACGGCCAGACCGGCGAACACGCGCGTCGCACCCGGGAGTTCAACGCGTTCGCGGCCGGGGCGTCGGGCCGGCTGCTGCACGCCGCGACGCTGCTCACCACCGAGCGGGAGCGCCGCAATCCACTCGCCCAGGCCCTGCTGACCGCCGCCCTGGCGCACACCTACGCCCACTGGGACCG
The DNA here is from genome assembly GCF_040681095.1 of Streptomyces sp. NPDC051909. Classification (NCBI taxonomy): domain Bacteria; kingdom Bacillati; phylum Actinomycetota; class Actinomycetes; order Kitasatosporales; family Streptomycetaceae; genus Streptomyces; species Streptomyces sp. NPDC051909. The sequence continues at coordinate 570,567 of NZ_JBFAYA010000001.1, read as the reverse complement.
GCTGCGCGGCGAGGATCCGTACGAGTTCACCCGCTCCGAGCTCGCCACCCGCTTCGCCCGCACCGCCTGGCGCCACCACAAGGGCCGCGGCGGGGTGCTCTCGGCGCTCACCCCGCAGGAACGCCTGGTCGTGGTGCTCCGGCTGTACGAGGGCGTCGCCGAGGAGCAGACGGCGGCGCTGCTCGGGGTGCCGGAGGACCGGGTGCGGGCCGTCTGCGCCCGCTCCGTGAGCGCGCTGCGGGCCGCCTCGTGAACCGGCACGAGCGCAAGGAGGACGAGGTCCGCCGGCTGCTCTCGGCGGGTCATCCGCAGGTCCCCGGCGACCTCACCGCCCGGGCCGTGGCCCGCGGCGTACGGCTGCTGCGCCGGGCCCGGGTGCTGCGCCGGATCGGCTGGACGCTGTTCGCGCTCGCCGTCGTCGCCTTCCTGGTCTGGGCCTCGGTGGCCCGCCCCTGGGAGGCCCCGCCGGTGGACGTGCCGCCCCCGCTCGAAGGCTTCTGAGAACCGGCCTAGCCTGGAACCAGGAGCCTGCGGGGGGCTTGATGGGAGGTCGACATGGCCAGGAAGGCAACCGACTGCCGGGACTTTCCCAGCGTCTCCAACTGCTCGATGTACATGGCGGGCGAGGAGGACGAACTTCTCAAGGCGGCCGTCGCGCACGTGATCGCCGTGCACGGGCACACCGACAGCCCCCAGCTGAGGGAGGACGTCAAGGCGAGCATGAAGGACCCGGTGCCCGGCTCCTGAACGCGCGCGGGCCGGGCCCCCGCAGCGGGGGCCCGGCCCGTACTCGTACGACCCCGTACTCGTACGACGCGGGCGACTAGCCCAGCGCCTCGCGCAGGTCCGCGATCAGGTCGTCGGCGTTCTCGATGCCGACGGAGATACGGACCAGGTCCGCCGGGACCTCCAGGGCGGAGCCCGCGACGCTCGCGTGGGTCATCCGGCCCGGGTGCTCGATCAGGGACTCGACGCCGCCGAGGGACTCGCCCAGGGTGAAGAGCCTGGCGCGGTTGCAGACGCCGACCGCCGCCTCCTCGCCGCCCTGGACGCGGAACGACACCATGCCGCCGAACGCGCGCATCTGCTTGGCCGCGACCTCGTGGCCCGCGTGCTCCGGCAGGCCCGGGTAGAGGACCTGGGTGACCTTCGGGTGCTGGGTCAGCATCTCGACGACCTTGCCCGCGTTCTCGCTGTGCCGGTCCATGCGGACGGCGAGGGTCTTGATGCCGCGCAGCACGATCCACGAGTCGAAGGGCCCGGCGACCGCGCCCATCGCGTTCTGGTGGTACGCCAGCTCCTCGCCGAGCTCCGCGTCGGCCGCGACCAGGGCGCCGCCGACGACGTCGGAGTGGCCGCCCATGTACTTGGTGAGCGAGTGCACGACGACGTCCGCGCCGAGCGACAGCGGCTGCTGGAGGTACGGCGAGGCGAAGGTGTTGTCGACGACCAGCTTCACGCCGGCCTGGCGGGCCACGCCCGCGACGGCCTCGATGTCGGTGATGCCGAGCAGCGGGTTGGAGGGGGTCTCCACCCAGATCAGCTTGGTGCGGTCGTTGATCGCGGCGCGCACCTCGGCCACGTCGGACGTGTCGGCGACGGAGAAGTCCACGCCCCAGCGCTGGACGACCTTGGCGAAGAGCCGGAAGGTGCCGCCGTAGGCGTCGTTGGGGATGACCACGTGGTCGCCGGGGGCCAGGAGGGTGCGCAGCAGGCAGTCCTCGGCGGCGAGGCCGGAGGCGAAGGCGAGGCCGCGGCGGCCGCCCTCCAGGGCCGCGAGGTTCTCCTCCAGGGCCGTCCGGGTGGGGTTGGCGCTGCGGCTGTACTCGTAGCCGCCGCGCAGCCCGCCCACGCCGTCCTGCTTGTAGGTGGACACCTGGTAGATGGGCGGGACGACCGCGCCGGTCAGCGGGTCGGCGGTGTTGCCCGCGTGGATGGCGCGGGTCTCGAAGCTCTGGTGGGAGTGCTGGTCGCTCATGAGGCAGGAGCGTAGTCCGGTGGCGCCGCTGTCGCCGCTTGATGGGACGGGCCGTCTCAGCAGGTGTCCCGGGGCGTCCTGGACAATGGGGCCATGGAGATTCTGTGGTTCCTGATCGCCCTCGGCATGATCTTCGGTGTCCTGGGCCCCCTCGTGTTCCGCCGGCGGGCCGGCGGCATCCGGCAGGTGGCTCCCGGCTCGCCGGACGCGGCGGATCCGGCGGCGTACGGATTCCTGCGCCAGGAGGAGCAGGACGTACGGCTGCCGGGTCCCGACCGGGATCTCCTGGACGTGCTCGACGTGGTGCAGGCGACGCAGGACTGGCGGGCCGCCGCGCAGCTCCTGAAGGGCACCGAGCAGCAGGGCGAGCTGCGCTGGCAGCGCGTGCAGGCCTTCGCGGGCGCGGCCTCGCTCGAGCTGGCCGAGCGGCCCGGCGTGGGCGGCGCGTGGCTGCGCTCCTGGCATGCCGAGGCGCCGAAGGACGCGGGCGGCGCGCAGGTGTACGCGGAGTTCCTGGTGCAGCAGGCCTGGCGGTCCTCGACGGCCGGCACCGACGACTTCCGGGTCATCCTGGAGGAGGCCCGCAAGGCGTGCGAGGAGGCCGCGCTGCTCGCACCGGGCGACCCCGTGCCGTACATCTCGCAGCTCGCGGTGGCCCGTGGACTCGGCTACTCCCACGAGGAGTTCGATCTGGTGTGGGCCAAGGTGATCGACCGCGCACCGGAGCACATGGGGGCGCATCTGGCCGCGCTGCACTACTGGTGCGAGAAGTGGCACGGTTCGCGCGTGGAGGCCGACCACTTCGCGACGACGGCCGCGGCGCGCGCGCCGCGCGGTTCGCTGCTCGCGGCGCTGCCGCTGTTCGCGGTCTTCGAGAACCGGCCGGAGATCGTCGTCGGCGTGGACTTCTACCGTACGGCCGTGGTGTCGAAGGCGGTCGAGGGCGCGATGTACGCGGTGCACTCGGCCCGCGTGGACGACCCGATGCTGGCGCACGTACGCCATCTGCTCGTCGAGTTCCTGATGGGGCAGGAGCGTTGGGCCGAGGCGATGCAGCTGCTCCTGAAGGTGGACGGGTACGTGGGCGCGCTGCCGTGGACGCTGCGCGAGGACCCGGCGCTCGCGTACACGGTGCACCGGAACCTGGTGGTGGCGGGGTACGAGTCGGACGGCGGGAGCCCGGCGACGCTGCCGGGGTAGGCGGTCTGACAGGCGGTACGGAATCCGCTGGACGCCGTACCCGCGCGTAGGTGATACTCCGCTTCCCCCCACACTGTTCGAACAGACATCGAAAAATTCGAAGCTCGGAGCCCGAGGCTCGGAGCTCGACGTTCCGTATTTCCCGTGGGGGGACTCTGCCCGATGGGCGCGACTCTGCGCGCTGCGCGCGCGTTCGTACTGCTGTCCGGTTTCTATCTGCTCGGTCTGCTGCTGCTCGCGGCTCTCGGCGGCATCGACTGGGCCGCCTGGGTGTGGGCGCCGGGCGCCGCCCGGCTCAAGATCTTCTTCGTCACCGTGGTCCTGGCGATCCCCGTCGTCCAGGGCCTGTTCATGCTGCGCACCCCGCGCGACGGCGAGCCCGGCGGGCTCCCGGTCACCGAGGCCGACGAGCCTCGCCTGTGGGCGACCGTCCGCGAGCTGGCCGAGCGGATCGGCACCCGCGCCCCCGACGAGATCCGGCTGACCGCCGACGTCAACGCCGCCGTCTCCGAGGACGCCCGGCTCCTCGGACTGATCGGCGGACGGCGCCGGATGTACATCGGACTGCCGCTGATGTCCGGCCTCGACGAGGCCGGGCTGCGCGCGGTCCTCGCCCACGAACTGGGCCACTACAGCAACGCCGACACCCGCCTCTCGGCGCTCACCGCACGCGGGCGCGTGCAGGTCGCGCGCATGATCGAGATGTTCCACGCGAAGGCCGACGCCAAGGTCGCGCAGGAGCGGGCCCGCCAGGAGCAGAAGGCCGAGAAGCGGCTCGCCAAGGGCAGGACGGCCAAGGAGATCGACACCGCGGGCGCCGGCATCACCTACCGCACCATGGCGAAGATCTACACCGCCTACGGAAAGCTCTACCTGCGCGCCACCCTGTCCGGCGCCCGACGCCAGGAGCTCGCCGCCGACCTGGCCGCCGCCGGGATCGCGGGGCGCGACGCCACCGCGCGGGCGCTGCGCGCGATCCCCGCGCTCGACGCGGCCCACGACTTCTACCTCTCCTCCTACGCCACCCTCGGCACCGAGTTCGGGCTGCTGCCCGCGCGCGGCGAGGTCTTCGGCGGCGTACGGCATCTGCTCGCCGCCCGCGCCGAGGAACTGGCCGGACTGCGCGAGGAACTGCCTCAGGAGCCCGCCTCGCCGTACGACTCCCACCCGCCGATGGCCGAGCGCGTCGCCCGCATCGAGGCACTGCCCGACGACGGGCGCTCGGCGGAGGGCACCGGGCCCGCGCTCGCCCTGCTCACCGCGCCCGACACGGCGCTCGCCGCCGTCGAGGACGTCTCGCTCACCCCCGAGGCCCGGCGGATGCGCCGCCTGGCGTGGCCGGACCTGGTCCACGAGTCGATGAGTGCCCGGGTCTCCCAGGGCACCGAGGAGCTGCGCGCGGCGGCCGGCGGGGCGGCCCTCCCGGCCCTGCTCGACGCCATCGACGCGGGCCGGGCCTGGGAGATCGCCGGCCGGCTGCCCCGGTCCGAGGAGGCCTCGGCCGCCACCGGCCGCGCGGCCCGCGAGTTCGCCCGCCCCGGGCTGCGCCGCGGCCTGTCGGCCATGGTCACCGAGGAACTCCTCCGCTCGGGGCGCGCCCGCTGGCAGCTCTCCTGGACCGGCCCCGCCACCCTCGACCTGCCGGACGGAACCCCCGAGCAGCTCACCGCGGCCCTGGACGCGGCCACCGCCGACCTCCCGGACACGGCCCCGCTGCGGGCCCTGCTCGCACCGCTCGCGGCGCGCTGACGCCCGTACCGCCCGCGCTTCCCCTCCCCCGTACCCCCGGAAGGATCTCCGACCGCCGATGGCCCGTCTCATCCCGCTGATCGTGATCGCGATCGCGCTCTACTTCTGGATCAAGAACCGCCGGGCCGCCAAGGGCGGCGGCTCGGGCGGCTCGGGCGGCTCCCGCGCCAAGAACGCCGAGGCGGCCGCCCGGCTCGGCCTGCTGCCCGCGGACCGGCTCGACACCGAGAACCTGACCCCGCCGTCCGCCGTGCACACCGCCGCCAAGGAGGCCGTGCAGGCCGGCGACTGGGCGGCCGGGGCCGCGTACGTCGAGGAGGCCGGGCGCGACTGGTACGAGCGGCGGCGCCGGATCAGCCGGCTCGCGGACGCGGCCGTGCAGGACGACGCCTGGCTGCTCGCCTGGCGGGCGGCGCGGCCGGAGGACCCCGCGGCGGCCGCCGTGCAGGCCAGTTCGCTGGTGTACCTGGCCTGGGAGATCCGGGGCTCGAAGCAGGCGAAGTACACGACGGACGAGCAGTTCGCCTCGTTCCACCGGGTCCTGAAGCAGGCCCGCGAGACCTTCGCGCACGCCCAGGAGCTCGCGGGCGACGACCCGAGCCCGTTCATCGGCGAGCTGCCGCTGGCGATGGGCCTGGGCTACCCGCGTGACGCCGTCGAGGCGATCTGGGCCGAGATCGAGAAGCGTGACCCGCTCAACTACCTCGCGTACTCCAGCGCCCTGCAGTACTGGTGCGCCAAGTGGCAGGGCTCGCACGAGGCGGCGCTCGCGTTCGCCCGGCGCGGGGCCGAGCGCGCGCAGCCCGGGCAGCTGCTGACGAACTTCGTCCTCGAGGCGTACTTCGAGCAGGAGTCGTACGACTCCGACCTCGAACCGCAGGAGTTCTACAACCGGCCCGAGGTCGTGGCGGCCACGGACGCGGCCCTCGTCGACCTGGCGGCGGCCGAGAGCCTGCTCGACCCGGCCGACCCGCGGCTCGCGGAGACCCGGCACATGGTGGCCTGGATGCTGTACTGGCAGGACCGGTACGAGGCGGCCCTCGCCCAGTTCCGGCTCGTCGACGGCTACATCGGCACCGCGCCCTGGAGCTACGCGGGCGACCCGAAGGCCCGCTACACGAACGTGCGCGACTACACGGCGGCGCAGGTCCTGAAGACCCGCGGGGAGTAGCGCCGGCCGCTCCCCTCACACTGTTCGAACCGATCGAACCGATCGGGCCGATCGAACACGCATCGAAGCACGCATCGAAATTCCGTGGGGCACCGTGATCATCCTGTTGTGGGTCGTACTGACCCCCCTCGTCCTCGGCCTGCTCGGCCTCGGGCTGTACTTCCTCAAGGCCATCGTGCAGGGCACCATCGAGGGCTGGCGGTCCGGCTCCGTGTCTCCGGAGGACGAGGCCGCCGCCGCGCTGCTCGCCGAGCGTCTCGGCACGCTGGGCCTGCTGCCCGCCGAGCGCCAGAACACCGAGCTCGCCGCACCGCTGGAGCCGGCCCTCACGGTGGCGCTCGCCGACGCCAGGGCCGGGGACTGGAAGCCCGCCGCCGCCCTCCTCGACGAGACGGCCGCGGCCCGGGACTGGGAGCGGCGCTCCTTCCTCGCCGGGCAGCTGGGCATTGCGGCGGCCGAGGAGGACGCCTGGCTGACGGCCTGGGAGTCGGCCCGCCCCGACGACCCGGGCGCGGCACTGGTCCGGGCGCGCGGCACCGTCCAGCTCGCCTGGAAGCTGCGCGGCGCGAAGCGGGCGCGGTACACCACCGCCGAGCAGGCGGCGGGCTTCCACCGCACGCTGCCGCTCGCGGACGAGCAGCACGTCCGGGCCGCCGCGCTGGCGCCGCAGGACGACCCGACGCCGTACATCGGCGAGATGTGGAGCGCGATCGGCCTCGGCCGCGGCCACGACGAGATGCACCGGATCTGGAAGGAGATCACCGGCCGGGCTCCGCACCACTACGAGGCGCACTGGACGGCACTGCAGTTCTGGTGCGCCAAGTGGCGCGGCTCGGAGGAGCTGGCCCGGGCGTTCGCCGTGCGGGCGGCGGCGGAGGCGCCGACGGGCAGCCTGATGACGGTGTTCCCGCTGATCGCGCACTTCGAGCACGACAAGTCCGACACCACGGACGTGGACCGGACGCCGGAGATGTACGCGGCGGTCGACGCGCTGCTCGCGGACATCGCCGCCGCCGATCCGGCGCACCCGCGCCTTCCCGAGGCCCGTCATCTGGCGGCGTACTTCCTGAACCTGCAGGGCCGGTGGGACGAGGCCGTGGAGCAGTTCCGCCAGGTGGACGGGCACGTCGGGGTGCTGCCGTGGTCGTACCGGGCGAACCCGGCCGAGCACTACTGCTTCACGCGCGACGAGTGCGTGGCCAACGCCTCCTGAGCGCGCTTCCCGGGACGGGACGCGGCGGGCCCCGGGGGGAATCCCCCCGGGGCCCGCCGCGTTCTTCTTGAGGCCACCGTCGAGGAGAGATGCCGCATGTTCCTGTCCCGCACCCCCGTCCTCCCCACCCCGGACCAGGCCCTGGGCGGCCGCCCCGAGCCCGCCTTCGCCGTCCCGGAGCGCCACACGGTCCTCGGCACCCCGCTGCTCGGCCCCTACCCGGAGGGCCTGGAGGTCGCCGACTTCGCCCTGGGCTGTTTCTGGGGCGCCGAGCGCAAGTTCTGGCAGACCGAGGGCGTGTACACGACCCTCGTCGGCTACCAGGGCGGCTACACCCCGAACCCGCTGTACGAGGAGGTGTGCTCCGGGCTCACCGGCCACACCGAGGTCGTCCGCGTGGTCTTCGACCCGTCGAAGGTGTCGTACGAGCGCCTGCTCAAGCTGTTCTGGGAGTCCCACGACCCGACCCAGGGCTTCCGCCAGGGCAATGACGTCGGCACCCAGTACCGCTCGGCCGTCTACACCCACACCCCCGGGCAGCAGACGACCGCAGAGGCCTCCCGCGCCGCCTACCAGCAGGTCCTGACCGGCTCGGGCTACGGCGAGATCACCACCCACGTCCTCCCCGCCGACGACCGCCCCTTCTACCCGGCCGAGGCCTACCACCAGCAGTACCTGGACAAGAACCCGGCGGGCTACTGCGGCATCGGCGGCACGGGCGTGTCGTGCCCGATCGGGGTGGCGAAGGCGGAGTAACGAAGGCGGAGCAGGCGGCCGGGAATCCGGCCTCCTGCGCGACGGCGACGACCGCGCGGAAGGCGCGGTGGTCGGCCGGGTCGGCTGACCGGCGCATCAGCACCAGGGCCGTCGTCGGCGGCGCCCGCTCCCGGAGGGATGTCACAGACCGCCGGGCCGTCTCGTCACCTCTGGGGAAGAGTGGGGGCGAACGGTGTGCGTGGGCGAGGAGGAGCCGGGATGAGCGGGGCGAGCGGGAGCACGGAGCCGGCGGCACAGGCCGAGGAGGTACGGGTCTTCGAGGGACTGCGGCCGCTGCTGTTCTCCATCGCGTACCGGATCCTCGGCAGTGTCGGCGAGGCCGAGGACGCCGTGCAGGAGACCTGGCTGCGCTATGCCACCGCGCCGAACCCGCCCGTCTCGCCCAAGGCCTTTCTGTCCGCGACCGTCACCCGGATCTCGATCGACGTGCTGCGCTCGGCCCGGGTGCGGCGCGAGCAGTACGTCGGGGACTGGCTGCCGGAGCCGCTGCTGTCCGATCCGTACGAGGATCCGGAGCGCGCGGCCGAGCTGGCCGACTCGGTGTCGATGGCGGCGCTGCTGCTCCTGGAGCGGCTGAGTCCGCTGGAGCGGGCGGTGTTCGTGCTGCGCGAGGTGTTCGGCTTCGGGTTTCCCGAGGTGGCGGAGGCGGTGGACCGTTCGGAGGCGGCCTGCCGGCAGCTGGCCGTGCGGGCGCGGCGGCACATGGCGGCCGGGCAGGCCAGGTTCGAGGCGGACCGGGTCGAGCGGGAGGAGCTGGCGGCGCGGTTCTTCGACGCCCTGCAGGCGGGCGAGGTGGACGGGCTGCGGGCGCTGCTCTCCGCCGACGTCCAGCTCGTCGGGGACGGCGGCGGCAAGGCTCCGGCGCTGTCGCGGACGCTGGTCGGCGCGGAGCCGGTGGCCCGGCTGCTCACCTCGTACATCGGCCGGCTGTCCCTGGTGGACGCGTCCTTCGAGGCGCGCGAGGTCAACGGGCGCCCGGGCGCGGTGTTCCGGGACCGGGACGGCCGGGTGCTGTTCATCTGGTCCCTGGACGTGCTCGACGGGCAGGTCCGGACGGTCCGCTCGATCACCAATCCCGACAAGCTCGACCACGTCGGGCCGGTGGCGGACGGCTGGCAGGTCGCCGAGGAGATCCAGCGGCGGCAGCGCGCGGAGCGGCGCCGGCAGCGGGAGCCCCGGGAGCGCTGAGCCCTCAGGGCCGGGCCGCGGCGCGCAGCCGGGCTCCGGTGGCGGCGACCTCGTATCCCTCGGGCACGCCGTCGATCAGCAGCACGTCGCCGTTCATGTGGCGGGTGCGCAGCGGGATCAGCTCCTGGTAGGCGGCGGAGTCGTACCAGCCGCGGGCGTCCTCGTACGTCGGGAAGCCGATGATCACGACGGCGCCGGGCCAGCTGCCCTCGCGCACCTCGCGCTCGGGCGCGCCGTGGACGAGGAAGCGCCCGCCGAAGGGGTCCAGGGTGTCCTGGATGCGCTCCATGTAGTCGAAGACCTCCTCGTCGAGGACGGGCTTCGGGTGCAGGTTTCCGATGGCGTATGCGGTCATGGGAACAGCGTGCCGGGGCACGGCTCCGGGGTCGATTACCCCGGAGGTCATGCCCCGGCGACGGCACAGCGGAGGACGATCAGATCGTCGACGCGTCGATCACGAAGCGGTACCGCACGTCGGAGGCCTCCACGCGCGCGTACGCCTCGTTGACCTGGTCGGCGGTGATCAGCTCGATCTCGGCGCCCAGGCCGTGCTCGGCGCAGAAGTCCAGCATCTCCTGGGTCTCCTTGATGCCGCCGATCATCGAGCCGGCCAGCGTCTTGCGGCCGCCGATGAGGGAGAAGAGGCCGACCTTGACCGGCTCCTCCGGGGCGCCGACGTTGACCAGGGCGCCGTCGGTCTTGACGAGGCTGAGGTAGGCGTCGAAGTTCAGCGGCGCGGAGACCGTGGAGATCACGAGGTCGAAGCTGCCGCGCAGGGCCGTGAAGGTCTCCGGGTCGCTGGTGGCGTAGTAGTGGTCGGCGCCCAGCTTGAGGGCGTCCTCCTGCTTCTTCAGCGACTGGCTGAGCACGGTCACCTCGGCGCCGAGCGCGTGGGCGATCTTGACGCCCATGTGGCCGAGGCCGCCGAGGCCGACGATGGCGACCTTCTTGCCGGGGCCGGCCTGCCAGTGGGCGAGCGGCGAGTAGAGGGTGACGCCGGCGCACAGCAGCGGGGCGGCGGCGTCCAGCGGGATGCCCTCGGGGATGCGCAGGGTGTAGTTCTCGTCGACGACGATGTGGGTGGAGTAGCCGCCGTAGGTCGGCTCGCCGTCCTTGTCGATGCTGTTGTACGTGGCGGTGCCGCCCGTGACGCAGTACTGCTCCAGGCCCTGCTCGCAGTACTCGCACTCGCGGCAGGAGTCGACGAAGCAGCCGACGCCGACCCGGTCGCCGACCTGGTGCCTGGTCACGCCGGGGCCGACCTCGGTGACGATGCCGGCGATCTCGTGGCCCGGCACCATCGGGAAGATGCCCTCTCCCCAGCCGTTGTGGGCCTGGTGGATGTCGGAGTGGCAGATGCCCGCGAACCTGATCTCGATGAGCACGTCGTGCTCGCCGACGGCGCGGCGCGGCACGGTGGTGCGCGCGAGCGGGGCGTCGGGGGCGGGGGCGGCGATGGCGGAAACGTGGGTGGTCATGCCGGCAAGACTGCCGAAGGATTCCGGACTCACCCAGACCACTGTTCTGCCTACGACCCGTGTGCCTACCACTGGCAGGGTCAGGAACGGATGTCCGGTCCCGGCCGCGAACGGGAATACTGGGGAGGTATGGACCTCAGCTCCGAACTCAGCGAATTCCTCCGCACCCGCCGGGCCCGGCTGAAGCCGCAGGACGTCGGGCTGCCGGAGTTCGGGCGGCACCGCCGGGTGCCGGGCCTGCGCCGGGAGGAGCTGGCGCAGCTGGCCGGGGTCTCGGTGGCGTACTACACGCGTCTTGAGCAGGGCAACGGCAAGAACGTGTCCATGGAGGTCCTGGACTCGATCGCGCGGGCGCTGCGGCTCAGCGACACCGAGCGGGCGCATCTGACCCACCTGGCGAAGCCGACCGTGAAGAAGCGGCAGCGGGCGGCCAACCGCCCGCAGCAGGTCCGGCCGGGCCTCGCGCACCTGCTCGACGCGCTGGAGGGGGTGCCGGCCTTCCTCGTCGGCCGACGCCTCGACCTCCTGGCGTGGAACCGGATGGCGCGGGCGCTCATGGGCGACTTCCCGGCCTGGGAGCCGCACGAGCGGAACATGGCGCGGATGGTGTTCCTCGACCCGAACGCCCGTGATCTGTACGTGGACTGGGAGTGCAAGGCGGTCGAGGTGGTGAGCATCCTGCGGCTGTACGCGGGGCTGCACCCGGACGATCAGGAGCTGCTGTCCCTGGTGGGCGAACTGTCGGTCAGGAGCGAGGAGTTCCGCTCGCTGTGGGCCGCGCACACGGTGACGGACAAGGGCCACGGCATGAAGCGGCTGCGGCATCCGCTGGTGGGCGAGATGACGCTGCAGTACGAGTCGCTGAAGGTGTCCGGCGACGACCCGGACCTGGTGCTCGTGACGTACCACGCGGAGCCGGGCTCGCCGTCGGCGGACGCGCTGCGGCTGCTCGCGCAGTGGGGTGTGGACGAGCCCGTGGACGTACGGAAATGACGCGACGGCCGGAATGACGGGAAGGCCGGAATGACGGGAAGGCCGGAATGACGGGAAGGCCGGAATGACGCGACGGCCCCCTCGTCGGAACGAGGGGGCCGCCTTTCGCGTGCTGTACGGGCGGATCAGACCGCGGAACCGGCCTTCCAGGCCGACCAGCTCATGTTCCAGCCGTTGAGGCCGTTGTCGGGGGCGATCGTCTTGTCGGCGGAGTTCTTGACGACGACGACGTCACCGACGATCGAGTTGTTGAACAGCCAGGCGGCCTGCTGGTTCGGGTCGCCGGCGCCCTTGACGTCGGCGAGGCCCACACAGCCGTGGCTGGTGTTGACGCTGCCGAAGATGGAGCGGGCACCCCAGTAGTTGCCGTGGATGAAGGTGCCGGAGGTGGACAGGCGCATGGCGTGCGGCACGTCCTTGATGTCGTACTCGCCCTTGCCGTCGTCGTCGGTGAAGCCGACGGTGGCGCCGTTCATCCGGGTCTCCTTGAACTTCTCGGAGATCACCATCTGGCCGTTGTAGGTGGTGTTGTCCGGGGAACCGGCGGAGATCGGGATGGTCTTGATCGTGCGGCCGTCCTGCGTGACGGTCATCGTCTTGGTCTTCACGTCGACCGTGGAGACCTGATTGCGGCCGATCTTGAAGGTGACGGTCTTCTGCTGGACGCCGAAGACGCCGTTCGCACCCTCGACGCCGTCGAGGTCGAGCTTCAGGGTGACCGTGGAGCCCTCGGTCCAGTAGCTCTCCGGGCGGAAGTCGAGCCGCGTCGAGTTGAACCAGTGGCCGACGACCTCCTGGCCGGAGCTGGAGCTGACGGTGATGCCGCCCTGCACGGCCTTCTTGTCGGTGATCGCCTTGTTGAAGTTGATCGAGACGGGCATGCCGACGCCGACCGTCGAGCCGTCCTCCGGCGTGAAGTTGCCGATGAAGCTGTTGGCCTTGGTGACGGTGGTGAAGGAGGCGTTCTCGTGCGCCTCCAGGCCGTCGGCGTCCTGGGCGGTGGCGGCGATCTTGTAGACCGTGCCGCGCTCCAGCTGGCCGGTGGGCTTCCAGCTCAGCCCGTCGGCCGATATCCGCCCCTCGACGGTCTTGCCCTCGGCCGAGGTCATGGTGACCTCGGTGAGCTTGCCGTCGGTGACGGCGACCTTGGCGTCGTCGTTGATCGACGCGTTCTGGGCGCCGTTCTTGGGCGTGATGGTGATCTGCGCCTTGGAGGTCTTCTGCGCGGCGGCCTCGTCGACCTGGGCCTGCGACTGGGCGCTCTGCGAGGCGTCGGCGGCACTGCCGCCCTTGTCGCTGTCGCTGCACGCCGAGAGCACCAGCACGCCGCCGAGCACCGCGGCGGCGGCCGCCAGGCTCTTACGGCGCTTGCCGTCCGTCATCACACGCTTCTCCATCGTCGCCGACTACCTGCCATTTCCCACTGAAACACCCATGAGAACCCGTCCGGTTCCATAACCGGCGGGTATGTGGGGAACACCACTGATCCACACGCCCACTGATCCACACGTCCCGGCGGAGCGTTCGGTTCCCGACCCGCTCCCCTACCCCGGCAAAGGGCCGGAAAAGAGTGCGTGGACGCGAAAAAGGCCCCGGGACGCCGGGCCGCCGGCGTCCTGGGGCCCCTCAGGGGCGGCCGTGGCGCCGGTCAGTCGTCGGCGCGCGCCGGTTCGTCGTCGTCTTCCCACCCCTCATCTTCGTCGTCGAGGTCCCACTCCTTCGCATCGGGGTCGTAGTCGACCTCCTCGGTGCTCCAGGAGGCCTGGACGAGGTCGACGCCGGGCACGCCGGCGACCACGTCGAAGGGCTCGACGAGATACGCGAGGGCCTCCGCGCTGTCCTCGGCGACGGCGGCGCGGGCGTGGGTCCGCTCCTCCTCCGGCATGGAGGTGTCGGCGTCGATCCGGCCGAGCGCGGCCTCGGTGACCTCGGCGGGCCCGTCGATCTCCAGGACGAGATCGACCCGAAGACGTACATAACGTGATGTCTCGGAAGTGCTCATGGGCGGAGCGTAGAGCGCGGGAGGGCCTCGGGTTTCCCGCGACCCGCGGTGTTCAATACCATCAGCGCACCTACCAATTCGCGGTTTCCGCAAGGGGGATCGAATACCCGTGTCCGTCGCTCGACGCCCGCTGCTCACCGCCACCGCCGCCGGGACACTGCTCTGCGCGCTGTGGTTCGTGCCGAACGCGAACGCCACCGGGGAGCAGGGCAGAGACGGCGCCACCACGCAGTCCGCCGCGGCGGAGGAGACCGGGGCCACGACGCGGCTCGCCGAGACGGGCGGCCCGAGCACCACTCCGTATCTGCTCGGCGGGACGCTGTTCCTGGGCGTGGGGGCCGGTTTCGTGACGCTGGCGATGCGCCGGGGCGGCCGGGCCTCCTGAGGCCGTGAGCGTGGACGTACGGCGAAGGGCCGCCCCCGTCGGACGGGGGCGGCCCTTACCTGACTCTCGGGGTTACGCCAGGGGGCCGGTGACCGGCTCGACGGCGGCGACCAGGCGGCCGGCCCGTACGAAGGCGTCGGCGGCGGCCAGGTCGGGCGCGAGGAAACGATCCGGCCCGGGACCGGCGACACCGGCGGCGCGCAGCGCCTCGATGGCGGCGGCGGAGGCCGGGGCCGGGCTCAGGCCGTGGCGCAGCTCGATGCCGCGGGTGGCGGCGTAGAGCTCGACGGCGATGATCCGGGTGAGGTTGTCGATCGCGCTGCGCAGCTTGCGGGCTGCGGACCAGCCCATGGAGACGTGGTCCTCCTGCATCGCCGAGGACGGGATGGAGTCGGCGGAGGCCGGGACGGCGAGCCGCTTCATCTCGCTGACCAGGGCGGCCTGCGTGTACTGGGCGATCATCAGGCCCGAGTCCACGCCGGCGTCGTCGGCGAGGAAGGGCGGCAGGCCGTGCGAGCGGTTCTTGTCGAGCAGCCGGTCGGTGCGGCGCTCGGCGATGGAGCCGAGGTCGGCGGCGGCGATGGCGAGGAAGTCGAGGACGTACGCGACGGGGGCGCCGTGGAAGTTGCCGTTGGAGCGGACCTCTCCGCTGGGCAGCACGATCGGGTTGTCGACGGAGGCGGCGAGCTCGCGCTCGGCGACCAGGCGGGCGTGCGCCATGGTGTCGCGGCCGGCGCCGGCGACCTGCGGGGCGCAGCGCACCGAGTAGGCGTCCTGGACCCGGGGGGCCTCGCCGCTCTGGTAGTGGCCGGTGAGCTCGGAGCCCTTGAGGACGGCGAGCATGTTGGCGGCGGAGGCGCCCTGGCCGGGGTGCGGGCGGACGGTGTGCAGCTCGGGTTCGAGAACCTTCTCGGTGCCGAGCAGGGCCTCCAGGGAGAGGGCGGCGGTGACGTCGGCCGACTTGTAGAGGTTGTCGAGGTCGGCGAGGGCCATGATCAGCATGCCGAGCATGCCGTCGGTGCCGTTGAGGAGGGCGAGGCCCTCCTTCTCGCGGAGCTCGACCGGCTCGATGCCGGCGGCGGCGAGCAGCTCGCCGGCCGGCTTCACCTCGCCGTCGGGGCCCTCGGCGTCGCCCTCGCCCATGAGCGCGAGCGCGCAGTGGGAGAGCGGGGCGAGGTCGCCGGAGCAGCCGAGGGAGCCGTACTCGTGGACGACCGGGGTGATGCCGGCGTTGAGCACGTCGGCCATGGTCTGGGCGACCTCGGGGCGGACGCCGGTGTAGCCGGAGGCGACGGTCTTGAGCCGCAGGAACATCAGCGCGCGGACGACCTCGCGCTCGACCCGCGGGCCCATGCCGGCGGCGTGCGAGCGGACGATGTTGCGCTGCAGCTGGGTGCGCAGGTCATGCCCGATGTGCCGGGTGGCGAGGGCGCCGAAGCCGGTGGAGACGCCGTACACCGGCTCGGGCTTGGCGGCGAGCGCGTCCACGGTGGCGCGGGCGGCGGCGAGCGCCTGGACGGCGTCGGATGACAGCTCGACGCGCGCGCCGTGGCGGGCGACGTCGACGACGTCCTGCGGGGTGGTGCCGGACGTCCCAAGGACGACAGTCTGCATATCCATATTCAGAACCTTACGGATTGAAGAGCGACCTGTCACTAGGTGACTTCGTCATCGGTCCGGCGGCGATGGGCCCCTTACGGGCACGGGGCGGAGGCGGGGGGCGAGAGAGCGGGCGCTCGGGCGCGGGAGCGGGCGGAGGTACGGGCGGAGAGAGCGATTCCAGTCTGACGTGCGGGGCGCCCGGCGGCGCAGCGGGCGCCGCCGGAGGGGTCGGCGCGCATACGGCCCGGGGCCGCCCGGGCCCGGGCCTTGGCGCGAAGTCGCCGTACGCCCGGCCGGGGAGGGCATGGCCGGGCATCGGGAGGGCACTCATACTCGGATCACGCCGATACGGGGAGGCAACAATGGCGTTCGTGGTGTTCTTCGGTGTTCTGGGCGGCCTGTGCCTGCTGCTGATCGTCACGCTCCTGCGCCGCAACGGGCGCCCGACGGAGACCGCCGAGGGACTCCGGGTCGAGGAGCAGGCCCGTATACAGGCAGCACAGAACCGTGTTTCCTTCAACGCCAGGAGCGTGCACAACGCGCCGCCCACGGCCGGCGACGCTCACCACCGCCGCCCCTGAGGCCCTTCCGCGCCTCAGTGCGCGAGGGTGCGCAGGACGCAGAACTCGTTGCCCTCTGGGTCCGCCATGGGCACCCAGCTCCGGCCGGGGCCCTGGCCCACGTCGACCGTGGCGGCGCCGGTTCTTCGGCACCGCCTTGCCCTCGGGCACCCGGATGAACACCACGGTGGGCGCCATCCGCCGGGCCCGGACCTCCTCGACGGTCGGCTCCCAGGAGCCGATCTCGACCTTGTCCTCGCTCCGGTCGATGACCTTGAAGTCCAGGACCGCGCACCATACGGGCAAGGCGCAGCGTCCGGCCGACCGCGACGCAGGTCGCGGCGCGCACCACGTGGCGCAGTCCCGACACCACGTCGCGACGCCGCCGCCCCCAGCTACTGCGAACTGCCGTCGTCGAGGCCGGCGACGACTCTGACGTCCGCTTCGGACATGCCCAGGACCTTGGCGACCTCCTGGACAAGAATCGGCTTGGGGTTGAGCCTTCCGCTGCGAAGCATGTGGACGGTGGACATCGATCGCCCGGTTTCCCTTGCCATCACCCGGACTGAAATCCCGCGCAGGTCCATCAACCCGGTGAGCGCCCTCGCGAACGGATGCGGCTCCAGCTGCCCGGCAGGGGCAACGGCCGGACCGAGGATCACGTCGCCGACCTTGGCTTCAAAGCGGATCAGGCGGTCACCCGCGAACCCGACCTTCGCGACGAAGGGCAGGCTCTCATCAGCGCCGGAACCGACCGCGCCCGGCACTGACACCTCGATGAACGTCGAAAGGTGACCGTGATGATCACTCCCGGTATCCAGGGGAAGACCGGGCTCGACGTGGCTGACCTTCCAGTCGCGGTTCCACCAGGGAAGGTCCCGCAGCACCTCGTTGAAGAAAGGGGGCAGAACACCGACATCCACCGGATCCGGAGGATTCTTCTGACCTCCCCAGATGATGCCGGGCCAGTACGTCAGCGCCGCGATCACGTCGGCCGTCAGCGTGCGGTTGGCAATCTCCATGGCCGCACTCTCCCACCAGCCCACGACAGAGCGATCTCGCGAGGAGGGCGGTCGGCGGCAGGAGTGGCGGTGAGCTCGCTCTTGATGCGGGGAAACGAATCTCCTACCGACCCCCGGCGGGAGATCGCTCATCCACGGACAGCCGGTACCGCATGCGGTACCGGTGCGCGGCCTTCGTCATCAGCGTGACCTCGATCGGACGCCCGCCATCGGAGTAGACCACCCGGAAGGCGACCAGAACCGGCATGTCCTTCGGCAGCTCCAGGGCGACGGCCTCTTCCTCCGTCGGGATCTCCGACGACAGCTCGTCCACGAACTCCCGCGGCGGAAAGCCCATCGAATCGAGCAGCGCCGGCGTACCGCCGCGAATCCGCCTCTTCTCCAGGATCGCCGTGCCTTCGACCAGACTCAGCGGGTAGTACGACCTCGCGAGTTCTGTCGGCTCCTCGTCCAGGAACAGGATCTGCCTGCGGAGCACGGCTCGTTCGCCGTTCTCCAGCCGCAGGGCTTCGGCCACTTCCCTCGGCGGGAAGACGACTTCGACATCGAGCAGTTGCGACCTGCCGACCTGCTGCCGCTTCACGGCCTCGGACACCCACGGGTAAGGCTCGCCCGGTGCGGCCGACTGCATGTAGGCGATCGGCTCGACGACCTGCTGCGCGTGCTGCTGCACGTACACGCCCTTACCAGGGAGTCCTTCGAGAAGCCCCTCCGCCTTCAACATCTGGAGGGCCTTCTGGACGGTCGTGTTGGCCACGCCGCCGAACTCCTCCATCAGCTCGGCCGTCGACCCCAGCTTGCTGCCCGGAGGGAGGTCTCCTCGGGTGATCCGGCGTCGGATCTCCGCTGCGATCTTCTGGTGCGGCGATCGCGGATCCTTGAACTCCTTCGCCATCACACGCCCTGCTTCCCGAGCCGATACGTGAGATGCCTGCCATCCGGCATGGTCATGAGGGAGGCCTCCATCGGAGTCCCGTCGGCGGTCCGGGTCAGACGGAGCAGACGCAGGACGGCACTTCCCTCAGGCAGGCCCAAGAGCTCGCACTCATCCGCACTGGCGAGGTCAGCGCTCACGTCCTCCACCACGTCGGCGCCGGTGTATCCCAGCTCCTTGAGCAGAGTGACCGCACCGCCGGGCACTTTGCGCTGTTCCGCGAGTGGCGTGCCACCCGCGATGGAGACGGGGTAGTACGAGTCGGCCAGCTCTACGGGCCGGTCATCGAGCAGGATCAGCCGACGCCTGACGATCACGCGCTCACCGGCAGGGAGTCGCAGAGCCGCACGGACGACGTCGGGGGCCTCCACTTCGCCCGCCTGGAGGAGACGTTGACCGCCACGACGCCCCCGGCGGCCGGCCTCCTCGGTCCATGCATCGCTCTGGCCAGGGTCGCGTGGAGCCAGGTACGGCTCGGTCTCACTGATCCACGCATCGCCCGACATGCTCGTACCTCCAGCTGACTCGTTGTGGGCGACCTTACTTGCTCGTCCCGTCGACCAAGAGCGAGACCTTAAGTGCTTGCCGCTTACAGCCACTTGCCCCTAAGGTGCGTTGCGTGGAAAACACGGTCACCACAGGGAAGAAGGCCTCCATGCACAAGCCACTCCCCCACCGAACTCCTGACTCCAACGAACAGCGGCACGAGGCTCCCGTACCGCCGACCGGTCTGAGCCCGGCCCTGCGCGCTCGCGCTGAAGCCGGATGGGAGAGGTTCCTCGACCGATGGGTCGAGGACAGCGAAGGGCCCGGGCACGCACGGCCCCTCATCCGGCCCGTCTCGGAGGCCGAGGCCGCCCAGGTCTTCCGTGAGCTCAAGGCCGCCATGGAAGGCGCCGGCCTCCCCGCGAACGGCCTGTATCGCGACGTGACGCGGGGGCCGGGCGGCGACACGCACGCGTACGGGCTCGGGGTCGTGTCCGTGGGGGCGGCCAAGCGGTTGGCGGCCGTGCTGCACGCAGGGCGGCGGTCGCGGTGAGGTACCGGACGGGCGACATCGTGACGGACGCGGCCCGCGCCCTGACGGGGAAGGTGCACTGTGTGCACGGGGACTCCGTCATCCTGGTCCGCCCCAGTGGGCACACCTGGGAGGCGGCCGTCAGTCAGTGCTGGACGGCGAGCCCGGAGGAACGTCAGAGCCTGACCCCGCGCGGGGCTGTACGAGTCATCAACACGAACGGAGTGCACGACATGGCGAAGCACGGGGGCGGTACCGGCAGCGGGCAGGGCGGCAGCCAGCAGGACGACAGCAGCAGCGGACGCGGGCACGGGGGCGGGGGCTCGGAGACGAGCGGTGGGAATCCGTCCGACGGTTCCGGGCCCGCGAAGTAGCCGCCGGTGTACGCGCGTACGGAGGAGGCGGGCCCCTCGGAGCTCGCCTCCGCGCTCGTCGCCTCCGGCGCTCTGCGGCCCGAGTGGCTGCCCGCCTTCGAGGCCGCCCCGCGGGAGCTATTCGTACCCGACCGGATCTGGCCGGGGATCGCGGACGGCACCCGCCAGACGGCCATGGTGGACCGCGCCGCCGACCCCGCCGGCTGGCGGAAGGCCGTCTACTCCGACATCCCGCTGACCACCCAGTGGGACGACGGCGCGCACACCGGGGATTCCCTCGGCACCCGCCCGTCGAGCAGCAGCTCACAACCGAGCATGGTCTGCGCGATGTTGGCCGATCTCCACGTCCGGGACGGGCACAAGGTCCTGGAGATCGGCACCGGTACGGGCTGGAACGCCGGGCTGCTCTCCCACCGGCTCGGGTCGTCGGGTCGCGTCGTCTCGGTCGAGTACGACCCCGAGGTGTCACGCATGGCCGCCGGGCATCTGCGAGCGGCCGGGCTCTCGCCCCTGTTGATCACCGGAGACGGACGGAACGGATACGCGAGCGGCGGACCTTACGACCGGGTCATCGCCACCTGCTCCATCGGCGAGGTCCCAACCGCCTGGATCGAGCAGACGGCCCCCGGCGGGCTCATCGTCGCCCCCTGGGGCACGACCTACGGCGGCGAAGCCATCGTCCGGCTCACCGTCCGCGAGGACGGGACCGCGAGTGGGCACTTCACCCGCTCCAGCGCGTTCATGCGACTCCGCCAGCAGCGCGCCGAACCACCTCCGCATGACGCCTACTTCAAAGGGAGGGCATGGCCGGCGGACGGCGTCCGGAGCACGACGACGCTGTCACCCGCCGAAGTCGGCGGGTGGCTGGAGCAGTTCGTGATCGGGCTGCGCGTGCCCGGCGCGTTCTGGACGGTCGAGCGGTACGACGAGGGCGCGTACACGCTGTGGACGTACGACGCAGACGACACGGAGTCGTGGGCCTCAGCCGACTTCGAGCCTGGCGCAAGGGAGTTCGAGGTCGTGCAGGCCGGGCCTCGGCGGCTGTGGAACGAGACGGAGGCGGCGTACGAGTGGTGGGTGCGGGAAGGGCGGCCCGGGTTCGGGCGGTTCGGGCTGACCGTGGGGTCGGGGGCAGCGCAGACGCTCTGGCTGGATCGCTAGGGCGGTCACCCACAAGTGGCATATTCACTTGATGCGTTCATATCGCCACTCTCCGTGCGGTACGGTTCAAACAAATCGGCCCCCGCGATGGCTGGAACCATCAGCGAGGGCCTCGACCACCAGTGGAAAGCGACTCCACCAGTGATGTACCGGCACTTTATCGCGCCCTCGCGCGGCTTCACCCAGTTCTCCCACGAGCTCATCCGGCATCCACGCCTCAGCTCCGACGCCGTACGGCTTCTGACCTGGCAGCTTTCCCTTCCCGACGGGGCTCGTGAGTCATTGTCCCGAACGGCCGAACGTGCCCGGATCGGGGCATGCGCGTTCACCCGGGCGAAGCGACAACTGAAGGAAGAAGGCTTCGTCCACGAACGGCGAGTGCAAGGGCCCGGTGGGCGATGGGTCACCCAACAGCTCGTGTCCAACCGGCCGTTGACCGAGGGCGAGGCCGCCAAGCTGCTCGGGCGGACACCCGCCCCCAACGTCACCCCACCGAGTCCCGTGAATCCGGCCGTCGGTGAGCCGACACCCCCGCCCACCGACGGTCATCCAAAGCAAGACCCTGCCGCAGACACCTCCAACCGTCCGCCCGAGCCGGATCCCGAGCCGAACGACGTCCCCGAAGAGGCCCGCGCCCTCATCGGCACGCTCCACCTCCTCTCCCCCGCCCTCCGGCACATCCCACCCGGCATGCGCGACGAACTCGCCCGCCTCGCCGCCGCCTGGCTCGCCGCCGGACACACCCCCGCCGACGTCCACGCCCACATCCTCCGCAGCCTGCCCGGCGGCGGCACGCCCGTACACCGACCCGGCGGACTCGTCCGGTACCTCCTGCGCGAGGTCCCACCCGTGGCGCTCCCACAGCCCCCGCAGCCCCCGCAGCCCCCACCGCCCACCGGCCCCCGGCTCTCCGCCCGGATCGCCGCGATGCGGGAATGCGAAGGCGGCGGGCACGACCACACCAGACTCTTCCGGCCCGTCGGCGACGAGACGCTGTGCGACCTGTGCACCCCCTCCCTCACACCGGCGGCGCGTCCCTGAACCTCCTCCGGTCCCGCGCCCCCGGCGGGGCGTCCGCCAGGCGGATCACCGTGCCGTCGCGGCCGGCCACGACCGGTTTCACCGAGCGGGCGGCCTTCGCCTGGTACTGGGCGGCGTCGGCGAGGCGGAAGAGGCGGCGGGCGGACTTGAGGGGGCCGATGGGGTCGCCGGTGGAGGCGACGCCGCAGGCGACGCCCTCGCCGAGCTCCAGCTCCGCGGCCCGTACGCACAGTTCCTCGGCGACGGCGACGACCTCGTCGGCCGTCGGGCCGACCGACAGCAGGCAGAACTCGTCGCCGCCGAGGCGGGCCGCGAGGGCGCCCGGGAGCATGGCGCCGCAGCGGGAGAGGACGGAGCCGAACCGTTCGAGCAGGCGGTCGCCGACCGCGTGGCCGTGGGTGTCGTTGACGCGCTTGAGGCCGTTGAGGTCGCAGACGAGGAGGCTCACCACAGAGCCGTCCTCGCGGTAACGCTCGATCGCCTCGTCGAGCCGGGCATCGACCGCCCGGCGGTTGGCGAGGCCGGTCAGCGGGTCCGTGAAGGCCAGTTTGCGGACCTCCTCCAGGCGCTCGGCCTGGGCGATGCCCGCCGCCACGACGGCGGCGAGCACGGTGGCGAACTGGGCGTCTTCGCGGTCGAAGGGCGCCGCGCCCGCCGGCCGGGCCACGTACAGCTCGCCCCAGGCCCGCCCGTGCAGCACGATCGGCGCGACCACGCAGCAGCCGCGCCCGCGCCGGCGAAGGCCGGTGACCCGGCCGGTGGGGACGCGGTCGTCGGCGGTCTCGACCCAGGCGTCGGGCTCGCCGCCGCCCGCCCACTGCTCGTGCAGGAACTCGGTGATCTCCGGGAACTGGTGCACCGGGTACGTCTCGGCGTCGGGGAACTCCTCCTCCCCCTCCGCCCGCGACCCGGCGTTCACCAGGACCTTCAGCCGGCCGTGGTCCCGCTCCCAGACGGAGAGCGCGGCGAAGCTGCCGCCGAGCCCCTCGCAGGCGCCCAGCGCGGCGGCCCGCCAGAACTCCCGCGGAGTGTGCGCCGCCGCCATCGCCTGAGCCAGCGCCACTACGGCCCGCAGCCGCACATCCTCACCCATTCCTCCAGCTTAGGGAGGATTGATCCGTTTTCCCTTCCGAGACGTCACAGAAAGTTACATATGGTGAAAATCGGGAGCAATTGCACACGACTGGCGCGCGCACGACCGGCGCCCCCGCACCCACCGGCGAGGCTCACTCGCCCGGCCACTCCGGCTTCCGCTTCTCGTTGAAGGCCGCGACGCCCTCGGCGCGGTCGCCGGAGAAGGCCACCGAGCGCCAGGCCGCGTCCTCGACCTCCAGGCCCGCCCGCAGGTCCAGTCCCTGGCCGAGCCGCATGGCCTTCTTGGCGGCGCGCAGGCCGACCGGCGAGTTCACCGCGATCCGGGCGGCCAGCTCCATCGCGGCGGCCTTGGCGTCGTCCTCCACGAGGTCCACGAGCCCCAGCTCACGGGCCTCGGCGGCCTCCACCCGGCGGGCCGTGAAGACCAGCTCGGCGGCCCGCGCGGCGCCCACCCGGCGCGGCAGCAGCTGCGTACCGCCACCGCCGGGGATCACGCCCACCGAGACCTCGGGCAGGCCCACGACGGTGCTCGCGTCGGCCACGATCACGTCGCAGGCGAGCGCCAGCTCGTAGCCGCCGCCGAGCGCGAAGCCGTGCACAGCCGCGACGGTCGGCATCGGCAGCTCCAGGACGCCGGTGTACGCGGCGCGGGCGACCGGCCGCTGCCGGACGAGCTCGGCGTCGCTGAAGGAGTTGCGCTCCTTGAGGTCGGCGCCGACGCAGAAGGCCCGGTCGTTGGAGGAGGTCAGCACCGTGACCCGTACGGAGGGGTCGGCGGCGAGCGCGGCGCACGCGGCGCCGATGGAGCGGGCCATCTCCGAGGAGACCGCGTTCATCGCCTTGGGCCGGTCGAGGACGAGCTCGGCGACATGGCCGCGCTCGTCCCTCCGTACCGCCACGAACTCACCAAAACGCTGCTCGGACATCCTGAGGGCCCTCCCGGTCGGAGCCGGTTAACGGTTGTTAACGGCTGTTCACCGGAGATCCTAGGACGGACGACGGCTCAGCAGCCAGGGCTCCACGACACCCAGTCCACGCACCGGCCGCTGCCACATGGGCTGGAGCGCGAAGCGGTACGTGGGCGGCTTGTCGCCCTCCTTCTCGGCGCGGGCGGCCTCCTCCGCCGCCTGCGTCTCGGAGACGGGCGCCGCGCCGGCCCTGGTCAGCTCCTCGGCGAGGGAGCTGTCGACCAGGACGGCGTCCTTGGGGGCTATCGAGGTGAGCCGGCTGGCCAGGTTCACGGTCGTGCCGAAGACGTCGCCCATCCGGGTCGTGACCGCGCCGAAGGCGAGGCCGACCCGGAGCGCGGGCATGGTCTCGTCGTGGCTGAGGGTCTCGATGAGCCGCAGGCCGATCTCGGCGGCCGTGCCGGCGTCGTCGGCGCAGTAGAGCACCTCGTCGCCGAGGGTCTTGATGAGCCGGCCGCCGTGCGCGGCGACCAGGTCGGCGCAGGTGGTCTCGAAGGCCTCGACGAGTTCGCCGAGCTCCTCCTCCTCCAGGCGGCGGGTGAGCCGGGTGAAGCCGACCAGGTCGGCGAAGCCGACGGCGAGCCGGCGGTCGACCATCTCCTCGTCGTCGGCGGCCTGCACGACCCGGCCGGTGGCGGCGGCCAGCTGGCGGCGCCACACGTAGATCAGGAACTCCTCCAGCTCGGGCAGGAGCAGTTCGACCAGGGGGTACGTGACCTCGGCGCGGGTCATGCCGGGCTCGGGCGGATCGGTGAGGCCCTCCAGGAAGGAGTCGATCTGCCATTCCGCAAGGCGCGCGGTGGTCTGGCCGGTGGAGCGGGCGACCTGGACGGCCATCGGCTCGCTGAGCAGTCCGGCCTCGACGAGACCGGCGAGCCGGCGCAGCGCGAGGACGTCGGCCTCGGTGAGCGCCTTGGCCTGGCCGATGTCGGCGAAGCCCATGGCGCGCCAGAAGCGCGAGGCGAGCTCCATGGAGACGCCGGCGGTGCGGGCGGCCTGGAAGGGCGTGTAGCGGCGGTCGGCGCCGAGGATGAGCTGTTCGAGGCGGATCGCGAGGGGGTCGTCGGTCGGCTCGGCCGTGTGGTCGACGACATGGTGGGGGGTGGGGTACGTGGGGTTGGCGGGTGCCGGCTCTTCGGCCCCGGCACCGCCGTTCGGGTCGTCGGCGCCGTCGTTCGGGTCGTCGGCGCCGTTGTGCGCGTCGTCGACGGTCACCGGCCGCCTCCTGCCCGTTCCCTGCCCACTTGTCCTGCCGATCTGTCGCGTGGATCGCGCTCAACGATACGACAGGTGTGTGCTGGCTCACGCCCGAACCGCACCCGGAACGGGCGTGAACCCCAGACCCTCGTCAGTCGGCGGCCCTCAGATGGACGATGTCGCCGGCCGCGACCGCCTCGGTGCCGCCGCCCTCGGTCTCCACGACGAGCCGTCCGTCGCCGTCGACGCCGACCGCGTCGCCCTCCAGCATCCGCTCGCCCGGCAGGTCGGCGCGGACCCGGCGGCCGAGGGTGGCGCAGCCGGCCGTGTACGCCTCCTGGAGGCCGGACGCGGCCGGGTCGCCGTCGGCCCGTACCCACGTGCCGTACCACTGCTCCAGGGAGCGCAGGACGGCCCGCAGCAGGGTGTCGCGGTCGGTGGAGACGGCGTCGGCGAGGAGGAGGGAGCCGGCGGCGGGCACCGGGAGCTCGTCCGCACGGAGGGTGACGTTGATGCCGAGACCGACGACGACGCCGTCGGCGCCGGCCCGCTCGGCGAGGATGCCGCCGGTCTTGCGCTCCTCGCCGCCGACCTTCACCAGGAGGTCGTTGGGCCACTTGAGGGAGAGGTCGACGCCGGCGGCCTTCCCGAGGCCGCTCGCGGCGGCGACTCCGGTGAGCAGCGGCAGCCAGCCCCAGCGGTGCACGGGCACGGCGGGCTTGAGGAGGACGGAGACGAAGAGGCCCGAGCGGGCGGGGGCGGTCCAGGTGCGGTCGAGCCGGCCGCGTCCGGAGGTCTGCTGCTCGGCGACGAGCACCGCGCCCTCGGGGGTTTCGTCGGCGCGGGCGGCGAGGTCGGAGTTGGTGGAGCCGGTGGACTCGACGACATCGAGGGAGGTCCACAGTCCGCCGGGGAGCACGAGTGCGTGGCGCAGGGCGGGAGCGTTCAGAGGGGGCCGGTCGAGGTCGGACCAGCGTCCCGCGGAGCCTTGGGAGGACGTCATGCAAGCCAGCGTAGGTGTGGCAAACGCCGCACTGCCGAACCGTATCGACGCCGATACGCTACGGGTCAGTAGCAGGGCAGTAGCCCATTCGTAGTCAACGAACCCCCCGTGACCAGGCAGGGAGCCGCATCCCGATGTCCGAGCCGGCAGAGCAGCACCAGATCGACATTCACACGACCGCGGGCAAGATCGCGGATCTGCAGCGCCGGATCGGCGAGGCCACCCACGCCGGTTCCGAGCGGGCGGTGGAGAAGCAGCACGCGAAGGGGAAGCTGACCGCGCGCGAGCGGATCGCACTGCTGCTCGACGAAGGTTCGTTCGTGGAGCTGGACGAGCTGGCCCGGCACCGGTCGACCAACTTCGGCCTGGAGAAGAACCGCCCGTACGGCGACGGCGTGGTGACCGGTTACGGCACCGTGGACGGGCGCCCGGTCGCGGTGTTCTCGCAGGACTTCACCGTCTTCGGCGGCGCGCTCGGCGAGACGTACGGCCAGAAGATCATCAAGGTCATGGACTTCGCCCTGAAGACGGGCTGCCCGGTCGTCGGCATCAACGACTCCGGCGGCGCCCGCATCCAGGAGGGCGTGAGCGCGCTCGGCATGTACGGCGAGATCTTCCGCCGCAACACCCACGCCTCCGGCGTCATCCCGCAGATCTCGCTGATCGTCGGCCCGTGCGCGGGCGGCGCGGTGTACTCGCCCGCGATCACCGACTTCACGGTGATGGTGGACCAGACCTCGCACATGTTCATCACCGGGCCCGACGTCATCAAGACGGTGACCGGCGAGGACGTGGGCTTCGAGGAGCTGGGCGGCGCCCGCACCCACAACACGACCTCGGGCGTGGCCCACCACATGTCGGGCGACGAGAAGGACGCGATCGAGTACGTCAAGTCCCTTCTGTCCTACCTGCCTTCGAACAACCTCTCCGAGCCGCCGGCCTACCCGGAGGTCGCCGACACCGAGGCGACGGACGAGGACCGCGAGCTCGACGCGCTGATCCCGGACTCGGCGAACCAGCCGTACGACATGCACACCGTCATCGAGCACGTCCTCGACGACGGCGAATTCCTGGAGACCCAGGCGCTGTTCGCGCCGAACATCCTGACCGGCTTCGGCCGCGTCGAGGGCTTCCCGGTCGGCGTGGTCGCCAACCAGCCGATGCAGTTCGCCGGTTGCCTGGACATCGGCGCGAGCGAGAAGGCCGCGCGCTTCGTCCGCACCTGCGACGCCTTCAACATCCCGGTGCTCACCTTCGTCGACGTGCCGGGCTTCCTGCCGGGCGTCGGCCAGGAGCACGAGGGCATCATCCGGCGCGGCGCGAAGCTGATCTACGCGTACGCCGAGGCGACCGTCCCGCTGATCACGGTCATCACCCGCAAGGCCTTCGGCGGCGCCTACGACGTCATGGGCTCCAAGCACCTGGGTGCCGACCTCAACCTGGCCTGGCCGACCGCGCAGATCGCGGTCATGGGTGCGCAGGGCGCGGTCAACATCCTGCACCGGCGCACGATCGCCGAGGCGGAGGCGAACGGCGAGGACATCGAGGCGGTGCGCACCCGCCTCATCCAGGAGTACGAGGACACCCTGCTCAACCCGTACATCGCGGCCGAGCGCGGGTACATCGACGGTGTGATCCTGCCGTCCGAGACCCGTCCGCAGATCGTGAAGGGCCTGCGTCAGCTGCGTACGAAGCGGGAATCCCTGCCTCCGAAGAAGCACGGCAACATCCCCCTCTAGGACCTAGACCTCAAGGAGCCGTTGTGATCAAGGTCGTACGAGGCAACCCGACCCCCGAGGAGCTGGCCGCCGCCCTGGCGGTGGTCCAGGCCCGGGCCGCGGCGACGGCGGCGGCAGCCGCCGAGAGCGGCGGCCCGTCGGCTCCCGAGGGCTGGTCGGACCCGGCACGCATCGCGCGCAGCGTCCGCCACCGCCCGGGCCCGCGCTCCTGGGCGCGGTCCTACTGGCCGGTGTAGACACCGACGCGTTCCGGTACGGCGAAGGCCGGATCCCTTGTGCGGGGGATCCGGCCTTCGCCGTACGCGCGGTCGCCGGGGTCACCGGACTCACCGGACTCACCGGACTCACCGGCGGCGCAGGAAGACGGCCGAGGCGAGGGCGCCCGCCAGGACCAGGGCCGCGTTGACGAGGACCGCCCGGGAGATGCCGTCCGGGAGCTCGGTCGCCGTGACGAGGACGGCGCTCATCACCGGGGTGCCGAGCGTGATGCCGATCTGCTGGGTCATGGTGGCGATGCCGGTGGCCATGCCCTGCTCGGCGTCGGGCAGGCCGGAGGTGGCGGTGACCATGAAGGCGACGATGGCGAGCATGTTGCCGATACCGCCGGTGTGGCACTCTGACCAGCAGGTTTGTCGCTTAGTCACAGGTTGGCTACCTTGTGAACATGGCCACGCCGCATGCGAGGCGGGCGTTCAAGTACCGCTTCTATCCGACTGATGCGCAGGCAGCCGAGCTGTCGCGCACCTTCGGGTGCGTGCGCAAGGTCTACAACCTGGCGCTCGCGGCTCGTACCGAGGCGTGGGCCCGGCAGGAGCGGGTGAACTACAACGCCACTTCTGCGATGTTGACGGCCTGGAAGAGGACTGAGGAGCTGGCGTTCCTCAATGACGTGTCCTCGGTGCCGCTCCAGCAGGCCTTGCGACACCTGCAGGCGGCGTTCACCGGCTTCTTCGGCAAGCGGGCGAAATATCCGCGCTTCAAGTCGCGGAAGCGGTCCCGGAAGTCCGCCGAGTACACCACCAGCGGGTTCCGCTTCCGCGACGGCACGCTGACCCTGGCGAAGATGTCAGAGCCGCTGGACATCGTGTGGTCGCGTCCGCTCCCTGGGGGAGCGCATCCGTCCACGGTGACCGTGAGCCAGGATGCGGCGGGGCGCTGGTTCGTCTCCCTGCTGTGCGAGGACCCGTTCGTGAAGCCGCTCCCGGCCACGGACGCAGCCGTCGGTATCGACGTCGGCCTGGATCACCTCCTGACGCTCTCCACGGGGGAGAAGATCGCCAACCCCCGGCATGAACGTCGTGACCGTGCCGCTCTGGCCAGGGCCCAGCGGAGCCTTGCTCGCAAGGCCAAAGGCGACGGCGCCAACCGGGCCAAGGCCCGGCGGAAGGTCGCGAAGATCCATGCCCGCATCGCCGACCGGCGGCGCGACCACCTGCACAAGCTGACCACTCGACTCGTGCGTGAGAACCAAACGCTCGTGATCGAGGACCTGACCGTGCGCACGATGGTCAAGAACCGGAGCCTGGCCCGCGCTATCAGCGATGCGGCGTGGTCGGAGTTCCGGGGCATGCTGGAGTACAAGGCCGCCTGGTACGGACGGGAAGTGATCGCGGTCGACCGCTTCTTCCCCTCCTCCAAGCTGTGCTCCCACTGCGGCAGGCTCGCCGAGAGCATGCCGCTGCACGTCCGTACCTGGACGTGCGAGGGCTGCGGCACGACCCACGACCGGGACGTGAACTCGGCGAAGAACCTCAAGGCCGCCGGGCTGGCGGTGTCGGTCTGTGGAGCCGGCGTAAGACCCCAACGGAGAACTCCGGGCGGGCAGCCGGCGACGAAGCAGAAAGCCCCACGGCGCGAGCTGTAGGAGTCCTCTCGCTAACGAGAGGGGGATGCCAACAGGAAGACCAGCGAGAGTGCATGGAGGCTTTGGGGGACCAGGGCAGCGGGGTCCCGCACCAGCGTCGCGACGACCTGCGTCGCCGAAGAGGGCACCCACTGGCCTTCACGGCCTCCGTCACGCCCGATTGGCCGAGCAGTCCGTGCCCGCCGCCGACACCGGCGGCCTCGCGGGCGACCTGCGGGCCAACGCCGCGCTCGTACGGGAGACCCTCACGGATCCGCGGATGGGCGCCGTGTTCCGGGCCGTGATCGCGGCGGCGGCCTGCGACGAGGAGTGCGCGGCGGCGCTGCGCGGCTTCTACCGCACCCGCCTGGCCGAATGGGCGCCGGTCGCGGCCCGCGCGGAGGCGCGCGGCGAGCTCCCGGCGGGCACCGACGCCCTCGAACTGCTCCGCGCGGTCTCGGCCCCGCTCTACTACCGCTTCGCGATCACCCACGAGCCGCTGACCCCCGCCGACGCGGAGCGGGCCGTGACCGCCGCCCTGGCCGCGGCGGCGGCCGGCGCGTTCCGCACCGGAGGGCCGGGAGGGGCGGAATAGTCCTTTGGCACCGGGGCGGTTGAGTACCCGTACTCAGGCGCCCCGGCGGCCCCGCCCCGCACGATCGGACCATGCTCTGGTCCGACCCCGAAGACGAGCCGCCGAAGGACATGCGCGAGATGCAGGCGATGCTGCGGCGCGCAGGCGTCGTCATCGCCCTGGCGTTAGTGGTGTGGATGTTCGTGGTCGGCGCACGCTGACCGTCCGCCGACGGGAGGAGGACCCGCCCGTCGCTCGCTACGCTGCCCCCATGACTGCTGATCGCCGCCGCCTCGTGCTCGCCTCCGCCTCACCCGCCCGGCTCGGACTGCTCCGGCAGGCCGGACTCGCACCCGAGGTGATCGTGAGCGGTGTCGACGAGGACAAGGTGCACGCGCCGACCCCCGCCGAGCTGGCGCTCGCCCTCGCCGAGGCCAAGGCCGCGCACGTCGCGGCCAAGCCGGAGGCGAGCGGCGCCCTGGTCATCGGCTGCGACTCGGTCCTGGAGCTGGACAAGCAGGCGCTCGGCAAGCCCGCCGACGCCGCGGAGGCCACCGCCCGCTGGAAGTCGATGCGGGGCCGGGTCGGCATCCTCCAGACGGGCCACTGCGTGTACGACACGACGGCCAAGCGCT
Source organism: Streptomyces sp. NPDC051909 (assembly GCF_040681095.1). Lineage (NCBI taxonomy): Bacteria > Bacillati > Actinomycetota > Actinomycetes > Kitasatosporales > Streptomycetaceae > Streptomyces > Streptomyces sp. NPDC051909. The sequence continues at coordinate 539,667 of NZ_JBFAYA010000001.1, read as the reverse complement.
ACGCCTCGGCCACCGCCTCCACCGTCGTCCGCTTCGGCGACCCGACGGACGCCGAGATCGACGCGTACGTGGCCAGCGGCGAACCCCTCCACGTGGCCGGCGCGTTCACGCTCGACGGGCGCTCGGCGCCGTTCATCGAGGGCATCGACGGCGACCCGGGCAATGTCATCGGCCTCTCGCTGCCGCTGCTCCGCACGCTGCTGCGCAAGCTGGACGTCTCGATCACCGACCTCTGGGCCTAGCAGGCACCCTCAGGCTGCGGCCGGGGCCTCCGGCGCGTCCGGCACCTGCTCCGGGCGCGCCGTGGTCTCCCCGTACGCCACCAGCGTGAGCACGATCAGGGCGACCACGGCCATCAGGAACGCGAAGGCCGCCCAGCCGAGCAGCCCCACCGCCACCGCGCCGAGCACCCCGTGCACGACCGCGCAGCCGACGAGCAGCGCGCGGCCCGGGCGGCCGGGGCGGCGGTCGCGGATCGCGGCGATCAGCGGGACCAGGCCGCACAGGAGCAGCAGCGCGCCGGAGCCGATGCCGAGGGCCCAGGTGCCGGTGTACATGACGTCCGGATCCAGCCCGTCGAGGGACATCGACTGGGCCTTCACGAAGCGGGCCATCACCGCGTTGATCGCGACGATGCCGGGCGCTTCGAGGAAGAGCACCGCCGCCGTCACGAGTGCTATCGGTCTGCGGGCCACCTCGGCCACCCCCTGGATCCCGTGGATACGGCTGTTACCTACGGTACGTACGACACGGCGAAGGCTACTGACCGGTAAACCGCCGGACAAGGGCCGGACAAGGGTTCGTGTCACCGGGTTTCCACGGGGTGCCCGTCCGGCGACAGCGCAAAGAATCATTGAGCCATTCGTAGGGACTCCACAAAGAAACCCATTTGGCGACTGGCCGCGGGAACAGAGACCTGCGCCACACCTCGGAGCTACTGTGCCGTAAAGAATCCCTGCGTACCGTGGTGCGACAAGGGATTTCACGACCCGAGCGAGCCTCGATTCACGCTCCGTGTGGGCAAGCTCACCATTGGGGACGGGTCGAAGTGCCGTGTCGGCAGTCCCTAAACTCAGCTTGTTTCAAGGAGGGAGCCATCGTGCGCAAGGTGCTCATCGCCAACCGTGGCGAAATCGCTGTCCGCGTCGCCCGGGCCTGCCGGGACGCCGGGATCGCCAGCGTAGCCGTCTACGCCGATCCGGACCGGGACGCTCTGCACGTCCGCGCGGCCGACGAGGCGTTCGCCCTGGGCGGTGACACCCCGGCCACCAGTTACCTGGATGTCGCCAAGGTGCTCCAGGCCGCTGCCGACTCGGGCGCCGACGCGATCCACCCCGGCTACGGCTTCCTCTCCGAGAACGCGGAGTTCGCCCAGGCCGTGATCGACGCCGGCCTGACCTGGATCGGCCCGCCGCCGCAGGCCATCCGCGACCTCGGTGACAAGGTCGCCGCCCGGCACATCGCCCAGCGCGCCGGCGCGCCGCTGGTCGCCGGCACCCCGGACCCGGTCTCGGGCGCCGACGAGGTCGTCGCCTTCGCCGAGGAGCACGGCCTGCCGATCGCGATCAAGGCCGCCTTCGGTGGCGGTGGCCGCGGTCTGAAGGTCGCCCGCACCCTCGAAGAGGTGCCGGAGCTCTACGACTCCGCCGTCCGCGAGGCCGTCGCCGCCTTCGGCCGCGGCGAGTGCTTCGTCGAGCGCTACCTGGACAAGCCGCGGCACGTCGAGACCCAGTGCCTCGCCGACTCCCACGGCAACGTCGTGGTCGTCTCCACCCGTGACTGCTCGCTCCAGCGGCGCCACCAGAAGCTGGTGGAGGAGGCCCCCGCCCCGTTCCTGAGCGACGAGCAGAACGCGGAGCTGTACGCCGCGTCGAAGGCCATCCTCAAGGAGGCCGGCTACGTCGGCGCCGGCACCGTCGAGTTCCTCGTCGGTGTCGACGGCACGATCTCCTTCCTGGAGGTCAACACCCGCCTCCAGGTCGAGCACCCGGTCACCGAAGAGGTCACCGGCATCGACCTGGTCCGCGAGATGTTCCGCATCGCCGACGGCGAGGAGCTCGGCTACGGCGACCCGGAGGTCCGCGGCCACTCCTTCGAGTTCCGCATCAACGGCGAGGACCCGGGCCGCAACTTCCTCCCGGCCCCCGGCACCGTCACCACCTTCGCGCCGCCGACCGGCCCGGGCGTCCGCCTGGACGCGGGCGTCGAGACCGGCTCGGTCATCGGCCCGGCCTGGGACTCGCTGCTCGCCAAGCTGATCGTCACCGGCGCCACCCGCGAGCAGGCGCTGCAGCGCGCCGCCCGCGCGCTCGCCGAGTTCAAGGTCGAGGGCATGGCCACGGCCATTCCGTTCCACCAGGCCGTCGTGGTCGACCCGGCGTTCACCGCCGACCCGTTCCGCGTCCACACCCGGTGGATCGAGACCGAGTTCGTCAACGAGATCAAGCCCTTCGCCCCGGCGGGCGGCGAGGCCGACGAGGACGAGACCGGCCGCGAGACCATCGTGGTCGAGGTCGGCGGCAAGCGCCTGGAGGTCTCCCTCCCGTCGTCGCTCGGCATGACCCTGGCCCGCACCGGCCTGGCCGCCGGCGCCAAGCCCAAGCGCCGCGCCGCCAAGAAGTCCGGCCCGACGGCCTCCGGCGACACCCTCGCGTCCCCGATGCAGGGCACCATCGTCAAGGTCGCGGTGGAGGAGGGCCAGGAGGTCAAGGAGGGCGATCTGATCGTCGTCCTGGAGGCCATGAAGATGGAGCAGCCGCTCAACGCCCACCGCTCCGGCACCGTCAAGGGCCTGAGCGCCGAGGTCGGCGCCTCGGTGACCTCGGGCGCGGCGATCTGCGAGATCAAGGACTGACGTCCGCACAGGTACGGTACGGAGGGCCCGCGGGCGGATCGCCGCCCGCGGGCCCTTCGCCGTACCGGGACCACGAGGAAGAGGGCGTACGCATGCGGGCCGATGCGCGCCGCAACCACGAGCGGCTGCTCGCCGAGGCGCGGGCCGCCTTCGCCGCGCACGGCACGGACGCGGCCCTGGAGGACATCGCCCGCCGAGCGGGGGTCGGCATCGGCACCCTGTACCGGCACTTCCCCACCCGGGAGGCACTGCTCGGCGCGGTCGTACGGGACGGGCTCGCCGGCCTGCTCGACCGCGCGGCGGAACTGGCCGGGGCGCCCGATCCGCGCGTCGCCCTGGTGGCGTGGCTGCGGGCCCTGATCACCCACGCCCGCGAGTACCGCGGTCTGTCGGTGGCGCTCATGTCCGTGGCGCCCGGGCGGAGTTCGACGCTCGCCGAGTGCGGCGAACCGCTGCGGGCGGCGGGCGACCGGCTGCTCGCGCGGGCCCGGGAGGCGGGCGCGGTGCGCACCGGGGTGCCCATCGAGGATCTGACGAAACTGGCGCACGCCATCGCACTGGCCGCCGAACGCTCCCCGGAGGACCCGGAGTTGGCGGACCGGCTGCTGGATCTGACGGTACGGGGGATCATGCCGTGACACATCCGACTGTGACACATCCGGACATGGCCCTGGTGGGCCACTGGGGCAGCAGCCCGTTCGACGTGGGCGCGATGGAGACCAGCGCCCTGGGCTTCCTGCCGGACGGCCGCGGCTGGAGCGAATTCTCCAGCGCGAGCTCGGAGTTGAGCGTGGGCCGGTTCCGCTGGCACTGCCCGGCCCCCGGCCTCCTGGAGCTCCGCTACCACCTGCGGGTCAGCGGCACCTGGGACCCGCCGCCCTCCGGGGCCTCCTGGGGCTTCGGGGCCGTCACCGATCACGGCCCGGACGACGAGGTGATCCGCACCGGCTACCGCATCGGCCCGGAGACGCCGCCGTACGCCGACGCGCCGGTCATGACCCTGGTGCTCGACGACGCGGTCGAGTTCGCCCACCACTTCGCGCGGGGCCGCACGGAGATCGCGGAGAGCGACGACGTCTCCGCCGCCCCCGTCCCGTACCGACGGGACTGAGCTCCTCGCGGATACCGGCCGCTCAGCGCCGGCGCAGGTCCGCGACGCGGGCGGCCGAGCGCTCGGGGGCGAGCACATCGGCACCCAGCGGGCCGCCGGGACCGCCGCGGAACTGTCCGCCCGGCAGCCGGCCGCGCTGCCCCGGCAGCGGCACGTCACGGCGCGGGCGGCCGCCCGGGGGGTGCTGCTCTCCCCCGTGCGCGGCGGCGCCGGTGCCGGCCACCGCGATCTGCACGCCCTGGTCGGCCAGGGCCTGCAACTCGGTGGCGGCGCGCTCGTCGTGCGCGGGGGGCTCGTCGGTGACCAGGCGGGTGATCACATCGGTCGGCACCGTCTGGAACATGGTGTCGGTGCCGAGCTTGGTGTGGTCGGCGAGCACCACGACCTCCGCCGCCGCCTGCACCAGCGCCCGGTCCACGCTCGCGGAGAGCATGTTGGACGTGGAGAGGCCACGCTCGGCGGTGAGGCCGCTGCCGGACAGGAAGGCCCGGGAGACCCGGAGCCCCTGCAGCGACTGCTCGGCCCCGCTGCCCACGAGCGCGTAGTTGGAACCGCGCAGGGTGCCGCCGGTCATGACGACCTCGACCCGGTTGGCGTGGGCGAGGGCCTGGGCGACGAGCAGGGAGTTGGTGACGACGGTGAGCCCGGGCACCCGGGCGAGCCGGCGGGCCAGCTCCTGGGTGGTGGTGCCGGCACCGACGACGACGGCCTCGCCCTCTTCGACGAGACTCGCGGCGACATCGGCGATGGCCGTCTTCTCGGCGGTGGCGAGATGGGATTTCTGCGGGAAGCCGGACTCGCGGGTGAGCCCGCCCGGCAGTACCGCACCGCCATGGCGGCGGTCGAGGAGTCCTTCGGCCTCCAGGGCCCGCACGTCTCGCCGTACGGTCACTTCTGAGGTCTGGACGACGCGGGCGAGCTCGCGGAGCGACACGGCTCCATTGGCGCGCACCATTTCGAGGATCAACTGGCGACGTTCTGCAGCGAACACGAAACCGACAGTAACGTGACCGACGGCACTTTGGGCCGATTTGCAGAAGATGCACACAGGCGGGGCCTCCACGTGCTATGGGAGACCCCGCCATTGATCCGGACCGTGCCAGGACTATGCCCCGCCTTGCCGGGGGTTGTCCGAGTCGGCGAACCGTTCCCGCAGGCCGGGACGGTGCCCGGCCTCCCGGTTACGCCTCGCCCGCGGCCTTTCGGGTGTGCAACTGCCGTGCCACTTCCGCGATCGAGCCCGACAGGGAGGGGTACACGGTGAAAGCATTTGCGATCTGTTCAACCGTCAGATTGTTGTCGACCGCGATCGAGATGGGGTGGATCAGCTCGCTCGCACGCGGCGCGACGACACAGCCGCCGACCACGATGCCGGTGCCCGGACGGCAGAAGATCTTGACGAAGCCGTCCCGGATGCCCTGCATCTTGGCGCGCGGGTTGCGCAGCAGCGGCAGCTTGACGACCTTGGCCTCGATCTTGCCGGCGTCGACGTCGGCCTGGGTGTAGCCGACGGTGGCGATCTCCGGGTCGGTGAAGACGTTGGAGGAGACCGTCTTCAGGTTCAGCGGGGCCACCGCGTCGCCGAGGAAGTGGTACATCGCGATGCGGCCCTGCATGGCCGCCACCGAGGCGAGCGCGAAGACGCCGGTGACGTCACCCGCCGCGTACACGCCGGGGGCCGAGGTGCGGGACACCCGGTCGGTCCAGATGTGGCCCGAGTCCTTCAGCCGGACGCCGGCCTCCTCCAGACCCATGCCCGCGGTGTTGGGGATGGCGCCGACCGCCATCAGGCAGTGGGTGCCGGAGATGACCCGGCCGTCGGCGAGGGTGACCTCGACCCGGTCGCCGACCCGCTTGGCGGACTCGGCGCGGGAGCGGGCCATCACGTTCATGCCGCGGCGGCGGAACACGTCCTCCAGGACCGCGGCGGCGTCCGGGTCCTCGCCCGGAAGGACGCGGTCGCGGGACGAGACGAGGGTGACCCGGGAGCCGAGCGCCTGGTAGGCGCCGGCGAACTCGGCACCGGTGACACCGGAACCGACCACGATGAGCTCCTCGGGGAGCTCCTTGAGGTCGTAGACCTGGGTCCAGTTGAGGATCCGCTCGCCGTCCGGCTTGGCGTCGGGCAGCTCGCGCGGGTGCCCGCCGGTGGCGATGAGCACGGCGTCGGCGGTCAGCGTCTCCTCGGTGCCGTCGGCGGCGGTGACGATCACCTGGCGGGAGCCGTCCATGGCCTGCCGGCCGGACAGCCGGCCGCGGCCGCGCAGCACGCGGGCGCCGGCCCGGGTGACGGACGCGGTGATGTCGTGCGACTGGGCGAGCGCGAGCCGCTTCACACGGCGGTTGACCTTGCCCAGGTCCACGCCGACGACGCGGGCCGCCTGCTCGATGTGCGGGGTGTCGTCCGCCACGATGATGCCCAGCTCCTCGTAGGAGGAGTCGAAGGTGGTCATCACCTCGGCGGTGGCGATCAGGGTCTTGGAGGGAACACAGTCGGTCAGGACGGACGCGCCGCCGAGGCCGTCACAGTCGACGACGGTCACCTCCGCGCCGAGTTGGGCGCCCACCAGGGCCGCCTCGTAGCCGCCGGGTCCGCCGCCGATGATCACGATCCGGGTCACTGGGATCTACGCCTCGCGCTCTCGTTCTGCCGGGGAGTCCCCCCGCTGGGCTGCAGTGCGTACGCCATTGTCCCGCACGCTTCAAGTGCGTACCCCATTGTCCCGTACGCACGGGCGAGCCACGCGCCGGGGGCGGAACGGGGGCGTGGCGCGGGTGTGCCGGGGGCGGGGACGGGTGCGCCGGGGACGGGGTGCGGGGTCGCCGGAGGCGTGGTGCCGGGACGGGTGGGGCTGTGCCGGGGGCCTACTCGTGGGTCACTTTCCGGCGCCGTACTCCCGTCGTCTCCCCGTCGTCCGGGACGTCGTCATCCACCCCGCCCGCTCCCGTACCCTCGACCCCATGTCGCTCTACGCCGCGTACGCCGGCAACCTCGACGCGCGGCTGATGACCCGCCGCGCTCCGCACTCGCCGCTGCGCGGCACCGGCTGGCTGAACGGCTGGCGGCTCACCTTCGGCGGGGAGCAGATGGGCTGGGAGGGCGCGCTGGCCACGATCGTGGAGTCCCCGAGCTCCCAGGTGTTCGTGGCCCTGTACGACATCGCGCCGATGGACGAGGAGTCGATGGACCGCTGGGAGGGTGTCGGGCTCGACATCTACCGGCGGATGCGGGTCCGGGTGCACACGCTGGACGGCGACGAACCGGCCTGGGTGTACGTGCTCGACGCGTACGAGGGCGGGCTGCCCTCGGCCCGCTATCTGGGCGAGGTCGCGGACGCGGCGGAGTCGGCGGGCGCGCCGCACGACTACGTGATGGAGCTGCGCAAGCGCCCCTGCTGACGATCCGACGAGGCACGGGCGGCCGATCTCTTCGTCGGAAACGACAAGACAACGATCGCAGGTCCGTGCGCGACGTCATCTACGCGCGTAGGGATTCTCCGGCTAGGCTGCTGGGCGTATCAAATCCGTCCGGGGCCTCCTCCTCGGACCCCCCTCCCCGAGGCGAGAGAGTCAGTGAACGCTACTGCCACCCCGTACGAGGCCGCCGAGGCCGCCGCCGCGCGCCTGCGCGAGCTGACCGGCGTCGAGAACCACGACGTCGCCCTGGTCATGGGCTCCGGCTGGGCCCCCGCCGTCGACGCGCTCGGCGCGCCCGAGGCCGAGTTCCCGGTCACCGAGCTGCCCGGCTTCCCGCCGCCGGCCGTGGAGGGCCACGGCGGCAAGATCCGCTCGTACAAGATCGGCGAGAAGCGCGCCCTGGTCTTCCTCGGCCGCACCCACTACTACGAGGGCCGCGGCGTCGCCGCCGTCGCCCACGGCGTCCGCACCGCCGTGGCCGCGGGCGTCAAGACCGTCGTCCTCACCAACGGCTGCGGCGGCCTGCGCGAGGGCATGCGCCCCGGCCAGCCGGTGCTCATCAGCGACCACCTCAACCTGACGGCGGCCTCCCCGATCGTCGGCGCGAACTTCGTGGACCTGACGGACCTGTACTCGCCGCGGCTGCGCGCGCTGTGCAAGGAGGTGGACCCGACGCTGGAGGAGGGCGTGTACGTCCAGTTCCCCGGCCCGCACTACGAGACCCCGGCCGAGATCAACATGGTCCGCGTGCTCGGCGGCGACCTGGTCGGCATGTCCACCGTCCTGGAGGCCATCGCGGCCCGCGAGGCCGGCGCCGAGGTCCTGGGCATCTCCCTGGTCACCAACCTGGCGGCGGGGCTCTCGGGCGAGCCGCTGAACCACGAGGAGGTCCTCCAGGCGGGCCGCGACTCGGCGGCGCGGATGGGTGAGCTGCTGACCCGGGTGCTCGACCGGATCTGAGTTCTTCCCGCGCCCCTCGCACCGATCGGCCCCAGGGGGCCGATCGGGCTTCGGAGCGCTGCGGCGGCCTCCGACCGCCGGGCCGTCCGGCTCGCCGGGGGACGCCGGGGTGCCAGGGGCCGCTGCGCGGGGCTTGTCCCCCACCCCGCCCCTTCCCGTAACCGGGGGCAAGCCCCCCCGTACGGCCTGCGGCCGTGTCCTCAAGCGCCGGACGGGCTGGATGTTCCGCCCGGCGGGCGGAATTCCAGCCCCGCCGGCGTTTGAGGCGCGGGGGTCCGGGCGCCTCCCCACGCGGCGGAGCCGCAGATGTCACAGTCGGGAAGGGGCGGGGTGGGGAAAGGCTCCGCGCAGCGGCACCGCATCCCACCGCACCCGCACCCACCCACCCACCGCCCTCCCTCCCGCACCCCCGAAAGGCACACCACCGTGACGCAGGACGACCTCCTCGCCCGGGCCCAGGCGTGGCTCGCCGAGGACCCCGACCCCGAGACCCGTGAGGAGCTCGGCGCGCTCCTCGACCGCGGCGAGGCCGCCCGGGACGAGCTCGCCGCCCGTTTCGCCGGCACCCTGCAGTTCGGCACCGCCGGGCTGCGCGGGGAGCTCGGCGCGGGCCCGATGCGGATGAACCGCACCGTCGTGATCCGCGCCGCCGCGGGCCTCGCCGCGTACCTGAAGGCGAAGGGCCAGGACGGCGGTCTCGTCGTGATCGGTTACGACGCCCGCTACAAGTCCGCCGACTTCGCCCGCGACACCGCCGCCGTGATGACCGGCGCCGGGCTGCGCGCCGCGCTGCTGCCGCGCCCGCTGCCGACGCCCGTCCTCGCGTACGCCATAAGGCACCTGGGCGCCGTCGCCGGCGTCGAGGTGACGGCGAGCCACAACCCGCCGCGCGACAACGGCTACAAGGTCTATCTGGGCGACGGCTCGCAGATCGTGCCGCCCGCGGACGCGGAGATCGCCGCCGAGATCGACGCGGTCCGTTCGCTGGACGACGTGCCCCGCCCGGCCGAGGGCTGGGAGGTGCTCGGCGACGGCGTCCTGGAGGCCTATCTGGCCCGTACGGACACGGTCCTGACCCCCGGCTCCCCCCGTACCGTGCGGACCGTCTACACGGCCATGCACGGCGTCGGCAAGGACGTCCTGACCGCCGCCTTCGGCCGGCACGGCTTCCCGCCGCCGGCGCTGGTCGCCGAGCAGGCGGACCCGGACCCGGCGTTCCCGACGGTGGCGTTCCCGAACCCGGAGGAGCCGGGTGCCATGGACCTCGCCTTCGAGGCGGCCCGGGCCGTGGACCCCGACATCGTGATCGCCAACGACCCGGACGCCGACCGCTGCGCGGTGGCCGTGCCGGACGCGTCCGTCGAGGGCGGCTGGCGGATGCTCCGCGGCGACGAGGTGGGCGCGCTGCTCGCCGCGCACCTGGTGCACAAGGGCGCGACGGGCGTGTTCGCGGAGTCGATCGTGTCGTCGTCCCTGCTCGGCCGGATCGCCGAGGCGGCCGGCGTCGGCTACGAGGAGACGCTGACCGGCTTCAAGTGGATCGCCCGTGTCGACGGTCTGCGGTACGGCTACGAGGAGGCGCTCGGCTACTGCGTCGACCCGGAGGGCGTCCGCGACAAGGACGGCATCACGGCGGCGCTGCTCATCGCCGAGCTGGCCTCGGAGCTGAAGGAGCAGGACCGCACGCTGACGGACCTGCTCGACGACCTGGCGGTGGCGCACGGTCTGCACGCCACGGACCAGCTGTCGGTGCGCGTGGAGGACCTGGGCGTCATCGCGAACGCGATGGCGGCGCTGCGCGAGAAGCCCCCGGTGCACCTGGCCGGTCTCACGGTCGTCTCGGCCGAGGACCTGACCAAGGGCACGGAGTCGCTGCCGCCGACCGACGGCCTGCGCTACCACCTGGAGGGCGAGTACAAGGCCCGGGTGATCGTCCGCCCGTCCGGCACCGAGCCCAAGCTCAAGTGCTACCTGGAGGTCGTGGTGCCGGTCGCCGACGCGAGCGGGCTCGCGACGGCGCGGGCGACGGCCACCACCGTGCTGGGCGCGATCAAGAAGGACCTGGCGGAGGCGGCCGGTCTGTAGCAGTCGCGCGAGGGCCCGTACGGAACCGATTCCGTACGGGCCCTCCGTATGCGCGCTCACTACGGGCTCTCCGTATGCGCCCTCGCTAACGGACGCTCCGTATGCGCCCTCCGCGTGCGCCCTCGCTGTCCGCCCTCGCTACGGGCCCTCCCGACGGGCCCTCGCCCTTCCGGGTGATTCGGGTACGACGGCGAGCGCGACGCGCGGGCGGGTCCGACCCGGCGGGGCAGGGTGGCCCGGTGTCTCCCATGCCGTCGCAGCTGACCCGCCGCCGCACCGCCCGCGTCCCCCGTATCCGCATCCCCCTCCCCACCGCACCGCCCCCGGGACCCGCGCCGGCGCGCGGCGACACCAGGCTGCGGGCGCTGCGTCACGCGGCCCCGGCCCTGCTCGGCTACCTCGCGGTCCGGCTGCTCGGCCTGCTCGTCCTCGCGCACTGGACGCATCTCAAGGGCCACGGGGTCTGGCGGGCGCTCGCGACCTCCTGGGACTCCCTCTGGTACCTGGGGATCGCCGACCACGGCTACACCCACGAGCACGGCGACCGGCTCACCGGTCCCCCGCGCAGCCTGGCCTTCTTCCCGCTCTACCCGGCCCTGGTGAAGGCCGTCGCGGCGGTCACGCCGGGCTCGCGGGCCTCGGTGGGCCTGGTGCTCGCGGTGCTGTGCTCGTTCGCCGCCGCCTGGGGCGTGTTCGCGGTCGGCGACCGGCTGGGCGGGCGGCGCACCGGCACGCTGCTCGCGGTCCTGTGGGGTGCGACGCCGGTCGCCCTGGTGCAGTGGATGGGCTATACGGAGTCGCTGTTCACGGCACTCGCGGCGTGGGCGCTGTACGCGGTGCTCACCGGGCGCTGGGCCTGGGCGGCGGGCCTGGCGATCGGCGCGGGGCTCACCCGGCCGACCGGGATCGCGGTCGCGGCGGCCGTCTCGGCGGCGGGTCTGCTCGCCGCCCGCCGGCAGGGCCGGGCGCCGCTGCTCGCCGCGTCGGCGGCGCCGCTGGGCTGGCTGGCGTACGTGGGCTGGGTGGGGTTCCGGGTGGGCCGCTGGGACGGCTACTTCGCGGTGCAGCGGGTGTGGGGCAATGTGTGGGACGGCGGCGCGGTGACCCGGTACCGGATGCGCCAGTACCTCGCCTACTCCGCCGATCCGCAGTTCTTCCTCGCGGTGGTGTCGGTGGTGCTCGTGGTCGCGGCCGGGCTCTGGTTCCTGTGCCTGACGGACCGCCAGCCGCTGCCGCTGCTGGTGTTCACCGGGGTGCTGCTGCTGGTGGTGCTGGGTAGCGGCGGTGTCTATTTCCCCCGCGCCCGCTTCCTGGTGCCCGCCTTCCCCCTGCTGCTCCCGCCGGCGATGTCCCTGTCCCGGACCCGGATCCCGGCGGCGGCCCTGGTGCTCGGCGGCGCGGCGCTGTCCTCGGCGTGGCTGGGGGCGTACATGCTGCTGGTGTGGCAGGGCCCGCCGTGAGCCCTGCACCGGCGTACGCCTCCGGAACCCGCCCGCGAAGCCGTCACCGAACCCGTCACCGAACCCGTCACCGAACCCGTCAGTGAAGCCGTCAGCCCGTCGCCGTGAGGACCACGAGCAGCACAAGACCGGCGACGGCCGGGGCGATCACCTCGTACGCCCAGCGGATCCGCGGCTCGCCCTGCGCCTCCGGCAGGCCGCCGCGGTGCTCGGCCATCTCGCGCAGGTCGGCCACCGACTGGTCGGCGGTCGCGACCCGGGCCTTGTCGCTGACGTCGGCGGTCACCGAGGTGCGCCCGTGCGGGTCGTCCTGGGAGGCGCGTGCGGCCTGGCGGGCGGCGCGCTTGCGCTGGCGCAGCGAGACGGGGACGGCCCACAGCTGGTACTTGTGGCCCTCCTGGGTGAACACCTCGCTGGAGTAGCCGGCCCGCACGTCGGCGATGGCGCCCCAGGGCAGCGTGATGGTCCGGAAGGGGTTGCGGATCCGCAGCAGCTCGGCCCCGGCGAACACGGCCGGCCGCACGGTGAACGCGACGATCAGCGGGATCACCAGGAGCAGCGCGGCCAGCGCCAGCCACGGCGCCCGCCCGGCCCCGCGCAGGATCGTGTCGCCGCCGAGCACCACGGCGAGCACGAGCAGGAACACGCCGCCCGCGATCCCGAGGGGTGACCGGAAGACCCGGTCCTTGACGGGCCCGGAGGGCTCGGAGGGCTCGGAGGGCTGCGGTGCGGGCGGCTCGGCGGAGGTCATGGCCCGATTCTGCCTCAGCGGTCACACCGGGAAGACCTCCGGAGGGCCTTCCGATGGTCTTCCGGAGGTCTGCCGGAGCCGTCCGGCCCATGTCCCGGGCATGTGACAGGACTCACCCCTCCCCCGATCTCCCCACGCCCGCCTGCGCTTTCGCACGCTCGGACGAGCGGGGGCCTGTACACGCCGCTACGCGCGTAGATATGCTCGACTGGTGACCATGCCCACCACTGCACCTGCAGCACATGCTTTCGCCGACGTGACCACGTCCGAGAGCACGCTGCGCCGCTTCCTCCACGGGCTGCCCGGCGTCGACGCCGTCGGCCTGGAGGCGCGCGCCGCGTCCCTCGGCACCCGCTCGATCAAGACCACGGCCAAGGCCTATGCCATCGACCTGGCCATCTCGATGATCGACCTGACGACGCTCGAAGGCGCGGACACCCCGGGCAAGGTCCGGGCGCTCGCCGCCAAGGCCGTCAACCCCGATCCGACCGACCGCACGACCCCGACGACCGCCGCCGTCTGCGTCTACCCCGACATGGTGGCCACCGCCAAGGCCGCCCTCAAGGGCTCCGGCGTCAAGGTCGCCTCCGTCGCCACCGCCTTCCCGGCCGGCCGCGCCGCCCTCCCCGTGAAGCTGGCCGACACCGCCGACGCCATCGCCGCCGGCGCCGACGAGATCGACATGGTCATCGACCGTGGCGCCTTCCTCGCCGGCCGCTACCTGGAGGTCTACGAGCAGATCGCCGCCATCAAGGCCGAGTGCGGCGACCGCGCCCGGCTCAAGGTGATCTTCGAGACCGGCGAGCTGTCCACGTACGACAACATCCGCCGCGCCTCCTGGCTCGGCATGATCGCCGGCGCGGACTTCATCAAGACCTCGACCGGCAAGGTCGCGGTCAACGCCACCCCCGCCAACACGCTCCTGATGCTGGAGGCCGTGCGCGACTTCCGCGCCCAGACCGGCGTCCAGATCGGCGTGAAGCCGGCCGGCGGCATCCGCAACACCAAGGAAGCGATCAAGTTCCTGGTCCTGGTCAACGAGACCGCCGGTCCGGACTGGCTGGACAACCACTGGTTCCGCTTCGGCGCCTCCAGCCTGCTCAACGACCTGCTCATGCAGCGTCAGAAGCTGGCGACCGGCCACTACTCCGGCCCCGACTACGTGACGGTGGACTGATCATCATGACCTCCCCCTCCTCCCCGTTCGAGTACGCACCGGCGCCCGAGTCCCGGTCCGTCGTCGACATCGCCCCCTCCTACGGCCTCTTCATCGACGGCGAGTTCGTCGACGCGGCCGACGGCAAGGTCTTCAAGACCGTCTCCCCCTCCACCGAGGAGGTCCTCTCCGAGATCGCCCAGGCGGGCGCCGAGGACGTGGACCGCGCGGTGAGGGCCGCCCGCAAGGCCTTCGAGAAGTGGTCGGCGCTGCCCGGCGCCGAGCGCGCCAAGTACCTCTTCCGGATCGCCCGGATCATCCAGGAGCGCAGCCGTGAGCTGGCCGTCCTGGAGACCCTGGACAACGGCAAGCCGATCAAGGAGACCCGCGACGCGGACCTCCCGCTGGTCGCCGCGCACTTCTTCTACTACGCGGGCTGGGCCGACAAGCTCGACCACGCCGGCTACGGCGCGAACCCGCGCCCCCTCGGCGTGGCCGGCCAGGTCATCCCGTGGAACTTCCCGCTGCTCATGCTCGCGTGGAAGATCGCCCCGGCGCTCGCCACCGGCAACACGGTGGTCCTCAAGCCCGCCGAGACCACCCCCCTCTCCGCCCTGTTCTTCGCGGACATCTGCCGCCAGGCCGGGCTCCCGAAGGGTGTCGTCAACATCCTCCCGGGTTACGGGGACGCGGGCGCCGCGCTCGTCGAGCACCCGGACGTGAACAAGGTCGCGTTCACCGGCTCGACCGCCGTGGGCCGCTCCATCGCGAAGTCCGTGGCCGGCACCGGCAAGAAGCTCACCCTGGAGCTGGGCGGCAAGGGCGCCAACATCGTCTTCGACGACGCCCCCATCGACCAGGCCGTCGAGGGCATCGTCAACGGCATCTTCTTCAACCAGGGCCAGGTCTGCTGCGCGGGCTCCCGCCTCCTGGTCCAGGAGTCGATCCACGACGAGCTGCTCGACTCGCTCAAGCGCCGCCTCTCCACGCTGCGCCTGGGCGACCCGCTCGACAAGAACACCGACATCGGCGCCATCAACTCCGAGGAGCAGCTGGCCCGGATCACCTCGCTCGTCGAGACCGGTGAGGCCGAGGGCGCCGAGCGCTGGACCGCCGCGTGCGAGATCCCGTCGTCCGGCTACTGGTTCGCCCCGACGCTCTTCACGAACGTCACCCAGGCGCACACCGTGGCCCGCGACGAGATCTTCGGCCCGGTCCTGTCGGTGCTGACGTTCCGTACGCCGGACGAGGCCGTCGCCAAGGCCAACAACAGCCAGTACGGCCTGTCGGCGGGCATCTGGACGGAGAAGGGCTCCCGCATCCTCGCGGTCGCCAACAAGCTCCGGGCCGGTGTCGTCTGGGCCAACACGTTCAACAAGTTCGACCCGACCTCGCCGTTCGGCGGCTACAAGGAGTCGGGCTTCGGCCGCGAGGGCGGCCGTCACGGTCTGGAGGCCTACCTCGATGTCTGACAGTCAGACCCGTCTTGGCGTCTTCAAGACCTACAAGCTGTACGTGGGCGGGAAGTTCCCGCGTTCCGAGAGCGGCCGGGTGTACGAGGTGACGGACACGAAGGGCAAGTGGCTGGCGAACGCCCCGCTCTCCTCCCGCAAGGACGCCCGTGACGCCGTCGTGGCGGCCCGCAAGGCCTTCGGCGGCTGGGCGGGCGCGACGGCGTACAACCGCGGCCAGATCCTCTACCGCGTCGCCGAGATGCTGGAGGGCCGCCGCGACCAGTTCGTGCGCGAGGTCGGCGAGGCCGAGGGCCTGTCGAAGTCGAAGGCGGCCGCGGTCGTCGACGCCGCGATCGACCGCTGGGTCTGGTACGCGGGCTGGACCGACAAGATCGCCCAGGTCGTCGGCGGCGCCAACCCGGTGGCGGGCCCGTACTTCAACCTGTCCACCCCGGAGCCGACCGGTGTCGTCACCGTGCTCGCGCCCCAGGAGTCGACCTTCCTGGGCCTGGTCTCGGTGATCGCCCCGGTCATCGCCACCGGCAACACGGCCGTCGTCATCGCGAGCGAGAAGTCCCCGCTTCCCGCGCTCTCCCTGGGCGAGGTGCTCGCCACCTCCGACCTGCCGGGCGGCGTCGTCAACATCCTGTCCGGCAAGGCCGCCGAGATGGGCCCGCACCTCGCGGCCCACCTCGACGTCAACGCCATCGACCTCACGGGCGCGGACGCCGACCTGGCCCGCGACCTGGAGATCGCCGCCGCGGACAACCTCAAGCGCGTGCTGCGCCCGCGCACCGAGGACTTCACCGAGTCCCCGGGCACGGACCGCATGACCGCGTTCCTGGAGACGAAGACCGTCTGGCACCCGACGGGTTCGCTGGGCGCGAGCGGCTCCGCGTACTAGGTCGCATACGAGGAGGCCCCGACCGTGCGTACGGTCGGTGCCTCCTCGTCGTACCGCTACGGCAGCAGGCTCTGCGTCAGCGGCCCCGCCACCGGCAGGTCGGCGAGCGCGCCGCCCTGTGTGACGAGGTCGGTCGCCATGGTGGTGCCGACCGGCTTGAAGTCGGCGACCTGGGTGCCGAGTCCGTTGTCCAGCGGGTCCACACCGGTGTTGGCCAGCGGGTCGATCTGGAGCTTGGTCAGCGGGGCCACACCGTGGCCGACGCCCTCCAGGGCGGCGGCGCCGTCGGTCTGGGTCAGCGTGTCCAGCGGGAGCGGCACGCCGATCCCTTCGGCGGCCTGGGCCGCGGCGCCCGCGCCGAGCAGGGCGGCGCCGGCCGCCGTGACGGTGAGTCCGGCCTTCAAGAGGGCGCTGCGTCGGGAGGTTCGGGGAGCGGCGTGACTCGCCATGGGGGGAGTTCCTTCCGGAGGGTGGTCGAGCGGGCACCGACAGTAGTAGAGGTGTGATGCTCGATACCAACGGGTCACCTCGGGGGTCCCCTGATGGGGGGAATGGTTCACACTGGTGTCCCGTGAGTTCCCAACCGATCCCGACCCGGGTCGTCCTGCTCGCGGGCCCCTCCGGCTCCGGCAAGTCGTCCCTCGCCGCCCGCACCGGCCTTCCGGTCCTGCGCCTCGACGACTTCTACAAAGAGGGCGACGACCCTTCCCTGCCGCTGGTCGAGGGCAGCTCCGACATCGACTGGGACTCCCCGCTCTCCTGGGACGCGGACGTCGCCGTCGCCGCGATCGTCCAGCTGTGCCGTACGGGACGGACCGACGTGCCCGTGTACGACATCGCCACCAGCTCCCGGGTCGACCACGAGGCCCTCGACATCGAGCGCACCCCGCTGTTCGTGGCGGAGGGCATCTTCGCCGCCGAGATCGTGGAGCGCTGCCGCGAGCTCGGCGTGCTCGCCGACGCGCTGTGCCTGCGCGGCCGGCCCTCGACGACCTTCCGCCGCCGGCTGCTGCGGGACCTCAAGGAGGGCCGCAAGTCCGTGCCCTTCCTGCTGCGCCGCGGCTGGCGCCTGATGCGCGCCGAGCGCGCGATCGTGGCCCGCCAGACCGCCCTGGGCGCCCACCCGTGCGCCAAGGACGAGGCCCTCGGCCGGCTCGCCGCCGCAGCGGCCGGCCGCTGCCGGGTGCCCGCCTCCCGCTAGAACCTGCCCGTACGGCCCGTACGGGCGGCTCGGAGCCGTACACACGGAAGGCGCGGCCCGGACAAGACCCCCGCTTGTCCGACCCGCGCCGTTTTCCCCGTACCCCCGTACGGTCCCCCGTGTTGCTCCCCCGTGCGTCCCCCGTACTCCCCCCGTGTGCCCTCAGGCGACGAGCTCGCCGAAGGACTCCTCCTCGTCACGGCCGAAGCTCAGCACCTCGTCCTCGCGCAGTCGCCGCAGCGAGCGCCAGATGCTCGACTTCACCGTGCCGACACTGATGTCCAGGATCTCCGCGATCTCCGGGTCGGTCCGGCCCTCGTAGTAGCGCAGCACCAGCATCGTGCGCTGCAGCTCGGGCAGCCGGGCCAGGGCCTGCCACAGGACGGCGCGCAGCTCGGTGCCGCGCATCGCGTCCGTCTCGCCCACCGTCTCCGGGAGCTCCTCGGTCGGGTACTCGTTGAGCTTGCGCCGGCGCCAGGCGCTGATGTGCAGGTTGGTCATCGTGCGGCGCAGGTAGCCGCCGACCGCGGCCTTGTCGCTGATCCGGTCCCAGGCGCGGTACGTGGAGAACAGCGCGCTCTGGAGCAGGTCCTCGGCCTCGAAGCGGTCACCGGTCAGGTGGTAGGCGGTGGCGTACAGGGAGGCCCGGCGCTCCTGCACGTAGGCCGTGAACTCGGCCTCCGAGCAGGAACGCTCCCCCGTGACCTCCCCGTACGCCGCTCCCCCGTCAGTCACGGCGACCATGTACGGCGCCTTGTACTGACGCCCGACGCTGCGAGCGCACCCCCGCCCGCCCGCTACGCCGGACTTCTCGGTGTTCCGCGTGACGTCGTGGAGACGCGTGACAACTGCGCTGGAGGTGGTGCTGTGCAGTGCGTTCATCTCGCGCCCCCCGTCGGTCGGAATCCGTAGGTCCTTGATGTCGAAAAGCTTGCCCGGCCCACTTCATGGCGGTGTCCGCCGACTGTCACAGGCGTGTCACAGGCCCGGGCGGTACGGAGACGTGACTGGACGGTCGACCGGACGGCGGACCGGACGGCGGACCGGACGGCTGATCGCACGGGCGAAAGGGAGGCGTGACCGGACGGTCGAACTCGGACGGCCGCATGGGACAGAATGAGGCCGTGCCTTTCCTGTTGCTGATCGAGGACGACGACGCCATCCGCACGGCCCTCGAACTCTCCCTGTCACGCCAGGGCCACCGTGTGGCCACCGCGGCGACGGGCGAGGACGGCCTGAAGCTGTTGAAGGAACAGCGGCCGGACCTGGTCGTGCTGGACGTGATGCTGCCCGGCATCGACGGTTTCGAGGTGTGCCGGCGCATCCGGCGCACGGACCAGTTGCCGATCATCCTGCTGACGGCCCGCAGCGACGACATCGACGTGGTCGTGGGCCTGGAGTCCGGTGCCGACGACTACGTGGTGAAGCCCGTGCAGGGCCGGGTGCTGGACGCCCGGATCCGCGCGGTGCTGCGGCGCGGCGAGCGGGAGGCCACCGACTCGGCCACCTTCGGCTCGCTGGTGATCGACCGCTCCGCGATGACCGTGACGAAGAACGGGGAGGACCTGCAGCTCACCCCGACCGAGCTGCGGCTGCTCCTGGAGCTCAGCCGGCGGCCCGGCCAGGCCCTGTCGCGCCAGCAGCTGCTGCGGCTCGTCTGGGAACACGACTACCTGGGCGACTCGCGTCTCGTCGACGCCTGTGTGCAGCGGCTGCGCGCCAAGGTGGAGGACGTGCCGTCCTCGCCGACCCTGATCCGCACCGTGCGGGGCGTGGGCTACCGGCTGGACGTCCCTGCGTGAGCAAGGGGATCATCACGGCGCTCCGCTTCACCAGTCTGCGGCTCCGACTCGTCGTCGTCTTCGCCCTGGTCGCGCTCACCGCGGCCGTGTCCGCCTCCGGCATCGCGTACTGGCTCAACCGCGAGGCCGTGCTCAAGCGCACCCAGGACGCGGCGCTCAACGACTTCCGGCAGGAGATGCAGAACCGGGCGGCGACGCTGCCGCTGCGGCCCACCCAGGAGGAGCTGCGGCGCACCGCCGAGCAGATGGCGGGCGGCAGCGCCGGCTACAGCGTGCTGCTCATCGGCGAGCGGGCGGCCGGCAAGCCGATCGTCGGCGCCTCCGACCCGGACCGCTTCACGCTCGCGGACGTGCCGCTGTCGCTGCGTACCGCCGCGTCGACCGAGCGGGCTGTGACGGACGCCAACCCGTACCGCTACCACCTGGTGTGGCAGCGCACCCAGCGCGGCTCCACGCCGTATCTGGTGGGCGGGACGAAGATCGACGGCGGCGGGCCGACCGGCTACATGTTCAAGTCGCTCGCCGCGGAGAAGGCCGACCTCAACTCGCTGTCCTGGTCGCTCGGCATCGCCACCGGCCTCGCCGTGATCGGCTCGGTGCTGCTCGCGCAGGTCGCGGCGACCACCGTGCTCCGTCCGGTGCACCGGCTCGGCGAGGCGGCCCGGCAGCTCGGCGAGGGCAAGCTCGACACCCGGCTCCGGGTCTCCGGCGCGGACGAACTGGCCGATCTGTCACGGACGTTCAACAGCGCGGCGGAATCGCTGCAGAAGAAGGTCGCGGACATGAGCGCGCGGGAGGAGGCGAGCCGCCGCTTCGTCGCCGACATGTCGCACGAGCTGCGCACCCCGCTGACCGCGCTGACCGCCGTGACCGAGGTCCTGGAGGACGAGCAGGACGGCCTCGACCCGATGATCGCGCCCGCGGTCGCCCTGGTCGTCAGCGAGACCCGGCGGCTCAACGACCTGGTGGAGAACCTGATGGAGGTGACCCGCTTCGACGCGGGCACCGCGCGCCTCGTCCTCGACGACGTCGACATCGCCGACCAGATCACCGCCTGCATCGACGCCCGGGCCTGGCTGGACGCGGTCGACCTGGACGCCGAGCGCGGCATCGTGGCCCGGCTCGACCCGCGCCGCCTGGACGTCATCCTGGCCAACCTGATCGGCAACGCGCTCAAGCACGGCGGTTCGCCGGTGCGCGTGTCGGTACGGACCGAGGGCACGGAGGCCGGCTCCGATTCCGGCGAGGAGCTGGTGATCTCCGTACGCGACCACGGGCCCGGCATCCCGGTGGAGGTGCTGCCGCACGTCTTCGACCGCTTCTACAAGGCCAGCGCCTCGCGGCCGCGTTCGGACGGCAGCGGCCTCGGCCTGTCCATCGCCATGGAGAACGCGCTGATCCACGGCGGTTCGATCACGGCCGCCAACTCCACGGACGCGGAAGGCCGGGTGGACGGCGCGGTGTTCGTGCTGCGGCTGCCCCGGGGCGAGGTGGAGGAGAGTTGAGAGGTCTGCGGAGTTTCCCGCGCCGTTCGGGCCTGCTGGTCCTGGGCGCCGTCCTGCTCGCGGGCTGTGGCATCCGTACGACCTCGGTGCCGGTCGACGCGGGCGCGGCGCCCTCCCGGGTGCCGTGCAGCGTGCCCGGCGCGGCCTCCGAGACCGGGACGCAGAGCGGGGTGCCGCTGCGCGTGTACCTGCTGTGCGGGGCGCAGTTGGAGCCGGTGGAGCGCCGGTCGCCGCTGCCCGAGGAGAAGACGTCGGGCGACCCCGTGCGCACCGCCTCCGCGCTGCTCACGCAGCTGGCGACCGAGCCCTCGGAGGACGAGCGCCGGGCCGGGTTCGCCACGGCGGTGAAGGGCCCCCTGGTGGTGACCGGTCCGCACAAGGGCGACCCGGCGGGCGCGCTGCGGCTCAGCCGCCAGCCCGAGGACCTGCCGCCGACGGCCCTCGCGCAGATCGTGTGCACCTTCGCGGAGAGCCCGGCGGGCGAGTCCGCCCCCGGCGGCTCGGGCGGCGACTCGGTCGTCCTGGGCGGCCCCGGCCCGTACCAGCCGCGCCGCTACAGCTGCACGGCCGACCTGAAGGAGCGCCCGGAGACGGCGGTCCCGTCGGCGGCGTCCTCGCCCTCGCCCTCGTCCTGACGCGGGCCGTCCCGGTCCGTTGTGTCGCCTGCGTCACCTGGTCCGTTCGCGGCGGAACCGATTCCGCCGGGGTGCGCGTCTTGGGGGGCGTGCAGCGTCAAGGTTCGGGCGGTTCGGGCAGTTCCGGTGGCAGTGTCGCCGTGGTCGTACGCGTGGTGGGGTTCGTCCTTCTCCTCGCGCATCTGCTGCTCGTCGCCTGGGTGACGCTTCGCCCGCGCGACGTCGCCTGGGTGACCGCGCCCAATCTGACCCCGCTGGCGGGGATCCGGGGCGATCTGGCGCTCGGGCCGGTCGAGGCGTTCCGGCGGATCGGCGGCGGGCTGCTGCTCCTGGCCCCGCTCGGGGTGCTGCTCCCGATGTGCGACGGGCGGCTCACGGTCTCGCCGTGGGCGTCGCTGACCCGGACCACGGCGGCCGGGGCGCTGGTGTCACTGGCCATCGAGCTGTTGCAGACGGCGGTGCCCGGGCAGGTCGTGGACGTGGACTCGGTCCTTCTGAACACCACGGGCGTGGCGCTCGCGCATCTGCTGTTCGTGCCGGCGGCGCGGACGCGGCTGCGGCGCGGTCCGCGCGGCGGGCGGCGGTCCGCGGGCCGGACCGCGGGGGCCGCTCCGGGCGCGGGCCCGGCCTCCTCCTCGGGGAGGAGCCCCAGGGTCGCTTCTCAGGGGGCGACCCCGACGATTCCCAGGGTCGGGATCGCCCCGTAGAGGGACGCTTTGTCCGGGCGGTCGGCGGCACCATGGAGACATCGGGAAGGCCCGATAGGAACGAACGACCGAGACCCGGAAGCACCCGGAAACGAAGGAGCCCACCATGGCCGCTGTTGTCCGCCCCCGCGAAGGTCGCATGCTCGGCGGAGTGTGCGCGGCGCTGGCCCGGCGCTTCGGGATGTCCGCGACCACGATGCGCGTGATCTTCCTGGCCTCGTGCCTGCTGCCCGGCCCGCAGTTCCTGCTCTATCTGGCGCTGTGGGTGCTGCTGCCGGGAGAGAAGACCGCGAGCGCGGCCTGGTAGGCCGCGGCAGCGGTACGCGTACGCCGAAGGGGCGCCCATCCGGTCCGGGTGGGCGCCCCTTCGGCGTACGTACGGAGCGCGAGGCTCGCGGCCTTTCTCGGGGCCCGCGGCTCAGACGCCGAGGCCGCCGAGCGGCAGGCCGCCGAGGCCGCCGACCGGGAGGCCGCCGAGCAGCCCGCCGGCCGCACCGAGCGGGGTGGCGGCGAGGCCGCTCTGGGCGCCCTGCAGCGGCAGGTCGGTGGCCTGCTTCTGCACCTCGCCCGGGAGGTTCTGGGCCTGCTCGACGGCGCCCGGGAGGGTGTTGGCGCCCTGCTCGACACCGGTGCCGACGGCGGTCTCGCCGCCGGCCAGGGCCTCGCCCGCCCCCGCCGGGAGCGTGGTGACGTCGTCGCCGAGCGGCACGGTGCTGGTCACCAGGCCGAGCGCGTCGGGGCCGACCGGCAGCGCCGGGGCGGCGGAGGCCGTACCGGCGGCGACAGCGGCGAAGGCGGCACCGAGGGCGGCGACACCGAGCGTCTTGGCGGCAGACTGCTTCATCAGAAAATCTTCCTCGGGGAGCGGGGGAATTTCAGGGAACGCAGGAAACGCGGAAAACACAGGAATGCGGGGAATGCAGAGTGGCTACGCAACCTAGCCAGCGAACGTTCCGTCCGCAAACACCGAACGGCGGCCGGGCGTGGTGCGCCCGACCGCCGTTCTCCGTGCCCCGAGGCCCGCGATCAGCCCTTCTGCACGGAAGACTCGCTGGTGGTGGCGGTCTGCTGGAACAGCCACTCGGACTTCAGTTCGGCATATCCGGGCTTGATGACGTCGTTGATCATGGCGAGTCGTTCATCGAAAGGAATGAACGCTGATTTCATCGCATTGACCGTGAACCACTGCATGTCGTCGAGCGTGTAACCGAATGCCTCGACCAGGAATTCGAATTCCCGGCTCATGCTGGTGCCGCTCATCAGCCGGTTGTCGGTGTTGACCGTGGCGCGGAAGTGCAGCTTGCGCAGCAGCCCGATGGGATGCTCCTTGTAGGAGGTGGCGGCGCCGGTCTGCAGGTTGGAGGTCGGGCACATCTCCAGCGGGATGCGCTTGTCCCGGACGTAGGCGGCGAGCCGGCCCAGGGCGACCGAGCCGTCGTCGGCGACCTCGATGTCGTCGATGATCCGCACGCCGTGGCCGAGCCGGTCGGCACCGCACCACTGCAGGGCCTGCCAGATCGAGGGCAGGCCGAAGGCCTCGCCCGCGTGGATGGTGAAGTGGTTGTTCTCCCGCTTGAGGTACTCGAAGGCGTCGAGGTGGCGGGTGGGCGGGAAGCCGGCCTCGGCGCCGGCGATGTCGAAGCCGACCACGCCGGTGTCGCGGTAGCGGTTGGCGAGTTCGGCGATCTCCAGGGCGCGGGCGGCGTGCCGCATCGCGGTGAGCAGCGCGCCCACCCGGATCCGGTGCCCGTTCGCCCGGGCCCGCCGCTCGCCCTCCCGGAAGCCCTCGTTGACCGCCTCGACGACCTCTTCGAGGGTGAGGCCGCCCTCCAGGTGCTGCTCGGGGGCGTACCGCACCTCGGCGTAGACGACGCCGTCCTCGGCGAGGTCGACGGCGCACTCGGCGGCGACCCGGAACAGGGCCTCGCGGGTCTGCATGACGGCGCAGGTGTGCGCGAACGTCTCCAGATAACGCTCGAGCGAGCCGGAGTCGGCGGCCTCCCGGAACCAGATGCCGAGCTTGTCCGGCTCGGTCTCCGGAAGGCTGTCGTAGCCCTGCTCACGGGCGAGTTCGATGATCGTGCCGGGGCGCAGCCCGCCGTCGAGGTGGTCGTGCAGCAGGACCTTCGGGGCGCGGCGGATCTGGTCCGCGGAGGGGGTGCTGGGGATCTGGCTCGTCATTGCCGCACTCTAGCCCCTACGCGCGTAGAGCGCGCCCCTTCGGCGCCGCATCGGACGCCGGAAAATCCGTCGGCCTAGCCTGCTCGTATGACCCTTTCCTCGGACGCGCCCGCCACCGACCCCGAACTGCGCCGGATCCAGGGCTTCCTGTCGGACTTCACCCGGCGGCAGGCCGAGCGGACGGTCGACTTCCGCGGTGGCTTCGCCGCGCTCGACGACGCCTACGCACTGTCCCACGGCAACAACCACGTCCTGGTGGACGGCGCGCCCGACCCCGAGACCCTGCCCGCCGTGGTCGACGAGCTCATGGCCCATCTGGCGCACCGCACGGTCTACATCCCGGACGCGGCGGTCGGGCAGGCCTGTGCCGGGCCGCTCACCGCCGCCGGCTACACCCGCGCCAGGGTCCTCCTCATGAGCCACACCGGCCCGGTCCCGGAGCTCGGCGGCGCGCGCGAGGTGGATCTGCCGGCTCTGCGCGCTCCGGTGGCCGAGAGCTGGCGGCGGTTCCTGCCGGACGTCGGGGACGAGGTGGTGCACACCCTCGTGGAGCGCCGCCGGGCCCGTCGGCGCGGCGCCGACGACGTACGTTTCCTCGCCTCCCACGACGAGTTCGGCGAGGTCGCCTCGTGGGCCGACCTCTATGTCGACCCGGCCACGGGCGTGGCCCAGATCGAGGACCTGGTGACCGCCGGGACACATCTCGGACAGGGGCACGCCGGAGTCGTCCTGGACACCGCCCTGCGGCTGGCCGCCGACGCCGGCTGCACCACCGTCTTCCTCACCGCCCTCGCCGACGACTGGCCGCGCCACTGGTACGAGCGCCGCGGCTTCGTGCCGGTGGGCGAGGTGCACTGCTTCGAACGGGCATCGTTCGAACGGACATAGTGGGTGCGGCCGTTCGCTCGGCGGACGATACGTAACAGAGACCGCGCGTACCACTGTCGTACACCTCGGCTTCTGAGACTGTTCTGCCATGGCGCACAACGCACTTGTGGGACCGGCCACCTCCCGGACACCCCGGCTCGGTCGGCCCGTCGCGGCGACGGCAGCGGTCACCGAGGCCGGTGGGGTGGTGCTGCTGCTTCCGGACGGCGAGACCGTGTCCGGGCGGCGGGCCTCGGTACGGGCACACGCGGCGACGCTGCCGCTGGGACGGCGGCTCGCGCGGGCGGGGCGGGCGGACGGTCTGGTGGCGCACGTGGTGCGCTACCGGGGCCGCGGCTGGAACGGCACGGACGCGCAGCTCGCGGCGGACGCCCGGTGGGCGGTCGCGGAGGCGGTACGGCGCTACGGCGACGTCCCGGTCTGTCTGGTCGGGCGCGGGATGGGGGCGCGGGCGGCGCTGCACGCGGGCGGGCACCCGGCGGTGTCGGCGGTCCTGGCGCTCGGGCCGTGGCTGCCCGAGGACGACCGCGCGGCGGAGCCGGAGCCGGTCCGGCAGCTGGTGGGGCGCCGGGTACTGCTGGTCCACGGCACCAACGACGCCCGTACGGACCCCGAGTTGTCCTACCGCTTCGCCGAGCGGGCCAAGAAGTCCAACCGCGACACCTGCCGCTTCGAGGTGCACGCGGACGGGCACGCGCTGCGCCAGTACCAGGACGAAGTGCAGGCACTGGCCGCGGACTTCGTCCTCTCGGCGCTCTTCGCCCACCCGCAGAGCCGCCCGCTCGCGGACGCGATGGCGGCGCCGCCGCCGCTGGGCCTGCGGATGCCGCTGGCGGCGGGCTTCGGCACGGGCCGGTCCGTACGGTAGGCCTCCGGGCCCGTTCCAGGGCGCCCGGCCGTCACGGCCGTCACTCGGGCAACAGGCTCCCCCGCTTGCTCAGCAGGAACTTCTTGAAGGCGGCGACCGGCGGGGTGTCGGGGTGGCCGTCCAGCCAGGCCACGCCGATCTCGCGGGCCGCGCGCGGGGAGGTGACGCCGAGCTCGACGACGCCCGGGCGGGCGACGGCCGGTGGCGGGAGGAGGGCGACGCCGAGGCCCGCCGCGACCAGGCCGCGCAGGGTCTCCGCCTCCTCGCCCTCGAAGGCGACGCGCGGGGTGAAGCCGGCCCGGGCGCACAGGTCGTCGGTGATGCGGCGCAGGCCGTAGCCCGGTTCGAGGGTCACGAAGGTCTCGTCGGCGGCCTCGGCGAGCCGGATCCGCTTGCGGGTCGCGAGCCGGTGGTCGTCGGGGACGACGAGCCGCAGCCGCTGCTCGTCGAGGCGGCGGGCGACCAGGTCGGGGGCGTCGGGCACCGGCGAGGTGAGGCAGAGGTCGAGGTCGCCGGCCCGGAGCCGTTCGATCATCGCCTCGCCGTAGTTCTGCACCAGGGTGAAGCGGACCTTGGGGTGGTCGACCCGGAAGGCCCGGATGAGGCCGGGCACGGTCTCGGAGCCCATGGTGTGCAGGAAGCCGAAGGCGACCCGGCCGGCGGTGGGGTCGGCGTCCGCCCGTACGGTGTCGGCGGCCCGCTCGACCTCGGCGAGGGCGCGGTCGGCGGCGGTGAGGAAGCGGCGGCCGGCCGGGGTGAGCGAGACCGTGCGCCCGCGGCGGGCGAACAGCGCGACGCCGAGGTCCTCTTCGAGCCGGACCATGGCCCGCGAGAGCGTCGACTGCGGCACGCCCATCTCGGCCGCGGCCCTGGTCACGTGCTCGTGCCGGGCCACGGCGGCGAAGTACGCGAGCCGGGGCGCGAGCAGCAGTCCCATGTCTTCTTCGTTACTGTTCGATGACAGCCGATGCTGTGACCTGTACTCATGCGCCATGGGAACGATTACAGCAGTTCCGTGCATTGGACGCATGAAACCGGGCGGCCTACGTTCGAGACATGCCTTCCGCCAGTACCAAGGCGGCCGCCACCCGCGCGGTCGCCGACGCAAGCCTTGCCACCGAAGACACCCGCCTCTCCCCCGGCCAGCTGGAGTTCCGTCGGCTCAGCCTCGCGCTGTTCGCCGCCGGAGTGGCCGCCTTCGCCCTCCTCTACTCCACCCAGGCCCTGCTCCCGGCGGTCTCGGCCGCGTTCGGCGCCACGGCGTCGGCGGCCTCCTGGACGGTCTCCGCCGCGACCGGCGCGCTCGCCCTGTGTGTGCTCCCCCTCAGCGCGCTGTCCGAGCGCTACGGCCGCCGCTCGATGATGACCGTCTCCCTCGCGGTCGCCGTCGCGGTCGGCCTGCTCGTCCCGCTCGCGCCGAACCTGGAGACCCTGGTCGCGCTGCGCGCCGTCCAGGGCGCGGCGCTCGCCGGCGTACCGGCCTCGGCGATGGCCTTCCTGGCCGAGGAGGTACGGCCGAAGGCGCTGATCGCCGCGATCGGCCTGTTCGTGGCGGGCAACTCCATCGGCGGCATGAGCGGCCGCATCGTCACCGGCTGGGTCGCCCAGCTGTGGGGCTGGAGGGCCGGTCTGGCGGCGGTCGGTCTGATGGCGGCGGTGTGCGCGCTCGCCTTCCGGGCGCTGCTGCCGAAGGCCCGGCACTTCGCGCCCGGGACGCTGAACCCGAAGGCGCTGGCGAAGACCGTGCGCGGGCACCTCGCGGACCCGCTGCTCGTGCGCCTGTACGCGATCGGCGCGCTGTTCATGACGGTGTTCGGCGCGGTCTACACGGTGATCGGCTACCGGCTCGTCGAGGCCCCGTTCTCGCTCCCGCAGGGTGTGGTCGGCTCGGTCTTCCTGGTCTACCTGGTCGGTACGGTCTCCTCGGCCGCGGCCGGCCGGCTGGTCGGGCGGCTCGGCCGGCGCGGGGCGCTGTACCTCGCCGTGTCGACCACGGCGGCCGGTCTGCTACTGTCCCTCGCCGACGCGCTGCCGGCCGTCCTGGCGGGCCTGGTCCTCATCACGGCGGGCTTCTTCGCCGGCCACGCGGTCGCCTCGTCCTCGGTGAGCCGGACCGCCCAGACGGGCCGCGCGCAGGCCTCGGCGCTCTACCAGTCCGCGTACTACCTGGGCAGCAGCGCGGGCGGCACGCTCGGCGCGGTCGCCTTCCACGCGGGCGGCTGGGCCGGCACGGTCGTGATCGGTCTGGTGGCGGTGCTCGGCGTCGTCTCGATCACGCTGTACGGGACGCACAGCGCGCGCGTCGCGGCGCGGCGCGAGCACCTCGCGACGGCCTGACAGTCCGCGATCGGCCGGATGCGGCACCGCAACCGTCGGGCCCCCTCGGTCGTCTTGACTGACAGGACTCTAGGGGGAGTTGACGATCATGAAGACGATGGGAAGCACGGGGCGGAGGAGAGCCGGCATCGGCCTCGCGGTGACGTCCCTGGTGGTGCCGATGACGGTGGCCCTGGGCGCCGCCCCGGCGCAGGCGGCGTCGTACTGCAACACGACGACCGGCCCGTACCAGAAGCAGGTGGAGAAGTTCCTCGGCCGGACGGTCGACGGGCGCCAGTCGCTCGCCGACTGCCGGGCGATCCAGGCCTTCCAGGCCAAGCACGGGATCACGCCGAGCGCCGGGTACGCCGGGGTGATCACCTGGCGCACCATGTCGACGATGCTGGCGCAGAAGGCGGCCGGGACCAATCCCAACAAGGACCGCAGGTGTCCGACGAACAAGGGCCGGATCGCCTGCGTCGACCTGACCCGCCAGCTCAGCTGGATCCAGGACGGCGCCCGGCTGAAGTACGGCCCGGTGCCGGTGCGCACCGGCAAGGACGGGACCGAGACCCGTACCGGCGCCAAGAAGATCTACTGGCGCAACATCAACCACTGGTCGACGCTCTACCACGTCTCGATGCCGTACTCGCAGTTCTTCGACGGCGGGCAGGCCTTCCACTCGACCACCAAGTCCATGTGGAACCCGCCGGGTTCGGGCGGCTGCGTCAACATGCGGCCGGCCGACGCGAAGGCGTACTGGAACCTGCTCAGGAACGGTGACGACGTGTTCGTGTACGGGCGGAAGCCGGGCACCTGACGGTCGGCCGGCGACCGGTCCGGCCGGAACCGGTCCCGGCTGTCGGTGGGCTGCGATAGCTTCCCCTCATCGGCGTCGAACGGGCGCCGGTGAGGGGCGAGCGGGGTGGACGCGATGGCCATGACGACCGGCGACGTGAAGTCGGACGACCTGGAGAAGTACCGTACGGAGCTGACCGGTTACTGCTACCGGATGCTCGGTTCCGCCTTCGAGGCGGAGGACGCGGTGCAGGACACCATGGTGCGCGCCTGGCGCTCGCTCGACTCCTTCGAGGGGCGTTCCTCCCTGCGGTCCTGGCTGTACCGGATCGCCACCAACGTGTGCCTGGACTCGCTGAGCGCGGGGAACCGGCGGGCCCGGCCGATGGATCTGACCGACCCGACGCCGGTCGCGCAGGCCCGGCTCAACGAGCGGCCCGAGATCACCTGGCTGGAGCCGGTGCCGGACGGGCGGGTGCTGCCCTCGGTGGCGGACCCGGCGGAGACCGCGGTCTCGCGCGAGACGGTGCGGCTCGCCTTCGTGGCCGCACTGCAGCACCTGCCGCCGAAGCAGCGGGCGGTGCTCATCCTGCGCGAGGTGCTCGCCTGGAAGGCGGCCGAGGTCGCCGAGCTGCTCGGTCTGACCGTCGCCTCGGTCAACAGCGCGCTGCAGCGGGCCCGCGCGACCATCGCCGAGCACGCCCCGGCCACCTCGGACGCGGCGGACCCGCTGGACGAGGAGCAGAAGGCCCTCCTGGAGCGCTATGTGGCGGCCTTCGAGGGGTACGACATGCAGGCGCTCACCGCGCTCCTCCACGAGGACGCGACGATGTCCATGCCGCCGTACGACCTGTGGCTGCGCGGTCACGACGACATCGTGGGCTGGATGCTCGGCGTCGGCGAGGTGTGCCGCGGCTCGAAGCTGGTCCCGACCGTGGCGAACGGCCAGCCGGCCTTCGCCCACTACCACCCGGACCCGGAGGGCGGCTTCGCGCCGTGGGCGCTGATCGTGCTCCAGCTGCACGACGGCAAGGTCGGCGGGATGGACTTCTTCCTGGACACCAAGCGCTGGTTCCCGCTGTTCGACCTGCCGGAGCGGCTGGAGGCGTAGCTCAGCACAGCAGTCCGTCCAGACCGCCGAGGGTCAGGAGCAGCCGCAGCTCCCGACCCGCCCCCCGGAACCGCAGCGTGTGCCCGAGCCGCACGGCGGTGAGCCGCAGCCGGGCGAGTGCCTCCACGACGGCGAGATCGGCCTGCCCGAGCGACCCCACGTCGCACACGACCTCACCGGGCCCGAGCCCCACGAGCCGGCGCTCCAGATCGGCGCAGAGACCCGGCACGTCGGCGCGGGTGATCCGGCCGGAGACATACAGGACGAACGGCGGCTGAGGGGTGTCCACACCTACCAGACCCGCGCCGGTCCCCGAACTCATCGGTGCGCAGCCGCCGCCGGACACGCCCTAGGCTGGCCCGCATGACGAACGACCGCATGGCGCACGCCTACGACTGGTCGCGGGTGTTCCACGCGTACGGCACGGCGACGGACACCCCGGAGGTTCTGGCGGGCCCGCTGGGGGACGCGAAGGGCCATCTGTGGTCGGCGATCCTGCACCAGGGCTCGGTCTGGCCGGCCACCCCGCCGGTGCTGCGCATCGTGGCGGCCCGGATCGCGGAGTCACCGGTGCTCGCGCTGTCGTTCGTGCGGGACGTCGCCGCGGCCGTACGGATCGGCGACGAGGAGGCGGAGCGGCTGCGCGCGGAGGTGGCGGCGGCCCCGACGGAGGAGTGGACGGCCGCCTACGCGGCGGCGGACGAGGAGACCCAGGTCGACCTGTGGGACGAGGCGGACGCCACGGGCGACCTGGTCCTCGTGAAGGCGGGATTGGACTGCCTGGACCTGCGCCCGGAACTGCGGTCCCGGGTACGGGAGTTCCTGGAGCATCCGGACGAGGAGGTCGCCGCCGTCGCCCGGGAGGCGTGGCGGGAGCTCAGCCGAGCGGGAAGACGCTGGTGTCAATCGTGAGGCCGAAGGGTTCGGAGAGGTGGATCTCTCCGCCGAACTCAACGACATCGAGCACGCGGTACAGGCCGTTCTTCGGCTCGCCGTAGAGGGTGGCGGTGGGGCGGCCGGAGTGCCAGCGGTCGATGAGCAGGTAGAGCGGCACGCCCGCGGTGGCGTAGCCCTGCAGCTTCACGACCCTGTCGTGGTTGGCGTTCCACTTCGAGGTGATCTCCACCACGAGTTCGGCCACCGCAGCCGGGACGAAGTGCCCAGGATCCTCATCTACGACTGCCTCAGCAGCAACGACCAGGTCGGGGATGTACAGGCCCGACCGTTCAGGCATGGCGAGGCCGAGAGTCTGATAGACGTTCCAGTCCTCCGGAATCCCCCGGACCAAGCGCCGATGAATCTTGGCAGCGACGCTGTTGTGCTGGTTGGCGGGCGGTGGTGCCACGGTGACGATCCCCTCGATGATCTCCACCCTGCAGCCCTCGGGGGCGTCCGTCTCCTCCCAGATCCGGACGAGTTCGTCCCAACCGCCACCCGTTTCGGGCGCCGGTTCGACGGCGAGTGCGCTCATGGTGTGCTCCTCAATCGGTCGTCACCGATCCCAGCATGCCCAACGGGGCCGGTGCAGGTCCACCGGCCCCGTTCACCCGAAGGTGTCACTGGCACATGCCAGAGGCGATCACGGCATCACGCGATGCGGTCCAGCACGATCGGGTTCGGCGTGAACTTCGCGCCCGGCTCCGCGATGTCCCAGGCGTCTGTCAGGGACTTCAGGGCGTAGTCGAACTTCTCCGGGGTGTCCGTGTGGAGGGTCAGCAGGGGCTGGCCCGCCGTCACCGTGTCGCCCGGCTTCGCGTGGAGTTCGACGCCGGCGCCGGCCTGGACCGGGTCCTCCTTGCGGGCGCGGCCGGCGCCGAGGCGCCAGGCGGCGATGCCGATGTCGTAGGCGTCGAGACGGGTCAGGACGCCCGTGGAAGGGGCGGTGACGACATGCTGCTCACGGGCGACCGGGAGGGTGGCGTCCGGGTCGCCGCCCTGGGCGGCGATCATGCGGCGCCAGACGTCCATCGCGGAGCCATCCTGGAGGGCCTTCGCCGGGTCGGCGTCCTTGACGCCGGCGGCGGCCAGCATCTCGGCCGCCAGGGCGATCGTCAGGTCGATGACGTCCTTCGGGCCGCCGCCCGCGAGGACCTCGACGGACTCGCGGACCTCGAGGGCGTTGCCGGCGGTGAGGCCGAGCGGGGTGGACATGTCGGTGAGCAGCGCGACCGTCTTCACGCCGCTGTCGGTGCCGAGCGCGACCATCGTGGAGGCCAGCTCGCGCGCGTCGTCGATGTTCTTCATGAAGGCGCCGGTGCCGACCTTGACGTCGAGGACCAGGGAGCCGGTGCCCTCGGCGATCTTCTTCGACATGATGGACGAGGCGATGAGGGGGATCGCCTCGACCGTTCCGGTGACGTCGCGCAGCGCGTAGAGCTTCTTGTCGGCCGGGGCCAGACCGTCGCCCGCCGCACAGATCACCGCGCCGGTGGTGTCGAGGACGTGCAGCATCTCCTCGTTGGACAGCAGCGCGCGCCAGCCGGGGATGGACTCCAGCTTGTCCAGGGTGCCGCCGGTGTGGCCGAGGCCGCGGCCGGAGAGCTGCGGGACGGCCGCGCCGCACGCGGCGACCAGCGGGGCGAGCGGCAGGGTGATCTTGTCGCCGACGCCACCGGTGGAGTGCTTGTCGGCGGTCGGGCGGGACAGCGAGTCGAAGTTCATGCGCTCGCCGGACGCGATCATCGCGGCCGTCCAGCGGGCGATCTCCTCGCGGTTCATGCCGTTGAGCAGGATCGCCATGGCGAGCGCGGACATCTGCTCGTCGGCGACCTCCCCGCGGGTGTAGGCGTCGATGACCCAGTCGATCTGCTCGGGGCTCAGCTCGCCCTTGTCCCGCTTCGTGCGGATGACGGAGATGACGTCCATGTGATGGTGCCTCTTTCTACGCGCATAGAGGGGGAAAGGAGGAGCGGCCCTTCCCATCGTGCCGGAAGGGCCGCTCCGAGGTACTACTTCGCCAGGTGGTCCGGGCCGAACGCCTGCGGCAGCATCTCCGCCAGGGTGACGAACCCGGCGGGCGTCTCCAGGACGAGCTCGGGGCCCCCGAACTCGTACAACAGCTGCCGGCACCGGCCGCACGGCACCAGCGGGCCGCCGCTGCCGTCCACGCACACGAAGTGCGTGAGCCGCCCGCCGCCGGTCGCCTGGAGCTGCGAGACGAGACCGCACTCGGCGCACAGTCCGAGGCCGAACGAGGCGTTCTCGACGTTGCAGCCGGAGACCACCCGCCCGTCCTCGACGAGCGCCGCCGCGCCGACCGGGAAGCCGGAGTACGGCGCGTAGGCGTGGGACATCGCCTTCCGGGCCGTGACCCTCAGCTGCTCCCAGTCGGCCTCGGCCAGGCCCGTCGTCACTTGCCCTGGCCCTTCCGGTACGGCAGGCCGTCCGCCTTCGGCATCCGCAGCCGCTGCGCCGACAGGGCGAGGACCAGCAGCGTGGTGATGTACGGGGCGGCGTCCACGAACTGGCTCGGGACCTCGTCGGTGAGCGCGTACCAGAGGAAGAAGGCGACCGAGAAGGCGGCGGCGATGCCGGCCGACACGTACTTCTTCTTCCACAGCTGCCACAGGAAGGCGATCACGAGCAGCGCCGCGACGAGCAGCAGCAGCGCGTGGACGTTCTCGGCGCCGCCGCGCAGCTTGAGGCTGTCGGTGAAGCCGAACAGGCCGGCGCCCATCGCCATGCCGCCCGGCATCCAGTTGCCGAAGATCATCGCGGCGAGACCGATGTAACCGCGGCCGCCGGTCTGGCCCTCCTGGTAGATGCCGGTGGAGACGATCGCCAGGAACGCGCCGCCGAGGCCCGCGAGGCCGCCGGAGACGACGACGGCGATGTACTTGTACTTGTAGACGTTGACGCCGAGCGACTCGGCCGCGACCGGGTTCTCACCGCAGGAGCGCAGCCGCAGGCCGAAGGCCGTACGCCACAGCACCCACCAGGTGGCCGGGACCAGCAGGACGGCCACGACCGTCAGCAGCGACAGGTTGGTGACCAGGCCGCCGAGGATGCCGGCGATGTCCGAGATCAGGAACCAGTGCTTCTGCTGGAGGTCCGTCAGCCAGTCCGAGAGCCCCGGAATGGTGATGTCGGTGATCTGGTCGATGCGCGGGGACTGCTTGGAGGAGCCGCCCTCGGCCTCGGCGAACGTGAAGTTCGACAGGTACTGGGTGAAGCCCACCGCGAGGATGTTGATCGCCACACCGGAGACGATGTGGTTCACGTTGAACGTGACGGTGATGATCGCGTGCAGCAGACCGCCGAGCGCGCCGCCGAGGATGCCGACGACGACACCCGTCCACGGGCCCCACTGGTAGCCGGCCCAGGCACCGAACCAGGTGCCGAGGACCATCATGCCTTCGAGACCGATGTTGACGACGCCCGCCCGCTCGGCCCACAGACCGCCGAGACCGGCCATGCCGATCGGCACGGCGAGCTGGAGCGCGCCGGAGACCTGGCCGACGGAGGTGAGGTCGTCGGCGCCGGAGATCACCCGGACCATCGAGAAGAGGACGAGGCCGGCCGCGACGATCAGCAGGATCCAGGGCCAGGTCAGCTTGCGGCGGCCGCCCGCCTTCTTGGGCGCGGCGCTCGGCTTGGCAACGGTGCCGGTGCTCATGCCGCCACCTCCTTGTCGGTCTTGAGGGCGCCGCCGGCGGCCAGTTCCTCGCCGACCTTCTGCTGCTGGCGGCGGAGGCCGTAACGGCGGACGAGCTCGTAGGAGACGACCACGGCGATCACGATGATGCCCTGCATGATCTGCGTGATCTCCTTCGGGTAACCCTCGATGTCGAGGGTCGACGACGCCTTGTCGAGGAACGCGAAGAGGAGGGCCGAGAAGAGGATGCCGACCGGGTGGTTGCGGCCGAGCAGGGCGACGGTGATGGCGGTGAAGCCGACGTTGACCGGGAAGGCCAGGCTGTACGTGTGCGACTCGCCGAGCAGGATCGGCATGCCGGCCAGACCGGCGAGGCCTCCCGAGATCAGCATCGCCGTGAGGATCATCTTCTTGGCGTCGACGCCGCTGGCCCGGGCCGCGGACTCGCTCTCGCCGGTGGCCCGCAGGTCGAAGCCGAAGCGGGTCCGGTTGAGGACGAACCAGTAGACGACGCCGAGGGCGAGCGCGACGAAGGTGAAGCCGTAGATCTCGCCGGCGCCCGCGCCCATGTCGATGCCGGGGAACCAGCCGGACTCGGCGATCTGACCGGTGGTGAGGTCGTTGGAGCCCTCGGGCTGGACGCCGAAGTTCTTCGGCAGGATCAGCCAGGCCACCAGAGAGGTGGTGATGGCGTTGAGCATGATCGTGGAGACGACCTCGGAGACACCGCGGGTGGTCTTCAGGACGCCCGCGATACCGGCCCAGAGGGCACCGGTCGCGATGGCGACGACCACGATCAGCAGGATGTGCAGCGGACCGGGCAGCTCGACGGCGGCACCGACCAGGGCCGAGACCATCGCGGCGAGGCGGTACTGGCCCTCGACGCCGATGTTGAAGAGGTTCATCCGGAAGCCGATGGCGACGGCCAGGGCCGCCAGATACAGGGTTCCCGCGTAGTTGATGATGAGGACCTGGACGTCGGAGTACCCGGCGTTCTCGATCATCAGCCGGATCGGCTCGATCGGGTCCAGGCCCGTCGCGAGCAGCACCAGGACGGTGAGCACGAAGGACGAGACCAGCGCGAGCACGGGGCCGGCGGCCCCGATGATCAGCTTGTCCTTGTCGAATTTCTTCATCGGGCGTCACCGTCTTCGGGCTGCTCGGTGCCTTCGAGCCGGCCGGTGGCCGCGCCGGTCATGGCGGAGCCCAGCTGCTCGGGCGTGATGGTGGCGGGGTCGGCGTCGGCGACCAGCTTGCCGCGGTACATGACCTTGAGGGTGTCGGACAGGCCGATCAGCTCGTCGAGGTCTGCGGAGATCAGCAGCACCGCCAGGCCCTCGCGGCGGGCGTGCCGGATCGCGTCCCAGATCTGCGCCTGGGCGCCGACGTCCACACCGCGGGTGGGGTGGGCGGCGATCAGGAACTTCGGGGCGTGGCTCATCTCGCGGCCGACGATCAGCTTCTGCTGGTTGCCGCCGGACAGCGAGGACGCGGTGACCTCGATGCCGGGGGTGCGCACGTCGTACTCGCGCACGATCCGCACGGTGTCCTGGCGGGCGGCCTTCGGGTCGAGGATGCCGCGCTTGGAGTTGGGCGCCTCGGTGACGTGGCCGAGGATGCGGTTCTCCCAGAGCGGGGCCTCCAGGAGCAGGCCGTGGCGGTGGCGGTCCTCGGGGATGTAGCCGATGCCGCCCTCGCGGCGCCTGCGCACCGAGACCTTGGAGATGTCCTGGCCGTCGAGGGTGATGACGCCCGCGTCGGGCGAGTTCATGCCCATCAGGGCCTCGATGAGCTCGGTCTGGCCGTTGCCCTCGACGCCGGCGATGCCGAGGATCTCGCCCTTGTGGATGGTGAGCGAGATGTCGTCGAGCAGCTTGCGGCCGGCAACGGGCTCCTCGTGCACCGTGACCGCGGCGGACGGGTCGGCCGGGGCGGCGGTGGTGATCGGGGCGGCCGCGGCGGCGCCGGCCTCGGTCAGGGTGAGGCCCTGGACCTGGAGCATCGGCACGTCGGTGACGGTCGACTCGCGGGTCTCCGGCGAGGGCAGCTCGGTGCCGACCATCAGCTCGGCGAGCTGCTTGGTGGTGGCGGTCTTCGGGTCGGCGGTGCCGACCGTGGTGCCGCGCCGGATGACGGTGATGTCGTCGGCGACCTTCAGGACCTCGCCCAGCTTGTGCGAGATGAAGATGACGGTCAGGCCCTCGGACTTGAGCTCGCGCAGGTTGTCGAAGAGCGCGTCGACCTCCTGCGGGACGAGCACGGCGGTCGGCTCGTCGAGGATGAGGATCTTGGCGCCGCGGTAGAGGACCTTGAGGATCTCCACCCGCTGCCGGTCGGCGACGCCGAGGTCCTCGACCAGCGCGTCGGGGCGGACGCCGAGGCCGTACGCGTCGGAGATCTCCTGGATCTTCCGGCGGGCCTTGGCGCCGATGCCGTAGAGCTTCTCGCCGCCGAGGACGACGTTCTCCAGGACGGTGAGGTTGTCGGCGAGCATGAAGTGCTGGTGCACCATGCCGATGCCGCGGGCGATGGCGTCACCGGGACTGGAGAAGGTGACCTGCTCGCCGTCGACGGCGATGGTGCCCTCGTCCGGCTTCTGCATGCCGTAGAGGATCTTCATCAGGGTCGACTTGCCGGCACCGTTCTCACCGATCAGGGCATGCACGGTGCCCTTGCGAACGGTGATCGCGATGTCCTTGTTGGCGACGACGCCGGGGAAGCGCTTGGTGATGCCGTGAAGTTCTACGGCAGGGGGGCTGGACGCGTTGATGACGCACTCTCCTTGGCCGGAAGGAGTCGGAGCGGAGGGGCAGGGCGGGGCGAAGTTATCGTGCCGCTGGGACATCTACGCGCGTAGCACTGCCGAAAATTGAAATCCCGTACGGGAATGGGGCCGGGGCCCGGTTCCAGTGGGTGTCACTGGAACCGGGCCCGCGGCCTCAGGTCAGGACCTGGGTGCCGTTACGGCGCGGTCTTGACGGTGATCTTGCCGTCGACGATGTTCTTCTTCGCCTGGTCCACGGCGGCGACGAGGTCGGTCATGCTGGAGTACGCCGGGTTCGACGTGGCCAGGCCGACGCCGTCCGCCGCGAGGCCGTAGCGGACCTCACCGGACTGCGGCTTGCCGTCCTTGACCGACTTGATCAGGTTGTAGACGGAGTCGGACACGTCCTTGGTGACCGAGGTCAGGATGTGGTCCTTGTAGGCGGCCAGACCCTTCTGGTTGTACTGGTCCGAGTCCACACCGATGGCCCACTTGCCGGCCTTGGCGGTGGCCTCGATCGCACCGGAGCCGGCGAGACCGGCGGCGGCGTAGATCACGTCGGCGCCCTTGTCGAGCTGGCCCTGCGCGGCGGCCTTGCCGAGGTCGGGCTTCGAGAAGCCGTCGAAGTTCGGGGGCTGGGTCAGGTACTGGGTGAGCACCTTCGCCTTGGGGTTGGTGTCCTTGACGCCCTGGACGAAGCCCGCCTCGAACTTCTTGATCAGCGGAACCTCGACACCGCCGATGAAGCCGACCGTGCCGGTCTTGGACGCCTTGGCGGCGGCGACGCCGGCCAGGTAGGAGCCCTGCTCCTCGTTGAAGACGAGGTTGGCGATGTTCGGGCCGGTCTTCGAGGTGTCGTCGATGAGGCCGAAGGTGGTCTTCGGGAACTGCTTGGCGACCTTCTCGATGGCCGGGGCGTAGGCGAAGCCGACGCCGATGACCGGGTTGTTGCCGGCGCGGGCCAGCGTGGTGAGGCGCGCGACCTTGTCGGCGTCGCTCTCGCCCTGGCCCGGCTCGGCCTCGGCGCCCTTGACCTTGAGCTCGTCCTCGGCCTTCTTGAGGCCCTCGTAGGCGGCGTCGTTGAAGGACTGGTCGCCGCGGCCGCCGATGTCGTAGGCGATGGCGGCCTTGCCGGCGGCGCTGGCGCTGGGGGTCGAACCGGAGTCCGTCGACGACTTGCCACACGCGGTGGCGGACAGCGCGAGCGCCGCGGCGGCGATGCCCACGGTGGTGATCCTGGTGATCCGGCGCAAGAGGAGGGTCCCTTCAAGACTGACCGAAAGCGCCTCTTCCGGCGCTGGTTTCGCGGCGATCGTAACGCGCGTAGATGTCAGTTAAAGACCCGTTCATGAGTCGTTATCGGATCGACGCGAACCGGCCAGGGGGCGACCCGCGGCGTCCGGCCCGATACCGCCCGTCATACACGCTGGTACGGGCGTTCGGGCCGGGCCCGGATCCGACACGCCGGGGACTGGGCCGGACGGATGAACAGGGTCCGGCCACCCATTAAGTCGTACTTAAAGTCCGGTTTTCGGCGCCTGGCCGAGGGGTGCTCTCAGCGTCCGGGAGTGCCGTCGAGGAGGGCCGCCGCCGTGAAGAGCTCGACGCCGACCTCGATGGCCCGCTCGTCCACGTCGAAGTCGCCCGCGTGCAGGTCGCGGACCCGGGTGTCGCCGGGGGTGCGCACGCCGAGCCGGGCCATGGCGCCGGGGACGTGCTCCAGGTACCAGGAGAAGTCCTCGCCGCCGAGGGACTGCTCGGTGTCCTCGACCGAGTCCAGGCCGCGCCGGGCGGTCATGGCGTCGCGGACGAGCTCGGTGACGACCGGGTCGTTCACCACCGGGGGGACGCCGCGGACGTAGTCGACGGTCGACTTGGCGCGGTGCAGCGTGGCGATCTCGTCGATGGCCGCGTGCACCAGGTCGGGGGCCTCGCGCCAGGTGGGCAGGTCGAGGCAGCGGACGGTGCCGGAGAGCTCGGCGTGCTGCGGGATGACGTTGGGGGCGTGCCCGGACTCGATCCGGCCCCAGGTGACCGAGAGGCCGGAGCGGGCGTCCGCCCGGCGGGCGAGCACGGCGGGCACGTCGACCGCGATCCGGGCGGCGGCGGTGACCAGGTCGGTGGTGAGGTGCGGGCGGGCGGTGTGCCCGCCGGGGCCGTCGAGGGTCACCTCCAGGCGGTCGCAGGCGGAGGTGATGGGCCCGGTGCGCAGCCCGATCCTCCCCGCGTCGACCTTGGGGTCGCAGTGCACGGCGATGATCCGGCCGACCCCGTCCAGGACGCCCGCCTCGACGGCGTCGGCGGCCCCGCCGGGCAGCACCTCCTCGGCGGGCTGGAAGAGCAGCCGTACGGCCGCGGGAAGGCGGCCCTGGCGGTCGAGCTCCGCGAGCACGAGCCCGGCGCCCAGGACGGTGGTGGTGTGGACGTCGTGGCCGCAGGCGTGGGCGCGGTTCTGCTCGGTGGAGCGGTACGGGACGGTCTTCACGTCCGGGATGGGCAGCGCGTCCAGATCGGCGCGGATCGCCAGCATGGGCCGCCGTCGGTCCCAGGTCCCGATGTCGCAGACGAGCCCCGTGCCGCCGGGCAGGACACGCGGGCGGAGCCCCGCGGCCTCCAGCCGGGCCTTGACGGCGGCGGTGGTACGGAACTCCTGGTTGCCGAGCTCGGGATGCATGTGCAAGTCCCTGCGGAACGCGATCAGTTCGGCACGCAGGGGTTCGGACAGCGTTCCGGGCAGCGCTGCGGGCGCCGCCCCGGGGCCGGGCTCACGGGACTTCAACTGGTTCACCTTTTGAAGGGTAGGCCCCCAGACAGGTCAACTGCCCGATGATCACGAAAAGTTCAGCCCCTTAGGGGAAAGAAATCTCATTCCCTGGGCATGACGGTCACCCTCTGTGGGTACGCTTAACCGAATTCGAGCCTTTCGGTGCCGGTCGCGGTGCCGGCGACGCCGGCCAGGAAGCCCTGGGCGCGCGGGGAGGCGTTCTCCCGGAGCCACTCCGGGGCGATCTCGCAGACGGCGACCTTCACGCCGGTGCCGGCCAGGGCCAGTGGCAGGGTGTGCACGACCGTGGACGGAAAGCTGACGATGGTGCGGCCGACGGGGCCGCGGCGGGCGATCAGCTCCAGCGGCAGATCGGGGCGGACCACTTCGAGGCCGGTCTCCACGGCGATCCGGTGGAGCTTCTCGGTGCTCTCGCGGCGGTGGGCGAAGTAGCGGGTGGCGCCGTGGGTGCGGGCGAGGACGGTGACGGCCCGCAGGTACTCGTCGGGGTCGACGACGCCGGTCTCCACGAGCGAGGTGCCGACCAGGTCGGCGCCGCGGGTGAGCCGGGGCGGGCCGAAGCGGGACCGGGTCCAGGCGAAGTCGTTGGGGGTGACCGTGGTGCCCTCGGGCGGTTCGACCGGCAGCGAGGTGAAGATCTCCACGGTGCGGCGCGGGCCCGGCGCGAGCTTGCGGCGGGCCAGCGAGGTGACCGGCGCGAGCACCAGCTCGCGCGGCCCGCGGCTGCCGCCCCTCCGGTGCCAGCGCACCAGGCGCTCGCCGCGCGCGAGTTGGGCGGCGAACTCCATGGTGGCGGTGCCGTCGTCGACGACGGTGACCCGGCGGGGCCCG
The DNA here is from genome assembly GCF_040681095.1 of Streptomyces sp. NPDC051909. NCBI lineage: Bacteria > Bacillati > Actinomycetota > Actinomycetes > Kitasatosporales > Streptomycetaceae > Streptomyces > Streptomyces sp. NPDC051909. Next base: position 498,529 of record NZ_JBFAYA010000001.1, on the reverse strand, counting down.
TACAGGCCGAGCAGCAGCTGGACGTAGCGCGAGAAGGGGTCCCCGACGATCACCCGCTCCGCGGCCCGCAGCGGCCCGGCGAGCTCGCGAAGCGTGGTGACCAGGGCCCCCCTCCCCTGCCGGGCCTCCTGCCACTTCACGGTGACCCCCTCGTCCCGGGCGAGCTGCGCCATGCGGCGCAGCTGCCCGCGGGACATGGGGTCGGTGGGCGACAGGACGACCACGGTGAGGCCGGCGTGCGCGAGCGAGGGCGCGGTGACGGCGGAGCCGTCGGTCCCGTCCTGGCCGGGGGCCGCCGGGGCCCCCGGTTCCGTCCGGGGGCCCCGCCCCCGTCGGGCCGGCTGGCGCGGGACACCGTCCAGCCGGGCGGTCGGGGGGACGGGCCGGAGGGTGGACGCGTGGGCCCATTCCAGGACGTTCAGCAGCTGGACCGGGCTCTCGACGAACGCCAGCTGGCCGGTCATGCGGAGACGAGCCCCTGGACGCGGCGGAGCTTCTTCATCGGGCCGAGCTCCGACTCGTAGACCTTCTTGACGCCGTCGCCGAGCGCGGTCTCGATGGTGCGGATGTCGCGGACCAGGCGCTGCAGGCCCTGCGGCTCGACGGAGGCGGCCTGGTCGGAGCCCCACATGGCGCGGTCGAGGGTGATGTGGCGCTCGACGAAGGCGGCGCCGAGGGCGACCGCGGCGAGGGTGGTCTGGAGGCCGGTCTCGTGGCCGGAGTAGCCGATCGGGACGTTCGGGTACTCCTCCTGGAGCGTCTGGATGACGCGCAGGTTGAGCTCCTCGGCCTTGGCCGGGTAGGTGGAGGTGGCGTGGCAGAGCAGGATGTTGTCGCTGCCCAGGACCTCGACCGCGTGGCGGATCTGCTTCGTGGTCGACATGCCGGTGGAGAGGATCACCGTGCGGCCGGTGGCGCGCAGCTCGCGAAGGAGCTCGTCGTCCGTGAGGGAGGCGGAGGCCACCTTGTGGGCGGGGACGTCGAACTTCTCCAGGAAGGCGACGGCCTCGGTGTCCCACGGGGAGGCGAACCACTCGATGCCGCGCTTCTTGCAGTGCTCGTCGATGGCGCGGTACTCGTCCTCGCCGAACTCCACGCGGTGGCGGTAGTCGATGTAGGTCATGCGGCCCCACGGGGTGTCGCGCTCGATGTCCCACTGGTCGCGCGGGGTGCAGATCTCCGGGGTGCGCTTCTGGAACTTGACGGCGTCACAGCCCGCCTCGGCGGCCACGTCGATGAGCGCGAAGGCGTTGTCCAGGTCGCCGTTGTGGTTGATGCCGATCTCACCCGTGATGTACACGGACCGGCCCGGGCCGGCGGTCTTGGCGCCGAGGGTGCGGAGACGGTTGCTGCTCATGATGGTGGTTCCTTACGCGTCGGGGGTGTGGGGCTCGGGGATGTGGAGCTCGGGTCCGAGGAGCCAGGCGGCGATCTCGCGGATCGCTCCGGAGCCGCCGGGGGTGTCGGTGACCGCGCGGGCGGCGGCCCGTACGGAGTCGTGGGCGCTGCCCACCGCGACGGGCCAGCCGACGAGGTGGAAGCAGGGCAGGTCGTTGACGTCGTTGCCGGCGTAGAGCACGCGCTGCGGGTCGACGCCCTGTTCGTCGCACCACTGCTTGAGGGCGAGGTCCTTGCGGTCCACGCCGTGCAGCACGGGGATGCGGAGCTTGCGGGCGCGGGCGGCGACGACGGGGTTCTGCTCGGTGGAGAGGATGAGCAGCGGGACGCCGGCCCTGCGCAGGGCGGCGATGCCGAGGCCGTCGCCGCGGTGCACGGAGACGAACTCGCGGCCGTCGGCGTCGATGTGGACGCGGTCGTCGGTCTGGGTGCCGTCGAAGTCGAGGACGACGGCGTCGACGTCGGCGAGGGCCGGGGTGACCGGCTCGTCGAGCAGCGGCGCGAGGGCCCGGGAGCGGGCCAGGTCGTGCGGGTCGTCGATCTCCAGGACGCGGGCCGGGTCGGTGACGACGAGTTCGGTGCGGCCGAAGAAGCGGTGCCGGTGGGTACGGAAGCCGTCCGCGGCCATCGCGTAGACCGAGCCGGTCTCCAGGTACTCGGGCTCGCGGTCCTGGCGGCGCGGCCGGTGGGCCTTGTCGTGGTTGACGCCGAGGGCGCCGCCGTCGTTCTCCCGCCAGAGGAAGCCGTGGCTGGGGGCGGCGGTGAAGGCGGTGTCGGCGGCGCCCTCGGTGATCCGGCGGGCGGTCTCGTCGACCTCGACGGCGGTCAGGAAGGGGCTGGTGCACTGGACGAGCAGGACGACGTCGGCGGCGCGGCCGTGGGTGGCCTCGAAGGCGTCCATGGCGTGCAGCACGGCGGACTCGCTGGTCGCGGTGTCGCCGGAGATCTCGGCGGGGCGGCGGACGGCCTCGGCGCCGTAGGCGCGGGCGGTGTCCGCGATGGCCGGGTCGTCGGTGGAGACGACGACGTGGGTGACGGCCGGTGCGCCGAGGCAGGCCCGGACGGCCCGGCCGACCAGCGGGATCCCGGCGACGGGGGCGAGGTTCTTGGCGGGGACGCCCTTGGAGCCGCCCCGTGCGGGGATGACGGCGAGCACGGTGGGGGTGGGCATCAGAGTTCTCCCAGTCGGCGGATGACGGGGGCCACGCGCTGGACGCCGTGGCGGTAGGCGCCGCGGGCCGCCTCGCGGACGATCCGGCGCACCCCGCTCTCGCGGGGTTCGGGCGCGGTGAGGTCGAGTCGGTGGCGGGCGAGGATGCCGGGCAGGTAGCCGCCGGCGGTCTCGGCCGTGTAGTACGGGGCGACCGGCGGCGGCGGCGGGCCGGCGAGGAGTTCGGCGACCCGCTCGCGGGCGGCGTCGAAGGCCTTCTCGTACGGGATGCCGCCGGGCAGTCCCTCGGCGCCGACGCCCTGGCGGGCGAGCCACTCCTCGTCGGGCTCGGGGACGGCGCCCTGGTCGAGGGCGTCGAAGGAGGCGAGCAGTCCGGAGCCGATGAAGTGGTGGTTGCCGAGCGCCTCGCGCACCCCGAGGTCGGTGAGGATCGCGGTGGGGATGCGCCGGTGCAGGGCTTCGAGGGCGGCCGTGGAGGAGACGGTGACCAGGAGGTCGGTGCGGTCGAGGACCTCGCCCATGTGTCCGTACACGAGACGGAAGTTGGGCGGGGTGGGCAGGTCGCGGACCAGCTTCTGGTACGGGAACTCCTCCAGGTGCGTGGTGTGTTCACCGGGCCGGGAGCGCAGTTTCAGGAGCACTTCGCGGTCCGGGTGGAGCCGGGCGTGCCCGACCAGGCGGCGCAGCACGTAGGCGCGTTCGGCCTTGGTGACGGGCACCGAGGGCTGCGCGGCGAAGACCAGGGTGTCGCGGCCGGGTTCGAGCTTGTGCGGGGCGCCGCCGAGGAACGGCAGGGCGGCCTCGACGACCGAGCCGGGGTCGGCGCCGACGCCCTCGTACACGGCGCGGAAACGCTCCGCGTCGTGGCGGGAGTTGGCGAGCACGACGTCCGCGCCGTGGCGGAGCAGCAGGCCGTCGGCGAGCTTCTCGTAGACGACGCCGACGTAGCCGGTGACGAGCACCGGGCGGCGGTCGAGTCCGAGGTCGGCGATGCCCTGGAGCACGGCGCGCACGGTGCCGCCGACGAGGGCGAGCACGACGACGTCGTAGCCCTCGCCGCGTTCGGCGGCGTCGCGCACCTCACGCAGGAACTCCGCGCCGGTCACCTCGCGGGGCGCGGTGTCGGACACCGCGGTCTCGGCGAGCTGGCGGGTGGTGGGGGTGGCGCGGCCGCGCAGCACGAATCCCGCGGGAGCGGGGGCGCTTTCGGCGCCGCTTGCGGGGCTGATTCTGCGTGCGGTGAGCACGCCCCATTTCCACCGGGTGTCGGAGTCGGCGAGAACGGCGACGCGCACCGTTCGATCGGTACGTGATGGCACGTCCAGGACGCTAGGAGGGCTCGGGGATTCGCAGCCCAACTGGGCCACAACAAATGGTTAACAGCACCATGACGCAGGGCGGGAAACGGACAGGAAGGGGAGTTCATCCGGGGTGGTTAAGGGGCTCGCCGCTTTGTGTTCACCGGGCATCCCCTTACCGGTCAGGACGAATGCCGGGACGGCGCCTAGCGTCGGCTTCGTGGTCAAGCTCTCCGTCGTCGTGCCGTTCTACAACGTGCAGACATATGCCCCCGACACCCTCAGAAGCCTGCGCGCGAACGCCCGCGAGGACTTCGAGTTCCTTCTCGTCGACGACTGTTCGACGGACGGGACCCCGGAGCTCCTGGAACGCGCGGAGCGCGAGATCCCGGGGGCGCGGGTGCTGCGGCACGCGCGCAACGAGGGCCTGGCGACCGCCCGGAACACCGGCCTGGACGCGGCCCGCGGGGCCTACCTGGCCTTCCTGGACGGCGACGACTGGCTCTCCCCCGGCTTCTACGGGCGCCTGGTCGCCACCATGGACGAGCTGGACTGCGACTTCCTGCGCACCGACTACGTCCGGGTGACCGGGCGCGGCCGGTCGGTGCGGCAGGTGCCGGTGGGCCGGCGCGGGGAGGTGCTGCGGCCGCGTGACGCGATCCTGCCCGCCGACCGCACGACCTCGGTGGACTATCCGTACGCCTGGGCCGGGCTGTACCACCGGCGGCTGCTCGACCGGGGTCTGCTGCACTTCCCGCACGGCCTCCGGACGGCCGAGGACCGGCCGTGGATCTGGCGGCTGCACCGCGAGGCGGAATCCTTCGCGGTCAGCGGCGAGCTCGGAATCTTCTACCGGCGCGGAGTGGCCACCTCGCTCACGCAGATCGGCGATGTCCGACAGCTCGATTTCATCCGCGCTTTCGATCAGGTGATCGACGAGACGAAGAATGATCCGGACGCGGAACAGTTGCTGCCGAAAGCCGTCCGCACCTATTGCGCGGTGATTTCCCACCACATCGGGAACATGGCCAAATTCGAACCGGAGGTCGGACGGCAATTGCGGGCGATGAGTTCGGGCGCGCTGCGCCGGCTGCCGCAGGACGTGCTCGCCGAGGCCCTGACGGCGATGGGCGAGGACCGCGCGGGCCCGCTGCGTCGGCTCAAGCGCCGCCGCCCCGCCCCCGCCCCGGCCGCACCGGCCCCGCGCCCGGCCGCCCTGGAGACGAACGCCGCATGAACCGCACCGCCCGGAAGACGCGCAAGACCACCCAGATCTTCTACGCCTCCACCCTGTACGGCGCCGCCACCCTGGCCGCCGCCCTCGACAGCGGCTGCTTCGGCCCGGCCGACCGGCGGGTGCTGCTCGTCTCCACCAACGCCGCCGTCCCCGAGACCACCACACCGCTCGACCGCATGCCCGGCTTCGAGAAGCTGCGCGGCCGCTTCGACGAGGTCCTCGACTGGAACGCGACGATCGAGCCGCTGCACCCCGGCGGCTGGACCCCGCGCGCCGACGACCTGCCGATGCTCCAGCGGCACCTGCGGCGCCTGTGGGGCCTCGGCACCGACCGGATCGAACTCGTCGTCGAGTCCCTGCAGGTCGCGCCCGCGCTGACGATCGCCCAGCTGCTCCCGGACGCGTCGATCGACGTGTACGCGGACGGGCTGATGAGCTACGGCCCCACCCGCAACAAGATCGACCCGCTGGTCGGCGAACGGGTGCGCCGACTGCTCCACCTGGACCTGGTGCCGGGACTCGAACCGCTGCTCCTCGCCGAGTTCGGAGCGGTCGCCGAGACCGTGCCGACCGAGGCCTTCACCAAGGTCGTCGAGGAGCTGTCCGGCCCCCTCGCGACCGGGCCCGCCGACGCGGAGGGCCCGGCCCTTCTCCTCGGCCAGTACCTGGCGGCGCTCTCCCTCCTCACCCCCGAGGAGGAGGGCGCACTGCACCTGAAGATGGTGCGCGGCGCGGTCGCCCGCGGCCACCGCCGGCTCGTCTTCAAGCCGCACCCGACGGCCCCCGACGCCTGGTCGCGGGCGCTGGTGCGGGAGGCGGCGGCACTCGGCGCCGAACTGACCGTCGAGGACCGGCCGGTGCTCGCCGAGATGCTCTACCGGGAGCTGCGGCCCGCGCTCGTGGTGGGCTGCTTCTCGACGGCGCTGTTCACGGCGAGCGCGTTCTACGGGATCGAGACCGCGAAGGTCGGCACCCGGCCGCTGCTCGCCCGGCTCACGCCGTACCAGAACAGCAACCGGGTGCCGGTGGCCCTGGTGGACTCGCTGGTCCCCGACCTGGAGGAGCCGGCCCGCGAGGCCCTGGCCGTACCGGAGCTCCAGAGCCTGGTCGCGGCGGTGGGCTTCGCGATGCAGCCGAAGGTCCGCCCGGACCTGCGGGAGGCGGCCGTACGCCACCTCTCCGGCCCGCTCGCGGCCGGCACCCGGCACCACTTCACCCGCCGCCGGCTCACCTCGCTGGGCCTGCCCGGCGGCCTCCCGGTCCCCCGCCACCCGCGCCTGCGCCGCCTGGCCCGCCGCGCGCTGAAGCTGAAGCGGCGGGCGCTGGGCGGGCGGTGACCGGACCGGGGCGCTACGCGCGGGTGATCGCCTCCTGGATCTCCGTGACCCACTGCGAGCGGTCCTCCGGGCACTCCAGGTACAACTCCCGGGCATAGTGCTGCGCCACGTACCCGTTGGCCTCGATCCAGCGGGCCAGGGTCTGGGCGGTCGGCAGGATCTGGTCCATCGAGCCGCGGTGGACGACGGTCGCCGCCTCCTCGATCCCGGGCAGGACGTGGACCTCGACGCCCTCCACGACCGTCCCCTCCGGGACGGTCGTCCCGGCGTGCACCAGGACCGAGCCGTCACCGCGGCCCGCGTCCTCGTAGTACGCGATCCCGGGCCCGAACTCCCTGACCCCGGCGGCCTCCAGGCGGCCGCACAGCTCGTCGTACAGCGGTCCGATGACGGGGCTGATGTCGTGCGGGCCGAAGCTCGCGGCGACCGCGCTCAGCTCGGCGATCCGCACGGCCGGAATGCTCTTCACGACGACGTCCTGTGTGGACATGCGTCCCTCGCTCTCGATGGCTCGGAGCCGCGCCCCGACCCGCGCGAGCCGCGCCGCCGCCTCCGCGGCGGCGGTCTCCAGCTCGGCCTGCCGCAGCCGCAGCATCCCCCGCAGCTCCTCCACCCCCACCCGCTCGTCGAGGATCGCCCGCACCTGTTCCAGGGTGAAGCCGAGCTCCTTGAGCGCGATGACACGGTTGAGCCGCGCGAGCTGCGCCGCCTCGTAGTGGCGGTAGCCGCTGTGCGGGTCGACACGGGCCGGGCGAAGCAGTCCGACGGCGTCGTAATGACGCAGCATCCGGACCGACACCCGCCCGTGCCGGGCGAAGTCTCCGATAGTGAACATGACGCCCCCTACGCAACGGCCTCACATGGTGTGAGGGTCAAGCGGGTCGAGCCCCGGCCGGGTCAGGCGCCGGCGAGCGAGAGCTTGGCGGCGAAGCCGAGGAAGAGGGCGCCCGCGGCCGTGGTGGCGCCGGCCGAGAGGCGCCTGCGGCGGCGGAAGGCGGCGGCGAGGCGGGTGCCGCTGAAGATGAGGGTGGTGAGGTAGAGGAAGCTGCCGAGCTGGAGCAGGGTGCCGAGGACCAGGAAGGACAGCGCCGGGTAGGCGTAGGACGGGTCCACGAACTGCACGAAGAAGGAGATCAGGAAGAGGATCGCCTTCGGGTTGAAGAGGCTGATGATCAGCGCGCGGCGGTACGGGTGCTCGGACGGGCCGGTCTCCTGCGCGACGGGCTCGTCGGCCGGCGTCTCGTGCCGGGTGCGCCACATCTCGCGGGCGGCGCGCAGCATCCCGTACGCCATCCAGGCCAGGTATCCCGCGCCCGCGTACTTCACGATCATGAAGAGCAGCGGGGTGGTCTGGAGCAGCGAGGCGGCGCCGAGGGCGGCGAGTGTCATCAGGACGGCGTCGCCGGTGAACACCCCGGCGGCGGCCTGGTATCCGGTCCGGGTGCCCTTGCGGGCGGCGACGGACAGCACGTACAGCGAGTTCGGCCCCGGCAGGAGGATGATGAGGACGAGCCCGGCGAGGTAGGTCGGCAGATCGGTGACACCCAGCATGAAGCGGAGTGTCGCACACCGGTACGACCCTCCGCTTTGAGTTTCGACAGGTGGAATGGGCGCCTTCCGCCGAGATGGTCAGAACGCGTCGGTCGGGACGTACGTGCCCCAGACCTGGCGCAGCGCGTCGCAGACCTCGCCCACCGTGGCCCGCGCCTTGAGCGCCGCCTTCATCGGGTAGAGGACGTTGTCCGTGCCCTCCGCCGCCTTCTTCAGCTCCGCGAGCGCCGCGTCCACCGCCGCCCGGTCGCGTTCGGCGCGCAGCCGGGCCAGGCGCTCGGCCTGCTGGGCCTCGATCGCCGGGTCGACGCGCAGCGGCTCGTAGGGCTCCTCGACGTCCACGGTGAAGCGGTTGACGCCGACGACGACCCGCTCGCCGGAGTCGGTCTCCTGGGCGATCCGGTAGGCGGAGCGCTCGATCTCGTTCTTCTGGAAGCCGCGCTCGATCGCGTGGACCGCGCCGCCCAGGTCCTCGACCTTCCGCATCAGCTCCAGGGCGGCGGCCTCGACCTCGTCGGTCATCCTCTCCACCACGTAGGAGCCGGCGAAGGGGTCGACGGTGGCCGTCACGTCCGTCTCGTACGCGAGGACCTGCTGGGTACGGAGCGCGAGGCGGGCCGACTTGTCCGTGGGGAGCGCGATGGCCTCGTCGAAGGAGTTGGTGTGCAGGGACTGGGTGCCGCCGAGCACCGCCGCGAGGCCCTGGACGGCGACCCGCACCAGGTTGACCTCGGGCTGCTGGGCGGTGAGCTGCACGCCGGCGGTCTGGGTGTGGAAGCGCAGCATCAGCGACTTGGGGTTCCGCGCGCCGAACTCCTCCCGCATCACCCGCGCCCAGATCCGGCGGGCCGCCCGGAACTTGGCGACCTCCTCCAGGATCGTGGTCCGCGCCACGAAGAAGAAGGAGAGGCGCGGGGCGAAGTCGTCCACGTCCATGCCGGCGGCGACGGCCGTGCGGACGTACTCGATGCCGTCGGCGAGGGTGAAGGCGATCTCCTGCGCGGGCGAGGCCCCGGCCTCCGCCATGTGGTAGCCGGAGATCGAGATGGTGTTCCACTTGGGGATCTCGGCCCGGCAGTACTTGAAGATGTCCGCGATCAGCCGCAGCGAGGGCTGCGGCGGGAAGATGTACGTGCCGCGGGCGATGTACTCCTTCAGCACGTCGTTCTGGATCGTGCCCGTCAGCCGGTCCGCCGTCACGCCCTGCTCCTCGCCGACCAGCTGGTAGAGCAGCAGCAGGAGGGCGGCGGGCGCGTTGATCGTCATCGACGTGGAGACCTTGTCCAGCGGGATGCCGTCGAACAGCACCCGCATGTCGTCGATCGAGTCGATGGCGACGCCGACCTTGCCGACCTCGCCGTGCGCGATCGGGGCGTCCGAGTCGTGGCCCATCTGGGTGGGCAGGTCGAAGGCGACCGAGAGGCCCATGGTGCCGTTCGCGATCAGCTGCTTGTAGCGGGCGTTGGACTCCACGGCGGTGCCGAAGCCCGCGTACTGGCGCATCGTCCACGGCCGGCCGGTGTACATCGACGGATAGACCCCGCGGGTGAAGGGGTACGCGCCGGGCTCGCCCAGCTTCTCGGCGGGATCCCAGTCCCGCAGCGCGTCCGGTCCGTAGACCGGCTCGATGGGCAGTCCGGACTCCGACTCGCGCGCCATGTGCGTGTGCCTCCCGATCGGACGGTCAGTCTTCGCCTGTCGGCTCTCGTTCGCCTGTCGGCTCTTCTTCACCTGTCGGCTTTCGCCTTCGCTCTCCCTCACAGCATGCACGTCTCTTTTCGGTCACGTGCGCAACCACCCGGGCGTGGGAAGCATCCCTTGTGTACACACGTCGTTTTCGGGGGGCTGAAATGAAGCGTTCGTCCGTCATACGCAGAGTCGTTCTGGCGGCCACGGCCGTGGTGCTGGCCGCCGGCTGTACGCCCTGGGGCGATGACACCGGGAAGGGCACCGTCAGCCCGGCGCCCACGACGGCCGCTCCGGCGCCCACGTCCGGTGGCACGGGCGACGACAAGCCGTCCTCCCCCGCCACCCCGTCGGCCTCCGCCACCGCGTCCACCGGCACGCCTTCGGCCTCGGCCACCACCGAGGCGCCCACGGGCAGGATCCTCATGAAGGACGGCGACGAGAACGCGCAGGTGCGCGAGCTCCAGGCGCGGCTGCGGCAGATCGGCTACTTCGACCGGGCGCCCACCGGCTTCTACGGGACGATGACCGCGGGCGCGGTGAAGGGCTTCCAGAAGAAGCGGGAGCTGCCGCAGACCGGCTCGGTCGACGAGACGACCTGGCAACGGCTGCTCGGGATGACGCGGAAGCCGACGGCCGCCGAGCTGCGCCCGGCGACCACCAACAAGCTGGACACGCCGGACCCGCGCTGCATGACCGGGCGGGTGATGTGCATCAGCAAGGAGAGCCGGACGCTCGCCTGGATGATCGACGGCAAGGTCGTCTCGTCGTTCGACGTGCGCTTCGGTTCGGAGAACACCCCGACCCGCGAGGGCGAGTTCAAGGTGGAGTGGAAGGCCCGCGACTGGACCTCCACGATCTACCACACGCCGATGCCGTATGCGATGTTCTTCAGCCGCGGCCAGGCGGTGCACTACTCGGCGGACTTCGCGGCCCGCGGCTACAACGGGGCCTCGCACGGCTGCGTCAACGTCCGGGACAAGGCCAAGCTCGCGGTGCTCTTCGACCAGGTGAAGGTCGGCGACAAGGTCGTCGTGCACTGGTGAGGTCCGGGAGACCCTGAGCGGCCGGGGAAGAAGGGGGCGCGGGTGGGACCGGGGGAACGTGCCCCACCCGCGCCGGTGCGCTGAGCCGAAGGTACGGGGGGAACCCCGGCTCGATGCGCTCGCCGATGACCAGTCGGCTCACTCAGTACTGCGCCGTGGGGTCGAAAAGTGTCACACCCCGGGTCGGGGCTGTGAACGCGAGCGGTCGGAGGCGTGCTTTCCGGTGCCGGAAGCCGAGCCGCCGAAGCCGGAACCGGTGGTGGAGCCGGAGCCGGCGGTGGAGCCGGGGCCGTGGGAGCCGCGCTTGGCCTGACCGCCCTTCGCCGGAGCCTGGCCCCGGTGGGAGTCGCGGTCCCGGTCGTCGCCTCGGTCCCCGCCGGTGTCGTCGCTGTCGGAGCCGCCGCTCTCGGAACCGCCGGTGGCCGTGCCGCCCTCGCCCGTGCTGCCGCCCTTGCCGGTGCTGCCGGAGGACGTGCGGCCCGCGGTGGTCGGGGTGGCGCCGGAGGGCGTGCCGGAGAGGATCCGGTCGCAGTAGCGCTTCACGGTCTCGCCGCTGCGCAGGGCGTCGGTGAGGCGCTGCCGGCCGCCGGAGCCGAGGGTGCCCGCGCGGAAGTCCTTGCAGGCCTGGATGGTCTTGGCGCGCTCCTGCTCCTGCGTGCCGCCGACCGTGCCGCCGGTGCTCCCGCCCGGGCCGATGGACGGGTCGTCGGGTCCGGCGGTGGCGTCGGGGCCCGCGGTGGCGGTGGCCGTGCCGTCGGTGGCGCCGGGCGTGCCGGGCTCTCCGCGGCCGTCGGGTCCGCCGGACGCCTCGGTGCCGGTGCCGCCCGTGGGCGTGCCGGACCAGCCGGGGGACGAGGGGTCGACGGCCACGACCGAGCTGCCGGGCTCGGGGTCGGCGGTCAGCGGCAGGACGCCGGTGCCCGCGGCGACGGCGACACCGCCGACCGTGACGGCGGCGACCGCGGCGGCCAGCCCGTACCGCAGTGAGCGTCCCCAGCCGCGGCCGGCCCGGACCCGGGCGAGCCGGACGGCGCCGAGGTCGGCGGCGGCCCGCTGTCCCGCGTGTCCGGGGACGACGGCGCGTTCGGCGACGGCCTTGCGGAAGGCGGCGAGGGCGTCGGCCTCGCCGGGGAGTTCGCCGCCGGTGCCGGCGGGCGGACCGACGGCGGGGTTACGGGCGGTGTCGAGGGCGCGCGCGAGGAACTCCGCCTCGGCCCGCGCCGAGGTGCCGACGGGGTCGACCGGCTCACCGCGCAGCAGCCGCTCCGCGGCCTCCTGGTCGAGCCACTGGTACTCGTCGGCCATCACATGTCCTTCTGCGTCCGCGCGCGCGATTGCGTCACACCGCCGGGGCGGGCGGGGCCGGGCCGGCGCCCGCGTTGCGGAGGAACGCCGTCCAGCGAGCCGGCCGGATCGTCCCCGGCCGTACCGAGGAGTTCGGCGAGTTTCTTGAGGCCCCGGTGGGCGGCGGTACGGACCGCGCCCGGCCGCTTGCCGAGCGTGTCGGCGGCGCTCTTGGCGTCCAGGCCGACCACGACCCGCAGGACGACGGCCTCGGCCTGGTCCTGCGGCAGCTGGGCGATGAGGTGCATGGTGCGGCCGGTGGCCAGGGCCTCCAGGGCCTCGCCCGCGGTGTCGGAGTCGGCGGGCTTGTCGGTGAGCTCGGTCTCGTCGCCGCCGACGGCGGGCCGCCGGCCGCGCATCCGGATGTGGTCGAGGGCGCGGTTGCGGGCGATCCGCGCGGCCCAGCCGCGGAAGCGGTCCGCGTCGCCGCTGAACCGGTCGAGGTCGCGGGCTATCTGGAGCCAGCTCTCGGACGCCACGTCCTCCGCGTCGGCCTCGCCGACCAGGGTGCGTATGTAGCCGAGGAGCCGCGGATGCACCGCGCGGTACACGGTGCGGAAGGCGTTCTCGTCACCGTCCTGCGCGGCGAGCACTGCGGCCGTCAGCTCCGCCTCGTCCCCCAGCACTCCCCACACCTGTTCGTCGTCGCGCTCATCGCGGCTGGTCGTCACCGCCACGCCGCCTTGGGCGCAGCAGAACGCTACGTCCTTTTCGGGCGCCGCGTCCACGCGGGTCCGATTCTTTGTGCATCTCGCAACTTCCCCCCGGGGCGGGGGGAAACGGGGGTGTGACAGAAAACGCATGCACGGCGCTGTATGGAGTACGGGGCCGTGCTGCGGCTCCGCGGACGACGACCGGGGCCTCTCCTGTGGGGGGTGGCGGCCCCGGTCGTCTTCTTTTCAAGCGCCTGTGACCAGGCGCTTTTTCATTTTCCGGCCCACCTCGCGGTCCGCCTCCCGGTCCGCCTCCCAGCCCGCGCCCCGGTCCGTTTCCGGACAGCCCCACCCTCATTGTCAACCGATGGTTGACACCTCGGGACTGTCAACCTAGGGTTGCACTCATGACGAATCCACTCGGCATGAACAACCCCGTGCGGCTCGACGATCTGATCGAGGCGATCAAGAAGACCCACCCGGACGACGCCCTCGACCAGCTGTCCGACGCGGTCATCGCGGCGGACCACCTCGGGGACGTCGCCGACCACCTCATCGGCCACTTCGTGGACCAGGCCCGGCGGACCGGCGCCTCCTGGACCGACATCGGCAAGAGCATGGGCGTCACCCGGCAGGCCGCCCAGAAGCGTTTCGTCCCCAAGGACGACAACGAGGCGGACGCGGCGAAGATGGACCCGAACGCCGGCTTCAGCCGGTTCACGCCCCGGGCCCGCAACGTCGTGATGGCCGCGCAGAACGAGGCCTCCGCCGCCCGCAACGACAAGACGGTCCCGGCCCACCTGACGCTCGGTCTGCTGGCCGAGCCCGACGGACTCGCGGGCCACTGGATCACCGGCCAGGGCGTCACCCCGGAGCAGCTGCGGGAGGCCGTCGCGGCGACCCTGCCGCCGGCCGCCGAGGAGGTGCCCGCGCTCATCCCGTACGACGCGGACGCCAAGAAGGTCCTGGAGCTCACCTTCCGGGAGGCGCTGCGCCTCGGGCACAACTACGTGGGCACCGAGCACATCCTGCTCGCGCTCCTGGAGTTCGAGGACGGCAAGGGCACGCTCGCGGGCCTCGGCCTCGACAAGGCGAAGGCGGAACGGGAGATCTCGGAGGCCATCGCCTCCCTGTCGATCGCGGCGCCCGGGCCGGACCAGGAGGCCTGAAAGGCCGGCACGGCCCGTACTGCCGGTACTGCCCGTACAGCGCGTGCGGCCTAGGCGGTGCGCGCCCTGCGCGAGACGACCGCGCGCAGGACGCGCCCGCCCTCGGTCGACAGGTCCCGGGCCCGGCGCAGTCCGGTCGGGCCGTGGGCGGCCGCCTCCAGGACGGCCTGCTGACGCTGGAGTTCGCCCGCGTGCAGCGGGCCCGCCCCGTTGGCGTCGAGGCCGGCGTGCAGGGCGAGCGCCGCCTCGGAGCAGCTCCGGGTCCAGTCGCGCAGCGCGGCCTCGGTCCAGTCGTCGGGCGCCCCGACGAGCATCGCGCGCACCGGCGCGGCGCCCTCGCCCGCCCCGGCGTCCGCCAGCTCCACGCGGGCCTTCGCGACGGCCTCGCCCCAGGCGTCGCCGTCACCGCGGGCCACCGCGGCCCACACGGGCCGCAGGACGTCCGCACCGTCCGGTGCGAGCAGCGGCAGACACCGGTCGAGACACGCGAGTCCGGCGGCCGCGAGGGCGCGCGCGTCGGCGCGGTCGATCAGTTCCTGCAGGCTCGTGCTCGTCACGGACGTCATGGACGCCTCCTCGCCAGCGATGCGGACGCAGTACTTCCCCTACTGCGCCAACCGACGCTTTTTCGTCACTGCGCGGCCGAAATCATGCCAGTGGCCTTGAGGTGCTGCATAGAGGTCAGCTTGCGGACGAAGAGGATCGCGGCCACCGCCGCCACGGCGTCGAGGACATAGGAGGCGAGATCCCACCAGGTCGCGGAGATCAGGGCGTCGACGGTCTCCGCCCGCCGGAACATCAGCGCGGCGACGCGGTCCGCCAGCATGCTCACGACCCAGGCGGCCCACCAGCCGTTGAGCAGCGCCAGCTCGCCGGGACCGTCCGCCGCGTACGGAGCCATGCGGCTGGCGCGCCAGATGTCGGCGGCGATGTTGCGGGGGATCCACAGGTTGCCGATCGGGATGAACCAGCCGCCGATCGCCCAGCCGACACCCCGCTCCTGCTGGTCGCCCGCCCACACTTCGGCGTTCTTCCGCAGTCGGTGGAACCAGACGATGAAGACGATCCCGGTCGCCACGAACAGCGTGAACGCCATGCTGAAGGCCACGTTCACGTTCACGGACCCGAGCACGGGCGTCTCGGAGTCCTCGGACATCAGAATGCCGAGGTCGATCACGCCGAGCACGACATCGAAGACGATGTTGCCGGCCAGCAGGGCGACGACGGCGTACGCCAGGCCGACGGGATTTCTGAGTCTGAGCATGCTGAGACGGACCCCCCACGGGTGCGCGGCGTCCCCCTCCCCGAGCACGCCGGGCGGCCGCACGGCCGCCGAGTCCGGGACCGTACGGCACGCGCCTCGCCGTGTCCACGTAAAAGGGCCAGGTCAGTCGGCAAAGGCCAGGTCGGTCAGCCGCGCACCTTCGCCGCCAGCGCCTGGAAGTCCGCCCAGCTCAGCGCGGGCTTCCGGGCGTCCCACAGCTTCTGGGCCGTCGCCGTGAGCGGCATCCGGATGCCGGCGGCGACCTGCGCCTGGGTCTGGGAGTTCGCCAGGTCGCACCAGACGGCGAAGCTGCCGCCGAGGATCTGGGGGTCGTAACGGGCGGGGACGGGGGTGGTGCCGCGCAGCACCAGCGGGGTCCACTGCTCGTAGATGCGCCGGCCGGTGGGGTAGAAGAACTTGTTGGGCTGGCCGAGCACGTAGTAGAGGTACTCGTCGTTGTAGTTGATCATCTTGCGGCCGGCGCTCAGGTACGAGGTCGGGGTGCGGGCCCCGATCTCCCGGCCGGTCCAGTAGGCGACCTGGAGGTCCTGGGCCGGGCCGGTGACGCCGCCGGTGAAGAAGCCGTCGTTCCAGGCGCGCAGCGCCTTGCCGGTGGGCCGGACGACGGCGGCGCGGTCGTTGAGCCAGCCGGTGGCCAGGTCCTGGACCCGGCCGGAGGGGCCGTACTTCGCGATGGCCGCGCGGGCCAGCTGCGGATAGGTCGCCTCGGGGTTCTTCGCCATCAGGGCCACGTACTCGTCGCCGCCGAGATGCCAGTACGCGCCGGGGAACAGGCCGGTGTACTCGCGCAGCAGCTCGTCGACGAGCCTCGCGGAGGCCGGGTCGGAGATGTCGACGGCGCCGCGCGGGGCCCGGCCGGTCGCGCTGACGAGCTGGAGGTCGGGGTGGGCGGCGATCACCGCGCCGAGGTGTCCGGGGGAGTCGATCTCGGGGACGACCTGGATGTGCAGGCTCTGCGCGAGGGCCACGATCCGGCGCACCTCGGCCTTGCTGAGGTGCCGTTCGGAGACGATCTCGGGGTGGGTGTCGGAGGCGATCCGGAAGCCCTGGTCGTCGGAGAAGTGCAGGCCGAGCTGGTTGAGCTTGAGGTCGGCCATCTCGCGCAGCCGGTCCTCGATCCAGCCGGCGGTGAAGTACTTGCGGGCGATGTCGACCATGAGGCCGCGCTGCGGCTTGGCGGGGGCGTCGGTGACGGTACCCTCGGGCATCGCGCCGGTGGACCTGACGGACTGTTTGAGGGTGCGGGTGCCGTAGAAGACGCCGGCCTGGTCGGGTCCGGTGATGCGGACGCCGCCGTCGCGGACGACGAGGGTGTACGACTCGGCGGCGCCCCCGCCGCCGAGCGCGAGGGTGACGTCGCCGGGGCGGGCGGCGGCGGTGCCGCGGTAGGGGACGCGCAGCTCGCCGGCGATCAGCTTCGCCTCGTCGCCGAGCGCGGCCTCGTCCTTCGCGGCGACCACGACGCCGCTGTCCGGGCCGGGCTTCCAGCCGGGGCCGCGGGCCGCCTGGTGGGCGCGGACGGCGGGCACCACTTGGGGGGCCGCGGACAGCGGGTAGGTCTTGGTGGGCGTCGGGCTCGGGGGCGGCGCGGAGCTGGGGACCGCGGTCGGGGCGGCCGAGCCGGTGCCCGTTCCGGCGGGCGGCTCGGAGGAGGATCCGTTCGAGCAGGCCGCCATGGTGGCCAGTGCCACCGCGGCCGCCAGGAGTCCGGGGCCCCGCCGGGGCCCCCGTATGGAGTAGCGCATCACCCGGAATCCTCCCTCATCGCACGAACCCCGGCATCCCGGGCCTGTTGTCCAGCGCCTCTTGTCCATCCCCATGACGAAACCCACTCGTCCAGGTGAAATTCGCGCACCCGTCGGACACTTCCCCCTTCCCGCCGATAGCGTGGCGTCACACTCACCCCACTCATCTCCCCCGACACCTTCACGTCTCGCTCCCGGAGTCCCCGCTGACCAGCGACACCCACGCCGCACCCTGCCGGACCCCGAACCCTCCCGCCATACCCGCCCAGCAGGCCACCGGCCGGCATCTGACCGGTCTGGTGCGCTTCAACGCGGCCCCGCAGGGCCTCGCCGAGCGGTGGCTGCTCGACTGCTGCGGCAGCCGCCGCTGGGCCGAACGAGTGGCGGCGCACCGGCCGTACCCGACCCTCGACGCGCTGCTCGCCGCCGCCGACGAGGCGGGTTACGACCTGTCCAAGGCGGACCTCGACGAGGCGCTGGCCCGCGAGACCGCCGCCCTGCCGCACCCGGACGCGCCGCCGGCCGCCCGCACCGCGCTCGGCGCCGCCCTCGCCGCGTACGAGGCGAGCTTCGGACACGCCTTCGTCATCAGCCTGGACGGGATTCCGGCGGGCGAACGTCTGAACCAGGTGCTCGCGGGCATCCGGTCACGGCTCGGCAACGAAAGGGAGGAGGAACGGGTGGTCGCCGCCGAGGAGCTGCGCAGACTCGCCCGGAGCCGCCTCACCCGTTCGGTCGCAGGCTTGTGATTTCGCCCGGAATGCGGCGATTCAGGGTTGAACGATAGTCCGTCCGTGCCTGTTTGATCACACCTATGGACCCCGCGCGAGCGAACCCACGAGTGGTGGCTACGATGACCGGGGCCGGTGGACCGTACCCGGCCGGGCCAGACCGACAGAGAAGCCGGCCGGCCCCGATCCCCGCTCCCGGAGGGTTTTTCCGTGCCGGCTGGAACGCTGTACCGCGGCCGGGAAGGAATGTGGTCCTGGGTGGCTCACCGAGTCACCGGCGTCCTCATCTTCTTCTTCCTGTTCGTACACGTGCTGGACACCGCTCTCGTCCGCGTCTCCCCCGAGGCCTACGACGAAGTGGTCGCGACGTACAAGACGCCGATCGTCGCTCTGCTGGAGTACGGCCTCGTCGCCGCCATCCTCTTCCACGCGCTGAACGGTCTCCGTGTCATCGCCGTGGACTTCTGGGCCAAGGGCCCGCGCTACCAGAAGCAGATGCTCTGGACCGTCGTGGGCATCTGGGTCGTCCTGATGGCGGGCTCGCTGTACCCCGTCCTCGGCCACGCCGCACGTGAACTGTTCGGGAGCTGACGCCACTCATGTCCGCTGACACCACTTCGGCCATCGGCCCCGTCGAGGGCGCTGCCGCCTACGGCGTGGACAACCCCGCCCCGTACATCGAGGCCCCCCGCAAGCGCACCGGCAAGACCCCGCGGGCGACCCGAGGCAACTTCGAGATGGCCGCATGGCTCTTCATGCGCCTCTCGGGCGTCGTCCTCGTCGTCCTGGTCCTCGGCCACCTGCTGATCCAGCTCTTCCTGGACGGCGGCGTCTCCAAGATCGGCTTCGCCTTCGTGGCCGGCCGCTGGGCGTCCCCGTTCTGGCAGGTCTGGGACCTGCTGATGCTGTGGCTCGCGATGCTGCACGGCGCCAACGGCCTCCGCACGGTCATCAACGACTACGCGGAGCGGGCCAACACGCGCCTGTGGCTCAAGGGCCTGCTGTACACCGCCACGGTGTTCACCATCCTTCTGGGCACGCTGGTGATCTTCACCTTCGACCCGAACATCCGCTAGGCACGGGGCTGAGGTAACCACGTCATGAAGTTCCACAAGTACGACACCGTCATCGTCGGCGCCGGTGGCGCCGGCATGCGCGCCGCCATCGAGGCGACGAAGCGCAGCCGCACCGCCGTGCTGACGAAGCTCTACCCCACCCGCTCCCACACGGGCGCCGCGCAGGGCGGCATGGCCGCCGCGCTGGCCAACGTGGAGGAGGACAACTGGGAGTGGCACACCTTCGACACGATCAAGGGCGGTGACTACCTGGTCGACCAGGACGCCGCCGAGATCCTGGCGAAGGAGGCCATCGACGCCGTCCTCGACCTGGAGAAGATGGGTCTCCCCTTCAACCGCACCCCGAAGGGCGAGATCGACCAGCGCCGCTTCGGCGGTCACTCCCGCAACCACGGCGAGGCCCCGGTCCGCCGCGCGTGCTACGCCGCGGACCGCACCGGCCACATGATCCTCCAGACGCTGTTCCAGAACTGCGTCAAGGAGGGCGTGGAGTTCTTCAACGAGTTCTACGTCCTGGACCAGCTGATCACCGAGGTCGACGGCGTCAAGAAGTCCGCCGGCGTGGTGGCCTACGAGCTGGCGACCGGCGAGATCCACGTCTTCCAGGCGAAGTCGGTCATCTACGCCTCCGGCGGCACCGGCAAGTTCTTCAAGGTGACCTCCAACGCCCACACCCTGACCGGTGACGGCCAGGCCGCGTGCTTCCGCCGCGGTCTGCCCCTGGAGGACATGGAGTTCTTCCAGTTCCACCCGACGGGCATCTGGCGCATGGGCATCCTGCTGACGGAGGGCGCCCGCGGTGAGGGCGGCATCCTCCGCAACAAGGACGGCGAGCGCTTCATGGAGAAGTACGCGCCGGTCATGAAGGACCTCGCGTCCCGTGACGTCGTCTCCCGCTCCATCTACACGGAGATCCGCGAGGGCCGCGGCTGCGGTCCCGAGGGCGACCACGTCTACCTGGACCTGACGCACCTCCCGCCGGAGCAGCTGGACGCCAAGCTCCCGGACATCACCGAGTTCGCGCGCACGTACCTCGGCATCGAGCCCTACACGGACCCGATCCCGATCCAGCCCACCGCGCACTACGCCATGGGCGGCATCCCGACCAACGTCGAGGGTGAGGTCCTCTCGGACAACACCACCGTCGTCCCGGGTCTGTACGCGGCCGGCGAGGTCGCCTGTGTCTCCGTGCACGGCGCCAACCGCCTCGGCACCAACTCGCTGCTCGACATCAACGTCTTCGGGCGCCGCGCGGGCATCGCCGCCGCCGAGTACTCCCACACGCACGACTACGTCGAGCTGCCGGAGAACCCGGAGGCCAAGGTCGTCGAGCAGATCGAGAAGCTGCGCAACTCCACGGGCACCGAGCGGGTCGCCGAGCTGCGTCGCGAGCTCCAGGAGACCATGGACGCCAACGTGATGGTGTTCCGTACGGAGCAGACCATCAAGACGGCCGTCGAGAAGATCGCCGAGCTGCGCGAGCGCTACCTGAACGTGTCCATCCAGGACAAGGGCAAGCGCTTCAACACCGACCTCCTGGAGGCCATCGAGCTGGGCAACCTGCTCGACCTGGCCGAGGTCATGGCCATCTCGGCCCTGGCGCGCAAGGAGTCCCGCGGCGGTCACTACCGCGAGGACTACCCGAACCGCGACGACGTCAACTTCATGCGCCACACCATGGCGTACCGCGAGGTCGGCGAGGACGGCTCCGAGACCGTCCGTCTCGACTACAAGCCGGTCGTCCAGACCCGCTACCAGCCGATGGAGCGTAAGTACTGATGGCTACCCCCGTTCTGGACAAGGTGGAGAAGGACTCCGCCGCGTCCCCGTACATCACGGTCACCTTCCGGATCCGCCGCTTCAACCCCGAGGTGTCGGACGCCGCGGTCTGGGAGGACTTCCAGGTCGAGATCGACCCGAAGGAGCGTGTGCTCGACGGTCTCCACAAGATCAAGTGGGACCTGGACGGCACGCTGACCTTCCGTCGCTCGTGCGCGCACGGCATCTGCGGCTCGGACGCGATGCGGATCAACGGCAAGAACAGGCTCGCCTGCAAGACGCTGATCAAGGACATCAACCCCGAGAAGCCGATCACCGTCGAGGCCATCAAGGGCCTCACGGTGCTGAAGGACCTCGTGGTCGACATGGAGCCCTTCTTCCAGGCGTACCGGGACGTCATGCCGTTCCTGGTCACCAAGGGCAACGAGCCGACCCGCGAGCGCCTGCAGTCCGCCGAGGACCGCGAGCGCTTCGACGACACCACCAAGTGCATCCTGTGCGCCGCGTGCACGTCGTCCTGCCCGGTCTTCTGGAACGACGGCCAGTACTTCGGTCCGGCCGCCATCGTGAACGCGCACCGCTTCATCTTCGACTCGCGTGACGAGGCGGGCGAGCAGCGTCTGGAGATCCTCAACGACAAGGACGGCGTGTGGCGTTGCCGCACGACGTTCAACTGCACGGACGCCTGCCCGCGTGGCATCGAGATCACGAAGGCGATCCAGGAGGTCAAGCGCGCGCTGATCACCCGCCGCTTCTAGCCTTCTCGACGCGTACGTGGCTGGGCCCCGTCTCCCCCTGGGGAGGCGGGGTCCTCCGCGTGCCCGGGGCGCAGGCGGGGCCCTCCGGGCGACGCGTATGTGCCAGGATCTGGGGCAGAGTTGACGCCCAGGAAGAACGGGGACCACCGATGAGCGATCCGAACCCTTACATGTCGGGTGACTCGGGGAACTACGAATGGGGGCCCGGCCAGCAGGCGGGGACGCCGGGGTACGGCTACCCGCAGACCCCGCCGCCGCCCGCCTACCAGCCGACCCTCGCGGGCGGGGTCCCGGTGCCGGCGCAGCAGCCGCCGATGCCCGGCATGCCGCCGGCCGGGGGCGGGGCGCCGCTGGTGAGCCTCGGGGACATCACCGTGGTGGGCGACCAGATCATCACGCCGGCCGGGAACATGCCGCTGCGCGGCGCGGTGTGGAACGCGACGGACATGTCGCGGACCGAGGAGAAGATGCCGACCGTCGCCGTCGTGCTCGCGGTCATCTTCTTCCTGTTCTGCCTGCTCGGTCTGCTCTTCCTCCTGATGAAGGAGAAGAAGACCACCGGCTTCATCCAGGTCACCGTCACCAGCGGCGGCCGGCACCACTCGACGATGATCCCGGCGACCGGCCCGGACAGCTTCCAGTGGGTGATGGGCCAGCTCAACTACGCGCGCTCGCTGAGCGTCTGACGGCGCGACAGACACGCAACGGCGTGAGGGGGGCGTCCCGGGGGACGCCCCCCTCAGCCGTGCTCCCCCTCAGCCGTCTCCTCAGTCGTGCCCTCAGCCGTGCCAGTGCGGTACGGAGGCGTCCTCCTCGGCCGCCAGCATGATGCGGCGCAGCAGGTCGTTGAGGACGGTGCGCTCCTCGGGGCTGAGCACGCCGAGCAGCCGGTGCTCCTCGTGGCCGAGGACGTCCATCGCGCCGAGCCAGGTCTGACGGCCGGAGTCGGTGAGTTCGACGACCACCCGGCGGCGGTCGGTGGTGGACTGGGTGCGCCGGACGAAGCCGCGCTTCTCCAGGGCTTCGAGGCGGCCGGTGACGGAGGCCGGGGCGAGGTCGAGGTCCTGGGCGAGTTCGGAGGGCGCGGCGCTGCCGCCGCGGCCGGCGAGCTTGTGCAGGGTGTCGAACTCGTGGCGTTCCAGGTCGAAGTCGACGAGGCACTGCTCGCGGACCCGGCGGAAGTAGACGGAGAGCTTCTTCATCCGGGTGACGGCGCCCTCGACGACCGGGTCGAGCGAGGGCAGCACCGGGTGCCAGCGGGCGACGTGATCGTCGGTCCAGTCGCGCGGCGCCTCGGGCCCGGGCGGGCTCCCCTGAGCAGGCTTGCGCGGTTCCTCGGTCGGGGCCATGAGGTGATCGTACGTCGGCGGCCGGGCCCGTTCCGGGAACGCTCCCGGCAGAAGTATTTCGTTGACGAATTATTCGGCACCGAAATACTCTCCTCGGCATGTCCGCCTCCGCGACGTCTCCCGCCGTCCCCCATCCACTGCGCACCCGCCCGTTCCGCCTGCTCTTCGCCGGGCGCACCCTGTCCCTGCTCGGCGACGCCGCCATCCCGGCGGCCCTGGCGCTCGCCGTCCAGGAGGCCACCGGCTCCACCGCGGCGCTGGCCCTGGTGCTCGCCTGCTCGATGGTCCCCAAGCTGCTCCTGCTGCCGCTGGGCGGCGTCGCGGGCGACCGCTTCGACGCCCGGACCATCGCGCTCGCCATGGACCTCGTCCGCTGCGTCACCCAACTCGTCGTGGGCGTGCAGCTGCTCGGCGGTACGCCGTCGCTCGCGCTGATCGCGGGCGTCGAGGTGATCGGCGGCGCCGCCGGCGCGTTCGCCACGCCCACCTCCGCTCCGCTCGTCCGGGGCACGGTCCCGGCGGAGGGCCTGCAGCGGGCGAACGCGGCGATGGCGGTGGCGTACAGCGCGAGCCGGGTCGGCGGCCCGGCCCTCGCCGGCGCCCTGATCTTCACGGTGGGCCCCGGCTGGGCCTTCGTCCTGGACGCGGCGAGCTTCGCGGTCAGCGCGGCGCTGCTGTGCGCCGTACGGATCGAGCGCGTCGAGCGGCCGGCCGCGGGCGCGCGCCGCTCCGTCCTCGTCGATCTGCGCGAGGGCTGGCAGGAGGTGCGCACCCGCGACTGGTACTGGTCCAGCCTGATCGGCCACAGCGCGTGGAACGGGGCCGCCGCCGTCCTGATGACCCTCGGCCCGGGCATCGCCGTGCACCGCCTGGGCGGCGGGGCGGCCTGGGTGGCGCTGCTCCAGGTGGGCGCGATCGGCCTGCTCGTCGGCTCGCTGGTGGCCGACCGGGTCAGCCCGCGCCGCCCGGTCCTGACCGCGAACATCGGCCTCGCCACGTACGCGCTGCCGCTGCTGCTGCTCGCGGCCGGGGCGCCGGCCGTGCTCGTCATCGGCGCGTACGGCATCGCCCAGGCCGGTCTCGGCTTCCTCACCCCGGTCTGGGAGACCGCGGTGCAGCGCGCCGTCCCGGAACACGCGCTCGCGCGCGTCACCTCGTACGACTGGCTGCTGTCCTTCGCGGCGATGCCGCTGGGGTACGGCCTCGCGCCGCTCGCCGCCTCGGCCTGGGGCCCGGGCGTGCCGCTGACGGTCGCGGCGCTGGCGGTGGCGGGCTGCTGCCTGGGCTCGGCCCTGCTGCCGGGGGTACGCGGCTTCACCGGAGGGGCCGCCCCGGCCGAATCCGAGCCCAGGTCCGGGGCCGGGGTTGAGGCCGGGGCGGGGGCGAAGGTCAGCCGGCCAGGAACTCGCTGATCAGCCGGGTGGTCTCCGCCGGGCGCTCGACCGCCGGCAGGTGACCGGCCCAGTCGAGGGTGACGCGGCGGACGTCCGGGAAGAGGCCGGCGAGGCGGTCGCCGATGACGCCGAAGTCGGGGACGTCGTGGGCGCCGGTGGCGACGAGGACGGGGACCTCGATCGCGGCGAGGTCCTTGTCGGTGACCTCGACCTCGCCGGGGGCGAACTCGTCGGGGGCGGGCAGCTGGAGCTCGAAGGCCCGGGTCTGCATGCGCAGGACCAGGTCGCGGGCGGCGGCGTCGGCGTCCGGGCCGAGCCAGAGGTCGACGTTGAGCGCGGCGGCGCCCGCGATGTCGCCGGCCACGAGCAGTTCGCGCTCGCGGCCGAAGAAGGCGCGCAGTTCGGGGCCCGCCTCGTGGCCGGGGGCGGCGGCGCAGAGCAGCGCGAGCGCGGTGGTGCGGCCGGGGTGGCGGACGGTGAACTCCAGGGCCACCTCGCCGCCGAAGGAGGAGCCGACGAGCGCGGCGCGCTCGACGCCGAGGTGGTCGAGCAGGTCGCGGACGTCGTCCGCGTGGACGTGCGGGGCGTCGATCGGGGTGTCGCCGAAGCCGCGCAGGTCGCACCGCACCACACGGTGGCCGGCTTCGGCCAGGGCGTGGAACTGCCCGTCCCACATACGGCGGTCGCAGACGCCGGAGTGGAGCAGCAGAACGGTGTCGGGGCCGTCGCCGGCCACGTCGTGAGCAAGTGTCATGCGCCGACCCTAGATCTCCAGGTGCCCTCCCACCAGGCGTTTCCCCATCCGGTCCACGAGACGCCCCCGACGACTTGAACACGTTCAAGGAGGGGGCTACAGTCATCGACGTCAGCTTTGAACGCGTTCAAGGGAGCGTGAGGGCATGGACCTCACTGTCGTCGCGTACGTCGCCTACCTGCTCGTCAGCATCGGGCTCACCATCTGGGTCGCCCGCACCCTCAGCCGCAACGGGCGGATCTTCCTCGCCGACGTCCTGCACGGGAACGAGAAGCTCGCGGACGCCGTGAACCACCTGCTCGTCGTCGGCTTCTACCTCGTCAACCTCGGCTTCGTCGCCCTCTATCTGAGCGGCGACGGCGCCGTCGCCGACGCCCGGCAGCTCCTGGAGGCACTGTCGGTCAAGCTCGGTGTCGTCCTGCTGGTGCTCGGCGTGATGCACCTCGGCAACGTCTACGTGCTCAACAAGATCCGCCGCCGGGGCGTCCTGGAGCGCGGCCAGGTCCCGCCGGTGCCGCCGCAGGGCTGGACCCCGCCGGCCGGCCAGGGCGGCCCGCAGGGACCCCAGGGGCCGTGGGCGACCCCTGCCACCGGCGTCTGACGCCCTCCGCCCGGACCGGGAGCACCCCATGGATCCGAACACGCCCGTGCGCCGTCTGACCGTCCTCTACGACGCCGACTGCCCGCTCTGTGTCCACCTGCGCCACTGGCTGCTCGGACAGGCCCAGTCGGTGCCCCTGGACCTCGTCCCGGCCGGCTCCCCCGAGGCGCTGCGGCGCTTCCCGGAGCTCGACCACCGGGACACCCTGCGGGAGATCACCGTCGTCGGCGACGGCGGCCAGGTCTACCGCGAGACCGACGCCTGGATCGTCTGCCTCTGGGCCCTGGTCGCACACCGGCCCCGGGCCCACTGGCTGGCCACCCCCGCCGGCCGGCCCTTCGCCCGGGCCACCGTCCTCGCCGCCGCGAAGTGGCGCGAGGCCCTGAAGTCCCGGCCGCGGGAGGGCCGGGGGGACTGCGCCGAAGGACGGTGCGAGGCACCGCCCGTGGCCGACTAGGCTCGGCTCCGTGAAGGACGCGATGGAAGAGAAGCCCGCCGAGCCGGCCCCGAGCGCCGAGGCCGACAAGCCCGCCAAGGCGCCCAAGAGCGAGCAGACCCGCGCGCTCATCCTGGAGACCGCGCTCCGGCTGTTCAAGGACCGCGGCTACGACAAGACGACCATGCGGGCCATCGCGCAGGAGGCGGGCGTCTCCGTCGGCAACGCCTACTACTACTTCTCCTCCAAGGAGCACCTCGTCCAGGGCTTCTACGACCGGATCGCCCAGGAGCACCAGCGGGCCGTCCAGCCCATCCTGGAGAGCGGCGAGACGGACCTGACCGCCCGGATCCGCGGGGTGCTCCTGGCCTGGCTCGACATCGCGGAGCCGTACCACGAGTTCGCGGCCCAGTTCTTCAAGAACGCGGCCGACCCGGACAGCCCGCTCAGCCCCTTCTCACCCGAGTCGGAGGGCCCGCGCGAGGCGGCGATCGAGGTGCACCGCCGGGTGATCTCCGGGGCCAGGGTGAAGGTCGACCCGGAGCTGGCCGAGCCGCTGCCGCGGCTGCTGTGGCTCCAGCAGATGGGCCTGGTGCTGTTCTGGGTGTACGACCGCTCCGAGGGCGCCGCCAACAGCCGCCGCCTGGTGGAGCGGCTCTCCCCGGTCACCGCCCGGGCCATCTCGCTGTCCCGCTTCCGCATCCTGCGCCCGCTGGTCACGGACGTCCACGACGTCCTGTCCGACTTCATGCCGACGGCGGCGGGCATGGCGGCCTCGGGCAAGCCGAAGCGGGGCACCGCCTCCCGGAAGTCCTGAGCGCGACGCGGGAGGGGCCCCGGACCGTTCGCGGTCCGGGGCCCCTCCCTCATGCGTGTGCGGGCCGGGACAGGCCCTAGATCCAGCTCAGTTCCCAGAGGCGCCAGATGCCCGTACCGTCCGACAGGTACTGGGAGCCGGCGACGGCCTCCGTCGACAGGACGTAGTCCTTCTTCTGCCACAGCGGCACCAGCGGCACGTCCTGGGCGACCTCGTCCTGGATGGACTTGAAGTCGGCGGCCGCGCGGCCGCGGTCGCTGTACTGCTGGGTGGCGGCGACCAGCGAGTCGACCTTCTTGCTGGAGTACCCGTTGTGCAGCGCGTTGCCCGTGCCGACGAGCGGGGCGGTGAAGTTGTCGGAGTCGGCGAAGTCCGGGAACCAGCCGATGGGGTAGGCGTCGAACTTGCCCGCCGCGTACTCCTTCTGGAAGTTCTGCCAGTCCGCCGACTTGACCGTGACCTTGAACAGGCCGGTCTCCTCCAGCTGCTTCTTGATCTCGGCGGCCTCGGCGGCGTACGTGGCGTCCTTGCGGTGGCCGAGGGTGAACTCCACCGGGGTGTCGACGCCCGCCTTGCGCAGCAGCTGCTTCGCCTTGGCGGCGCTGGGCTCCGGATAGACGTCGT
The DNA here is from genome assembly GCF_040681095.1 of Streptomyces sp. NPDC051909. Lineage (NCBI taxonomy): Bacteria > Bacillati > Actinomycetota > Actinomycetes > Kitasatosporales > Streptomycetaceae > Streptomyces > Streptomyces sp. NPDC051909. The sequence goes on along the minus strand of NZ_JBFAYA010000001.1, from coordinate 471,290 downwards.
AGAAGGCGGTGCTGTGGCCGACGAAGCCCTGCGGGATGAGGGAGTAGAGCGGCTCGACGGTGCCCTGGTAGGGGCCGGTGACGATGGCCGGGCGGTCGATGAGCGCCGCGACCGCCTGGCGGACCGCGAGCTTCGACATCACCGAGCCGGGGCGGGTGTTGAAGTTGAGGTTGCGGATCTCCGCGCTGGCCGCCTCGGTGACCCGGGTGCCGTCCTTCGACTCGTCGCCGAGCGCGTTGAGGAAGGCCGGCGGCATCTGCCGGTGGGTCACGTCCACCTGCTTCGCCTTCCAGGCGTTCGCGAGCTCCTCGGACTCCTTGAAGTACTTGACGACGATCGTGCGGCCGGTCTTGGTGACGGCGCCCTTGTAGCGCGGGTTGGGCTCCAGACGGGCGCTGACGCCCGGCTCGTACGCCTTGAGGACGTACGGCCCCGAGCCGTCCACCGCGTTGCCCTCGCGCAGCCCCTTCGCCGGATAGGCGGTGTGGTCGACGATCGAGCCGGCGCCGGTGGCCAGCTTGAGCGGGAAGGTGGCGTCCCGGCCGCTGAGCTGGAAGGTCACCTTCTGGCCTGCGGCCTGGACCCGCTTCAGGGTCGGGAAGAGCGGCGCGGGACCGACGTCCGCCTTGATCGCGAGCATCCGCTCGAAGGAGTAGCGCACGTCCTCGCCGGTGATCTTGTGACCGTTGGAGAACGTGAGGTCGTCGCGGAGCGTGCACTCGTACGTGGTGAGCTTCGTGCCGACGAACCGGCAGTCGCGCGCCGCGTCCGGGACCGGCGTCGTGAAGCCGGGCTTGAAGGTCAGCAGCGACTGGTAGATGTTGCTATAGATCGCCCAGGAACCGGCGTCGTACGCCCCGGCCGGGTCGAGCGAGGTCACCTCGTCCGTCGTACCGACGGAGATCGGGTCGGTGCGCACCTCGTCCGAGGGCAGCAGTTGCCAGCCTCCGATCGCGGCTGCTACCAAAACCCCACAAATGATCAAAATGCGCAGACGGACCGTCGACCGCATGAGAACTGCATCCTTTTTTGCGTACCCACCCCTGTCGCGGCGGAATTCGGCCGGCCGCGATGGCGCCATCCCATCACACGAATTTCACTGGTGGAAGAGTAAACCTTCACACCGCACGCATATGTCCCGGGATAGGGGATTTCAGGGGACCGAGCCGTACGTATCGGTCACCAAGCGCTCTGTTACGCCTGCCTGGACGCGAGCTCCACGACGGTGATGTCGGAGGGCGCGCCGACCCGGACCGGGGGTCCCCAGGCGCCCGCGCCGCGCGAGACGTACAGCTGGGTGTCGCCGTAGCGCTCCAGGCCCGCGACGGTGGGATTGGCCAGTTCGGCGACGAGGTTGCCGGGCCAGAGCTGACCGCCGTGGGTGTGGCCGGAGAGCTGGAGGTCCACGCCGTGCCGGACGGCGTCGTCGATGACGACCGGCTGGTGCGCGAGGAGCACGGCGGTACGGGACCGGTCGCGGTCCCCGAGCGCCTTGCCGAAGTCGGGCCCCCGGCCCTCGCGCTCGCCGGCCACGTCGTCGACGCCGGCGAGGTCGAAGCCGGCGCCGATCTCGACCCGGGCGTTGCGCAGCGGGTGCAGCCCGAGCTCGCGGACGTGGTCGACCCAGGCGTCGGCGCCGGAGAAGTACTCGTGGTTGCCGGTCACGAAGAAGGCTCCGTCGCGGGCCTTCAGCCGCGCGAGCGGCTCGGCGGCCGGGCCGAGGTTCGCCACGGAGCCGTCGACCAGGTCGCCGACGACGGCGACGAGGTCGGGCTGGGTGGCGTTGATGGTGTCGACGATCCGCTGGGTGTGGGCCCGGCCCAGGATCGGCCCGAGGTGGATGTCGGAGACCACCGCGATGCGGTAACCGTGCGCCCCGCGCGGCAGCTTGGCGAGCGGGACGGTGACCCGCTTCACGCGCGGGCCGCGGAGCACGCCGTACGTGCCGTAGCCGACCGTGCCGAGGGCGACGGCCGCGGCGGACCCGGAGACGATCCGGTTGACGAACAGACGGCGGGAGAGGTCGGGGACGGCCGGAGCCAGGGCCGGGGCCTCGGCGGCCGCCGACTCGGGCGCCAGGTCGGGCGCCGGGTCGGGCGCCGCGACCGTCGCCACCGGCACCGGCACCTCGGCCGGTGCCTCGGCCCGCCGGGCGAGCAGGCGCCGCAGCAGCGGCCGCAGCGGCTCCGTGACCACCAGCGCGAGCGTCACGTACAGCAGCACCGCGAGCCACAGGAACCCCGGCCAGGCGAGCACCTGCTCCACGACGAAGGGCGCACCGGCCCGCCCGGAGACCAGCGCCCCGACCGACAGCAGCGGCAGCGCGACCGCGACGGCGGTCCCGACCCGCCGCGCCGCCCCGCCCGGCGCGGTCAGATCGCGCACGAGCCGCCGCCACACGTACCAGTGCACGGTGCCGAGCAGCCCCAGGACAGCGACCAGTACCAGCACCACGAGAACCACACCCACGCCCGCCCCGCCTCTTCTTCCTCCGCCGAGCCCCCACGCTACTGCCCCCACTGGCAGAGTCCCGCGCGGCCGGTTCGATACTGGGAGGGCACGGCCACCCCACTGCGAAGGACACCCCCATGAAGCTCAGCCGCCGCGTCTCCTGGTTCCTGCTCGCGTTCGGCATCTGGTCCTGGGTGATCTGGGTGACCTTCGCGAAGAACCTCTGGAAGGACGGGAGCGGTCTCGCCTTCGACGACGCGGGAAACCCGACGGCGTACTTCTGGGTCCACCTCGCACTCGCTGTCACGTCCTTCATCCTCGGCACGGCCATCGGCGTCATCGGCCTTCGGGGCATTCGCACGAACGCGGGCAAGTAAAGGCCCCGCCCAGGCGCCACGGGGTACGGCGCACGGGCGGGGGTCTCGCGGGTCAGCCGGTGAGAGGAACGGACTGATCGGGGTTGTCCAGCCAGGCGGACTCCGACGTGGCGGTCACGGTCAGCCCGAACCGCTCGGGGCCGGGACGGTCGTGCAGCAGCCACCAGGCGTGTGCGGCTTCCACTTCGTTCCAGAGCCGACGCGGGCCGTACTGCCACACCGTGAACCGGTCGTCCGAGATCCCGTCCCAGTCCACGGCTGCCCACGACCTGGTGTCGGTCGTCGCGACCCACAGTCGGGACGCCACACCTTCCACGTCGGGGTTGTCGTGCCACGACCACCACACGTCACGGAGCTGTAGCCCCATGGCGAACTGCGCGGCGAGATCGTCACCGGCCACCCGCCACGGAGGAAGGGTGGTGGTCGACTCGTCGGGTTGGTGGTCGTCGCGCACGACGTCACGGAAGATCCGAAGGTCTGTGCGCTGGTTCCTCATGAGCATGAACGCGGAGTGCGGCGAGAACGGGCCCGATGCGCTTCCCCAGTCGTCCACGGTCATGCGGAGCAACCCGTAGCAGACCCATGGGCTGTCCCACGGGGTGAGGATGAGACCCCCCGGCTTCACCTGGTCGACCCACGGACGCGGGACGGATCGTACGGAGCACGTCGCCACGAGCCGGTCATACGGCGCGTCGGCTGGATAGCCCTCGGCTCCGTCGCCGGCGATCACGTCCACGGGCGCAGCCTCCTTACGAAGCCGTTCACCCGCTTCGGAAGCCAACGCAGCGTCGACCTCAACGGTCGTCACGTTCCCCGGCCCGGCAACGTGGGCCAGGAGACCAGCGTTCCACCCGGTTCCGGTGCCAATCTCCAGGACCCTGTGCCCGTCGTGCACGTCGAGCATGTGCAGCATGCGGAACACGATGCTCGGGGCGCTCGCGGACGATGACGCCCACCGCTCCCCGCCCTCGGGGTCTTCACCGTCGTTGATCTGCGTCACTACGGAGTCGTTCGCGTAGACCGCCTGCAGCCATGTTTCCGGAGCGTTCGCGCGGTCGCACGGCTCCAGCTCGTCACCCAGATAGATGCGCTCAGGCACGAACGCGGACCGGGGAACAATCCATGCCGCGCGCTCCCACTCGGGCGCCACGGGGGCGTCCAGCTCATTGTTCACCGCGCCGAGCAGATCGCGGAGGGCAATCCGCTCGGACGCCGCGAGATCCAATGTCGTCACGTGCGCTAGTCCTTCTTGTGCTTCGGCGGGTCCTTCGGCTTGGCGGTGTCGGAAGACGGCTTGGACGTGCCCGGGTCCTTGCCTCCGGAATGCTGCCCGTTGCCGCCGCCTCCGCCCTTACCCGTTCCCCATCCCATGCGTGCTCCTCCTCGGTAGCCACTAGGGGCACTTCCCAATGTGCCGATACACGACGAGCGGGGATCGGAGCTGCCTTTCCAGCGTCCCCCGGTAGACGCGCTCAAGGGACGCGATCGGCTTCATACACGCCGGGCACGTCTCGCCCTTCGGCGCGTATGTCGTGTACTCCCATTGCCTCGCGTCCGTGCCCTGATGCTGCGTCTTGCTGGTCATCCTGCGTCGTCCCCTCAGGTCGCCTTGCACTGATCGTCACTCCGCGTGCAGGGACGTTGGAACTACGTACGTCTCCCACTTTGGGACGTCCCGCATGAGGTAGAACGTCCCTAGGGAGCACGGAGCGCAGGAAGGGCAGCGAACATGCCGAATGAGCGGTTACGGGCCGTTATGGAATCCGGCGGATGGACATACGCAACTCTTTCCGAGGTAGTGGACGTTGATCCCAAGAGTGTTGAACGTTGGGCGAATCTGGGACGGACGCCGCGGCGCGTGACGGCACTCAAGGCTGCCGAGGCCCTGGGGGAGGACGTGCACGCACTCTGGCCAGCGCTCAGACAGGCGCGTGCCGCACGCGCAGTCAGCCCTGAGTTGATCGCCCTGTACGACCAGCGGTCAGACCTGCCCGTCTCCACATTCATTGACCTGTTCAGTCACGCCGGCGAGCAAATCGACGTGCTTGTGTACGCCGCCGTCTTCCTGCATGAGGCGTATCCCCGCCTCAACGACCTGCTGCGGGAACGGGCTGCCGAAGGGTGCAGAGTCAGAATCGCGCTGGGAGACGCCGACAGTGAGAACGTCCAACAGCGGGGAGAGGAAGAGAGGTTCGGGCACGGCATCGAGTCACGCTGCCGCCTCGCCCTGATGCACTGTCGACCATTGTTGGACGTTCCGGGGGTGGAGGTCCGGACGCACGGAACCACTCTCTATAACAGCCTCTATCGCGCTGACGATCAGATGTTGGTCAACGCTCACGTGTGGGGCGTGAACGCTTATGGCGCGCCAGTCTGGCACCTTCGACGGCACGGCAATGCGGGGATGTTCGACACCTACGCGGAGAGCTTCACGGCCGTGTGGGAGACCGCCCGACCCGTGGAAGGCTGAGCTCATGGCGCGAACCGAGTACTACGACGATCCGGACGCCCCCGAGCCCAACAGCATGGTGGTAGCGGCCTCGGCCGTTGTGACCGACGACATGGGCCGCATCCTGCTACAGCGCCGCAGGGACAATGATCTTTGGGCACTGCCTGGTGGCGGAATGGACATGGCCGATTCGTTGCCCGGAACGGCCGTGCGGGAAGTCAAGGAAGAGACAGGGCTGGACGTGGAAGTAACGGGCCTTGTGGGTACTTACACGGACCCGCGCCACATCATCGCGTACAGCGACGGTGAAGTGAGGCGACAGTTCAACGTATGTTTCCGGGCGCGGATCATCGGCGGAGGACTCGGCATCTCCGACGAGTCGACGGAGCTCCGCTTCGTCGGCCCCGAGGAACTGGACACGCTGCCCATGCATCACACCCAGCGTCTACGACTGACGCATTACCTGGAGAATCGCGACCAGCCGTACCTCGGCTGAGGTCGTCTCCTCACACGACGTGGGCGACGGCCGAGACGCGATAGCCCCGGCGGTCCGCAATCGGCTACCGGGGCTTGGCTCAGGCGTCAGAGGACAGCCGGTGTCTCTTCGTCGTCCTTGTCGATCTCCAGCGCATCGTGCGCGCCCTTGCGCGTCAGCCGGGACAGCTCGCTGACCACCACCACGTCGACCTCTCCCGCGCGCACGGCGGACATGAGGTCTTCGAACGCCGCGCGGACCGCGTTGGGATCCCAACCGGACCGACCGACGTCTCTGAACGCGTGAACGACCTTCCACCCTCTGCTCGCCGCCAGCGACGCACCCGCCGCCACCTGCCCGTCCGGGGACGCCTCGGACGAATCGGGACGCTCCTTGGACTGTCGCGCGCAGACGGCGACTCGCACCGTGTCCAGCTGCTCGGCCGGAACAGCGGAGACGAACGGGGACGAGGCCTCTCACCTGCTCTTCTGTGTGAATGTCCACTGCCGGTCAGCTACTGAGGAAAACCTATCCAGATGAACCAGCGCCATGGGTCGAATTCGAGTGAATGCCCTGATCTGACCCAAATAGACACCGGGATACCCGTACCGCCGTCCGCCCCACGGCCCCTGCGGACGGGTGGACGAGCGGGGACGAACCGCCCCGCGGGGTTCGGAACGCGGTTCCGGGGATGTACGTTCTCGATCGTGTCCGCTTCGAAGATGACCGCGAAGGCCGCTTTGGCGGCCACCGCCGCCGCCACTCTGCTGCCCCTCCTCGCCGCCGCCCCCGCACACGCGGACGGCAAGGCGCCGCAGCCCCAGCCGCCGGCCACGATGTCGAGCGTGGGCGGCACGCTGCTCTCCAAGCCCGGTACGCAGGTGCAGCTGGGGCTGGGGGCGCCGGTGCTGCCGAAGGAGCTGAGCGCGCGGTCGTGGATCGTGGCGGACGCGGAGAACGGGCAGGTGCTCGCCGCGCACAACGCGCACTGGCCGCTGGCCCCCGCCTCCACCCTGAAGATGCTCTTCGCGGACACCCTGCTGCCGAAGTTCCCCAAGACGCAGAACCACACGGTCACCCCGGCCGACCTCCAGGGCCTCGGTGCCGGCTCCAGCCTGGTCGGCATCAAGGAGAAGCAGACCTACAGCGTCCACGACCTGTGGCTGGGCGTCTTCCTGCGCTCCGGCAACGACGCCGTGCACGTGCTCGCCGCGATGAACAACGGCGTGGACCAGACCGTCAAGGACATGCAGGCGCACGCCATCGCGCTCCAGGCCCTGGACACACAGGTCAAGACGCCGGACGGCTACGACGAGCCGGGCCAGCTCTCCTCCGCGTACGACCTCACCCTCATCGCCCGCAGCGGCATGCAGAACGCCGACTTCCGGGAGTACGCGGCCACGTCGCGGGCGAAGTTCCCGGGCGAGGCGAAGCCCGGCAAGCCGCGCGAGACCTTCGAGATCCAGAACACCAACCGGCTGCTGACCGGTGACCTCGGGGTCGCCCCGTACCAGGGCATCGCCGGGGTCAAGAACGGCAACACCACGCACGCCGGGGCCACCTTCACCGGTGTCGCCGAGCGGAACGGCAAGGTGCTGCTCGTCACCGTCATGAACCCCTCCTCGAAGGAGCAGCACGCCGTCTACAAGGAGGCCGCGCGGCTGCTCGACTGGGGCTTCGCCGCGACCGGCAAGGTGACGCCGGTCGGCGAACTGGTGCCGCCGGCGACGGCCGGCAGCACGGCGGGGGCCGGGCCCGCCCCCGGCAAGGAGGCGCCGGGCAAGGACGCCGCGAAGGGTACCGGGCACACTTCGGTCGCCGCGTCGAAGCCGTCCGGCGGGATCGGCATCGCGCTCGCCGTGGCGGGCGGGGTGCTCGTGCTGCTCGCGGCCGGTGTGTTCCTGGTCAACCGGCGCTGGCCGCTGGCGGGGGCGGCGCGGCGCCGTCCCCAGGACCAGAAGTCCCAGGACCAGGGCTCCCAGGACCAGAGCTCCCAGGACCAGAAGTCCCAGGACCAGGGCTCCCAGGACCAGGGCTCTCAGGAGAGTCCTCCGGTCGACGAGACCCCGGCGACTCCCTGACCCCGACGGCGGTCCACGCCGCGCAGAACAGCAACAGCTTCGCGGTGAAGTTGATCCACAGCAGCAGGGCGACCGGCACGCCGAACGCCCCGTACATCGACTTCGCCGCGACGCCCTTCATGTAGCCGCCCAGCAGCAGCTTGAGCAGTTCGAAGCCGACCGCGCCGAGCAGCGCGGCGATCACCAGGTCGCGGCGCCTCGGCTCGACGCCGGGCAGCAGCGTCAGCACGTACGACAGGATCAGGAAGTCCGCGACGATCGCGACCAGGATCGCCGCGGCCTCGATCAGCATCCCGCCGGCGCCCCGGTGCTCGATGCCGAGCCGTTCGGCGCTCCAGCCGACGGCCGTGGAGCCGAGCCAGGACGCGGCGAGCGAGCAGATCATGACCCCGCCGAGGCCGAGCAGCACGCCCGCGTCCTTGCCCTTGCGGACGATCGGGTTGCCCTGGTCGGCGGCGTCGAGGCCCCAGACCGCGCGCAGGCACTCCCGCATCGAGCCGACCCAGCCGATGCCCATGAAGAGGAGCACGGCGCCGGCGACCAGACCGATGGTGCCGGCGTTCTCGACGAGCCCGGCGATGTCGAGCTGGTCGGAGATGCCGGGCACCTGGTCGGCGATCTTCGCCTCGATCTTGTCGAGCTGCTCGGTGGAGAGCAGCGCGGCGCCGATCGCGGCGGCGACGGTGATCAGCGGGAAGAGGGCGAGGAAGCTGAGGAAGGTGATGGCGGCGGCCAGCCGGGCCCAGCGCACCTCGTCGAGCCGCTCGTACGCGTGATAGGCGTGGGTCCGCGTCAGCCGCGCGGCCCAGGGGCCGACGACGGGGAGCTTGGTCAGCCGGTCCACGGCGGGCGGGCCTCCTGGGTCGCAGGGTTCCGGAACACCAGGGTCCGGGTCCCCCAGAATCGCAGACAGGTCGCGAGAACCATGCCCACGCCGAGTCCTGACACCGTGTCGGCGCGGGCGGAGGTGAGGCCGAGGCCGTGGTGGGAGACGGCGAGGCAGAGCAACTGCACGGCGGCGCCCGCCAGGTTCACGGCGAAGAAGACGGCGTACTCGCGGAGGGCGACCACGCGGCGGCGGTAGGTGCCGAGGGCGTTGCCGAGGTAGGCGACCGCGCAACCCGCCAGGAAGGAGAGGGTCTTGGCGGTGACCGGGTCCTGGCCGAGCGGTCCGCGCAGCCAGAGGAAGACGGCGAGGTCGGCGGTGTACGCGGCGAGGCCGGCGGCCGCGAAGCCGAGCAGCTCGCGGGGCGCGACGCCGGGCGGCCCGCCGCACAGGCGCCGGGTCACAGGTCCGCGACTCACAGGTCGGCGACCGCCATCCCGTACATCGCCGCCCACACCAGGCCGATGACGGCGAGCGGCCGGTCCCGCAGGACCACGTCCTCGGGCTCGCCCGCGGTGCCCCGGTCGGCGAAGACGGCGTAGCGCAGCACCGCGAGGACGAAGGCGACGACGGAGAGCTGCCGCCACGGCAGCAGCGCGCCGTGCGCGACGCCGCCGCTCTCCAGCGCCCACAGGCAGTAGCCGAGGACGGCGACGACCGCCGCCGACTGCCAGACGAAGCGCAGGTACCCGGGCGTGTACTGGGTGAGCAGCGCGCGGGTCGCGCCCTGGGCGTCGGCGAGCTGTACGGCCTCCGAGTAGCGTTTGGCCGCGACCATGAACAGCGCGCCGAAGCCGGTGGTGATGAGGAACCAGCGCGAGAGGGGGATGCCGAGCGCGATCCCGCCGGTCATGGCGCGGAGCAGGAACCCGGCGGCGACGACGGCGAGATCGACGACGAGGACGTGCTTGAGGCGTACGCAGTAGGCGAGTTGCATGCCGAGGTACGCGGCGAGGACGAGCGCCGTCATCCCGTTGCACCAGACGGCCGCCGCCCCCGCCGCACCGAGCCCGAGCGCGGCGCCGGTGCCGTACGCCAGGGGTACGGGCACGAGCCCGGCGGCCACCGGCCGGTGCCGTTTGACCGGGTGCGCCCGGTCGGCCGCGGCGTCGCGCGCGTCGTTGACCAGATACACGGCCGCCGCGGCCGCCGTGAACAGCCCGAACACGACGCCCAGTCGGGCGGCGCTGTGCCACGACCAGAGCTGCCCGGCGGCGACGGGCGCGGCGACGACGAGCACGTTCTTGACCCACTGGCGGGGGCGGGAGGTGCGGAGGAGGCCGCGGGCGAGGGCGAGCGGGGTGCGGGGGCGGTGCGGGCGGAGGGGGGTGGGGGCGGGCGCGGCGGCGCTGCCGGGGCTCGTCCCTGCGCCGACGACAGTGGCGGAGGCGGATGCGGAGGCGGATGCCGTGCCGGTACCCCGTGCGGTGCCGGGACCGGGGCCCGGCGCGATGCCGGTCGCGGTGGCGACGCCCGTGTTCCTCGCACCGGCGGAACCAGAACCGGCGGCATGGCCCGGCACGGCGCCGTCGGCCACGCCGGCGCCGGTGGCCGTACCGAGGCCGGGGCGGGAGCCGGTGGCGACACCCGCGCCCGGCGCCGTGCCCGCGGAGGCCGTCGTGGTCCGGTCAGGCACGGCGGCCTCCGGTCAGCCAGCGGCGGCCCGCCGCGGAGGTGGCCGCGCCCAGCAGGGCGCCGGCGGCGACGTCGCTCGGGTAGTGGACGCCGACGAGGAGTCGTGACACGCACATCGCGGCGGCGGCCGGCACGATCACGTGGCGCACGGGTGGGTGCAGCGTCGCGAAGGCGACGGCCGCGGCCGCGGCCGAGCTCGCGTGCGAGCTGGGGAAGGAGTGGCGCCCGGCGGTCCGCACCAGCGGTGCGAACTCCCCGACGGGCGGCCGGGCCCGCCGTACCACCCGCTTCACCCCCATGCTGGCCAGGTGCGCGCCGCCGACCAGCGCGGCGCCCCGCAGCCAGCCGGCCCGCCGTGGCCGGTCGACGACGGCGGCGAGCAGCCCGGCGGCCAGCCATACCGCGCCGTGCTCCCCGGCGAACGACACGCCGCACGCCACTCCCCCGACCCCGGCCCGTCCCCCGACCTCGCGCAGCGCACGGAGCAGCCGCCGGTCGAGGCCGGGAAGGGGGGCAGGGGGGCGGGGCCCCTCGGGTGCGGGCCCGGAAGCGGTCCCCCTCGGGGTCGCGCCCCGGCCGTCCGGCCCACCGCCGTCCGGCCCCGCGCCCAGCACCCGCATGGTCCGGTCCCCAGTACCCGTCATCGTGGTTCGGCTCCCCGTGTCAGCGCGTCTGCGTCGGACATCGGCGACTCTGACGCGCCAGGACGTCCTGGGGGACGGGACGCTTTCCTGACACTCGTTTAATCACCCATTTCGCCGAACCGGCCATCAATCCCGGCATAAGCGACACTCCCGGCTATACGGTCACCCCATGGCAGCCGACACCCCCACCGCCACGGACCCGGACGCGGGCATCGACACCCTCACCGGCTGGGGCCGCACCGCCCCCACCCACGCGCGGGTGATCCGCCCCCGGACGTACGAGGAGGCCGCCGCGGCCGTGCGCGCGTGCGGGGCGCGGGGGTCGATCGCGCGGGGGCTCGGGCGGGCGTACGGGGACGCGGCGCAGAACGCCGGGGGGTCCGTGCTCGACATGACCGGGCTCGGCCGGATCCGGGCCGTCGACGCCGAGGCCGGGCTCGTGGTCTGTGACGCCGGGGTGAGCCTGCACCACCTGATGGAGGTGCTGCTGCCGCTCGGCTGGTTCGTGCCGGTGAGCCCCGGCACCCGTTACGTGACCGTCGGCGGCGCGGTCGGCGCCGACATCCACGGCAAGAACCACCACGTCTCCGGCTCCTTCTCCCGGCACGTCGTCTCGCTCGACCTGCTCACCGCCGACGGCCAGGTGCGCACGGTCTCCCCCGGGACCCCGCTCTTCGACGCCACCGCCGGCGGCATGGGACTGACCGGGGTGATCCTGTCCGTCACCCTGCGCCTGCTGCCCGTCGAGACCTCCCTCATGTCCGTCGACACCGAACGCGCCACCGACCTCGACGACCTGATGGCCCGGCTGACCGCCACCGACCACCGCTACCGCTACTCCGTCGCCTGGATCGACCTGCTCGCGCGCGGCGCGTCGACCGGCCGCGCCGTCCTCACCCGCGGCGACCACGCCCCGTACGACACCCTGCCGGTACGGGCCAGGCGGGCCCGGCGCGCGCCCCTCGCCTTCCGGCCGGGACGGCTGCCCGCGGCCCCCGCGTACGTCCCCGAGGGGCTGCTCGGCCGCACCACCGTCGGCCTGTTCAACGAGCTCTGGTACCGCAAGGCCCCGCGGCACTCCACCGGCCGGCTCCAGTCCCTCGGCTCCTTCTTCCACCCGCTGGACGGCGTGCCGCACTGGAACCGGATCTACGGGCGCGGCGGCTTCGTGCAGTACCAGTTCGTCGTCGGCCACGGCCGGGAGGAGACCCTGCGCCGGGTCGTGCGCCGGATCGCCACCCGCGGCTGCCCGTCCTTCCTGGCCGTCCTGAAGCGCTTCGGCGAGGCGGACCCCGGCTGGCTGTCGTTCCCGATGCCCGGCTGGACCCTGGCGCTCGACATCCCGGCCTCGCTCAGCGGCCTCGGGGCCTTCCTCGACGAGCTGGACGAGGAGGTCGTGGCGGCCGGCGGCCGGGTCTACCTGGCCAAGGACTCACGGCTCCGGCCCGAGCTGCTCGCCGCGATGTACCCGCGGCTCGGCGACTTCCGCGAGCTGCGCGCCGCTCTCGACCCGCGCTCGGTCTTCGTCTCCGACCTGGCCCGCCGGCTCGCCCTCTGAACCCCTGAACCCCTGAACCCCTGAACCCCTGAACTCCTGAACCCGTCCCCTGCCGTCCAGTCCCTGCCCCCGCCACCCCTCCGGAGCGTGAACGCCATGAAGGACGCCTTCGGCGCACCCCAGTCCCTCCTCCTCCTCGGCGGCACCTCCGAGATCGGTCTCGCCACCGCCCGCCGGCTGATCGCCCGCCGCACCCGTACGGTGTGGCTGGCCGGCCGCCCCTCCCCGGCGCTCGCCGCCGCCGCGGACTCGCTGCGCGCGCTGGGCGCCACCGTGCACACCGTGCCCTTCGACGCCCTGGACACCGAGTCCCACGAGGAACGGCTCGGGAAGATCTTCACCGAGGGCGACATCGACCTCGTCCTGCTCGCCTTCGGCGTCCTCGGCGACCAGGTGCGCGACGAGTCCGACCCGCTCTCGGCGGTCCGGGTCGCCCAGACCAACTACACCGGCGCCGTCTCGGCCGGCCTGGTCTGCGCCCAGGCGCTCCAGGCGCAGGGGCACGGCTCGCTCGTCGTGCTCTCGTCGGTGGCGGGCGAGCGGGCCCGGCGGGCGAACTTCATCTACGGCTCGTCGAAGGCCGGGCTCGACGCCTTCGCCCAGGGCCTCGGCGACGCGATGCACGGCACCGGTGTGCACGTGATGGTGGTACGGCCCGGCTTCGTCCGCACCCGGATGACCGCGGGCCTGGCGGAGGCGCCGCTCGCGACCAGCCCGGAGGCGGTCGCGACGGCGATCGAGCTGGGGCTGCGGCGCCGCTCGGAGACCGTGTGGGTGCCGGGCGCGCTGCGGGTGGTGATGTCGGCGCTGCGGCACGTGCCGCGTTCGCTGTTCCGCCGCCTGCCGGTCTGACCCGGCCGGACGCGGTTACGGAGAGACGGCGGGCGCGTCGACGGGGCTGCAGCCCTGCGCCGGGACGGCCGAGATCGTACGGCCGCTGCCGAACTCGTAGTCGCACAGCTTCCGCCACACCGCGTCCGCGCCCTGCTCGTACAGCGCGAAGGAACGGCAGGTCCACTCCGCCGCGTAACCGGACAGCTCCTCGAAGGCGCGGTCCATCGCCTCCTCGGCGATGCCGTGCGCGACGGTGACGTGCGGGTGGTACGGGAACTGCAGCTCGCGCGGGACCGGGCCCGCCTCGTCGCGGACCCGCTGCTGCAGCTGGTCGCAGTCGGTCTCGCCCTCGACGAGCTGGACGAAGACCACCGGGGACAGCGGCCGGAAGGTGCCGGTGCCCTCCAGACGCATCGCGAAGGGCCGGCTGAGCGCCGCGATCGAGGCGAGGTGCGCCTCGATCTCCGGCAGCCGCTCCGCGTCGACCTCGGTCGGCGGCAGCAGCGTGACGTGGGTCGGAATGCCGTGCGCGGCGGGATCCCCGAAGCCCGCGCGCCGCTCCTGGAGCAGGCTGCCGTAGGGCTCCGGGACCGCGATCGAAACGCCGAGCGTTACGGTCCCCACGTCGTTCTCCTCCGTCGTCTCCGTCGTCCAGGTGTGTGGTGGTGCAGCCGCCAGTGTGCGGCTTGCACCACCCTTTCGGCCAGAGTCCTTCGACCCGCGCCCCGGCTCGCGCCCCCGCTCAGTGCTTGGCGGGCAGGAAGCCGATCTTGTCGTAGGTCTGCGCCAGCGTCTCGGCGGCGACCGCCCGGGCCTTCTCCGCGCCCTTGGCCAGCACCGAGTCCAACGTCTCGGGGTCGTCCAGGTACTCCTGGGTGCGGGTCCGGAAGGGAGTGACGAAGTCCACCATGACCTCGGCGAGGTCGGTCTTCAGGGCGCCGTACATCTTGCCCTCGTAGCTCTTCTCCAGGTCGGCGATCGACGTGTCGGTGAGCACGGACAGGATGGTGAGCAGGTTGGAGACGCCGGCCTTGTTCTCCGGGTCGAAGCGGATCACCGTGTCGGTGTCGGTGACCGCGCTCTTGACCTTCTTGGCCGTCGTCTTCGGGTCGTCGAGCAGGTTGATGAGGCCCTTCGGCGTGGACGCCGACTTGCTCATCTTGATCGCCGGGTCCTGCAGGTCGTAGATCTTCGCCGTCTCCTTGAGGATGTACGGCGCCGGGATCGTGAACGTCTCGCCGAAGCGCCCGTTGAAGCGCTCCGCGAGGTCGCGGGTCAGCTCGATGTGCTGGCGCTGGTCCTCGCCGACCGGGACCTGGTGGGCCTGGTAGAGCAGGATGTCGGCGACCTGGAGGATCGGGTACGTGAAGAGGCCGACGGTCGCGCGGTCGGCGCCCTGCTTCGCGGACTTGTCCTTGAACTGGGTCATGCGGGAGGCCTCGCCGAAGCCGGTGAGGCAGTTCATGACCCAGCCGAGCTGGGCGTGCTCGGGGACGTGGCTCTGGACGAAGAGGGTGCAGCGCTCCGGGTCGAGGCCGGCGGCGAGCAGCTGGGCGGCGGCGAGCCGGGTGTTGGCGCGCAGCTCGGCGGGGTCCTGCGGGACCGTGATCGCGTGCAGGTCCACGACCATGTAGAAGGCGTCGTGGGACTCCTGCAGCGCGACCCACTGCCGGACGGCGCCGAGGTAGTTGCCGAGGTGGAACGAGCCTGCGGTGGGCTGGATTCCGGAGAGCACACGAGGTCGATCAGAGGCCATGCTCATCATTCTCTCAGGTGTGCGGAGCGTTCCCGGACTGCCCGCCCACCGCGGGCCGGTGAGACGCGGAACACACCCGCGTCTCACCCGGTCGAGCGGGCGTCGAGCGGGTTCAGACGGGCAGGCCCGGGGCCGGGAAGGCGCCCATGAGCTCGGCGACCTCGGCGCGGATCACGGCGAGCGCGTCCTCGTCGCCCTTGCCGGCGGCGGCGACACCGCGGTCGATCCAGTCGGCGACCTGCGGCATGTGGTCCGTGGTGAGGCCGCGGGAGGTGAGGGACGGGGTGCCGATGCGGACGCCGGAGGGGTCGAAGGGCTTGCGGGGGTCGTAGGGGACGGTGTTGTAGTTCACGACGATCCCGGCCCGGTCGAGGGCCTTGGCGGCGATCTTGCCGGGGACCTCCTTGGGGGTGAGGTCCATGAGGATCAGGTGGTTGTCGGTGCCGCCGGAGACCAGGTCGAAGCCGCGGGCGAGCAGCTCGTCGGCGAGGGCCTTGGCGTTGGCGACGACGGCGTGGGCGTAGTCGCGGAAGGCGGGCCGGGCCGCCTCGTGGAGGGCGACGGCGATGGCGGCGGTGGTCTGGTTGTGCGGGCCGCCCTGGAGGCCGGGGAAGACGGCCTTGTCGATGGCCTTGGCGTGCTCGGCGCGGGACATCAGCATGGCGCCGCGCGGGCCGCGCAGGGTCTTGTGGGTGGTCGTGGAGATCACGTCCACGTGACCGACCGGGGACGGGTGGGCGCCGCCGGCGATGAGGCCGGCGATGTGGGCGACGTCGGCGACGAGCACGGCGCCGGCCTCGCGGGCGATCTCCCCGAAGGCGGCGAAGTCGATCGTGCGGGGCAGCGCGGTGCCGCCGCAGAAGATCACCTTGGGGCGCTCGGCGAGGGCGAGCTCGCGGACCTGGTCGAAGTCGATGAGCCCGTTGTCCTGCCGTACGCCGTACTGGACGCCCCGGAACCAGGTGCCGGTGGCGGAGACGCCCCAGCCGTGGGTGAGGTGGCCGCCCATGGGCAGGGCCATGCCCATCACGGTGTCGCCGGGCTGCGCGAAGGCGAGGTAGACGGCGAGGTTGGCCGGGGAGCCGGAGTACGGCTGGACGTTGGCGTGGTCGACGCCGAAGAGGGCCTTGGCGCGCTCGATGGCGAGGGTCTCGACCTGGTCGATGTTCTGCTGGCCCTCGTAGTAGCGGCGCCCGGGGTAGCCCTCGCTGTACTTGTTCTGCAGCACGGTGCCGGAGGCTTCGAGGACGGCGGCGGAGACGTAGTTCTCGCTGGGGATGAGCCGCAGGGTCTCGGCCTGCAGCCGCTCCTCGGCGCCGACGAGCGCGGCGAGCTCGGGGTCGGCGGCGGAGAGCGCCGGGTGGTGGGCGGGAAGGTCCGGGTGGTGGGCGGGAAGGTTCATGGCGTGCGTTCCTCCGGGCAGGAGGTCCCGGTGCGCTACGCGCTGCGCGGCACCACGCGGGACCTGTTCGGTTCCGGGATGCCCAGGCGGGCGGCACCTCGTGTGGTCTGCCGCGCACGGCTCCCCCGGGGTTGGTTCCCCGTACGCCAGTCGCCGTGCGTGTTTCCACAGTAGCGGGCGCGTCGTCGCCGGAGGTTTCCCCGTCCGGCATGCGAGCGACGATAAGAAAAGGGAGCCACACCCTCCCCTGCCGCAGGACGAACGGAGATCCCGTGTCGAGTACGCCGAGGACGCAAGACGAGATCGCTGCCGCGGACGCGCACAGCGCCCACAACTACCACCCGCTGCCCGTGGTCGTCGCCTCCGCCGAGGGCGCGTGGATGACCGATGTCGAGGGGCGCCGCTTCCTCGACATGCTCGCCGGGTACTCGGCGCTCAATTTCGGCCATGGCAACCGCCGCCTGATCGACGCCGCCAAGGCGCAGCTGGACCGGGTGACGCTGACCTCGCGGGCCTTCCACCACGACCGGTTCGGCGCGTTCTGCGAGCGCCTGGCCGAGCTGTGCGGCAAGGAGGCGGTACTGCCGATGAACACGGGGGCGGAGGCCGTGGAGACGGCGGTGAAGACCGCCCGGAAGTGGGGGTACGAGGTGAAGGGCGTGCCGGACGGGCACGCGAAGATCGTGGTCGCGGCGAACAACTTCCACGGCCGGACGACGACGATCGTCAGCTTCTCCACGGACCACGAGGCGCGCGACCACTTCGGCCCGTACACGCCGGGCTTCGAGATCGTGCCGTACGGCGATCTGACCGCCCTGGAGGCGGCGGTCACCGAGAACACGGTGGCGGTGCTGCTCGAACCCATCCAGGGCGAGGCGGGCGTCCTGGTCCCGCCGCCGGGCTATCTGCGCGGGGTGCGGGAGCTGACGGCCCGGCGGAACGTGCTGTTCATGGCCGACGAGATCCAGTCGGGGCTGGGCCGCACGGGCAGGACCTTCGCGTGCGAACACGAGGGTGTGGTGCCCGACGTCTACATCCTCGGCAAGGCGCTCGGCGGCGGCGTGGTGCCGGTGTCGGCGGTGGTCGCCGACCGGGACGTGCTCGGCGTGTTCAAGCCGGGCGAGCACGGCTCGACCTTCGGCGGCAACCCGCTGGCCTGCGCGGTCGCCCTGGAGGTGATCGCGATGCTGCGCACCGGCGAGTACCAGGAGCGGGCCGCCGAACTCGGCGAGCACCTGCACGCGGAGCTGGGCCTCCTGGTGGGCGGCGGCGCGGTGGAGGCGGTGCGCGGCCGGGGCCTGTGGGCCGGTGTGGACATCGCACCCGCGAAGGGCACGGGCCGGCAGATCTCGGAGCGGCTGATGGAGCGGGGTGTGCTGGTGAAGGACACGCACGGCTCGACGATCCGGATCGCGCCGCCGCTGGTGATCTCGAAGGAGGACCTGGACTGGGGGTTGGAGCAGCTGCGGGCGGTGCTTTCGGAGTGACGGCCGCCCTCGCCCAGGGCCTGTCCGGCGGATCAGGGTCGGACAGGCCCTAGGGGGGTGTCCGGCTAGAGGATCACGTGCGGGATGAAGCGCGCGTACTCGTCCGTGACCGGGCCCGCCGACTCGCGGATGCCGAGCCCCGCCGACTCGTCGCCGACGGTCCACGCGCCGAGCACGACGCGGTTGCCGTCGAAGTCGGGCAGCGGGGCGAGCTCCTGGTAGCAGACCGGCTCGTCGCCGAGGACCACGGGCGTGCCCGGCTCGTGCAGGGTGACGCCCGCGCCCTCGCGGCCGAGCAGCGGCTTGGCGACCCAGCCGGTGGTCGTGGCGAGTTCGCGCGGCCCGTCGAGGTAGGCGGGCAGCAGGTTGGGGTGGCCCGGGTAGAGCTCCCAGAGGATCGCCAGGAGCGCCTTGTTGGAGAGCAGCATCTTCCAGGCGGGCTCGATCCAGCAGGTGGTGCCGCTGCCGCCGCCGTTGTCGAGGGTGTCGAGGACGTACGGGCCGAAGCTGTCCGTGGTCAGCCACTCCCACGGGTAGAGCTTGAAGCAGGCGCGGATGAAGCGCAGCCGGTCGTCGACGAAGCGCCCGGAGATGTGGTCCCAGCCGATCCGCTCGACCGAAAGCGCCTCGGTCGCGAGGCCGGCCTGCTGGGCGGTCTCGCGGAGGTACGCGACCGTCATCAGGTCCTCGCCGAGCTCGTCGACGTCGGAGTGGACGAAGTGCACGGGGCTGCCGGGCGGCAGCAGGTGCGCCTGCCGCTTCCAGGCGTCGACGAGCCGCTCGTGGAGGGAGTTCCACTGGTCGGCGCCGGGGAAGCGCTCCTCCATCCAGAACCACTGGGGGCTGGCGGCCTCCACGAGGGAGGTGGGGGTGTCGGCGTTGTACTCCAGCATCTTCGCCGGGCCGGTGCCGTCGTAACGGAGGTCGAACCGGGCGTAGATGGTGGGGAGTTCGGCGCGGCGGCGCCAGGACTCGGCGACCCGGGAGGCGAGCCGGCGGTCGGTGATGCCGAGCTCGGCGAACCGGTTCTTCTCGACGATGTGCGCCGCCGCGGCGAGGCACATGGCGTGCAGCTCCTCGACGACCTCCTCCAGGGCCTCCACCTCGGGCAGGCTGAAGGAGTAGTACGCGCTCTCGTCCCAGTAGGGGCGTAGGGAGTCGTCGGGGTAGCGGGTCAGGGGATAGATCAGGCCCTGTTCCTCGACGGTCCGCTGCCAGCCGGGGCGCGGTTCGATGGTGTGGCGCCGCACGGGGGATCAGCCGCCGGAGGAGGAACCGTGGCCGCCGAAGCCGCCGCTGGAGACCGCGGACTTGTCGAAGCTGCCGCCGCTGACCTTGCCGTTGCTGGAGGAGCCGCCGTAGTAGTAGCGGCCGCTGTGACTGTGGCTGGAGCTGCCGCCGTGGCCGTCCCCGCCCCCGCAGTCGCACTCGTAGTTCGGGAGCTCCTTGTACGTCACCGGGTCGATGCAGCGCCGGTCGGGCTCGGAGGAGCAGGCCGTCAGCGTCGCGGCGAGCAGGCCCACTCCGCCCAGGACCACCGTGGTCGACCTCACTCTGCGCATGTCCGTCCCCGTCCTCCCCTGTGGGCCGGGCTGGTGGCGGCTGCCCGCGCCCGGTTGCGACGGCACAGTGTAGGCCCGGCGTGAACGCGCGTCCGATCCCCGTCGCACTAGAGTCCCTTTCGTGCTTCTTGGGATGATCTGCGCGCTCGGTTCGGCCGTCTGCTTCGGCGCCGCCTCCGTCTTCCAGGCGCTCGGCGCGCGGGCCGCCGAACCCGGCACGGGCGGCGGGGTCGACGTGGCACTCCTGTGGCGGGCGCTGCGCCAGTGGCGGTACGTGGCCGGGCTCGGCATGGACGGACTCGGCTTCGTCCTGCAGATCGTGGCGCTGCGGACCCTGCCGATCTACGCGGTCGGCGCGTCGCTCGCGGCGAGCCTCGCGGTGACGGCGGTGATCGCCTCCCGGATGCTGAAGGTGCGGCTCAGCCGTACGGAGTGGGCGGCCGTCGCGGTGGTCTGCCTGGGCCTGGCGATGCTGGCGCTCGCGTCCGGCCGGGAGGGCCACGAGGGCGCCGACGCCGCGCTCTCCTGGGGCCTGCTCGCGGCCTCCTTCGGCGTCCTGGCGGCGGGCGCCGCCGCCGGCCGCCTCCCGGACCGCCCCCGCGCCCTCGCCCTCGGCCTCGCGGGCGGCCTCGGCTTCGGCGTGGTCGAGATCGCGGTCCGCCTCCTCGACTCCTTCGACCTGACCGACCCGGCCTTCTACGCCCTCCTCGTCGGCGGCGGCAGCGCCTTCCTCCTCTACACCTCCGCCCTCAACCGCGGCGCCGTCACCACCGCCACCGCCGGCCTCGTCCTCGGCGAGACCATCGGCCCCGCCGTCGTCGGCGTCACCTGGCTCGGCGACACCACCCGCCCCGGCCTGGGCTGGCTGGCCCTGCTCGGCTTCGCGGTGGCGGTGGCGGGCTCGCTGACCCTGGCGCGGTTCGGGGAGGCGCCGGCGGTGGAAGCGGGGGCGGAAGTCGGGCGTTGAGGCTGGGGGCGGGCGGGCGGCGCCGTCGGCGCAGGCCGGGCCGGGAAGCAGGGAGGCGGGCGGACGGCGGGGGCCGGGGGCCGGGGCTTTGGCCCGAGCGGGCATCAGGCGTCGGGCTTCTGGGGCGCCGGGGCCTCGGGCTTGCGGCGGAAGGCAGCGCGGTACGCGCTCGGTCGCCGGCCCGTGTGGCGGGCGAAGAGGGCGGCGAAGGTGCCGGGGTCGTGGTAGCCGACGGAGGAGGCGATGGCGGCGACGGTGCGGTCGGTGGTCTCCAGGAGATGGCGGGCGCGTCGGACGCGGGAGGTCTGGAGGTGGGCCAGGGGGGTGTGGCCGGTCTCGGCGGAGAAGCGGCGGAGGAGGGTGCGGGTGCTGACGCCGAAGGCGGCGGCGAGAGCCGACAGGTCGTAGCGGGCGGCGAGGTTCTGGTCGAGGTGGCGCATGACCCGCTGGGAGAAGTCGCTGCCGGACCGTGGCAGCAGGCGGGGGTCGACGTACGGGGCCTGGGAGGTGCGGGCGTCGTCGACGAGGGCCACCCGCGCCGTCGTACGGGCGACCCGCGCGCCGCTGTGGCGGCGGACCAGGTCGAGGGCGAAGTCGTACATGGCGCTGAACGCGGCCGCGGTCGTCACGCCCCGGTCCGTGACGACCAGATGCTCGGGCCGCACGTCGGCCTCCGGGCAGCGCCGGGCGAGTTCGCCCGCGTGCAGCCATGACGTCGTGGCCCGGCGCCGGTCCAGAAGTCCCGCCTCGGCCAGCAGGAACGCGCCCACGCACAGCGACACGACGGCCGTGCCCGCGGCGGCCTGCGCGCGGATCGCCGCGGCCTCGGGCGCGAGACCGGCGAGCCGTGCACCCAAGTCGGCCGCACCCGGGCGCAGTTCGAAGCCGGGCACGACGAGGACGTCCACCTCGCGCAGCGGGCGTACGTCGAGCCGCGCGCCCCCGGAGGCGACGACCCGCCGCCGCGGCGAGACGATCGCGACCCGGTAGCCGGGCGCCTCCGGCCCGGCGACATGCGCGGCCATCGTCAACAGGTCGGGGACGCCGAAGACTTCGGACGCGAAGCAGCCCGGATAGGCCAGGACCCCGACCCGCAGTTCCCCCGGCACGCCCGGCTCCTCCGCCATCCGCGCCGCACCTCCGCCCCTCTCGTACCCGGTACCCCCGCACCCGCTTCGCTCCGGCTGGCGAGATTACCCGCCTCCTTGGCGATCCCGCCCCTCAACGGGGCGCCGGAACGCCCGTGATCCTTGCCCCATGAGCGAGGACGATCCGATCGACGACTTCGACCGCCGGCCCATGACCGTCGACGGCGTGACCAAGACCGTGTACGTGGCCGGGACCGGGCCCGCGGTCGTCGTGCTGCCCGAGATGCCGGGCATCAGCCCCGACGTGCTGCGGCTCGCCCGCTGGGTGCGGGACGCGGGCCTGACCGTGTACGTGCCGTCCCTGTTCGGCACCGACGGCGCCTTCCCCACGGTCGAGGGCGGCAGGGAGGTCATGCGCCGCGCCTGCGTCAGCGCGGAGTTCCGGGCCTTCGCCGGCGGCGGCACCAGCCCCGTCACGCTGTGGCTGCGCGGCCTGGCGCGCCAGGCGCACGCGGCGTGCGGAGGGCCCGGGGTCGGCGCGATCGGCCTGTGCTTCACCGGCAACTTCGCGCTCACCATGGCCCTGGAGCCCGCGGTGATCGCTCCCGTCGTCAACCACCCCTCCCTCCCCCTCGACGACCCCGCCGGACTCGAACTCGACCCGGCCGACGCGCGGGCCGTCCGCGACCGGCTGACCCGCGACGGACTCACGGTCCTCGCCCACCGCTTCGAGGGCGACCGTTGGTGCACCGGGCAGCGCTTCGCCGCGTACCGGGCGCTGCTCGGCGACGCGTTCGACGGGCGGGTCCTGTCCGACAGCGCCGCCAACCCCGCCCCGCCGCCCTTCTTCGCCGAGCTCGTCGGCACCCCGCACAGCGTCGTCACCGCCCACCTCGTCGACGAGGCCGGGCATCCGACCGTCCGCGCCCGCGACGAGATCCTCGCCTTCCTCGCCACCCGGCTGCCGCCTCGCTAGACACCCCCTAGGGCAGCACCCGGCAGAGTGCTTCGAGCGCCCCCGACCAGGCGCTGTCCGACGGGGTGCCGTAGCCGACGACCAGGGCGTCGCGGGTGCGCGGGACGGTGGGGTGTCGGAAGCGGTTGATGCCGAGCAGGGCCAGACCCTGGAAGGCGGCGGCGCGCAGCACCGACTCCTCGGTGCCCTCGGGGAGTTCGAGGACGGCGTGCAGTCCGGCGGCGATGCCGCTGATCCGGGTCCCGGGCGAGCGGGCGGCGACCGCCGCGACGAGCTGGTCGCGGCGGCGCCGGTAGCGCAGCCGCATGGCCCGTACGTGCCGGTCGTACGCGCCGGAGGCCAGGAACTCCGCGAAGGTGAGCTGGTCGGGCGCGCTGGACACCCAGTCGACGGTCCCCTTCTGGGCGAGGACCTCGCCGACGAGCTGTTCGGGCAGCACCATCCAGGCGATCCGCAGGCCCGGCGCCAGGGACTTGCTCGCGGTGCCGAGGTAGACGACCCGGTCCGGGTCCAGGCCCTGGAGGGCGCCGACGGGCTGCCGGTCGTAGCGGAACTCGCCGTCGTAGTCGTCCTCCAGGAGCAGCCCGCCGGCCGCCCGCGCCCAGTCGACCGCCACCGCGCGCCGGTCGGGCTGGAGAGCGCCGCCGGTCGGGAACTGGTGTGCGGGCGTGAGGAGGACCGCCCCGACGCCCGGACCCATCACCTCTCGTGCACCCAACTCCTCGGTGCGCGTGCCCTGTTCGTCGAAAGGCAGGGCCGGCATCTTCAGGCCGGCGCGGCCGAGGAGGTCCCAGTGGACGTCGAGTCCGTACGACTCGACGGCCACCTCCCGCACCCCGCGGGCCCGCAGCACCTGCCCCATCAGCATCAGACCGTGCACGAACCCCGAGCAGAGCACGATCCGTTCGGGCCGCGCGTACACACCGCGGGCCCGTGCGAGGTATTCCGCGAGGACGGTGCGCAGTTCGATCCTGCCGCGCGGGTCGCCGTAGCCGAAGGCCTCGTCGGGCGCGCCCATGAGCGCCTTGCGGGAGGCCTTGAGCCAGTCGGCGCGGGGGAAGGAGGCGAGGTCGGGGGTGCCGGGGCTCAGGTTGTACGTGGGCTTCCCGGCGGGCGGCGCGGTGACGGACTCGACGGCCCCGCCCGGCCTCCCGCCCCGGCCCGGCCCCGCGCGGCGCGATGCGGCGGCCCTGGACCCCGGGCGGCGGGGCGCGGAGCGCTGGGCCACGCGGGTGCCGGAGCCCTGCCGGGCGGTCAGCCAGCCCTCGGCGACGAGTTCGGCGTAGGCGTCGGCGACGGTGTTGCGGGCCACGCCCAGGTCGACGGCGAGCGAGCGTGAGGACGGCAGCCGGGTCCCGGCGGCGAGGCGTCCGCTGCGCACGGCGTCCCGGAGCGCGTTCATCAGCCCCTCGCGCAGGCCCTGCCCGTGCCCGTGCGGTTCGAGGTGCAGGTCGGCGCCGAAAGTGGCCCAGTCATTCGCCATGGGAATGGACCATACCCGGGTACCACCCCGACCGTACGGTGGTCGGCATGACCACCACCACGACACAGGACAGCGCACAGGCCGCCACGACGGCGTACGCCCCCGAGCACCCGGCCCGGCAGGCCTTCGCCGAGCGGCACCCCGAGTTCTACAAGGCCATGATCGGCCTGGAGATCGCCGCGTCGAAGCACGTCGACCCGAAGCTGTACGAGCTGGTCAAGATCCGCGCCTCGCAGATCAACAACTGCGCCTTCTGCCTCGACATGCACTCCAAGGACGCGCTGGCGGCGGGCGAGAGCGTCCAGCGGATCGTGCAGCTGGCGGCCTGGCGCGAGTCGCGGCACTTCTACACGGAGCGAGAGGCCGCGGCGCTGGCGCTGACGGAGGCGGTCACCGTCCTCACCGACGGATTCGTGCCGGACGAGGTGTACGCGGAGGCCGCCCGCCACTTCGAGGAGACCGAGCTCGCGCACCTCATCGGTGCGATCGTGACGATCAACTCCTGGAACCGGATCGCCGTCACCACCCGGATGGTCCCGGGTCACTACACCCCCGGGGCGTACAAGAAGTGAGCGAGCGGGCTCTCGCGCTGCGCGCGCTGCACCGGGACCGGGCGGCCGGCGATCCGCTGGTGCTGCCCGGCCCGTGGGACGCGGCGAGCGCCGCCGCCTTCGAGGAGGCCGGCTTCCCGGCCCTCGCCACGCCCAGCGCCGGGATCGCCCGCGTGCTCGGGTACGAGGACGGGAGCACGCCCGCCGACGAGATGTTCGCCCAGGTCGCGCGGATCGTCCGCGCGGTGTCCGTCCCGGTGACGGCGGACCTGGAGGGCGGGTACGGGCTCGCGCCGAAGGAGTTCGTCGAGCGGGTCCTGCGGACCGGCGCGGCCGGCGTGAACCTGGAGGACTCGGACGACCGGCGCGGCATGAGGGACGCGCACGAGCACGCCGACTGGCTGGCGGCGGTACGGGCGGAGGCCGGGAACGCGCTCTTCGTGAACGCCCGCGTCGACGTCTATCTGCGCGACGTGCCCGCACCCGCGACCGCGGCCGTGACGCGCTCCCTGCGGTACGCGGCGGCGGGCGCGGACTGCGTGTACCCGATCCTGGCCCCGGCCGCCGACCTGCCGGCCCTGCGGGCCGGAGTCGGCGAGGCCCTGCCCCTCAACTTCCTCGCGCAGAAGGACAGTCCGCCGTTCCCCGAACTGGGCCGGCTCGGCGCGACCCGGATCACCTTCGGACCGGGCCTGTTGCTCCGTACGCTCGACCATGTCCGGTCTCTGGCGGAGGAGTTGCGGGGCGGCGCGTAGCCCCGGCACCGCCCCCGGCACCGACTCCGGCCCGGGCCGTTCAGTTCTCGTCGCCGGACGGCTCGTCCTGGACGCGCAGTCCGGCGACCCAGAGCGGGGTCAGCAGGTGCAGCGCGAGGACCGCGACCATCAGCGGCGCCGCCAGGCCCGACAGGTCGACGTCGGTGTACGCGGCGAGGAGGACCACCACGGCCGTGCCGCCGATCAGCAGCCAACCGGTCAGCCGGTGCGCGAGGGAGCGGACGCGGTCCCGCTCGACCAGCTGACGCTCGTCGAGCATCCGGCCGCGCAGCTCCAGGAGTCCGCGGGTGGCCCCGTTGATCGCGCCGGTCGCCACGACCCACGGCAGCAGCAGCGCCACCATGGTGAGCGCGCCCGGGACCCCACCCACACCGAAGAACGCGCCCAGCCCGCCGGCCGTCAGCGCGAGGTGCACGCCCACCAGGACCCTGCGGCGGCCGGCGGTCGCGTACAGGGCCGCGGCCTCGCGGTTGTTCATCACGGCGTACATGCGCCGGTCGTAGCGCGTCGCGGTCGTCGTCATCACTTCGTCCTCCCGTAGACCTCTGTGGTGAGCGGCTGGAACGGCTCCAGGGAGAACAGCGCCTCCACCGGCAGCTCGAAGTACCGGGCCACCTTCAGGGCCAGGTCGAGACTCGGGTTGTACTGGCCGCGCTCGATGTAGCCGATGGTCTGGTAGTGGACGCCCACTGCCTCGGCCAGCGCCTGCCGCGACACCTTTCGCTCAGCCCTGACGACCGAGAGCCTGTTGTGCACCTGCTCGCTCATGTATAAGAAGTACTACATTCCATTGTGGTTGCACAACACAAACGCCCCCGGCTGGAGAATCCAGCCGGGGGCGTTGTGGAAAGCGGAGAGCGATCAGACGGCGGTCGGGCTCAGATGAGGCCCAGCTCGCGGACCGCGTCGCGCTCCTCGGAGAGCTCGCGCACGGAGGCGTCGATGCGCTCGCGGGAGAAGTCGTTGATCTCCAGGCCCTGGACGATCTCGTACTTGCCGTCCTTGCAGGTGACCGGGAAGGAGGAGATGAGGCCCTCCGGGACGCCGTAGGAGCCGTCGGACGGGACACCCATGGAGGTCCAGTCGCCCTCGGCGGTGCCGTTGACCCACGTGTGGACGTGGTCGATGGCGGCGTTCGCGGCGGAGGCGGCGGAGGACGCGCCACGGGCGTCGATGATCGCGGCGCCGCGCTTGGCGACGGTCGGGATGAAGGTGTCGGCCAGCCACGCCTGGTCGCCCACGACCTCGGCCGCGTTCTTGCCGGCGATCTCCGCGTTGAAGATGTCCGGGTACTGGGTCGCGGAGTGGTTGCCCCAGATGGTGAGGCGCTTGATGTCCGTGACCGAGGAGCCGGTCTTCTGGGCCAGCTGCGTCAGGGCGCGGTTGTGGTCCAGGCGGGTCATCGCGGTGAAGCGCTCGGCCGGGACGCCCTTGGCGGCCGACTGGGCGATCAGGGCGTTGGTGTTGGCCGGGTTGCCGACGACCAGGATCTTGATGTCGTCCGCGGCGTGGGCGGCGATGGCCTCGCCCTGCGGCTTGAAGATGCCGCCGTTGGCGGCGAGCAGGTCGCCGCGCTCCATGCCCGGACCGCGCGGGCGCGCGCCGACGAGCAGGCCGATGTTGGCGCCCTCGAAGCCCTTGTTCGGGTCGTCGAAGATGTCGATGCCCTTGAGCAGCGGGAACGCGCAGTCGTCGAGCTCCATGGCGGTGCCCTCGGCGGCCTTGACGCCCTGCGGGATCTCGAGGAGGCGCAGCTTGACCGGCACGTCCGCGCCGAGCAGGTGGCCGGAGGCGATGCGGAAGAGCAGCGCGTAGCCGATCTGGCCGGCCGCGCCGGTCACGGTGACATTCACGGGAGTGCGGGTCATGGCGATCTCCGTAAGACAGCTGGCGGTGGGGGTCCCTGCCCCTGATGCTGGATGTCTCCCCTTGATCGATCGATGTCTCGACGTGAAGAGATATCCAGCGGTCAGGCTATCGGACCCGGGGCGGTGCGCACCCCCACCCCCTTGTGGTGCGGCTCACCCCACACGTACGCATAACGAGCCACGTACCGGAATCGTCACCTCCGTCACCTCCGTGCCACAAGGCTCCGGCGGATCTTGATCGATCATTGGCACGTACATGACCCTGGAACGCAGCGGCGCCCGTCCTCCCACGGGGGAGAGGACGGGCGCCGTCACCACATGCGCAGGCTCAGCTCACCGTCAGATGGAGGATGTCCTCCAGGAACGGGATCCGCAGCCAGGGCTTCGGCTGCACCATGAGCGCGAGCAGCACGATCAGGCCGCCCATCACCCCGTACGTGATCATGTCGGTGAAGCGCGAGCGCACCGCCAGCATGCCGACCGAGGGCAGCACGCGGCGCAGCACCGCACCCGTCAGGAGCGCCGCCCCGACCAGCAGGGCGCCGACCCGGAAGGCCTGCGGGAACAGGTCGGTGCCCACGATCAGCAGCCCGAGCGCGGCCAGGCCGAGCACGGTGAGCAGCGGCCACTGGCGCGCGGGCGCCGACGCGTCGCCCGGCGCCGCCCGGCCGCCGCCCTCCGGACGGGCGGTCGTGGTCGTGAGCGTCGCGCGGGGGTGGCGGCGGGGGCGTACGGCCTCGTCCGAAGCGGAGGCCGAGGGGGTGCCCGCATCGGCGTCCGGCTCCTCCGAGGTCCGCGGCGCGTCCGCGTCGGAGGAGGTCATGGTCAGCGGACCCCGGCCGCGCGCTCGGCGGCCTCGACGACGTTGACGAGCAGCTGGGCGCGGGTCATCGGGCCGACACCGCCCGGGTTCGGGGAGATCCAGCCGGCCACCTCGGCGACACCCGGGTGCACGTCGCCGACGATCCTGCCGTCGGCGTCGCGCGAGACGCCGACGTCGAGCACGGCCGCGCCCGGCTTCACGTCCTCCGGCTTGATCAGGTGCCCGACGCCGGCCGCCGCGACGATGATGTCGGCGCGCCGCAGATGCGCCGCGAGGTCCTTGGTGCCGGTGTGGCACTGCGTCACGGTGGCGTTCTCGGAGCGGCGGGTCAGCAGCAGCGGCATCGGGCGCCCGATGGTCACACCCCGGCCCACGACCACGACCTCCGCGCCGTTGATCTCCACGCCGTACCGGCGCAGCAGCGTGATGACGCCGTTGGGGGTGCAGGGCAGCGGGGCGGGCTCGTTGAGGACGAGCCGGCCGAGGTTCGTCGGGTGCAGGCCGTCGGCGTCCTTCGCCGGGTCCATGAGCTCCAGGATGCGGTTCTCGTCGATGCCCTTGGGAAGCGGCAGCTGCACGATGTAACCGGTGCAGGCCGGGTCCTCGTTGAGCTCGCGCACGACCGCCTCGATCTCCTCCTGCGTGGCGGTGCCGGGGAGTTCGCGCTGGATGGAGGCGATGCCGACCTGCGCGCAGTCGCGGTGCTTGCCGGCGACGTACTTCTGGCTGCCCGGGTCGTCGCCGACCAGGATCGTGCCGAGACCGGGGGTCACGCCCCGCTCCTTCAGGGCCGCCACACGGGCGGTCAGATCGGACTTGATCGCGGCTGCGGTGGCCTTGCCATCGAGAATCTGGGCGCTCATGCGCACATCTTCCCGGATGGGCCCCGCCGGATTCCAATTCGGAAGCAGAGGTTGCACTTGCACAACCGCACCGCGTATCGACTGGACAAGCAGTCGCCGTTTTGACGACGATGATCTGCGCAGTGCCGCGAGCAGTGCCGGGGGGCAACACCGCTCATACGTCGTGAGACACGGATGACACATCCTCCGCGCAGGGCCGCGACGCCCGTCCCCGCACAGGAACCAACGGAGGAACCCCGATGAGCTTCGGCGACCCGAACAACCCCTACGGCCAGCCCCCGCAGGGCCAGCCCGGATACGGTCAGCCCCCGCAGGGCCAGCCCGGTTACGGCTACCCCCAGCAGGCCCCGCAGGGCGTCCCGCCGCAGCAGGGGTACGGCTACCCGGCGGCCCCGCCGGTCTCGCCGTACGGCGGCGGCTACCCGCATGGCCCGACCAAGATGCCCGGTCTGATGACCGCGGCGCGCGTGATCATGTTCATCCTGTCCGGCCTGCAGATCCTGATCGCGATCATCGCGGGCATCGGCATCGCCGCCGCGTCCAGCGCGACGCGCTCCTCGGAGGCGTCCGGGATGCTGGCCGGCTTCGGCTTCGCCCTGGTCGTGATCCTGCTGGTCATCGCCGGTCTCGGCATCTTCCTCGCCGTGAAGTTCGCCACCGGCGGCACCGCGATCCGCGTCCTCACGATCATCTACGCCTCGCTGATGCTCCTCGGCGCGCTCGGCAACTTCGCCTCGGGCGAGGCGACCGGCGTGCCCGGCGGCATCATCAGCCTCGCCCTCGGCGGCGTCATCCTCGCCTCGATGGTGGGCCCGCAGGCCTCGGCCTGGTTCAACCGCCCGCGCTTCTGATCCACGGCCCGCGGCGTACGCGAAGGGGCCCCTGTTCCGTCCGGAACCGGGGCCCCTTCGCGTACGCACCGCCGCAACCGCCGCGACCGGCGCAGCGGCCCTCGTCTCACTGCCGCTTCAGCACCGCGAACTGCCCCGCCTGCTCCACCACCGCGTACCGCGCCTCCGGATGCAGCTGGGAGGCCAGCCCGACCGGGTCCGTGACCGGCTGGGACCAGCCGGAGGAGAGGTCGAGGGCGAGGTAGTCGGGGCTGACGCCCTGCGCGCCGCCGACCCAGTAGACGGTGTGGTCCCCGGTGAGGTGGGCCATGAGCGTCACGTTCGTCTCGACGCTGGTGCCCGCCGGCACCGCCGCGACCGCGCGCCGCGCGTCGAGGGTGCGGGCGTCCGTGCGGTACGTCTCGGGGCGGGTCAGCTCGCGCAGCGGCATGTCGAGGGCGTGCACGAGCGCGATCGCCGTGACGACGGGCACGGCCACCCGGCCGTACGCGACGAGCCAGGGCCGCGGCGAGGTGCGCACCGCCCGGACCGCGTCGACCAGGGCGAGGAACACCACCGGCATCAGGATCGCGTTGTAGTGCCAGAACATGCCCCAGTGGTTGGGGTCGTGCGAGAGGAAACGCCAGCCGAGGGTGGGCAGCACGAGCAGCATCAGCGGGGAGCGCAGGCAGAGGAAGCCGGTGACGCCGACGAGGAAGAGGAGCATCTCCCACTTCTCGCCGTGCTGGAAGGCGCCGAGGAGCGAGTCCAGGAAGGAGACCTGGCTGCCGTCGCCGCTCTTCTCGATCTTGGCCCAGTAGTCGTACTGGCCGACCCGGCTGGCGGCCGGGATGAGGACGAGCACGGTGAGCGCGAAGAAGGCCGTGCCGAAGCCGGCGAGGGCGGTGCCGAGCCGCCGCTGCCCCTTCACGAACAGCACCGCGCCGACCATGGCGACCGTCAGCCCCATGTCCTCCTTGACGAGGACCAGCGGCAGGGACCAGGCGACGGCGGCGTTCCAGCGGCCCAGGAGCAGCGCGCGGCAGGTCAGGGCGAGCAGCGGGACGGCGAAGGCGATCTCGTGGAAGTCGGACTTGACGGCCTCCTGGAGCCCCCAGGACAGCCCGTACGCCACGGTGAGGGCGATCCCGGCGGCCCGGCTGCCGAGCACCTGCTGGGCGGTGCGGCCGACCACGGCGGCGGAGGCGGCGAACAGCGCGGCCTGCGCGAAGAGCAGCGCGAGCGGGGAGGACCACACCCAGTAGAGCGGCGCGAGGAGCGCCGTCACGGGGCTGAAGTGGTCCCCGAGTATGAGGAAGCCGGGTCCCTTGATGTCGACGATCGGGGCGCGCAGCTCGGCGTAGGCCCGGACGGACTGCTCGAAGATCCCGAGGTCCCAGGAGGGCGTGCGGAAGCGCTCGTACTGCACCCAGGAGTAGAGGAGGTACAGCGCGCCGAAGACCGCCGCGATGATCGCGTACGGGCGTACCGGGGCGGCCGCGAGACCGCCGTCCTCCGGTCTCTGCGCGTCGGCAGGGTCCGCAGCGGGTTTGTTCTGTACGTCCAACACCACGTCCCCCACTCACGGCGGCCGACAAAAGAGCAACCCATTAGACCAGAGTCCACCCGTTCGGCTGAGCCGCCCACCGAAGGGGCCGTGCGGGGCCTTCCCGGGGAGGAAGGCCCCGCACGACGCCGTCTCAGTGGAAGAAGTGGCGCGTGCCGGTGAAGTACATCGTCACGCCGGCCTTCTTCGCGGCCTCGACCACCAGCTCGTCCCGCACCGACCCGCCCGGCTGCACGACCGCCTTCACACCGGCGGCGGTCAGGATCTCCAGGCCGTCCGGGAAGGGGAAGAAGGCGTCCGAGGCGGCGTACGCGCCGCGGGCGCGCTCCTCGCCGGCGCGCTCGACCGCGAGCTTCGCGGAGTCGACGCGGTTGACCTGGCCCATGCCGACGCCGACCGAGGCGCCGTCCTTGGCGAGCAGGATCGCGTTGGACTTGACCGCGCGGCAGGCCTTCCAGGCGAAGGCGAGCTCGGCGAGCTCCTCGGCCGACAGGGCCTCGCCGGTCGCGAGGGTCCAGTTCGCCGGGTCGTCGCCGGCGGCCTGGAGGCGGTCGGTGACCTGGAGGAGCGCTCCGCCGTCGATCGGCTTGACCTCGACCGGGTTGGCCGGGGCGCCCTCGGCGCGCAGCACGCGGATGTTCTTCTTCTTGGCGAGGATCTCGACCGCGCCGTCCTCGTAGCCGGGGGCCACGATGACCTCGGTGAAGATCTCGGCGACCTGCTCGGCCATGGCGACGGAGACCGGGCGGTTGACGGCGATGACGCCGCCGAACGCGGACAGCGGGTCGCAGGCGTGCGCCTTGCGGTGCGCCTCGGCGACGTCG
The DNA here is from genome assembly GCF_040681095.1 of Streptomyces sp. NPDC051909. NCBI lineage: Bacteria > Bacillati > Actinomycetota > Actinomycetes > Kitasatosporales > Streptomycetaceae > Streptomyces > Streptomyces sp. NPDC051909. The sequence continues at coordinate 439,077 of NZ_JBFAYA010000001.1, read as the reverse complement.
GCGCCGATCGCGATGCCGCACGGGTTGGCGTGCTTGATGATCGCGACGGCCGGCTCGGTGTGGTCGTACGCGGCCCGGCGCGCGGCGTCGGTGTCCGTGTAGTTGTTGTACGACATCTCCTTGCCGTGCAGCTGCTCGGCCTCGGCGAGGCCGCCCGTGCCGTCGACGTAGAGCGCGGCGCCCTGGTGCGGGTTCTCGCCGTAGCGGAGCACGTTGGAGCGCTCGTACGTGTGGCCCAGGAAGTCCGGGAAGCCGCTGTCGTCCGCCGCCGCGTAGTCGTCGGCGAACCAGGAGGCCACGGCCACGTCGTACGCGGCGGTGTGCTGGAAGGCCTCGGCGGCGAGCCGCTTGCGGGCGGTCAGGTCGAAGCCGCCGGCCTTGACGGCGGTGAGCACGTCGGCGTACCGCTCGGGGCTGGTGACGATCGCGACCGACGGGTGGTTCTTGGCGGCGGCGCGGACCATGGACGGGCCGCCGATGTCGATCTGCTCGACGCACTCGTCGGCCGAGGCGCCGGAGGCGACGGTCTCGCGGAACGGGTAGAGGTTCACGACGACCAGGTCGAAGGGCTCCACGCCGAGCTCGGCGAGCTGTGCGCGGTGCGACTCCAGGCGCAGGTCGGCGAGGATGCCGGCGTGCACGCGCGGGTGCAGCGTCTTGACGCGGCCGTCCAGGCACTCGGGGAAGCCGGTCAGCTCCTCGACCCTGGTGACCGGGACGCCGGCCGCGGCGATCTTCGACGCGGTGGAGCCGGTGGAGACCAGCTCGACCCCGGCCTCGTGCAGCCCGCGGGCCAGCTCCTCGAGCCCGCTCTTGTCGTAGACGCTGACCAGCGCGCGGCGGATGGGCTTAACGGTGTCAGTGCTCACCGACATGAACCTTTCGTCCCTCAATGCGGTAGCCGTTGCGGGCGAGACGCCCCACGACCTCGACGAGCAGCGATCGCTCGACTTCCTTGATGCGCTCGTGGAGCGCGGCTTCATCGTCCTCGTCCCGCACCTCGACCACGCCCTGCGCGATGATCGGGCCGGTGTCGACACCGTCGTCGACGAAGTGGACGGTGCATCCGGTGACCTTCGCGCCGTAGGCGAGGGCGTCGCGCACGCCGTGCGCGCCGGGAAAACTGGGGAGCAGCGCCGGGTGGGTGTTGACGACCCGGCCGCCGAAGCGGGCGAGGAACTCCTTGCCGACGATCTTCATGAAACCGGCCGAGACGACGAGGTCCGGCTCGTACGCGGCGGTGGCCTCGGTCAGCGCCCGGTCCCACTCCTCGCGGCTCGCGTGGTCCTTGACCCGGCACACGAAGGTGGGGATCCCGGCGCGCTCGGCCCGCTCCAGACCGGCGATGTCACCGCGGTCCGCGCCGACGGCGACGATCTCGGCTCCGTAGCCCTCGGGGCCCTCGGGGTCGGCGGCGATCGCGTCCAGCAGGGCCTGGAGGTTCGTGCCGGAACCGGAGACCAGGACGACGAGGCGGGCGGCAGCCACTGGGGTCACTCTTTCCGTGGTGTTTGTGCGGTCGTACGAACGAATCGCATCCCTCGATACGGGGAACCCTACGAAGGGCCCGACCGTCAGCAACGATACCGGCACTCCGGACAACCCCCACGGGACGGGGGCGGGACCGGGAGGTAGCGTCAGGGTCCGACGACCTGTCACACCAGGGCCGCGCGCCACATCACACCCGCATCACACCCGCGCACACAGACAGAGGGAAGACGTCCAGCACATGCCGGATCGCCAGTCCACGAACGACAACAACCCGTTCGCACCGCCGCCGGAGGGGCAGCCGGACCAGCCGTGGCAGCCGAGACTCCCGGAGGGCTCCGACGAGGGCTCGTCCGGCGGTCCGTCCGGCGGCCCGTCCGGCGGTCCGGGCTGGAGCAGCAGTCAGCCGGGCCGTTCCTCCGACGGCTTCGGCGGCCGCCCCGAGCGCTCCTCGGGCGGCGGCCAGGGCGGCGGCCCCGGCGACGGGCCGGACGGCGGACCGGACGGCGGCCAGGGACCGGGGCTGCGCTGGGACCCGACGGACCCGGCGCAGCGGCGCGCGCGGTACGCGGTGCTCTCCGGCATGTGGGCCTTCTTCTTCTCCTTCTTCATCCAGGAGCTGGCGCTGCTGCTCGGCGCGCTCGGCGTCTACTGGGCGATCAGCGCCCTGCGGGCCCGCGTGAAGGCCCCGGAGGGACCGCGGTCGCCCGTGGAGATCGCGGCCGCGGCCACCGCGAACCGCACCAAGCAGACCGCGGCGATCAGCGGTCTGGTGGCCTCGGCGCTCGCCCTGATGATCGTCGGCAGCGGCTTCCTCGTGCACTTCGTCTACCGCGACTTCTACGAGTGCCGGGCCGACGCCCTGACCAGGCAGAGCCAGCTGGCCTGCAACGACCTGCTTCCGAAGCCGCTCCAGGACACCCTGGGCGTGCGCGAGTAGTCAGCCCCCGTCGGGATCCGGGAGCGGAGCCGGGGCAGGGGCCGGAGCCGGGGCCGGCGGTGCCGGGGGTGCCGAGGGCTCCCAGGCGGCGGGCAGGAAGCCGTACCCCTCGTCGGCCGCGTCGTCGTCGAGCGCCTCCAGCGCGTCGAGCCGGGCCAGGGCTCCGGCGGTCTCCGGCGCGGGCGGCGGCCCCACGGGCTCCGCTTCCGGTAGGGGCACGGATACGGGTGCGGATACGGGTCCCGGCGCCGGGACCTGCGGGGCGGCGAGGGCCGCGGCGCGCCGAGCGGCGCGCCGGCCCCAGGCCCGTACGGCGAACGCCGTGGGCACGCCGACCGCCCCGCACCACAGCACCGCCGCCGCACCGGTCTGCCACCACACCGGGCCGAAGGCGGCCAGCCGGCCCGAGCCGAGCGGGCCGCCGGCCAGGGCCGTCAGGACCGCGACGGCCGCCCCGCACACGCAGGCCGCGCCGAGCGCGGTCAGCGCCGTGTCCTTGGCCGTCCAGGCACGCGCGGCGCGGCCCACCCGGTACCCGGCGGTCAGCGCCGCCACCAGCGGGACCGCGAGCGCGGCCGCGTGCAGCCACCGGCCCGGGCCCTCGCCGGGGAGCGCGGCGAGCAGCGGGAAGTCGGGCGCGGCAGGGGTGCCGGTGAAGCCGAGCGGGGTGACCAGGGCGCCCGTACCGAGCGAGAAACCGGGGCCGAGTCCGTACGCGAGGCCCCAGAGCACGGCGTTCGGCAGCAGCGCCAGCGCGAGGAGCGCGACCGAGGCCCGGCCCGACCACTCCCCCGCGAGGCCGTCGAAGGACGCGTGGGCGTCGCCGGCGTGCCAGAACAGCGAGACAGAGAAGAGCAGCGCCCCGCCCGCGCCGAGGACGGCCAGGGCCGGTGCCGCGGCGCGCAGGGCGACCGCGTACGGCTCCCGGTCCGGCAGCGGCCGGCCGTGCGCCGTCCAGGCGCCCGCGGCGGCCGCCGCGAGGACGGTGACGGGCGTCCAGGCGCCGGTGGCGACCAGCTCCGCGGGCAGCGTCCCGGCCTCCGTGTAGACCACGACCGCGGCCACGACCAGCAGGTATCCCCCGGTGACGGCCGCGACGGCGCCGGCCGGCGAGGGCCGGGAGCGGACCTCGCCGGGGTCGCCGGGTTCGCCGGGGTCATCAGGGTCGCCGGGGTCCAGGGTGTCGCGGGCCGCCCGGTGGGCCAGCCACAGCGGCAGGGCGGTGAGCAGCAGCGGGGTGACGCCGAGCGGGGCGGGCACGCCGGAGACGGTGTCGGTGCGGATCAGGTCCGCGCCGTGCGCGAGCAGCCACAGCCCGGCGGCCGTGTGCAGGGCGCCGGCGGGGCCGCTGTCGGGGTACGGCGAGGCGATCCAGGCGGCGACCACGAGCACGGCGACCACACCGAGACCGAGGCCCGCCGCCACGCCGCCGCGCACGAAAGCGGTGGCCAGGGCGGCGGACCGGCGGCCCTGGACCGCGGCGGCGTCGAGCGCCGCGGGCGGGCGCTGCTCGGTCACGTGCGTCACGGGGGCCATGCTGCCAGCGACACGCGGTTTCATCCCGTAACAGGCGAATGGCCGTTGTGTCGCTCAAGATACGTTTATGTACTTTTCCGCCCGGAGCAGCGCTGTGGGAGGTCGACGCCGATGAGTCCGACGAGCCCCTCCGTCTCGCTCCCCTCCCCCAAGGAGCGGCGCCGACTGCGGGAGTCGCTCTCCCTCAGCGAGGACCAGGTCGCGGAGGTCCTGGGCGTCACCCGGGCCACCGTCCGCGCCTGGGAGACCGGCCGCAGTTCCCCCCGGGGCCGCAAGCGCGAGGCGTACGCGAAGCTGCTCGGCGTCTACGAGGAGCCGGCCGCGCCCCGTACGGAGAAGCCCGCCCGGCCGTCCCCCGCGGCCACCCGGCCCCGCCCGGCCGCCAAGGGCGCCGCGCGCCCGCCGAAGTCCCCGGCGGCGCCGGGACCGGCCCCCCAGAAGCCGGCCGCGTCGAAGCCGGCGGTCCGGCCCGTCATCCGAACGGCCGAAGTCGTCGAGGAGCCCGCCGAGGCGTCCGAGGCCGTCGAGGCCGTCGAGGAGCGCCTGAAACCGGCAGCGGTGCCGGAGGCGGAGGCGCCGGTTCCTGCCCCGGAGCCCGTGACGCCCGCGCCCGCCCCCGGACCCGCCGTCCCCGGACCCACGCCGGAGGAGGCCTTCGACGCGCTCTACGACCACGCCGCACCCGGCCTGGTCCACCAGACCTATCTGCTCACGGGGCGCCGCCGGCTCTCCCGCGAGTCGGTCGAGTACGCCTTCCACCACGCCTGGCAGCACTGGCCCGAGGTGGCCACGGACGCCGACCCGGTGGGCTGGGTGCGGGCGACGGCGTACGAGTACGCGCTCTCGCCCTGGCACCGCTTCCGGCGCCGCCACCGGCACCCGGACTCGCCGCCGACCGAGGCCGCCCGACGGGCGCTGCTCGGGGCGCTGCTCGATCTGCCCGCCCCGTACCGCCGGACCGTGCTGCTGTACGACGGCCTCGGCCTGGACCTGCCGGAGACCGCCGCGGAGACCGAGGCGAGCACCCCGGCCGCCGGGAACCGGCTGCTGCACGCCCGTACGGTCATCGGGCAGCGGATCCCCGAGCTCGCCGAACCCGAGGCGCTGCAGCGGCGGCTCGCCGCGCTCGTCGCGGAGGCTCCGACGGCCACCCTGCCCGCCGCGCGGGCGGTTCGGACCGGCAGCGAGCGGCGCCTGCGGCTGCTGACCCGGTCGGTGGTCGGGGTGACGGCGGCGCTGATCGCCGTCACGGCCCTCACCGCGGCGACCGCGCCGACCCGCTACATCCCGGTGAACGCGCCCGGCGAGGCCGTCGAGGGCGTCCCGGTCCGCGGCGGCCCGCAGAAGCTGCGCCCGGAGGACAGGGAACTGCGCGACATGCTGCGCACGGCCCCGAACCCGGGCCCGGAACGCCTGGTCCCGGCCGCGGAGTAGGCACGTACACGCGTGGGCCCCGCCCCGACCGTGAACAGGTCGGGGCGGGGCCCACGCGTTGGTGTCGCTGCGTCGCCGTGTTGCCGCGTCGCCGCGTCGCTGTGTTGCCGCGATCAGCCCGCGAGGATGGCGCGCGCCAGCTTGGCGGTCTCGGTCGGGGTCTTGCCGACCTTGACACCGGCGGCCTCGAGGGCCTCCTTCTTCGCCTGGGCGGTGCCGGAGGAGCCGGAGACGATGGCGCCGGCGTGGCCCATGGTCTTGCCCTCGGGCGCGGTGAAGCCCGCGACGTAGCCGACGACCGGCTTGGTGACGTTGGCCTTGATGAAGTCGGCCGCACGCTCCTCGGCGTCGCCGCCGATCTCGCCGATCATGACGATCAGGTCGGTGTCGGGGTCCGCCTCGAACGCCGCGAGGGCGTCGATGTGCGTGGTGCCGATGACCGGGTCGCCACCGATGCCGACGGCGGAGGAGAAGCCGATGTCACGGAGCTCGTACATCATCTGGTACGTCAGCGTGCCGGACTTCGAGACCAGGCCGATGCGGCCCGGCTTGGTGATGTCGCCCGGGATGATGCCGGCGTTCGACTGGCCCGGGGTGATGAGACCGGGGCAGTTCGGGCCGATGAGGCGGGTCTTGTTGCCCTTCTCCACGGCGTACGCGTAGAACGCGGCGGAGTCGTGCACCGCGATGCCCTCGGTGATGACCACGGCGAGCGGGATCTCGGCGTCGATCGCCTCGACCACGGCGGCCTTGGCGAAGGCCGGCGGCACGAAGAGGACCGAGACGTTGGCGCCGGTCTCCTTCATGGCCTCGGCGACGGTGCCGAAGACCGGGATCTCGGTGCCGTCGAAGTCGACCTTGGTGCCGGCCTTGCGCGGGTTCACGCCGCCGACGATGTTCGTGCCGTCACCCAGCATGAGCTTGGTGTGCTTCATGCCCGTGGCACCGGTCATGCCCTGGACGATGACCTTGCTGTCCTTGTTGAGGAAGATAGCCATGGCTGTGTGTCCTCGTCCCTTACTTCGCAGCCGCGAGCTCGGCGGCCTTGTCGGCCGCGCCGTCCATGGTGTCCACGCGCTGCACGAGCGGGTGGTTGGCGTCCGACAGGATCTTGCGACCCAGCTCCGCGTTGTTGCCGTCGAGGCGCACGACCAGCGGCTTGGTGACTTCCTCGCCCTTCGAGGCGAGCAGCTCCAGGGCCTGCACGATGCCGTTGGCGACCTCGTCACAGGCGGTGATGCCGCCGAAGACGTTGACGAACACGGACTTGACGTCCGGGTCGCCGAGGATGATCTCCAGGCCGTTCGCCATGACCTCGGCGGAGGCGCCGCCGCCGATGTCGAGGAAGTTGGCCGGCTTCACGCCGCCGTGGTTCTCACCGGCGTACGCGACGACGTCCAGGGTCGACATGACCAGGCCGGCGCCGTTGCCGATGATGCCGACCTCGCCGTCGAGCTTGACGTAGTTGAGGCCCTTCTCCTTGGCAGCGGCCTCGAGCGGGTTGGCCGCCGCCTTGTCCTGGAGGGCCTCGTGGTCGGCGTGGCGGAAGTCGGCGTTGTCGTCCAGGGAGACCTTGCCGTCCAGCGCGAGGACGTCGCCGGAGGCGACCTTCGCCAGCGGGTTGACCTCGACGAGGAGCGCGTCCTCGGCGACGAAGGTCTTCCACAGGGTCACGAGGATCTCGGCGACCTGCTCGGCGACGTCGGCCGGGAACTGCGCCTGGGCGACGATCTCGCGGGCCTTGACGATGTCGACACCGGCGTTGGCGTCGACCGGCACCTTCGCGAGCTTCTCGGGGGTCGTCGCGGCGACCTCCTCGATGTCCATGCCACCGGCGACGGAGGCCATGGCGAGGAAGGTGCGGTTGGTCCGGTCGAGGAGGTACGAGACGTAGTACTCCTCGGCGATCTCCGGAGCGGTCTCCGCGATCATCACCTTGTGGACCGTGTGGCCCTTGATGTCCATGCCCAGGATGTCCGTCGCGCGGGCGACGGCCTCGTCCGGGGTGGCGGCCAGCTTGACGCCGCCGGCCTTGCCGCGGCCGCCGACCTTCACCTGCGCCTTGACGACCGACTTGCCGCCAAGCCGCTCGGTGGCCTCGCGCGCCGCCTCAGGCGTGTCGATGACTTCACCGGCCAGCACCGGTACACCGTGCTTGGCGAAGAGGTCCCTCGCCTGGTACTCGAACAGGTCCACGCGCGTCCCTTTTCTAGATGATCGCGGTTCGTTGTCTGCGTGGGCGTGCCGCGAAGGGCAACGTGACTGCGCTGTCACTAGGGAGGCGTACACGGTGTCCGTGGACGCGGCATGTCCGTCTCGCAGGTTATCCCCGTGGGCCGTGGGTCCCTAAATCGCAGATCACAGGAGAGCGGTGATACGGGTCACAGAACGTAGGCGCGGCGGGGCGGTCCGGAGCGGTGGGGGCCGGGGACCCGCGGTCCCTTGTGGCAGGCGGGGAGCGGTGATTGACGCGCTCACGGCTCGCCGGTGCGCGGGGTGAGGTCGGGTGGGGTGCGACTGTGATATGGACCTCAGTGCCGGTGGCGGCGCCCGTCCGGGTGGCCGCGCGCGACGGATTCCGTACCCGGACCGGCCCTTGCGGGTCAGGTCCTGGCCGGACAGGTCCCGTCAGGCCTCGGGTGTTCAGGTGTTCAGGCCTCGGGTGTTCAGGCCTCGGGTATGGGGAGCGGGCGCTTCTCCAGGGCGGCGGCCATGACCTCGGGGAAGAGGTCGGGGGTGCACGCGAAGGCGGGGGCGCCGAGCGCGGCGAGCGCGGCGGCGTGCTCCCGGTCGTAGGCGGGCGCGCCCTCGTCGGAGAGCGCGAGCAGGGTCACGAACTGCACGCCGGAGGCCTTCATGGCCGCGACCCGCTTGAGCATCTCGTCACGGATGCCGCCCTCGTAGAGGTCGCTGATGAGGACGACGACGGTGTCGGCGGGGCGGGTGATCCTCGACTGGCAGTAGGCGAGTGCCCGGTTGATGTCGGTGCCGCCGCCGAGCTGGGTGCCGAAGAGCACGTCGACCGGGTCGTCGAGCTGCTCGGTGAGGTCGACGACGGCGGTGTCGAACACGACGAGGCGGGTGGCGAGGGAGCGCATGGAGGCGAGGACGGCGCCGAAGACGGAGGCGTAGACGACGGAGGCGGCCATGGAGCCGGACTGGTCGATGCAGAGCACGACCTCCTTCCTGACCGCCTGGGAGGCGCGGCCGTATCCGACGAGCCGTTCGGGGACGACCGTGCCGTGCTCGGGCAGGTAGTTCTTGAGGTTGGCGCGGATGGTCCGGTCCCAGTCGATGTCCCGGTGCCGGGGCCGGCTGATCCGGGCCGAACGGTCGAGCGCGCCGGTGAGCGTGGCCCGGGTGCGGGTGGCGAGCCGCTTCTCCAGGTCCTCGACGACCTTGCGGACCACGGCTCGGGCGGTCTCCCTGGTGGTCTCCGGCATCGCCTTGTTGAGCGAGAGCAGGGTCCCGACGAGATGCACGTCCGGCTCGACGGCCGCCAGCATCTCCGGCTCCAGGAGCAGGGTGGCGAGCCCGAGCCGCTCGATGGCGTCGCGCTGCATGACCTGCACGACGGAGCCGGGGAAGTACGTCCGGATGTCGCCGAGCCAGCGGGCGACCGAGGGCGCGGACCCCCCGAGCCCACCGCGCGCCCCCTTGTCGTACAGCGCGGCCAGCGCCCCGTCGATGGCGGCGTCGGTCCCGGTCAGCGCGCGCCCGGTGCCCTCCGCCTCGCCGCCGCCGAGCACCAGCCGCCAGCGGCGCAGCCGCTCGTCGTCCATGCGCGTGGTCGTCATACGCCTGGTCGTCATACGGGGACCTCCGTACGGGGATGGGGCTCGGAGCCGGGTGCGGTGCGGGCGCTCATACGGCGGCCTCCGTGCCGAGGATCAGATGGACCAGGGGCAGTACGGCGTCGGCCCGGCGCTCGTCGGCCGCGGGCGCGAAGCCGGGCGTGGTGACCGCGGCCGCGGCGGTCCCGCCGGGGCCGGCCGGGCCGCGGGCGACCAGCTCGCCGAGAGTCCGCCGGACCCCCGGCTCGTACGCGGCGAAGGTGCGCCGCAGCAGCGGCAGTACGTCGCCGAACGCGTCGGGGCTCACGCCGCCGAGCCAGTCGTCGACAAGGCCGAGCAGCCGCTCGTCGTGCACGAGCAGCAGCCCGCCCCCGGAGGCTCCTCCGACGAACCCCTCGACCCATGCGGCCGCTTCGGCGGGCGGCGTCCCGGGCGACAGCGCGAGCCCCATCGTCCGGGCGGCCTCGTCGACCCCGAACCGCCCCTCGTCGAGCAACAACCGCACAGCCCGCCCCCGCACCACCCCGGGCACCCGCTCCCGCCCCGCCAACCTCCGCAGCACCCCGGCCCAACGGTCGGCGAGTCCCGAGGCGGGGGTGGGGGCGGGGGCACGGCCGGGCGCGGCGAGCGCGGGCTCGTCTTCGGCGGAGCCGGGCAGGCTCGTGGTGGCGGGCCCGGGCCCCGCTCGTAGCTCTCCCCGGTCCGTCAGGAGGGCGATCGCCGTGTGGACGCCGTCGAGGCGGTCGCGCATCTCGGCTGCGGCGTCCGCGTCGAGGGACGCGCAGGCGGGGGGCAGGCCGACACAGATCCGTTCGGCGAGGCCGGCGGCGACCTCGCGGAGGGCGGTGGTGTCGGTGGCGCGGACGTCGCCGTAGCGCAGGGAGCGGGCCAGGGCCGGGAGGGCCTGGGCGAGGTGGGCGACGTCGGTGTCGAGGGCGGCGCGGTCGGCGAGCGCGTGGAGGACGGCGGGCAGGGCGTCGGTGAGTCCGGCGAGCAGGCAGCGCTCGGCGAGCGAGGTGATGGCGGCGAGTTCGTCGGCGGCGGCCGCCTGAGCCTTGGCCCGGGCGGTGGCGGCGGCCTCGACGGTGGTGCCCCAGACGCCCGCCTCGGCGACCTGGACGTGGAGTTCGGGCTCCCAGCGCAGCCGCCAGCTCTCCCGGAAGGTGCCGGTGGAGCCGCGGCCGGCGACGGGGCCGCCCCAGCCGACGCCGAGCAGCCGGAGCCGGTGCAGCAGTCGGCTGCGGGCGGCGTCGTTGTCCTTGCGCAGGTCGAGGTCGAGCTCGCGCTCCTGGGCCTCCGGTTTGAGGCGCAGGGCGCGCTGGAGCCGTTCGAGATCCCGCTGGAGCGGGACGGCGGGCGCGCCGGGCGGGACGGTGCCGAGGACGTCGCCGACGACGAGCCGGTCGCGGACCAGGCCGAGGGCGACGTCGGAGCCGTCGCCCATGACGGCGCGGATCGCGTCGGTGGTCTCGCCGAGCCCGGGGAGCGGGCGGCCGCGCAGCACGGCAAGGGTGTCGGCGAGCCGTACGGCCTCGATGACGTGGGCGGAGGAGACGGGCAGGTCCTCGGCTCTGAGCAGGCCCGCGACCCTGGTCATCCAGCGCTCGACGGGCCGGTCGGGGGCGGTGAACAGGTGCGCGTACCAGCCGGGGGCCTCGATGCCCGCGCCGTATCCGGAGCGGCGGGCGAGCCGGCGGTGGGTCCAGGGCACCCAGGTCAGTTCGGTCTTCACCTTGGGCAGCCCCTTGAGGAGGGCGCGGTCGGCGGTGACGGTCGTACGGCGGCGCAGCGCGGGGACGTGCCAGGCGCCGCAGACGACGGCGACGTCGTCGCCGAACTCCTTCTGCGCGGCGCGCAGCCGGATCCGCATGTGCGCCTCGCGCACCGGATCGCGGGGGTGGCCCCCGTGCCCGTACGCCTCGCGCAGCGCGTCCATCGCGTCGGCGAGGGCCTCGAAGGGGGCGAACGGGTCGGTGGCGCCGCGCAGTTCGACGACGTCCTCCCACCAGCGCTCGGCGTCGTCGTACCCGGCGGTGCGGGCGAGTTCGGCGACGGGGTCGACGCGCAGCCCGGCCCCCGCGTCCTCGGGGGCGTACTCCTCGCTGTCGTCCCAGGTGGGGTCGGAGGCGGCGAGGGTGTGGGCGGCGGGCAGGTCGATGAAGCGGACCTCGGCGCCGTGCGCCAGGGCCCAGCGGATCGCGGCCCATTCGGGCGAGAACTCGGCCATCGGCCAGAACGCGGCGCGGCCGGGGTCGTCCACGGCGTGGGCGAGCAGCGCGACCGGAGGCCGCATCTCCTCGTCGGCGGCGAGCGCGACGAGCCCGTCGGCCTCGGGCGGGCCCTCGATGAGGACGGCCTTGGGCCGGCCGGCGTCGAGCGCGGCGAGCACGGCCCGCGCGGAGCCCGGCCCGTGGTGCCGGACCCCGAGCACGAGGGGCCCGGCGGCGGGTCCCGGGCGGCCTGGCGTCGGGACGGCGGGACCGGAACGGCCGACAGTCGGCACGACGACTTCCGGCCGTGCGGCAGTCTGCCCGGCAGGTTCCGGGCCGTCGGCAGTCGGCGCGGCGGACGCGGAAGCGGTGGGCGGCGCGGTCGGCGGCGCGGTGGCGCCGGTGCGGGGCGTCATGCGCTCACCTCACGGCAGGCGCGGTAGAAGTCCTTCCATCCGTCTCTCTCACGGACCACCGTCTCCAGGTACTCCTGCCAGACGACCCGGTCGGCGGCGGGGTCGCGGACCACCGCGCCGAGGAGCCCGGCGGCGACGTCGGCGGAGCGCAGCACGCCGTCGCCGAAGTGCGCGGCGAGGGCGAGGCCGCCGGTGACGACGGAGATCGCCTCGGCCGTGGACAGCGTCCCGGAGGGCGACTTGACCTTGGTGCGCCCGTCGGCGGTGACGCCGTCGCGCAGCTCACGGAAGACGGTGACGACCCGGCGGATCTCGTCCACGCCGTCCGGCACGGCGGGCAGGTCGAGCGAGCGCCCTATCTGGTCGACCCGGCGGGTCACGATGTCCACCTCGGCGTCGGGGGTGGCGGGCAGCGGCAGCACGACGGTGTTGAAGCGGCGGCGCAGCGCGCTGGACAGCTCGTTGACGCCGCGGTCGCGGTCGTTGGCGGTGGCGATGAGGTTGAAGCCGCCGACGGCCTGGACCTCCTCGCCCAGCTCGGGGATCGGCAGGGTCTTCTCGGACAGGATGGTGATGAGGGTGTCCTGCACGTCGGCGGGGATGCGGGTGAGCTCCTCGACGCGGGCGGTCATGCCCCGGTCCATGGCGCGCATGACGGGGCTGGGCACGAGGGCGTCGCGGCTGGGGCCGTGGGCGAGCAGCTGCGCGTAGTTCCAGCCGTAGCGGATGGCTTCCTCCGGCGTGCCGGCGGTGCCCTGGACGAGGAGGGTGGAGTCGCCGCTGACGGCCGCGGCCAGGTGCTCGGACACCCAGGTCTTGGCGGTGCCGGGGACACCGAGCAGGAGCAGGGCGCGGTCCGTGGCGAGCGTGGTGACGGCGACCTCGACGATGCGGCGCGGGCCGACGTACTTGGGGGTGATCACCGTGCCGTCGGGGAGCGTGCCGCCGAGGAGGTAGGTGGCGACGGCCCAGGGCGAGAGCTTCCAGCGGGCGGGCCGCGTCCGGTCGTCCTGGGCGGCGAGCGCGGCGAGTTCGTGGGCGAAGGCGTCCTCGGCGTGCGGCCGCAGCGCGCGGTCCTTCGCGCTGCCGTTCCCGCTGTCCGCCGTCGTGGTCGTGGCGGTGGCCGGAGCGGTGGTCGTGGTGGTTTCGGGCAGGGTCATGGGTCCCCCTCCAGATCGTTCGACCTGCTGTGGGATCCACGGTGCACCATGCCACTGACAATCGGTCACAGCCGGGGGAAACCGCAGGTGAGAGGCGTGAGCAAGGTGGTTGTCAGTGGCGGCCCGTACGGTCGTTCGCATGACTGAGCAGGGGGTGCGCTGGACGGCGGACCAGGTGCTGGCACTGGCTCCTGACGACGCGTCGCGCAAAGCGGGAAGCAGGCTGGGCACGTCCGGGCTTTGGTCCGGCGCGGGCTCCGACGGCCGGGCGGTCTGGGGCCAGTGCCGGGGCAGCGGACGCACGCCGTACCGGACGGTGGTGGACACGACGGGCCCGGCGTACTCGTGCAGTTGCCCGAGCCGGAAGTTCCCGTGCAAGCACGCGCTGGGACTGTTGTCGCTGTGGGCGGGGGACCCGGAGGGGGCGGCGGTGCCGGGGGCCGGCGAGGCGCCCGACTGGGCGGAGACCTGGCTCGCGGGCCGGCGCGCGCGGGCGGAGGCGGCACGGACCCCGGCGGAGGCGGGGCCCGCCGACCCGGAGGCCGCGCGCCGCCGGGCGGAGCGCCGGGCGGCCCGGATCACCGCGGGGGCCCAGGAGTTGGAGCAGCGGCTCGCCGATCTCCTGCGCGGCGGGCTCGCCTCGGCGGAGCAGGCGGGGTACGGCCTGGGGGAGGAGACCGCGGCCCGCATGGTCGACGCGCAGGCGCCGGGACTCGCGGGCCGGGTGCGGGAGTTGGGCGCGATACCGGGCTCGGGCCCGGGGTGGCCGGTGCGGCTCCTGGAGGAGTGCGCGCTGACGCATCTCCTCGACCGGGCCTGGCTGTCGGCGGACCGGCTGCCCGGTCCGCTGGCCGCGACCGTCCGCAGCCGGGTCGGCCTCTCGGCGCCGCCGGAGGGTCCGCTGCTGCGGGACCAGTGGCTGGTGCTCGCCCAGTACGACGCGGCGGACAGCCGGTTGACGACCCGTCGCATCTGGCTGCACGGCCGCGACAGCGGGCGTACGGCCCTGCTGCTCTCCTTCGGCGCGGCGGGCCGCGCGCCCCGACTGGCCCTGCCCGTCGGCGCCGTCCTGGACGCGGAGCTCCGCCCCTACGCGTCCGGGGGCGGGCTGCGCGCCGAGCTGGTGGAGCAGTTCGCCCCGCCCGCCCCCGCCGGCCCGCCGCCGCAGGGCGCCCCGGTGGGCGCCGCCCTCGACGCCTACGGGCGCGCACTGGGCGAGGACCCGTGGCTGGACGCCTGGCCGGTCACCCTCGCCGACGTGGTCCCGGCCCGCGCGGAGTACGGCTGGCAGCTCGCCGACTCGGAGCCGTACGGGACCCTCCCGGGCGCGGCCCCGGAGCGCGAGGCGATACCGCTGACCCGCGCGGCCCAGCAGCAGCCCGGCCTGTGGCGCCTGATCGCCCTGTCCGGCGGCGCCCCGGTCCGCGTCTTCGGCGAGATCGGACACCAGGGCTTCACCCCGCTGGCCGCCTGGTCGCCGGACGCGCCCGGGGAGACGGTGCCGCTGGTGTAGGCCGTGCTTCAGGTAGCCCGCCCCGTCAGCCACCCACCTCTGGAGGAGTCCGTGAACGCCTGGGAAGACCTCGTCACGTCCGCGCTGCTCGGCACCGACCGGAAGCCGCTCGCGCGGAGCGGCGGGGAGGCCGCGCCGGTCGCGCTGCTCGATGCCGCCGCCGTGCACACCGTACGGCGCAGGGCGGGGCTGCGGCCCGGGCCGGCCGCGGCGGCGTTGGAGGCCGCGCCCGAGGACACACGGCCCGCCCTGCCGGCGGCGGCGCGGCGGCGGTTGGGACAGCTGCTCGCGGGCCGGGCCGCGCCCGCGCCGTCCGGGGGGCGGCGCGGGGCGGCTCCGGATCTGGCGGAGCTGCTGCCGCAGTGGCTGGCCGCCGCCAACGAGCGGGGCTGTCGCGCGCCGGCCGCCGCACTGCCCGCGCTCCTTGACGCGGCGCGGGCCCGGACGGACCTGCGGCCCCAGGCCCTGGCCCTCGCCGGGCCCCGGGGGCTGTGGCTGGCCCGGCTGAACCCGGAGTGGAAGTTCGCGCTGCGCGGCACGGGCGGTGGCGCGGGGCCGCTGCCCGATCCCACCGATCCGGAGGCGGTGCTCGCGCTGTGGGAGGAGGGCCTGTTCGCGGAGCGGGTCGCGCTGCTGGCGGCCGTACGGGCCGAGGACCCGGCGCGGGGACGGGAGTTGCTGGCCTCGACCTGGGGTGCGGAGCGGGCGGAGGACCGGCTGATGTTCCTGGACTCGCTGCGGGCGGGGCTCGGCCCGGCGGACGAGGAGTTCCTGGAGGCGGCCCTGTCCGACCGCAGTCGCAACGTCCGGGCGACGGCCGCCGAACTCCTCTCGGCGCTGCCCGCGTCGGCTCTGGCAGGCCGGATGGCGGGGCGCGCCGCGTCGTGCGTGTCCCTGGACCGTACGCGGGGCGCGGAGACGATCGTGGTCGAGGCGCCGCACGAGTGCGACGCGGGGATGCGGCACGACGGGGTGGTGCCGACCCCGCCGACCGGGCGGGGCGAGCGGTCCTGGTGGCTGGGTCAGCTGGTGGAGGCGGCGCCGTTGGACTGCTGGCCGGCGCGGTTCGGCGGGCGCGGGCCGGAGGAGATCGTGGCGCTGCCGGTCGCGGACGACTGGCGGTCCGAGCTCCACGCGGCCTGGTGCCGGGCGGCGGTCCGGCAGCGGGACGCGGCCTGGTCACGGGCGCTGCTCGGCTCCCCGGCCGCCCCGCAGGCCACGGGCCCCGGCACGTCCTCGCTGGCCGAGCGGGCGCAGTTGCTGTCCACGCTCGGCGCGGAGGAGCGGGCCGGCTGGGTCGCCTCGTTCATCGCGGCGCACGGCCTGTCGGAGGCGTTCCAGCTGCTCGGGGTGTGCGCGGTGCCGTGGGCGGAGCCGCTCGGCCGGGCGGTCGTGGACGCCCTGGACATCGCCCGGGACGCGGGCAGCTATCCGTGGAGCTTCAGCGGCGTGATGGGCCTGGCCGAGCGCTGTCTGTCACCGGACGCGGCGCCGCAGCTCGCGGCGCTCACCGCCGTGTCCGCCGAGCCGGAGGACGCCTCGCCGGGCGCCGCGGGCTACTGGTCGGAGGCCTTCCAGCGGCTGGTGTCCACCCTGGAGCTCCGGGCGACGATGCACGCCGAGCTGCGCGGCCCGAGCTGACCGGGCCGAGCTGGGCAACCCGGGCTGAGCGGCCCGAGGTGACCGGGCCGCAGTCGAGCGACCGGGCCGACCGGGCCCGGGCCGAGCGGCGCGGAACCCGGGGTCCAAGGACCCCGGGGGTGGCGCGTCGGGTCGTTCAGGCCGCCACGCGCACGTTGGCGTTGACCCACTCCACGATCGCGGCGGTGGTGGCGCCGGGGGTGAAGATCTCGGCGACGCCCTTCTCCTTGAGCGGGGCGATGTCGGCGTCCGGGATGATGCCGCCGCCGAAGACCTTGATGTCCTCCGCGTCGCGCTCCTTCAACAGCTCCAGGACCTTCACGAAGAGCGTGTTGTGCGCGCCGGAGAGGATGGACAGACCGATCGCGTCGGCGTCCTCCTGGATGGCGGTGTCGACGATCTGCTCGGGCGTCTGGTGGAGGCCGGTGTAGATGACCTCCATACCGGCGTCGCGCAGCGCCCGCGCGATCACCTTGGCCCCGCGATCGTGGCCGTCGAGACCCGGCTTGGCGACCACCACGCGGATCGGACCGGTCACACCCATCACTGCCTCCACATGCGACCCCCGCGCGTCTTTGCCGGGGAGGTGAACGAACGTTATCGCCAGCATCCCGCACGCGCCCGTTTCGCGGTGGACAGCGAGGGGGAAATCACACGTGGGACATGGATCGCTCCCCGGAGGAGCCGCATCGGGGTCGCCGCACACCCGCGCCGCCAGCCGCACGGCACGGAGGTGCGGCGCACCGCCGTACCGGGACGGAGGTCGGCGATGGAGCTCTTGCCCACCGTGTTCGCCGACCGGATGAAGGCCGCCGCCCTGGAGCTGGCGGTCCTCGCGGGACATCTGGTCCTCTACCCCTCGGGACTCGTCGGCGAGCGCCGCGCCGCCGCCGTCTCTCCCGCCGGCACGCCCGCCACCGACGGCGCCCGCGGCCCGGCCGCCCGCCCGGTGGTGCTGCTGCACGGCTTCGTCGACAACCGCTCGGTCTTCGTCCTGCTGCGCCGCGCCCTGGCCCGGCACGGCCGTGACTGTGTCGAGTCGCTCAACTACTCCCCGCTCACCTGCGACCTGCGCACCGCCGCGGAGCTGCTCGACCGCCGGGTGACGGAGCTGCTCGACCGCACCGGGCACACCGAGGTCGATCTGGTGGGCCACAGCCTCGGCGGGCTGATCGCCCGCTATTACGTACAGCGCCTGGGCGGTGACGCCCGCGTCCGCACCCTGGCCATGCTGGGCACCCCGCACTCCGGAACCGCCTTCGCGCCGCTGGCCGTGGCGGACGCGCATCCGCTGGTGCGCCAGATGCGGCCGGGCTCGGAGGTGCTGCGCGAGCTCGCGGGCCCGGCGCCGGGCTGCCGTACCCGTTTCGTGAGCTTCTGGAGCGATCTGGACCAGGTGATGGTCCCGGTCGAGACGGCGCGGCTGGAGCACCCGGACCTGACCGTGCGGAACGTACGGGTGAGCGGCATCGGTCACCTGGCCCTGCCCGTCCACCCGACGGTCGCCACCGGGATCCTGAGCGCCCTGGATGAGGGCGGCCCGGCGGCCGGTGCACGGGACGGATCGACGGGGGCGTCCTCGGTGGCCTGACGCGCCCCACCGGCCTGACGGACCGCCAGAAGTCGTCCGTTCTTCGAACGTTCTTCGAACACAGGGCCAAACCTGTCCCCGGTACCCACCGAAAGACGGCCGATTGCCCGGTTCCGGGCGGCTCGAAACACCTTGAAGATTGTCCGGCGCGCGTACCGCCGGGTACAGTCACGCCACTGCTTGACCCCTTGCGTGACTCTTGCGTGACCTTGCTAGACCCCCTGCTGCCGAGGCGAGAGAGAAGTTGGTGAACGACCAGCACCCCCACGCCGGGTACGTCATGGACGGCACCCAGACCACGGGCAGCTTCGCCGTCGACCCCCTGTTCGGCACCGGCGCCACAGGCGCCGAGTACGCCTACGAATACGGTTACGACGCAGGTCAGAGCGGTTACAGCGAGTACGCCGGGTACTCCGCGGACTCCGGGCAGCACGGCTACGCCGCCGGCTACCCCGAGCAGAGCGGCCAGTGGGACACCGGCGCCTACGGCTCGTACACCACCACCGGCCAGTGGGACGCCACCGCCTGGACCGAGGCCCAGCAGACCGGACAGTACGAAGCCGCGGCCTTCGCCTCGTACGACACCACCGGGCAGTGGACGGCCCCGGGCTACGAGACCGGCGCCTACGACGCCACCGCCTGGAACCAGGTCGCGGCCGAGCCGATCGTCCCCCAGCAGTACACACCCGATCACACCGCGGAGTTCTCCGCCACCGAATTTCCCGCCGCCGAGTACTCCACGCCCGAGTACTCCACGCCGGAGTACGCCGCCGAGGCCGAGTACGGCGCCGCGTACGACTCCGGCTACGCCTGCGCCGACTACCCCGCGTACTCCGAGCACGCCGAACAGTCCGAGTACACCGAACAGTCCGCGTACGCCGAGCACTCCGCGTACGCGGACTTCGCGGACGCCGGGACCGAGCGCGAGCACGACGAGCCGGACTCCGGCCCGGACGCCTTCCACGACGCCGAGACCATGGTCGCCCTGGAGCTCGACAGCAGCACTCTCGCCGAGGCCTCGCCCGGCGCCGAGCTGCCGGCCCGCCCGGTGCGCCGTTCCGGCGGTGGCAGCCGCGGCCGACGCCGTACGCCCGCGAAGCGCTCCGCGCTCCTCACGGTCGCCGTCCCGTCCGCCTGCGTGATGGGTGTCGCCGGTATCGCCGCCGCCTCCGTGAGCGGACTCACCGACTCCGGCGCCGACCAGAAGGACGACACGACCTCCCTCGCCGCCGCCGACCCGGCCTCGGTGCAGCAGGTCGCCGCCAACAGCAAGCTGGACACCCAGCTCGCCGCGCTCAGCGCCGACGCCCGCGACTTCGGCGACCGCGCCAGCCGCACCCAGGAGCGCATCGACCTGAGGCTGCGCCAGGAGGCGGAGAAGAAGAAGCGCGAGGAGGAGGCCGCCCGCAAGGAGGCCCTCCGCCCCAAGTTCATGCTCCCGGTGAAGCTGCACCAGCTCAGCGCCCGCTACGGCCAGTCCGGCGTCAACTGGATGTCGCTGCACACCGGCATCGACTTCCCGGTCCAGTACGGCACGCCCGTGATGGCCGCGACCGACGGCACCGTCCGCACCCAGTGGAACAGCGCCTACGGCAACATGGCGATCGTGACGTCCCCGGACGGCACGGAGACCTGGTACTGCCACCTCAGCAGTACCAAGATCCGCTCCGGCAAGGTCAAGGCCGGCGAGGTCATCGCGTACTCCGGCAACTCCGGCAACTCCACCGGCCCGCACCTCCACTTCGAGGTCCGGCCCGGCGGCGGCTCGGCGATCGACCCGCTCCCCTGGCTGCTCAAGCACGGTCTCGACCCGATCGGCTGAGCACGCGTCCGTAGCACCGCACGGCGAAGGGGCCCCGACCGATCACCGGCCGGGGCCCCTTCCTCGTACGAAGGCTGTCGCTACAGCTTCTCGACCGGCGCGTACCGCAGCAGCAGCCGCTTCGGCTTCTCGTCGCCGAAGTCGATCGTCGCCTGCGCGTCCGAGCCCACGCCCTGCACGGCCATGACCGTGCCGAGGCCGAACTGGTCGTGGGTGACCCGGTCGCCGACCTGGAGCGTGATGACCGGCTTGTCGCCGGTGCGGCGGGTGGCGAAGCCGGACGGGCCGGAGCGGGAGCGCGAGGAGGACAGCGAGGACGTGATCCCGGAGGTCGGACCGGCGGGCTTGGCCATCGGGCCGGTCCGCTTCCACTCCAGGTACGTGGCCGGGATCTCCTCCAGGAAGCGCGAGGCCGGGTTGTACGAGGGCTGGCCCCAGGCGCTGCGCATCGCGGAACGCGTCAGGTAGAGCCGCTCGCGGGCGCGGGTGATGCCCACGTACGCCAGGCGGCGCTCCTCCTCCAGCTCCTTGGTCTGGCCGAGGGCGCGCATGTGCGGGAAGACGCCGTCCTCCATGCCGGTGAGGAAGACCACCGGGAATTCGAGGCCCTTGGCGGTGTGCAGGGTCATCAGGGTGATGACACCGGCCCCCTCCTCGTCCTCGTCGGGGATCTGGTCGGAGTCGGCGACGAGCGCGACCTGCTCCAGGAACTCGGCGAGCGAACCGCCCTCCTCCCCGCGCTCCTGCTCGAACTCCAGGGCCACGGCGGCGAGTTCCTGGAGGTTCTCGATCCGGGTCTCGTCCTGCGGGTCGGTGGAGGCCTGCAGCTCGGCGAGATAGCCGGTCCGTTCGAGCACAGCCTCCAGGACCACGGCGGGTCCGGCGCCCGAGTCGACGATGGTGCGCAGCTCCTCCATGAGGGTGTTGAAGCGCTTGACGGCGTTGGCGGAGCGGGCCGCCATGCCGTACGCCTCGTCGACCCGCTTGAGGGCCTGCGGGAAGGTGATCTTCTCGCGCAGGGACAGGGCGTCGATCATCGCCTCGGCGCGCTCGCCGATGCCGCGCTTGGGCACGTTGAGGATGCGGCGCAGCGGCACGGTGTCCTCGGGGTTGGCGAGGACGCGCAGGTAGGCGAGGACGTCCCGGACCTCCTTGCGCTCGTAGAAGCGCACGCCGCCGACGACCTTGTAGGGCAGGCCGACGCGGATGAAGATCTCTTCGAAGACGCGGGACTGGGCGTTGGTGCGGTAGAAGACCGCGACGTCGCCGGCCTTGGCGTCGCCCGCGTCCGTGAGCCGGTCGATCTCGTCGGCGACGAACTGCGCCTCGTCGTGCTCGGTGTCGGCGACGTAACCGGTGATCTGCGCGCCGGCGCCCGCGTTGGTCCACAGGTTCTTGGGGCGGCGGGACTCGTTGCGCTCGATGACGGCGTTGGCGGCGGACAGGATCGTCTGCGTGGAGCGGTAGTTCTGCTCCAGCAGGATCGTGGTCGCGTCCGGGTAGTCCTCCTCGAACTGGAGGATGTTGCGGATGGTCGCGCCGCGGAAGGCGTAGATGGACTGGTCGGCGTCGCCGACGACGCACAGCTCGGCCGGGCCGAGGTCCTCGTAGCCGGTGCCGACGAGCTCCCGTACCAGCGTGTACTGGGCGTGGTTGGTGTCCTGGTACTCGTCGACGAGGACGTGCCGGAAGCGGCGGCGGTAGTGCTCGGCGACGTCCGGGAAGGCCTGGAGCAGGTGGACCGTCGTCATGATGATGTCGTCGAAGTCCAGCGCGTTGGCCTCGCGCAGCCGGGCCTGGTACATCCGGTAGGCCTCGGCGAGCGTCTTCTCGAAGCCGTCGGCCGCCTGGTCGGCGAAGGTCTCCTCGTCGATCAGCTCGTTCTTGAGGTTGGAGATCTTGGCGCTGAAGGACTTCGGCGGGAACTTCTTCGGGTCGAGGTCCAGGTCGCGGCAGACCAGGGACATCAGACGCTTGGAGTCGGCGGCGTCGTAGATCGAGAAGGAGGACGTGAAGCCGAGCTTCTTCGACTCGCGGCGCAGGATGCGCACGCACGCGCTGTGGAAGGTGGAGACCCACATGGCGTTGGCGCGCGGGCCGACGAGCTGCTCGACGCGCTCCTTCATCTCGCCGGCGGCCTTGTTGGTGAAGGTGATGGCGAGTATCTGGCCGGGGTGCACATGCCGGGTGCCCAGGAGGTACGCGATCCGGTGGGTGAGCACCCGGGTCTTGCCGGAGCCCGCGCCCGCGACGATGAGCAGGGGCGAGCCGGTGTGGACGACGGCGGCCGCCTGCTGCTCGTTGAGCCCGTCCAGGAGTGCGGCGGGGTCCGCGACGGGGCGGTGCGCTCCGTCGCGGTAGTAGGCGTCGCGACCGGCCGGGGGCGCGTCGAAGTGCTCCCCGAAGAGGTCGTGCGGGACCTCCTCCGCGGCCGGGGCGCCGTGCTCGTCGTCCTCGGGCAGGGGCGGGGGCTCCTCCGCGTGGTGCTGGAGGCTCGCCAGGAAGCTGTCGTCAAAGAGGCTGTTGCTCATCGCCTAACGAGTCTAGGGCGCCGGACTGACAGCCGGTCCCCGCCCCGGGAAGTGGCCGCGAACGTGACCGTCGACTCACGGAGGGCGACGATCCGCTTCAGGTCACGAAAATGTATCGGACATAAGGCGCACCGGGCTTCCCACCCGTCCCACGGCTCGCTAGCGTGCACGCCCAAGCAGCCCGTCCCCTACCGCATCCCACCGTCGGCGAACCACGCCGAGCGGGCGGCCCACGCCGACGCACGCCGAACCCGGCCCACCCCCACGCCACTCGGGCCGTCGCGTGCCGGCGTCCACGGAAGGAGATGCCGGCCTTGGCGACCCATCGCAAGCCGCGCACCACCCGTCCCCAGTCCCCCGCCGTCGGCGTCACGACGGCCGCGCTCGCCTCGGTGACCCTGCTGTCCGGGCAGAGCGCGCAGGCCGCCCCGGCGGCGCCCGCGACGCCTGTGGCGAAGCCCACGGTCGAGGAGATCCAGCAGAAGGTCGACCGGCTGTACCGGGAGGCCGGCGTGGCCACCCAGGAGTACGACCGGGCCAAGGAGGCCACCGACCGGCAGCGGCGCGAGCTGGGCAAGGTCCTCGACGACGTGGCCCGCCGCACCGACGAGATCAACACCTCGCGGCGCGCGCTCGGCGCGTACGCGGCGGCCCAGTACCGGGGCGGGGCGGTCGGCCCGACGGCCACCCTGATCTTCGCGGACAGCCCGCAGGACTACTTCGACCAGACCCACCTGATGGACCGGCTGTCGCAGCAGCAGCGCGAGGCGGTCCGGACGTACGAGTCCCAGCGCGCCGCCGCCGCGAAGCAGCGGCAGGAGGCCACCCGGAGCCTGGCCGCCCTCACCGCCTCGCAGAACAAGCTGCGGCGCACCAAGCAGACCGTCCAGGGCAAGCTCGCCGAGGCGCGCACGCTCCTGGCGAAGCTGACCGCCGAGGAGAAGGCGCGGCTCGCGGAGCTGGAGCGCAAGCGGGAGGCCGAGGCGCGCCGCAAGGCGGAGGAGAAGGCCGAGGCGGAGGCGGCGGCGAAGGCGGCGGCCGAGGAGGCGGCCCGCAAGGAGGCCACCCCCACGCCGACGCCCACCACCCCGACGCCGGAACCGACGCCCACGACGCCGCCGACCGGCGACGGCTCCACGTACGCGGCCAAGGCCGCCGAGGCGCTGGCCTTCGCACGCGCCCAGATCGGCAAGCCGTACGTGTGGGGCGCGACCGGCCCCGAGTCGTACGACTGCTCCGGCCTCACCCAGGCCGCCTGGCGCGCCGCCGGCGTCGACCTGCCCCGCACCACCTGGGACCAGGTGAAGGTCGGCACCCGGGTCGCCACGGCCGACCTGCTCCCCGGCGACCTCGTCTTCTTCTACGACGACATCAGCCACGTCGGCATCTACATCGGCAACGGCAAGATGATCCACGCCCCGAAGCCGGGCGCCTACGTGCGCGAGGAGTCCATCTACTACATGCCGATCTACGGCAGCGTGCGCCCGGCCTGATCGTCAGGCGGGCGCACGGGGCGGCTGGGCGGAACGGCGGTCGGGGCTCAGACCCAGAGGGTTGCGATGAAGATGTTCGCCATGGTCAGGCCGCCGACCGCGCCGAAGAGCGCCTTGTCGACCCGCTCCTCGTCGCGCTTGACGTAGACCAGGCCGAGGATGACCACCAGGATCGCGAGCTTCACGCCGATCTTGATGTTGTTGACGGTGTGGCCCTCGGCCTGGTGTATCCCGACGAGGGCGACGCCGGTGATCAGCATGAGCAGGGCCCCGTGCAGCATCGCCGGGGTGAAGCGGGCCGTACCGGCCCCCATCGCCTTCATCTGGGTGAGGAATCCGCCGAGCAGCGCGCCGATTCCGATGATGTGCAGGGCGACGAAGACATGAATGAGTACGTCCATGGGGCGGAGCCTAACCGGGGCCATACCAGCGGCTCCGGGGCGGGTCCACCTTGTCCCGCGCATCGGTCAGGGGGCTGCCGGAAGGGCCGCCCGCGCAACGCCCCAGCCGAACGGGAACGGTCCCGAAACGCCATCCCCCGCCAATAGCGGTCAACGCCGGGCCGCTGGGCGGGGCCCGGTTTAGCGTCCTCCCCCAGGTGGCCGGCTCCCCACCACCGCCGCACTCCGGCGGTTGTCGGCCGCCCCCGCCGAGAAAACCGGCGGCGGCGCGTTCCCCTGTGCGAGCCGCCGCCGGCCCCGGCGGGCAGCGTCCCCCACAGGGAAAGGATGTGACCCGCCCTCGTGGCAGCACACCGCAAACCCAGGCAGTCCCCCCTCGGCGGCCAGACCGTCCGCACCGCCGCCACGCTGGCACTCGCCTCGGCGGCCACCGCGACCCTCTTCGAGGGCTCCGGGCACGCCGCGCCCCAACCCACCCCCGCGCAGGTCAAGACCCAGGTCGACCGGCTCTACGAGGAGGCGGAGGTCGCGACCGAGAAGTACAACGGGGCGAAGGAGCAGGCCGACGCGGCGCGGGCCGGCTTCGACCGGCTGCGCGACGAGGCCGCCCGGCGGACCGAGCGGCTCAACCGCTCCCGCGACGCGCTCGGCGCGGTCGCCGCCGCGCAGTACCGCTCCGGCGGGCTCGACCCGGCCATCCAGCTCGTGCTGACCTCCGACCCGGACCAGTACCTGGAGCGGGCCGCGATCGCCGAGAAGGCCGGGGACCGCCAGGCCGCGGCCCTCACCGCGGTACGGCGCGAGCTCACCGCCGTCCGTCAGCTGCGGGCCCAGTCCGAGGGCCGGCTGAAGGAACTGAGGGCCCACGAGGCCGAGCTGCGGCGGCAGAAGACGGCCGTGCAGACCAAGCTGGACGCCGCCCGGACCCTGCTGGCCCGGCTCACCGCCGAGGAACGGGCCCGCTACGAGGCGGCCGTCGCCGCCGGCCACCACGACGCGGCGGGTGCCTCCTCCGGCTCGGCCGCCACGGACCGGGCCGACCGCGCGGGCACCGTACGCGGGCCGATCTCCGCCCCGACCGGCCGCGCCGCGGAGGCGATCTCCTTCGCCCGGGCGCAGCTCGGCAAGCCGTACGTGTGGGGCGCGACCGGGCCGTCCGCCTACGACTGCTCGGGGCTCACCCAGGCCGCCTGGCGGGCGGCCGGGGTGTCGCTGCCGCGCACCACCTACACCCAGATCAACGCCGGCCGCCGGGTCTCCCGCTCCGAACTGGCCCCGGGCGACCTGGTGTTCTTCTACTCCGGCATCAGCCACGTCGGCCTCTACATCGGCGGCGGCCAGATGATCCACGCCCCGCGCCCGGGTGCCCCGGTACGGGTCGCCCCGATCGACGAGATGCCCTTCGCAGGCGCGACCCGGGTGGGGTGACCGGTACGGTCCGGAGCTGCCGGGGTCAGACGAGGCGGCGGGCGGTGGCCCAGCGGGTGAGCTCGTGCCGGTTGGACAGCTGGAGCTTGCGCAGCACCGCCGAGACATGGGACTCGACCGTCTTCACCGAGATGAAGAGCTGCTTGGCGATCTCCTTGTACGCGTAGCCGCGGGCGATCAGGCGCAGCACCTCGCGCTCCCGCTGGGTGAGCCGGTCGAGGTCCTCGTCCACCGGCGGGGCGTCGGTCGACGCGAAGGCGTCGAGGACGAAGCCCGCGAGGCGCGGCGAGAACACCGCGTCGCCCTCCTGGACCCGGAAGATCGAGTCGACCAGGTCGGTGCCGGTGATCGTCTTGGTGACATAGCCGCGGGCGCCGCCCCGGATCACCCCGATGACGTCCTCGGCCGCGTCGGACACCGACAGGGCCAGGAAGCGGACCGGGTTCTCCGGCGCCGCCATCAGGGCGGTGCAGCGGCGCAGAACCTCGACGCCGCCGCCGCCCGGCAGGTGTACGTCGAGGAGGACGACCTCGGGGCGGGTGGCGGTGATCACGGTGACCGCCTGGTCCACGTCGGCGGCCTCGCCGACCACTTCGACGCCCGTCACGTCGGTGCGGCCGATCTCGGCCTGCACCCCGGTGCGGAACATGCGGTGGTCGTCGACGAGCACGACCCGCACCCGGCGCCCCGCGTCCGCCGCCCCGTCTCCGGTCACGGCCTCGGTCTCGTCGCTCATCCGTCCGCCCTCTCCATCTCCAGCTCCACTTCGGTGCCCCCGCCCGGCACGGATCTCAGCCGTGCCGATCCGCCGTTGCGCTGCATCCGGCCGATGATCGATTCTCTTACGCCCATCCGGTCGTCCGGCACGGCGTCGAGGTCGAAGCCGGGGCCGCGGTCGCGCACGGAGACGAAGACCGTCCGGCCCTCCACCTCCGCGTAGACCTGCACCGGCCCGCCCTCGCCACCGTACTTGGCGGCGTTGACCATCGCCTCGCGCGCGGCCTGCATCTGCGCGCCCAGTTTCTCGTCGAGCGGGCAGTCGCCGACGACCACGACCTCCAGCGGCACTCCGTGCTTGTCCTCGACCTCGGCCGCCGCGCGCTTGACCGCCTCGGCCAGGGTCGCGGGCTCCTCGTCCTCGTCCTTGCCGGTGCCCTCCGGCCTGTACAGCCAGTTCCGCAGCTCCCGCTCCTGGGCGCGGGCGAGCCGGCGCACCTCGCCCGGGTCCTCGGCGTTGCGCTGGATCAGGGTGAGGGTGTGCAGGACGGAGTCGTGGACGTGGGCGGCGACCTCGGCTCGCTCCTGGGCGCGGATGCGCAGCGTCCGCTCCTCGCTGAGGTCCTGTGACATGCGCACCAGCCAGGGACCGGCGAGCAGGGCTATGCCGGTGAGCACGGCGACGGCGGCGGTCAGCGCGGTGCCGAGCTGGGCGGCGGAGCCGCGGACCACCATGAAGACGGCGAGTCCGGTGCCGACCAGGCCGACGCCGACGAGACCGCGGGCGAGCTGGAAGACCCGGCGGCGCCGGTCGGGGTCGGTCCAGCTGGCCCGCCGTGCGTTGTCGGCCTGCCGCCAGACGAGGACGACGCCGACACCGATCAGCAGCGAGGGCCAGATGTAGCGGCCGGCCTGCTTGTCCACGTCGAGGTTGCCGACGAAGGCGGATATGCCGAGCGCCAGCGCGATCAGCGCGAAGATCTGGCCGCGGTCGGGCTTGCGGAGCCGCTTGCGGCCGTCGGGAGTGGTCTCGAACATCGGGCGGGGCGCGGAGCGGCCGCCGACGCCGAGCGGGACGACGATCCAGAACACCGCGTACAGCAGCGCGCCCAGGCCGTCGGCGAGCATCAGGGCCACGAAGAACGCGCGGACCCAGATCACCGGCAGGCCGAGGTGTCCGGCGAGACCGCGCGCGACACCGCCGAGCCACCGGCCGTCGGCGCTGCGGTAGAGCTTGCGCACGGGCGGTTCGTCGAGGTCGGTGACACGAGCGGTTGCGGACATGTACCGATCGTCACACGTTCGGCGGCCCTCGGACATCAGGGTCGGCCCGGATATCGACCCCGGAACCGTCTCGGGGTGCGGGGGGCCGGGAAGATCAGGGTCAAGACAGGGTCGGTCCCGGTGCCGCGGAGGGTCACGGGCGGTCACCATGGACGCATG
This sequence comes from Streptomyces sp. NPDC051909, assembly GCF_040681095.1. NCBI lineage: Bacteria > Bacillati > Actinomycetota > Actinomycetes > Kitasatosporales > Streptomycetaceae > Streptomyces > Streptomyces sp. NPDC051909. The sequence continues at coordinate 411,519 of NZ_JBFAYA010000001.1, read as the reverse complement.
ACGAGTTCGATGCCTTCGCCCCACGAGGCCCCGCCGCCGGCGGACGCCCCGCCCGCCCCGCCGCTGCGGCGGTCGCGCGGGCAGAAGGTCGTGGCCGGCGTGTGCGGCGGTCTCGGCCGGCACTTCGACCTGGACCCGGTGATCTTCCGGGTCGTGCTCGGAGTACTCGCGGTGACGGGCGGCGTCGGACTGATCTTCTACGGATTCGCGTGGCTGGTGATACCGCTCGCGGGCGAGGAGGAGAACGAGGGCCGCAGGCTGCTCACCGGCCGGGTGTCGGGCTCCTCGCTGACCGCGGTGCTGATGGCCCTGGTCGGCTGCGGGATCTTCCTGTCGATGTTGCGGAACGGGGGGACGCTGGCGTTCGCGCTGATCCTCTCGCTCGCGATGAGCGGGGCGGCGGTGTGGTCGCAGCGTCGGCCGTCGGTCGCCGCGACGGCCGAGGAGGGTGGCCGGATAGACCCGGCCGCGGCGCTGGCGGTCGCCGAGGCGCCGCCGGAGACCAAGGCTCCGCCGCTGGTGGAGTGGCCGTCCTGGTGGCGGGACCCCATCGTCAAGGACGGGTCGACCGGCAAGGTCGCCATCGGTTATCTCTGGGGCCCGCACGGGATCGTCGACAAGGACGGCAAGGTCAACGGGGAGGTGCCGACGCCGGGCGGGCAGTGGGGGACCCCGCTGCCGGGGCGGCCGACGCCGTCGGCCCGGGTGGGCGGCGAGCCGCTGTCGATCGGCGGTCTGGTGTTCCTGCTGGCGCTGATGGCCGGCGGTCTGGGCACGGGCCTGTCGTGGGACGGGCATCCGCTGGGCACCAGTCTGCAGATCGGGCTCGCGGCGGCGCTCGGGGTGATCGGTGTCGGGCTGCTGGTCAGCAGCCTCCTCGGCCGCACCGGGTTCGGCACGCTGTGCCTGATGGTGCTCACGGCGGGTCTGCTCGCGGTCGCCTCGGCGCTGCCGAAGGAGATCTCGACCGTGTGGGCCCGGGAGACCTGGCAGCCCGCGGCGGTCGCCGGAGTGCAGCCGCAGTACGAGCTGGGCACCGGCGTGGGCAGGCTCGACCTGTCGCGGCTCGCCGTCCCGCCGGGGACGAGGGTGTCGACGCGGGTGGAGGTCGGCGCGGGCAAGCTGGAGGTGATCGTGCCGCGGAACGCGACGGTGACGCTGCGCGCCCAGGTGGGCCTGGGTGATCTGCAGCTGCCGCCTGACCAGCCGAGCCGCCCGGTGCCGCCGGTCGCTCCGCCCGCCCCGTCGACTCCTGTGGACCCCGGGCAGTCGTCGGTGTCGCCCACCGCGATACCGGCGCCGGTTCCGCCGCTCGCGCCGACCGCTCCTACCGCGCCGACGCGGCCGTCGGGCGACGACATCGACATCGCGCCGGACCTGGACGAGACCCGGACGCTCGTCCCGCCGCCGGGGGTCGCCCCGGGCGGCACGATCGACCTCTTCCTGGAGGTCGCCCTCGGACAGGTGGAGGTCACCCGTGCTGGTTCATGAGTTCCGCCCCGGGCGGCTGGTCCTGGGCCTGGCGGCGCTGGCGCTCGCGGCGCTGTTCCTGGGCGACGCGAGCGGCGCCTGGTCCGTCGCCTGGTACGTGGTGATACCGGTGCTGTGCGGGGGCCTCGGGCTCGCGGCCGTCACGTCCTGGACGGCCTATCGAATACGCCGGCGGTCGGCGAGGAGCGCGTCCAGCGAGAGCACCGGGGCGCCGGCGAGCAGCAGGGGCAGCCAGGACATCAGGTAGGCGAGGTCGTTGCCGAGGTAGTACGGGTTCACCTGCCAGCTGACGGTCAGCCACAGGCTCAGCGAGATCAGCGCCCCGCCGAGCGCGGCCACCCGGGCGAAGAGCCCGAAGAGGGTGCCGATGCCGACGGCGAGCTCGCCGAGGGCGATGGCGTAGCCGAAGCCGACGGGGCTCTTGAGGGCCAGGTCGACGAGGGCGGGCAGGGCCGAGGTGTCCCGGACGCCCCGCATGACCTCGCCGATGGACTCGGGGCCGGTGTCGGCGAGGAAGGAGGGATCGGTGAGCTTGTCGAGTCCGGCGTAGATGAAGGTGATGCCGAGAAAGATCCGCAGCGGCACGAGGGCGTAGCGGGTGGCGAGGGCCTTCCAGTCGCCGGGGCCGTTCGGGCCGGTGAGGAGCGCGGAGCCGCCGGACCGGCCGCCGGAGTCCGAGCCCTCGGTCGTTCCGTCCGTGCGTCCCGCCATCTCCGGCCACCTCTCCGAGCCCCTGCCTGCGTTCAGGGAACGATTCTCCCCGCAATCGCCGCGCGGGGACATTCCCGGGGCCGGAAACGGGGCGGGGAAAGGTGGCGGAAAGCGCGTCCGACGGCCGGCGGCGGTCAGTCGAGGACGTCGATGGTGACCCGGTTGGTCTCGACGCCGGCGGCGGTCACCACCGACACCTCGACCCGGCCCGGTTCCACGTCGGCCGGGAGGGGGACGGTGAGGACGGTGTCGGTCGGGTTGGCGAAACCGCCGGGGACGGGGACCAGCGGGACGTGGGCGTGGACCGGGCCGATCCGGACGACCAGGCGGGTCAGCGGCTCGGGGGCGGCGGCGCCGGCCGGGACGAAGCCGCTGCCGCGGATCTCGATGTCGTCGCCGGTGCGGATCGGGGCGTCGAGGTCGCCCGCCTCGCGGGAGCGGACCACGGAGAAGATCTTGGGCCGGCCGCCCTGGGCGCACTTGCCGGCGAGGTAGCAGGTCACGGACACGGCGACGAGGAGCACAAGGGCCCACGGCAGTTCGGGCAGCCGGTCGGGAGCGCGGCAGAGCCGGACGACGGTGACGGCGAGGACGGAGGTGGAGACGAGGACGTACTGCACATCGGCGAGGTCGGCCCGGCCGTCGTCGTCGCACAGCAGGTCGGCGAGGCGGGGCCGGTCGGCACGGACCTTCTGCAGCCGGCGGGCGGCCACCCGGAGCGACACGACGAGCCGGGAGGTCACCACCGTCCAGCCGCTGAGGGCGAGCACGGCGAGCAGTCCGGCGCCGCGCCGCAGGCCCAGGTCCACGGAGGGGGTCCCGAGGGCGAGGAGCAGGGCGAGCTGGAGCAGGACGAGGACGGAGAGGAGGAGCCAGCAGGCGGCGACGGTACGGGAGGTGGACAGCCGGTTGTCCTCGCCGAGCAGCGGGGCGAGGACTCCGCCCCGGTCGCGGTGCAGCCGGGCCGCGCCGGTGAGGGCGGCGGCGAGCAGTGCCGCGGCGCCGAGGGCGGCGCTGCGCGGTGCGGTCCAGCCGGTGCCGAGGGCGGTGAGGGCCTGCCCGAGCAGCAGGGCGAGGACGGCGCCCCACACGGCGGCGACGGTGGCGCGGTGGACCCGGCCCGACCGGGCCTGGCCGGCGGCGGGACCGTGTGCCGCCACCGTACGGGCGGACTGGGCGAGCTCGTCGGAGACCCACTGGCGGGAGGCGACCGGCGAGTGGGCGAGGGCGGCGGGCACTCCGTGTCCGGCGGCGAGCTCGTCGCGCCGGGCGAGGAAGGCGGCCACGGCCCGCCGGTGGCCGGAGCGTTCGCAGTGTGGGCAGCCGCCGCCCTCCGCGAGGCACGCCCCGTCCTGTCTCGCCTCTTGCACCGCCACGGCGCCGCCCCCTTCCCGATCAGTCAACTGGCTGTTGATTCCAGGGAATTGTGCCGCACGTTCTGCCCGTTCGCGGGGTTCGGCACCCCTCGCGCGGGAGTGATTGAAGAGTCATCACATTGACGGAAAGGAGTGTTCTACGACAGGAGTTCGGGCTCCGCGCGGCTGATCCGCCGCCACAGCGGCTGGTAGTTGATCCAGGCCACCAGGTCGTTGCCCAGCTGCTCGCGGGTGGCGACGGCGTCGCGGTGGTCGATCAGGACCGGTCTGCCTGCGGCGCGGGCGGCGAGCTGGACCTGGGCGCAGCGTTCCATCGCGATGAACCACCAGGCCGCCGCGTCGACCGAGGAGCCGACCGTGAGCAGCCCGTGGTTGCGCAGCACGAGGCCCTTGAAGGTGCCGAGGGCGACGGCGATCCGGCGTCCTTCCTCGGGGTCGACGACGACGCCGGTGTAGGCGTCGTAGACGGCGTGGTCCTGGTAGAAGGCGCAGGACTCCTGCGTGATCGGGTCGAGCAGCTCGCCCAGCGCGGCGAGCGCCCGGCCGTGCGGGGAGTGGGTGTGGGCGACGGCGACCACGTCGGGGCGGGCGCGGTGCACCGCGGCGTGCACGGTGAAGGCGGCCTGGTTGACGTGGTGGTCGCCGTACACGACCTGCCCGTCGCCGTTGACCAGGATCAGATCGCTCGCGGTGAGGTCGGCGAAGGGGGCGCCGAAGGGGTTCGCCCAGTAGCAGTCGGGGTGCTCGGGGTCGCGGGCGGTGATGTGCCCGGAGACACCCTCCTCGTAACCGAACCGCCCGAAGGTCCGCAGCGCGGCGGCGAGCCGCTGCTTGCGGTGCGCGCGCTCCTCGGCGGCCGTCGCGTGGACGGGCGGCAAGGCGAAGTGGAGCCGGTCGACGGGGACGGGGGCCGGGGCGGGGACGGGCGCCGGTATCTCGGTCATGCGCCGGAAGGTAACGCCCGGATGGTCAACTCACCAGAGTCCGTACGGACAAACGCCGGAGCCTGCGCGGACAGACGGACAGACGGCGAAGCCGCCGCCCCCGGTGCGAAACAGGGGCGACGGCTTCACTCCCGAACGGGAGGGACTACTCCCACTCGATGGTGCCCGGCGGCTTGCTGGTCACGTCGAGGACGACGCGGTTGACGTCGGCGACCTCGTTGGTGATGCGGGTCGAGATGCGGGCGAGCACGTCGTACGGCAGGCGCGACCAGTCGGCGGTCATGGCGTCCTCGGAGGACACCGGGCGCAGCACGATCGGGTGGCCGTAGGTGCGGCCGTCGCCCTGGACGCCGACGGAGCGGACGTCGGCGAGCAGCACGACCGGGCACTGCCAGATCTCGCGGTCGAGACCGGCGGCGGTCAGCTCCTCGCGGGCGATGGCGTCGGCCTCGCGCAGCAGGTCCAGGCGCTCCTTGGTGACCTCGCCGACGATGCGGATGCCGAGGCCGGGGCCGGGGAAGGGCTGGCGCTGGACGATCTCGTCCGGCAGACCGAGCTCCTGGCCGACCATGCGGACCTCGTCCTTGAAGAGCTGGCGCAGCGGCTCGACGAGCTCGAACTCCAGGTCCTCGGGGAGGCCGCCCACGTTGTGGTGGGACTTGATGTTGGCGGTGCCGGTGCCGCCGCCGGACTCGACGATGTCCGGGTAGAGCGTGCCCTGCACGAGGAAGGCGACGTCCTCGCCGTCGGCCGCGCCCTCGGCGATGATCTCGGCCTGGGCGGCCTCGAAGACGCGGATGAACTCCCGGCCGATGATCTTGCGCTTGGTCTCCGGGTCGGAGACGCCGGCGAGGGCGGTGAGGAAGCGCTCCTCGGCGTCGACGACCTTCAGCTGGACGCCGGTGGCGGCCACGAAGTCCTTCTCGACCTGCTCGGTCTCGTTCTTGCGCATCAGACCGTGGTCGACGTAGACGCAGGTGAGCTGCGAGCCGATGGCCTTCTGCACGAGCGCGGCGGCCACGGCGGAGTCGACGCCGCCGGACAGACCGCAGATGGCGCGCTTGGTGCCGACCTGGGCGCGGATGGCCGCGACCTGCTCCTCGATGACGTTGCCGGTCGTCCAGGTGGGCTCGATGCCGGCGCCGCGGTAGAGGAAGTGCTCCAGGATCTGCTGGCCGTGCGTGGAGTGCAGCACCTCGGGGTGGTACTGGACGCCGTACAGCTTCTTCTCGTCGTTCTCGAAGGCGGCGACCGGCACGACGTCGGTGGACGCGGTGACGGTGAAGCCCTCGGGGGCGGCGGAGCAGGCGTCGCCGTGCGACATCCACACCGACTGCTCGACCGGGGTGCCCTCGAAGAGGGTGGAGCCGGCCTTGGAGACGTGCAGCGGGGTGCGGCCGTACTCACGGGCACCCGTGTTGTCGACGGTGCCGCCGAGCGTGGTCGCCATCAGCTGGAAGCCGTAGCACATGCCGAAGACGGGGACGCCGGCCTCGAAGATCTCGCGGTCGAGGCGCGGGGCGCCCTCGGCGTAGACCGACGAGGGACCGCCGGAGAGGATGATCGCCTTCGGGTTCTTGGCCAGCATCTCGGCCACCGGCATGGTGGACGGGACGATCTCGCTGTAGACCCGCGCCTCTCGGACGCGACGGGCGATGAGCTGGGCGTACTGGGCGCCGAAGTCGACAACGAGGACTACGTCCGGGTTGGTGACGTCGGGCGCGGCAGCGGGGGGCGCTGATGACACTACGGCGGCCTTCCGGCGGTAGGAGCGGGTCCCCCGAAGGGGGCTATTTGTCGATTCTACCGGCGCGGCGCGGCCGGATTTCGTCTCACCATCCGAAGCGGGCGGCCGACGGGGTGGCCTTCGTCTCACGATCCGGGCCCGAGTTGCCCCCGGGTGACGGAAGGGGTCCATACTGTCGCCATGCGCAAGCTCACGACGTTCGTCTTTACCTATGGCAACCGGCCCACCGGCTGCCATGGTCGTGCTGCTTGAGCAACTGACAAGCGACTTCCCAGGCGCCCCGGGCCGACAAGGCCCGGGGCGTTCTGCTTGTCCCGGGCGATGCCGCCCCGGGGCTCCCGGACCCGACACCCCGAGGAGCCCACCATGAGCACGCAGACCACCACCGCGCAGACCACCACCGCGCAGACCGTCTCCCCGCAGGCCGTCCCCCAGCAGACCGCCACCGAGCAGACCGGCGCCCGCACCGACGAGGCCGCGGCCCTGATCGGTGACTCCCGCGAGCGCATCGACGCGCTCGACGACCGGATCATCGGCCTGATCCAGGAACGGATGGCCGTCTCGGCCGTCATCCAGGAGGCCCGGATCTCCTCCGGCGGCCGGCGGGTGAACCTCGCCCGCGAGATGGAGGTGCTCGGCCACTACCGCGACGCGCTGGGCAAGCCGGGCACGGCGCTCGCGATGACGATGCTGGAGCTGTGCCGCGGCCGCATCTGAGCCCCGGGGACCCGGGCGGTGCCACGGGGGTGCGCCCCCGCACCCGAGTTCGGTGCCGCTCTCACCCGTACGGCGCGTGACCGCGCCCGGCACCCCTTCGTTGGGCGTGTTGTCCGTGCCAGCCAGGGGCGGGCCCGAAAAAGACCACGCGTGGCTTCGCTGGGGCGTGTGACGTACCTCTGGTACGTCGTGGGACCTCGCACCAGCGCGCGTGACCGGACGGCAGGGGACAGCAGCCCGGTCACCCAGAAAGGGCGGTCGGTCCCGGGGACGCCCGGGACCGACCGCAACCGGCCGAACGACCCGAGATCCCCGTCCCGCTCCCCACACCCCCGCTCCCACACCCTCGCTCCCCGCACCCGACACCACCACGGCGCTCCACCCCCCGGCGCCGTTCCCCAGGCACCGCCGCAGCCCTGACGCCGGTGCCGCTCCCAGGGGCCCCGCGTCCGCGACCGGAATCGCCACGCGGGGCCCCTGCGTTGCACGCCCCCACCCCACGTGACGCGCGTCACATAAAGATCTCGTGAGCGGGCTACAACCAATCCCCCAGGTCACCGGTCATCTATGCAGCACCACCCGAAAACTGGAGGGGCGCTGCACTCGGAGGGGGGTGCAGCGCCCTTTCGGTTTTCCGGAGTCCGCCCGGGGACTCCCCGGGATCCCCCGGAGTCCGCTCAGTCCTTCTTCGGCGGGACCGCCGGGATCCCCAGGAACGGCAGCTTCAGCGCGCCGAAGGCCTCCGCAGGGACGGCCGGGGACACTGGCTCGACGGCCGCGACCCGCACGTACGCCTCGCCCTGGCCCGGCCGCGGGTCCTTCTCGCCCTTGTTCGGCCAGAAGGACATGGCCCGCTCGGCCTGCGCCGTGATCGTCAGCGAGGGATTGACGCCGAGGTTGGCGGAGACCGCCGCGCCGTCGACGACCGAGATGCCCGGGTGCCCGTAGAGCCGGTGGTACGGGTCGATGACGCCGGACGCGGCGTCGGCGCCGATCGGGCAGCCGCCCAGGAAGTGGGCGGTGAGCGGGGTGCCCATCAGCTCGCCGATGTTGGAGCCGGCGAAGCCGTTGATCTCCTCGGCCATCAGCGAGGCGGCACGGGTGGCGGCCTCGATCTGGGTCGGGTTGGGCGCGCCGTGCCCCTGGCGGGCGGTGAGCAGACCCTTCCCGAGGCCGCCGGGCTTGCGGAAGGTGGTCAGCGAGTTGTCCAGGGACTGCATGACCAGACCGATGATGGTGCGCTCCGACCAGCGGCGGTTGGACAGCGAACGCAGCGCGAGGGTCGGGTGCTTGACGATCTCCAGGAGCCACTTGCGGACCCGGTGCGCGCCGTAGGGCACCTGGAGGACGGTGAGGCCGCCCATGGAGTTGGAGCCCTTGCCGTAACGGACCGGCTCGATGTGCGTGTTCTCGTCGGGGTGGATGGACGAGGTGATCGCGACGCCCTTGGTGAAGTCGGCGCGCTCCTGGCCGTGCCGCTTGCGGTAGCGGCGGTCGGTGGTCTGCGAGCCCACCAGGGCCTCGGAGTTGGTGCGGGTCAGTTCGCCGAGCCGGCCGGAGATGTGGGGCAGGAGCCCGGTGTCCTTCATCCGGTGCAGCAGGGTCTGCGTGCCGTACGTGCCGGCCGCGACGACCACCCGGCGGGCGGTGAAGGTGCGTCCGGCGCCCTTCTTGCGGTTGTCGGTGGGCAGCGTCTTGACGGCGTAGCCGCCGCGCGAGTCCTCGGTGAGCGCGACCACCGTGGTCATCGGGTGGACCACCGCGCCGGCCTTCTCGGCCAGATAGAGGTAGTTCTCGTTGAGGGTGTTCTTCGCGCCGTGCCGGCAGCCGGTCATGCACTCGCCGCACTCGGTGCAGGCCTTGCGGGACGGGCCCGCGCCGCCGAAGTACGGGTCGGCGACCTCGCCGCCCGGCCGCGCCTCGGCCGTGCCGTCCGCGTCGGAGCCGTCGCCGAAGAAGACGCCGACCGGTGCCATGTGGAAGGTGTCCCCGATGCCCATGGCCTGAGCGGTGGCCTTCAGGTGCACGTCGGACGGGGTCATCGTCGGGTTGAGGCGTACGCCGAGCATCCGCTTGGCCTGGTCGTAGTACGGGGCGAGCTCGTCGCGCCAGTCGGTGATGTCCTTCCACTGCGGGTCGTCGAAGAACGGCGCGAGCGGCTCGTAGAGGGTGTTGGCGTAGTTGAGCGAGCCGCCGCCGACGCCGGCGCCCGCGAGCACCATGACGTTGCCGAGCAGATGGATGCGCTGGATGCCGTAGAGGCCGAGGGTGGGGGCCCAGAGGAAGTTCTTCAGGTCCCAGGAGTTCTTCGGCAGGCTCTCGCGGGTGTAGCGGCGGCCGGCCTCCAGGACGCCGACCCGGTAGCCCTTCTCGGTGAGCCGGAGGGCCGTGACCGAGCCGCCGAAGCCGGAGCCGACGACCACGACGTCGTAGTCGTACGCATCGTCCGGATCCTGATCCTGATTCCGGGCAGGGGGTACCGCGGTCATGACTCTCCTCGTACGGGATAGGACAGGTGGGACGGGGCGGGTCAGCGCAGGCGCAGGGCCTTCATGACCTTCAGGGACGTGCTCATGAAGGCGGCGTACCGCTCGTCGTCCATCCCGAAGGAGGGCGCGAGCGGGAGCAGCCGCTGCTGGGCCACGGTCTGGGCCTCGGTGTACTTGAGGATGCCCTCGGAGCCGTGGCGCCGGCCGAGGCCGGAGTCCTTCATGCCGCCCATCGGGGACTGCACGCTGCCGTACGCGGGCGCGTACCCCTCGTTGATGTTGACGGTGCCGGTGCGCAGCCGGGCGGCCACCGCGTGGCCGCGGCGGGAGTCGGTGGTCCAGACGGAGGAGTTCAGGCCGTACGGGGTGGCGTTGGCGAGGGCGACGACCTCGTCCTCGTCCCGGAAGCGGTAGATCGAGACGACCGGGCCGAAGGTCTCCTCGGCGCAGACGGCCATCGGGGCCTCGACGCCGTCGAGGATGGTCGGCTCGAAGAAGTACGGGCCGATGTCGGGCCGGGCGACGCCGCCGGCCACCAGCTTGGCGCCCTTGGCGACGGCCTCCTCGACGTGCCGGGTGACGGTCTCCAGCTGGCGCTCGCCGACCAGGGAGCCCATCTCGGCGCCGTACGCGAGGGAGTTGCCGAGCCGCATGGCCTTGGTGCGGGCGGCGAAGCGGGCGACGAAGTCGTCGGCGATCGACTCGTGCACGTACAGCCGCTCGATGGAGATGCACAGCTGGCCGGCGGAGGAGAAGCAGGCGCGGACGGCGCCGGCGGCGGCCTTCTCGACGTCGGCGTCCTTGAGGACCAGCATGGCGTTCTTGCCGCCGAGCTCCAGGCTGACGCCGACCAGGCGGGCGGCGGCGCCCTGGGCGACCTCGCGGCCGGTGCGGGTGGAGCCGGTGAAGGAGACGTAGTCGGCGTGCCGGACGACCTCGGGTCCGACGACCGGGCCCTCGCCGAGCACGACCTGGAAGACCTCGGCGGGAAGCCCGGCCTCGATCAGCAGGTCACGGGCCCACAGGGCGGTCAGCGCGGTCTCGGTGTCCGGCTTCATGACGACGGCGTTGCCGGAGACGAAGGCGGGCAGCGCGTCGCCGACCGACAGCTCCAGGGGGTAGTTCCAGGGCGCGATCTGGCCGACGACCCCGCGCGGCTGGCGCAGCTCGGTGACCTTGGTGAGGGTCGGCACGACGCCGGTGTGGTGCTTGGGACGCAGGTACGAGGGCGCCTTGCGGCCGTAGTGGCGCGCGGCGACGGCGACCGCCTGGACCTCCTCGTGGGCGTGCAGGCGGGCCTTGCCGGTCTCCAGCTGGATGAGGTCGAGGACCTCGGCCTGGCGCCGGAGGACCAGGTCGTGGAAGCGCAGCAGCACGCCGGCGCGGGCCTTGACGGGGGTCGCGGCCCAGGCGGCCTGGGCGGCGCGGGCACGGCGGTAGGCCTCGGCGACGTCCTCGGGGGTGGCCTCGGGCAGGTCCGCCAGCTTGTCCCCGGTGAAGGGGGTGTGGTTGGCGGTACGGCCGGAGCCCGCGACCCCGCGGGTGAGCCGGGCGACCAGCTCGGGCGTGACCACACCGGCGGCGGTGCGCGCACCGGCGGGGGCGGCGGCGACGGGGTTGGTGCCGAGGGGCGCCGGGGCCGGGGCGGCCGGGGCCGTGGCCGTGACCGTGGTGGAGGGTGCCTGCGAGTCCGTCATGAGGGCGAGGGTAGGCGGCATTCCGGGCTTTGGGTACCCGTCGGTAACGCGTTTTCACCGGGTGCGCACATCGTGCCAGTGTTCGCTGGCACATAAGCCCTGATCAGGGGCTTGTGCCTGGTCGAGCGTGAGATTTCCGCCGGTCCGCGGATCCGGTCAGTCCGACTGCTCGCCCGGGGCACGCCAGTGCTGGACGACGACGTCGAACTGCTCCCGGGTGGTCTCCCAGCTCTTCTCCGGCGAGGCCATGTACAGCGCGTACTCGGTGCCGTCGTCCCCGTAGTAGATCTGGTCGATCGCGTGCCGGGGGCCGGGGAACTCCTGCTTCTCGGTCCAGCTGAACTCCCACCGCGCCGATTTGACCTGATCGCGGTAGGTGTTCTGGTTCAGCAGGATCCGCTGGTAGTCGAGCCGCTTCTTGAGCGTCTTCTCCAGGTCGAGCACGTGCATGTAGGGGTTCTCGAAGTCGGGCGTGGGGTCGATGCTGATCCGGATGCGGTGCTTGCCGTTGTCCGGGGTGTAGTCGATCTGGTCGCCGTCGGTCTGCCGCTTCCAGCCGTCGGGGACGACGAGGCTGAAGCCCTCCGGGTCCTGGACCCGGTGCCAGCCGGCCGGGACGTCGCCCTTGGCCGGGTCGCCGGCCGGATCCTTCGCGGGGTCCTTGGACGGGTCCTTCGTGCCGTGCTGACCGGTCGGGTCGCCCTTGTCGCCGAACTGCGTCATCGCGACGAACACCGCGCCTCCCGCGAGCAGGCCCGCGAGGACGGCGGCGAGCAGGGCGGGGCGCCAGCGCCCGCGGCCCCCGCCGGAGGTCCGGCCGGCACCGGGCGGCATTCCGCCGGGCACGGTCGCGCCCGGCGGCACGGGGCCCGGAGCGGATACGGGGTGCGGAACGGGCTGGACGGGCTGGACGGGCTGGACGGGAGCGGGTGCCGGCGCACGGACGGGGCCGGCGAGCTGCTCCTCGTACGGTACGGGCAGCGGGGTCGTCGTCCCGGGCGCGGCGGCGGCCAGCTCCTCGGCCTCGATCCGCTGCGTCGGCACATACGCCTGCGCGGCCTGCGGCGCGCGCCCCTCCATGGCGTCGAGCAGCATCCGCTCGGCCTCGTCGGCCTGCGGGCGCTGCGCGGGGTCCTTACGCAGCAGGGCCACGATCACCGGCGCGAGCGCCCCGGCGCGCTCGGGGTACGGCGCCTCCTCCGTCACCACGGCCTGCATGGTGCTGATCGGCGAGCTGCGGCGGAACGGCGAGTTGCCCTCCACCGCCGCGTAGAGCGTGGCGCCGAGCGACCACAGGTCGGAGGCCGGCCCGGGGTCCCCGCCGCGTACCCGTTCGGGCGCCAGGTAGTCGATGGAGCCGACGAGTTCGCCGGTGCGCGTGATCGAGGAGTCGCCCTCGATGGCGGCGATCCCGAAGTCGGTGATGAGCACCCGGCCGTCGCGCGCGAGCAGCACGTTGCCCGGCTTCACGTCACGGTGCAGCACGCCGGCGGCGTGCGCGGCGCGCAGCGCGCCGAGGACGTGCAGACCGATCCGGGCGGCCTCGCGCGGCACGATCGGCCCGGACTCCTTGGTCGCGTCGGCGAGCGAGGGCCCGTCCACGTACTGCATGACGATCCACGGACGGTCGTCGTGCTCCAGGACGTCGTGCACGGTGACGACGCCCGGGTGGGTGATCCGGGCGGCCGCCCGGGCCTCCTTCTGCGTCCGGGCGTGCAGGACCAGCCGATCGGCCTCGGCCACGAACCGGCCCGCCGTCAACTCCTTGACGGCCACGATCCGGTGCAGCACCTCGTCGTGGGCGCGCCAGACCTTGCCCATGCCGCCGCGTCCGATGGACTCGGCCAGCCGGTAGCGCCCGGCCAGCAACAGCCCGGTGCCGGCGCTTTCAGAATGTTCCACGTGCCCCCGCTTGGTCGCTTCGGACACAAGATTACGGAGGGGAGGACGGCGTGCGGAACCTCGGGGCGGGCTTTGGGAACAACCTGTGACCAGAGGCGGTTTCAAGCCACCCTGTGTGAGTGCCGGTCAGCGGGTGGCGCGGTAGGCCTTCACCGCCTGGTCGTAGATCTCGGACACCTTGTCCCGCTCGTTCTCCGGGCCGATGACCTGCACGATGTGATAGCTCCCGCCCTCGATCAGCGCGAGGTTGCGCACGAACACCTCGCGCCCGGTGCTGTCCTGCCAGGTGAACTGGCCGACCGCCATGGACTGGCTGCCTATGTCGATCCGGCGCAGATTGGAGGCGCTGGACCAGGACGAGTCCCGCCAGGGCTGGAGCTCGCGCTCCCTGGTCCGCTGGTACGCCATCGGGTCCGCGCCGTTCGCGGCCACGGTGTCCCGGCCGGGCACCACGATCAGCGTGAAGTCTCCGCCGGTGAAGCGCACTTGTCCGGCGTCGTTGATCGGGCTGCGGCGCCAGCCGCGCGGCACGCCGACCTGGAAGCCCTCGGGGTCCTTCCGCAGCTCGTAACCGGCGCGCAGGGAGGGCGCGGAGGGGTCGACGGCCGGCGGGGCGGTGGTGGCCGGTTTCGTCGGGGTGGGTGCGGTCGTGGTGCCGGTCGTCGGGCGCCCTCCGTCGTCGGCGGGCGGCGCCGAGGGGCTCACCGGGGCCCCGGACTTCGCCGGGGGCGCACCGGAACCGTCCGTCTCCTCGCCCGACTTGGGCAGGAACCACACGGCGTACGCGACGGCTCCGGCGAGCAGCAGCAGGATCAGGAGGAGCAGCGTCCGGCCGAGGGCGCGCGGGGAGCCCGAGGAGCGCCCGGGGGCTCGGGGGGCTCGGGGGGCTCGCTGCGGGATCTCCTCGTGCACCGTTTCGTCGGGATACGCGGCGTATGACGAGGAGCCGTGCGCCGTCTCCTGGTGGGCCGCATGCGCCGGGTACGCGGCCTCGCGCCCGGCGCGCCCCTTGGTCTGCCGGTGGCGGTGCCGGCCGCCGGCCGCTCCCCCGCGCCGGCGGCGCACCAGTTCGCCGCGGCGGCGGATGATGGGCAGCCGGGTGGCGTCGGGCGAGGGCAGCGGTACGACGCCGAGGCCGGCCTCCGGCTCGGGCGCCGAACGGACCAGGGAGCGCAGCCAGCCGCTCAGTTCCTCGACGTCGGGGCGCTCGGTGGGGTCCTGGCGCAGCAGCGACTCCACGACCGGCCGCAGCGGGCCGCACTCCTCGGCGAAGGCGGGCGGCTCGGCGCAGACCAGCTGGACCAGCTCGGCGGCGCTGTCCTCGGGGTACGGAGCGTGGCCCTGCACGGCCCGGTAGAGCAGCGCGCCGAGCGCCCACAGGTCGGTGGCGGGGCCGATGGGCGGGGCGAGCCGCCAGTGCTCGTGGACCGGGCCCGCCTGCTCGGGCGCCCACCGCTCGGTGACGGCGCCGACCACGGCCATCCGGGTCTGCCGGGCCCGCTCGGCGGCGAGCCGGGTGACCGGGCCGCGGTACGCGTCGGCGACGGGACCGGACTCCGGCGCCCCGGCGGGCACGGCGGCCGGCTCGGGTGTGGCCGCCCGGTATCCGGCGGGGAGCGCGGGCAGCGCGGAACCGCCGCCGGCCGGGAGGGAACGGCCGCCGTCGCGGGAGGCGTGCGGGCCGTCGGTCCAGTTCCCCTTCAGATACGCGCGGGGCGGCGGCGTACGCCCGTACGTGCCGCCCGTCTCGTCGTCGTCCCCGTCATCGTCGTCGTCCTCGCCGACCCGGGCCCACCACTGCGGCTCCGGAGGGGCGGGCGGCCCGGCCGGCGGTTCCGCGGGCGGAGCGGTCGGCTCATCGGACCGCTCGGGCTCGGCGGACTCGGCGGGTTCGGCGGGGCGCTGGGCCGGGAGGGCTCCGGTCTCACCGATCCGGGCGGCGGCGCGGGCGCCCGCGCGGTACGCGGCGATGGCCCCGGCCCGTGCCTGGCGCAGGTCACTCGCGGGCGGCACGGCGGGCGCGGGCACGACCGACGCCGAGGGCAGCTCGGGCCGGGCGGTGCGCCCGGGGCCGTACGGGGTGCCGCCGTGCGGGCCGTAGCCGGTCGTGCCGGGCGCCTCCGGACCGTCGCCGTCCTCGCCGTCCTCGTCGTCCTCGCCGTCGCTCACGGCGCGGCCGGGCACGTCGAGGTACGCCTCGTCGGAAGCCGTCCCGGCGAGGTAGGCCTCGTCGGGGTAGGTCTCGTCCGGGTGGTCCTCCTCGGGCTCCCGGGGCGGGGGCAGGACGGTGCCGCCGCCGAACTCCTCGTAGGCCTCGGTCTCGTACGGGTCGTAGGCCTCGGTCTCGCCTTCCTCGTACGCCTCGGGCTCGTACGCCTCGGGCTCGAAGGCCTCGGCCCCGTACGGCTCCGGCGTCTCCCGGTACACCGGAAAGGCGTCCTGCTCCGCCTCGTCCGGCACCGGCGCGTAGCCGCAGAGGGCCTCCTCGGCGGCGCCGGCGGCGAGGCCGGTGAGGACGACGCGGCCGTCGTCGCAGACGAGGACGGTGCGGGCGGTGACGTTGCGGTGGGTCCAGCCGTGGGCGTGCAGGGCGCGCAGGGCGGTGAGCAGGTCGGCGCCCATCTCGGCGGCGCGGTACGGGCTGAGCGGGCCCTCGGCGAGGAGCTCCGAGAGTGGGGTGGCGGCGACGAACTCGCTCACTATCCACAGCGAACCGGCCTCGGCGAACACGTCGAAGACCTGGTCGAGGCGCGGGTGGTCGGGGATCCGGGCGGCGGCCTGGGCCGCCTCGACGGCGCGCCGGACGGTCGGGTCGGCGGGGCGGCGGGTGGCGCGGCCGGGCTCCGCGTGCGGCTGGTCGTCGAGGAGTTCGGCGTCGACGATCTCGGGCAGCGGCACCTGACGGATGCGCACTTCCTGGCCGCTGTAGGTGTCAAAGGCGCGCGTCTCCGCCGGTTCGGGTTCGTACGCGTCCGGCGGTGGCAGGGGCAGGCGGTAGCGATCCGCGAGCACCCTTCCGGCGTAGTCGTCCACGACGCCTCCCCACGCGCCTGCTGTCCCCCGTGCCCCGCCCTCACTATGTCGGGCGGGGCCTCTCACGATACGTGCGCCGTTCAGTCCTTGGGGCTGAACGTGGCGAACGCGGTCTCCCGCAGGGTCTTGCACTCGGCCTGGTTCCAGGCGTCGGCCAGACAGCTGATCATGATCGAGTAGCCGTGGTCGGCGTCGACCTTGAAGCCGCGGTTGAGGACGTGGATCCGCTGCCCGCCCTGGGTGCGCTCGAACTCCCAGTCGGCGACGGTCGGATAGCCCTTGTAGGAGACCGGCCCTATGCCGATGTGCTTGTACCCGTTGCTGCTGGCGGCGACGCCGGCCATCGCGGCGCGCCAGGCGGCGGCCGCGTCGTCCTTCGGGCTGGCGTTGAAGTCGACCTGAACGCGCGGGAACGAGCCCTTGGAGGCGTTGAATATCCCGCCGGAGTTCTCGCCCGCTACGGCGGTCATCCTGAACGAGGACGGCATCGCCATGGAGAAGTGGAACCGGCCGTTGTCGACCATGACGTAGCCGGGCGGCAGCTTGGCCCCGTCGCCGCCGTTGCCGCCGCCGGTGGCGCCGTCCTGGTCGCCGCCGGGCTGTCCGGAGGGCGTGGTGCCGCTCTGGCCGCCGCTGGTGGCGGCCGGGTCGCCGCTGCCCTGCTGGCTGGGGTCGCTCGGGGTCTTGTCCGTGTTCTGCCCGCCGGTACCGGCCGAGTCGCTGCCGGCGGAGGCGGTGGTGCCGCCGTCGGTGCCGCCCTTACCCTGGGCGCCTTCCTTGCCGCCGCCGAGGGCGACGTAAAGGATCGTGCCGAGCAGCGCGGCGACGACGACCGCGGCGATGATCACCAGGGTGCGGCGCGGGACGACGTCGGTGAGCGAGGCCTTGGCGGTCGCGGGCCGGTTCGGGGTGCCGCGGCCGGTGGCCGGGCGCGGCTGCTCGGTGCGGGCCGCGGCGGCGTTGCGCACGGACTTCAGGGCGCCGCGCATCCGATCGGCGACCGCGTCGGCGGGCTTCGCCTCGGGGGCGGCCGGCGGGTTCGCCGGGAGCGGGGGCAGCGGCACGATCCGGGTCGCCTCGGGCGAGGGCTCCGGCGGTGCCTCGGGCGCGTCGAGGACGGCGCGCAGCAGGGCGCGGGCGCCGGCGTCGTCGAGCCGCTGGTCGGGGTCCTTGGCGAGCAGGCCGTAGATGACCTTCTCCAGCTGCGGCCCGGCGTTCTTCGGCGGGTCGACCGGCTCGGTCATCACCGCGGTGAGCGTGGCGATGGCGGAGCCCTTGTCGTAGGGCGGGGTGCCCTCGACGGAGGCGTAGAGGAGCCCGCCGAGCGACCAGAGGTCGGCGGCGGGGCCGGGCTTGTGGCCGCGGGCCCGCTCGGGCGAGATGTACGACGGGGCGCCGACGAGCATGCCGGTGGAGGTGATCGAGGGGTCGCCCTCGACCTGTGCGATGCCGAAGTCGGTGAGGACGACCCGGCCGTCCTCGGCGATCAGCACGTTGGACGGCTTCACGTCGCGGTGCAGGATGCCCTCGCGGTGCGCGGAGCGCAGCACGTCGAGGATGGCGAGGCCGACCTCGGCGGCGCGGCGCGGGGTGAGCGTGCCGTCCTCGCGCACGGCGTCGGCGAGGGACTTGCCCTCGATGAGCTCCATGACGATCCACGGACGGTCGTCCTCGTCGACCACGTCGTAGACGGTCACGGCGCCGTTGTTGCGGATCCGGGCGATGGCCTTGGCCTCGCGCAGGGTGCGGGTGATGAGACGGCGCTTCTCGTCGTCGTCGATGCTGTTGGGGAA
This sequence comes from Streptomyces sp. NPDC051909, assembly GCF_040681095.1. Lineage (NCBI taxonomy): Bacteria > Bacillati > Actinomycetota > Actinomycetes > Kitasatosporales > Streptomycetaceae > Streptomyces > Streptomyces sp. NPDC051909. The sequence goes on along the minus strand of NZ_JBFAYA010000001.1, from coordinate 393,619 downwards.
GCGCAGTTCCTTGACGGCGACGGTCCGGCCGAGGGTCTCGTCGACCGCCCGCCACACCGTGCCCATGCCGCCGCGGCCGAGGACCACGCCGAGCCGGTAACGCCCGGCGAGCAGGCGCCCCTCGGCGGACGCGGCGTCAGCACGCCCGGTCCGGGCGCCGGTTCCGGTGGCGTCGGCGCCGAACCCGGCCACCGGCGCGACCCCGTCGGTCGACCCGCTGCCGACCCGGGCCTCGGGCCTCGTCCCGGCCGCGGTCCCGGTCGCGGTCCCGGCCGCGGGTGAGGTCCCGGACGCGGGCGCGGCCTTGGCCAGGCCGACCGGCGCGGCGTCGGCGACGGCGTCCTTCGGCGCGGCCGTGACCTGGGACTTCGACCCGGCCTTGGTCAGGCCGATCGTCGCGTCCGTCTTCCGCTCGGCGGGCTCGCGCGCCGTGCCGTCGGCACCCGCACCGGCAGGCCCACCGCCCGCGCCCGCCGCGTCGCCGGCGTCCACGCCGGCATCCGCCGAGGCACGACCGGCGGCCGAATCGGCTCCACCGGCCGGTTCGGGCGCCTCGGCGGCGCCCGGCCCGTCCGTCGGTCCCGCCGAGGGCTGCCCCGCGCCCTTCGGCGCCGTCGCGTCCTCGTCCCGCTCCGCCTTGCGCGCGGCCGGCACCGCGCCCCGGTCGCCGTCGGTGGCGGCACCCGCGGCGGAGTCCCGCCGGGGGTCCTGCCCCGTGTCCCGCGACTGCTCCGCCTCCGACATGCGTCCCCTCTGCGATCCCTGTTTCTCGCCCGCGTCCGGCGCTCCCGCGCGATGCGGCAACCAGCCCTGGAAGAGAGCTCATTGTCCCTCACTCCGGGACCGGTGACTCCCCCGGGTCCGCACTCCGAGAACGCCGGACACCCCCGGGAGGTGCCCCTATCGGGTCAGATGGGCACGATGTCCGGTGCTCCGAGGCGTGCCGCGTCCGCCGTCAGGTCGTCGGGCTGGCGCTGGGATTCGCGCTCGGCCTCGACCCTCTTCTCGTAGTGCTCGACCTCCTTGTCGATCTGCCGGGCGTCCCAACCGAGGACCGGGGCCATGAGTTCGGCGCATACGCGGGCGCTGCGGGTGCCCCGGTCGAAGGTCTCGATGGAGATGCGGGTGCGCCGGGTGAGGACGTCGTCGAGGTGGCGGGCGCCCTCGTGCGAGGCGGCGTAGACGATCTCGGCCTTCAGATAGTCCTCGGCTGCGGGCAGCGGGGCGCCGAGGGCCGGGTCGGCGGCGATCAGGTCGAGGATCTCCTCCGTCAGGGAGCCGTAACGGCCCAGCAGGTGCTCGACCCTGGCCACATGGAGGCCCGCGCGGGCGGCGATGCCCGCCCGCGCGTTCCACAGGGCGCGGCAGCCCTCGGCGCCGAGCAGCGGGGTGTCCTCGGTGACACAGGCGGCGACCCTCTTGTCGAGGGCGTGGACGGCCTCGTCGACGGCGTCCTTGGCCATCACCCGGTAGGTCGTGTACTTGCCGCCGGCGACCACGACGAGGCCGGGCACCGGGTGGGCGACGGTGTGCTCGCGGGAGAGTTTGCTGGTGGCGTCGGACTCGCCGGCGAGCAGGGGCCGCAGGCCCGCGTAGACCCCCTCGACGTCGTCGCGGGTGAGCGGGGTGGCGAGCACGCTGTTGACGCGTTCCAACAGGTAGTCGATGTCGGCGCTGGAGGCGGCGGGGTGGGCCTTGTCGAGGTCCCAGTCGGTGTCGGTGGTGCCGACGATCCAGTGCCGACCCCAGGGGATGACGAAGAGCACGGACTTCTCGGTGCGCAGGATGAGTCCGGTGGTGGAGTGGATGCGGTCCTTGGGCACGACGAGGTGGATGCCCTTGGAGGCGCGGACGTGGAACTGGCCGCGCTCGCCGATGAGGGCCTGGGTGTCGTCGGTCCACACCCCGGTGGCGTTGACGATCTGACGGGCCCTGATCTCGTACTCCTCGCCGGCCTCGACGTCTCTCACCCGGGCGCCGACCACCCGCTCGCCCTCGCGCAGGAAGCCGACGACCCGGGCCCGGCTGGCCACCCGGGCCCCGTAACTCGCGGCGGTGCGGACCAGGGTGGTGACGAAGCGGGCATCGTCCACCTGGGCGTCGTAGTACTGCAGGGCGCCGACCAGGGAGTCCCTGCGCAGACAGGGGGCGACCCGCAGGGCGCCGCGGCGGCTGAGGTGGCGGTGCACCGGGAGGCCGCGGCCATGCCCGGAGGAGACCGACATCGCGTCGTACAACGCGACGCCCGAGCCCGCGTACAGCCGCTCCCAGCCCTTGTGCTGGAGCGGGTAGAGGAACGGCACGGGTTTCACGAGATGGGGTGCGAGCCGTTCGAGCAGCAGGCCGCGCTCCTTCAGGGCCTCGCGGACCAGCGCGAAGTCGAGCATCTCCAGATAGCGCAGGCCGCCGTGGATCAGCTTGCTCGACCGGCTGGACGTGCCGGAGGCCCAGTCGCGGGCCTCGACGAGGCCGGTGGCGAGGCCTCTGGTGGCGGCGTCCAGGGCGGTGCCGGCGCCGACCACTCCGGCGCCCACGACCAGGACGTCCAGTTCGCGCTCGGCCATCGCCGCGAGCGCCTCGGCGCGCTCGGCGGGTCCCAGTGTCGCTGTCCTCACGGTGGCTGCCTCCCGTCGTCCCCCGACTTCCCGACTTCCAGCACGCGAACCGGGTCGCTGTGGCCCGGCTCACACACTCGATTCTGTCGCGGCCCTCCGACTTCAGCCACCGCCCCCGCCCCACCCTGTGGATAACACTCGACGACCTTCGGCCCCACAATCCAGCAAATCGGTCATATTTACTCTTAGTCTGACATTGCGTTCGCCCCCTTCGGTCCACAGGGCTTGCGCACCGCGTCCCCTCCGGCTACTGGGAAGGACGGCCCATCCTCCATGCCCGCTGATCTCGCCGTCATCGGCCTCGGCCACCACGGACTCCCGCTCGCCCGGGCGGCCACCTCGGCCGGCATCGACACCGTCGGCTTCGACACCGACCCGCGCGCCGTCGCCGAACTCGCCGCCGGTCGTCCCCCCGTGGACGGCTCCCTCACCGCCGCCGAGATCCGCCGGATGCTGTCCGCCGGCTTCCGGCCCGTCACCGACCCCGCCGAACTCGGCCGGGTCCGCACCACCGTCATCTGCGCCCCCACCCCGCCCGGCCCGGACGGCGCGCTCGACCTCACCGCCGTCACCGAGGCCGCCCGCGCGCTCGCCGCGCGGCTCCGCCCGCACACCACCGTGCTCCTGGAGTCCCCGGTGCCGCCCGGCACCACCGAGGGCCCGCTGCGCGAACTCCTGGAGACCGGCTCCGGGCTGCGCGCCGGCCGCGACTTCCACCTCGCGTACTCCCCCGGGCGGCTCGACCACGGCAGCCGGACGCACGGCGCGGCCCGCGGCCCGGCCGCCGCGCCCAAGGTGATCGGCGGGCTCACCCCCGCCTGCACCGAGTCCGCCGCCGCCTTCTACGGGCGCCTCACCGACAAGGTGGTGCGCGCCCGCGGGCCGCGCGAGGCGGAGACGGTCGAACTCCTGGAGACCAACTTCCGGCACGTCAACATCGCGCTCGTCAACGAGATGGCGGTGCTCTGCCACGAACTCGGCGTCGACCTCTGGGACGTCATCCGCTGCGCCGAGACCAAGCCCTACGGCTTCCAGGCGTTCCGGCCCGGCCCCGGTGTCGGCGGCCACGGCGTCCCGGTCGACACCCTCGCCGGCCACCGCCCGCTGCGGCTCGTCGAGCTGGCCGGCCAGATCAACGAGCGCATGCCGCAGTACGTCGTCCAGCGCTGCGCCACGCTCCTCAACGAGCACGGCAAGTCCGCGCGGGGCGCGCGGGTCCTTCTGCTCGGGATCACGTACAAACCCGATCTCGCCGACCGCCAGGGCTCCCCCGCCGACGAGATCGCCCGCCGCCTGACGGACCTCGGCGCCGCGGTCAGCTACCACGACCCGTACGTCCCCGACTGGCGTATCCGCGACCTCCCGGTCCCGCGCGCCGACTCCCTCTACGAGGCCGCCGCCCACGCCGACCTGACGATCCTCCTCCAGCACCACCGCACCTACGACCTCCAGGGCCTCGCGGTGAAGGCCCAGCTCCTCCTCGACACGCGGGGCGCCACCCCGGCGGGGACGGCGCACCGGTTGTAGGCCCCCGGGCACGACGAGGGCCCCGCACCACCCGGTGCGGGGCCCTCTCGCGTACTTACGACAGTGGGGTCAGCGCTTGTGCTCGGACTCCGCGACCGTGACCTCGACGCGCTGGAACTCCTTCAGCTCGCTGTAGCCCGTGGTGGCCATCGCGCGGCGCAGGGCGCCGAAGAAGTTCATCGAGCCGTCGGGGGTGTGGGACGGGCCCGCGAGGATCTCCTCGGTGGTGCCGACCATGCCGAGGTCGACGAGCTTGCCGCGCGGGACGTCCTCGTGGACGGCCTCCATGCCCCAGTGGTGGCCCTTGCCGGGCGCGTCCGTGGCGCGGGCCAGCGGGGAGCCCATCATGACCGCGTCGGCGCCGCAGGCGATCGCCTTCGGGAGGTCGCCGGACCAGCCCACGCCGCCGTCGGCGATGACGTGCACGTAGCGGCCGCCGGACTCGTCCATGTAGTCGCGGCGGGCCGCGGCCACGTCCGCGACGGCGGTGGCCATCGGGACCTGGATGCCGAGCACGTTGCGCGTGGTGTGCGCGGCGCCGCCGCCGAAGCCGACCAGGACGCCCGCGGCGCCGGTGCGCATCAGGTGCAGGGCGGCGGTGTAGGTGGCGCAGCCGCCGACGATCACGGGGACGTCGAGCTCGTAGATGAACTGCTTGAGGTTCAGCGGCTCGGCGGCGCCGGAGACGTGCTCGGCGGAGACGGTGGTGCCGCGGATGACGAAGATGTCCACGCCGGCGTCGACCACGGCCTTGGAGAACTGCGCGGTGCGCTGCGGGGAGAGCGCGGCGGCGGTGACCACACCCGAGTCGCGCACCTCCTTGATGCGCTGCCCGATCAGCTCCTCCTTGATCGGCGCGGCGTAGATCTCCTGCAGACGGCGGGTCGCGGTGGCCTCGTCGAGCTCGGCGATCTCGTCGAGCAGCGGCTGCGGATCCTCGTAGCGGGTCCACAGGCCCTCGAGGTTCAGCACGCCGAGGCCGCCGAGCTCGCCGATGTGGATGGCGGTCTGCGGCGAGACGACCGAGTCCATGGGGGCGGCCAGGAAGGGCAGCTCGAAGCGGTAGGCGTCGATCTGCCAGGCGATCGAGACCTCCTTCGGGTCCCGGGTGCGCCGGCTCGGTACGACGGCGATGTCGTCGAACGCGTACGCCCTGCGGCCGCGCTTGCCGCGCCCGATCTCGATCTCAGTCACGTTGTGTGGCCTTTCCCTCTTGGTCTGCGCCTACCAGTATCCCCGAACCACGCCGAAGGGGCGGCTCCGGTCACATGCCGGAACCGCCCCCATGGATCACGCCGTGTTACTTCAGGTGTTGCTTCCGGTGTTGCTTCCGGTGTTACTTGCGGCTGTAGTTCGGCGCCTCGACCGTCATCTGGATGTCGTGCGGGTGGCTCTCCTTGAGGCCCGCCGCGGTGATCCGGACGAAACGGCCCTTGGACTCCATCTCGGCGACGGTGGCCGCGCCCACGTAGCCCATGGTCTGGCGCAGACCGCCGACGAGCTGGTGCAGCACGTTGGCCAGCGGGCCGCGGTAGGGCACCTGGCCCTCGATGCCCTCGGGCACGAGCTTGTCGTCGGAGGCGACGTCGGCCTGGAAGTAGCGGTCCTTCGAGTACGACCGGCCCTGGCCGCGGGACTGCATGGCGCCGAGCGAGCCCATGCCGCGGTACGACTTGAACTGCTTGCCGTTGATGAAGAGCAGCTCGCCGGGCGACTCCTCGCAGCCCGCGAGCAGGCTGCCGAGCATCACGGTGTCGGCGCCGGCGGCCAGCGCCTTGCCGATGTCGCCGGAGTACTGCAGGCCGCCGTCGCCGATCAGCGGGACGCCCGCCGCACGCGCCGCGAGGGAGGCCTCGTAGATGGCGGTGATCTGCGGGACGCCGATGCCGGCGACCACGCGCGTGGTGCAGATGGAGCCCGGGCCGACGCCGACCTTGATGCCGTCGACACCGGCGTCGATCATCGCCTGCGCGCCGTCGCGGGTGGCGACGTTGCCGCCGATCACGTCGACGTTCACGCTGGACTTGATCTTCGCCATCCAGCTCAGCGCGTTGCTGTTGTGGCCGTGCGAGGTGTCGACGACCAGGAAGTCCACACCGGCGGCGGCGAGCGCCTGAGCACGCTCCAGCGACTCCGGGCTGGCGCCGACGGCGGCACCGACGATCAGCCGGCCCTCGGAGTCCTTCGCCGCGTTCGGGTACTGCTCCGCCTTGACGAAGTCCTTGACCGTGATGAGGCCCTTGAGGACGCCCTTGTCGTCGACCAGCGGCAGCTTCTCGATCTTGTGGCGGCGCAGCAGCTCCATGGCGTCGACGCCGGAGATGCCGACCTTGCCGGTGACCAGCGGCATCGGGGTCATGACCTCGCGGACCTGCCGGCTGCGGTCGCTCTCGAAGGCCATGTCGCGGTTGGTCACGATGCCGAGCAGCTTGCCGGCCGGGTCGGTGACCGGGACACCGCTGATGCGGAACTTGGCGCAGAGCGCGTCCGCCTCGGCGAGGGTGGCCTCCGGGTGCACGGTGATCGGGTCGGTGACCATGCCGGACTCGGAGCGCTTCACGAGGTCGACCTGGTTGACCTGGTCCTCGACGGACAGGTTGCGGTGCAGCACGCCGACGCCGCCCAGACGGGCCATGGCGATGGCCATCCGGGACTCGGTCACCTTGTCCATCGCCGCGGAGAGCAGCGGGATGTTGACCCGGACATTGCGGGAGATGCGGGACGAGGTGTCGACCGCGTTGGGGAGCACCTCGGATGCACCCGGCAGCAACAGCACATCGTCGTAGGTCAGCCCGAGTGTCGCGAATTTCTCGGGCACTCCGTCGACGTTGGTCATGACACCTTCCCCAATGGCCTTGATCGGTGCGGATGTCCATGCTAACGGGCCGGGACCGTGTCTCATTCCACGATCAAGATCAGCGAGGATCTTTGGACATTCCTACGTGTACGTGAGGGACACCCGCGAACGGAGACCCTTACTGCTCGGCGAGCGCCCGCAGCCGGCTCAGCGCGCGGTGCTGGGCGACCCGGACCGCGCCCGGAGACATCCCGAGCATCTGCCCGGTCTCCTCGGCGGTCAGCCCGACGGCCACCCGCAGCACAAGCAGCTCGCGCTGGTTCTCCGGGAGGTTGGCGAGCAGCTTCTTGGCCCATTCGGCGTCGTCGCTGAGCAGCGCGCGCTCCTCGGGGCCGAGGGAGTCGTCGGGCCGCTCGGGCATCTCGTCGGAGGGCACGGCCGTGGATCCGGGGTGCCGCATGGCGGCCCGCTGGAGGTCGGCGACCTTGTGTCCGGCGATGGCGAAGACGAAGGCCTCGAAGGGCCTGCCGGTGTCCTTGTAGCGCGGCAGCGCCATGAGGACGGCGACGCAGACCTCCTGCGCGAGGTCCTCCACGAAGTGACGGGCGTCACCGGGCAGTCGGTTCAGTCGCGTGCGGCAGTAGCGCAGGGCGAGCGGATGCACGCGCGCGAGGAGATCGTGCGTGGCCTGCTCGTCCCCGTCGACCGCACGGTGCACCAGTGCACCGATCTCACCCTGCCCGGCAGGCACGGGTGATCCCGCGGTCTCGTCGTCGCGCATCGCTCCATGGTGCCCCGACGCCCGCTGGTTCGCGGCACCGCGTCCGTAGTTGTGCACCGAAGCGTTATGAGCAGGTGCGACGCCGGGACTCATCTCCTGCGCCCTCCCCTTCCGCTCGATCTCCGCCGGCTCGTTCGTCTCGTCCCCGGGGAACTCCACGTCTTCAAGGATGCGGCATTCCGCGGGGAAGTGACACAAGCCCACCCCGTCCGCCCCTCGACCTCCGGGGATGCGGACGGGGACACGGCCGGTGGCCGCAGGTCAGCGGACCAGGCCCCAGCGGAATCCGAGCGCGACGGCGTGCGCCCGGTCGGAGGCACCCAGCTTCTTGAAGAGGCGCCGGGCGTGGGTCTTGACCGTGTCCTCGGAGAGGAAGAGCTCGCGCCCGATCTCCGCGTTGGACCGGCCGTGGCTCATGCCCTCCAGGACCTGGATCTCACGCGCGGTGAGGGTGGGCGCGGCGCCCATCTCGGCCGAACGCAGCCGGCGCGGGGCGAGCCGCCAGGTCGGGTCGGCGAGGGCCTGGGTGACGGTGGCCCGCAGCTCGGCGCGCGAGGCGTCCTTGTGCAGATAGCCACGGGCACCGGCGGCGACGGCGAGCGCGACACCGTCCAGGTCCTCGGCGACGGTCAGCATGATGATGCGGGCGCCGGGGTCCGCGGACAGCAGCCGGCGGACGGTCTCCACGCCGCCCAGGCCGGGCATGCGCACGTCCATCAGAATCAGGTCCGAGCGGTCCGCGCCCCAGCGGCGGAGGACTTCCTCGCCGTTGGCCGCGGTGGTCACGCGCTCGACGCCGGGCACGGTCGCGACCGCGCGGCGAAGCGCCTCTCGGGCAAGCGGGGAGTCGTCGCAGACGAGGACGGATGTCATGACTGACCTCCGCGGCTCTCGCAGCTGATGCGCGTCACCTTGAGCCTCCAGGGCTGGTACGTCGGGTCACCTGTGCGGTTGACGCCCTCGGACACCTGCCCGAGCGCTTGTTCCTTCAACCGCCTCCGCACTCTCAACGATGGTCACTCGAAAGAGTTACGGGTCGGACGGCCGCCTTCGGCACTCTACGTGAGGGACCGTACGCGGAGGAGAGCGTCGCAGGTCATCCGTCCTTCGCCCGAAGCTATGCCCCATTTAGCGGGTTTTCTTCCCTTTTTGCGGTGTCTGTGGCTAGATTCGCAATGAGTCATATTTACATCTACTCAGTCAGTAGTTGTACGGTCGGATCGAACCCGCGAGAGCGGGTACCCGAGACCCACGCGGGGGGCGAAGGGCCCCCGATCGATCAGCCATCCACCCGCCCACCTATCCGTTCGAAACGGTTTCAACGGTTTCAAGGGGACAAGCGCAATGGCAGATTTCTCCCGCCTTCCCGGACCCAACGCCGATCTGTGGGACTGGCAGCTCCTCGCCGCCTGCCGAGGGGTCGACAGCTCCCTGTTCTTCCACCCCGAGGGAGAGCGCGGCGCGGCACGGAGTGCGCGCGAGAACTCGGCGAAAGAGGTCTGCATGCGGTGCCCGGTGCGCGCGGAGTGCGCGGCGCACGCGCTCGCCGTACGCGAGCCCTACGGCGTCTGGGGCGGCCTCACCGAGGACGAACGCGAGGAACTCATGGGCCGGGCGCGCAATCGCCTGGTCACCACGGCGGCCGCGCCGGCGACGGCGGCGGCTGCCCGGGCGTCCGCGGCCGGTCCCGCCGGCCTGACGACGCACGCCTGACGGAACGAGCCCGACGACACGCGCCTGAAGGAACGTTTCTGCGCAGTGACTTGACAGGGTGCCGCACCGGGCTGCGGGCCCGGCCGCCCGGTGGCGCACCGTCACGGACAGCGGGCCGACGTCGGCGCAGCCCGCGCCCCGGTCCGGTCCGGTCCGCCGCACCGCACGCGGCCCGGGGGCGTGCGGCGCGGGGCGCCCCGGGGCGGTCCGGGGCGCGTCCGGGGAACGTCCGGCGGATCAGCGCCGGACAGGCCCTGAGCCCTCACCCGGACGGCCCGACCCGGGCGCCTCGAACGGTGGCGGCCCGGCGTCGGCCTGTGCCCCGGCCGGACCCACGGCCCTCACCCGGACGGCCGCCCGCCGCTCACTCCGACGGCCCGCACCGCCTCACCCGTACGGGCCGGGGGCGCACGCCCGTACGCCCGTTCACGCTCGGCCGGTGCAGCGGGCCGGGTCACCCGTACGGACGGGGGCGGGACCACCCGTACGGACGCGCCCGCACGTCACCCGAACGGCCCCGGACAGGCCCTAGGCGCCGGCGGGCTCCGGGGTGCGGCCGATGCGGGCCGCGGCGCGGGTGAGCTCGTCGAGGGTGGCGGCGACCGCCGGGACCTGCGCCAGGTCCGGAAGGGTGAGCGCCACGATCTCCCGCTCCACGGCGGGCTCCACGGTGACGGAGACGGCGCCCCTCGGCCGTACGGAGTCGATGGCGAGCTCCGGGAGCACGGCCACGCCCAGACCCGCGCCGACCAGGCCCACCACGGCCGGGTAGTCGTCGGTGGCGAAGTCGATGCGCGGGGTGAAGCCGGCCGTCTCGCAGACGTCGACCAGTTGGCGGCGGCAGCGCGGGCAGCCCGCGATCCAGGGGTCCTCGGCGAGTTCGCCGATCGCGACCGAGCCCGCGCCGGCCAGCCGGTGCGCCTCGGGGACCAGGCCGACAAGGCGGTCGGCGAGCAGCGGGCGGACCACCAGGTCGTCCCAGACGTCGGCGCCGTTCGCCGGCCCCGCCCCGTAACGGAAGGCGAGCGCCACGTCGCAGTCGCCCTCGCGCAGCATCTCCACCGAGCGCGGCGGCTCGGCCTCCACCAGGGAGACCCGGGTGCCGGGGTGGGCGGCGCGCAGCGCGGCGAGGGCGGTGGGGACCAGGGCGGAGCTGCCGCTGGGGAAGGAGACCAGACGCACCCGGCCGGCCCGGAGCCCGGCGATCGCGGCGACCTCCTCCTCGGCGGCGGTCAGCCCGGCGAGGATGCCGGAGGCGTGCCGCACCAGGGCCTCGCCGGCCTGGGTCAGACGCATCTCGCGGCCGGTGCGCACGAGCAGCGGGGTGCCCGCGGAGGCTTCGAGCGCTTTCATCTGCTGGCTCACCGCGGGCTGGGTGCAGCCGAGTTCGCGCGCGGCGGCGGAGAACGAGCCGGTGGCGGCGACGGCGCGCAGGACGCGGAGGTGGCGGGCCTCGATCATGCTTCGAGCATAAGCGAATCTTGGACTCGACCGCGAATCCAAAGAAATCCCTTTGAGGTCTGGACCACTCGCTGGCTACCCTTCCCCCATGGAGCTGCTGAGCGTGAACGTGGGCCGGGCCAAGACCGTGGAGTACACCAACGCCCCCTCCGGGACGTCGGGGATCGACAAGCGTCCGGTGGACGGACCCGTACGGGTCGAGGCGCCGCGTCCCGGCGGGGCCAGCGGGGTCGAGGGCGACGACGTGTGCGACCTGCGCTTCCACGGCGGTCCCGACCGGGCCCTCTACGCCTTCGCCCGCGAGGACCTGGACGCCTGGGAGCGGGAGCTCGGCCGGAGCCTCATGCCCGGCCAGTTCGGCGAGAACCTCACCACCCGGGGCCTGGACGTGAACAACGCCCTGATCGGCGAGCGCTGGCGGATCGGCGCCACGGTGGTCGTCGAGGTGACCGGCGGCCGCATCCCGTGCCGCACGTTCGCGGGCTTCGTCGAGGAGTCCGGCTGGCTGCGCCGCTTCAACGAGTCGGCGGCCGGGCCCGGGGCGCTGCTCCGGGTCGTCGTCCCCGGCGAGATCCGGGCCGGCGACCCGATGGAGATCGTGCACCGCCCGGCGCACGGCATCACGGTCGCCCGGCTGCACCACGCGGCCGTCCACGACCGCTCGCTGCTGCCGGAGACGCTGGCGGCGGCCGAGTGGATGGAGTCGGGGCTGCTCGAACTCGCACGTACGTACACCGAGAAGTACGCGGGCGGCGACGCGGAGTAGGGAGCGGGCCAGCACCCGGGGCGCCCGGGGCATACCCGACGATCTCCCGCACACGTCCTTCACCCGGGGCGGGTTAACGTGCCGCGTATGACGACTGCACTCATCACGGGGGCCACCGCCGGCATCGGCGCCGCCTTCGCACGGCGGCTTGCCGCGGACGGACATGACGTGGTGCTCGTGGCGCGCGATGTGAAGCGGCTGCGCGAGCAGGCGACCGAGCTCCACGACCGGCACGGGATCGAGGCCGAGGTGCTCGCGGCGGACCTGTCCACGGAGGACGGGATCGCCGCGGTCGAGGCGCGGCTCTCGGATGCCAAGCGGCCGGTCGATCTCCTCGTGAACAACGCGGGGTTCGGCAACAAGGGCCGCTTCCTCGAAGTGTCCATGGCGGACGAGCTGACGATGCTGAAGGTGCACTGCGAGGCGGTGCTGCGGCTGACGTCCGCGGCGGCGGCCTCGATGCGTACCCGGGGCCGCGGCGGGATCGTCAACGTCGCCTCCGTCGCCGCGTTCGTGCCGCGCGGCACCTACGGGGCGTCGAAGTCGTGGGTCGTGCAGTTCACCCAGGGCGCGGCGCGCGACCTCGCGGGAAGCGGGGTGCGGCTGATGGCGCTGTGCCCCGGGTTCGTGCGGACGGAGTTCCACGAGCGGGCGGGGATGGGGACGGACAACATCCCGGGCTGGATGTGGCTGGACGCCGACAAGCTGGTGGCCACGGCGCTCGCCGACCTGGCCCGGGGACGGACGCTGTCCATCCCCGATCCCCGGTACAAGGCGCTGATGGGTGTGGTGAAGCTGGCCCCGCGCGGGCTGCTCGGCGGGGTGTCGTCGAAGGCGGGCCGCAAGTACGGGCCGAAGTAGGCGCGGCCCGAAGTGACCTTGCGGCGTCAGTCCACGCCCGGGCCCTCGTACGCGCCGATGTTCGGGGCCGCCGTCGCCGTCGATGACCGCGCGGCCGGCCGCCGTGCCGTAGTCGGCGGCGGTGAAGGGGTACGCGGCGGAGCCGGCGCCCTGCGGCCGGAGCGTGCCGGCGCAGGTGGTGCCGCGCTTGAACAGGAGCTTGTCGCCGGGCCCGTAGGGGTGGGCGTTCGGGGCGACGTACGGGTCGGGCCGGGGCCCTGGAGGGTGGCGCCGGTGGGGAGTTCGGCGGTCTCGGGGCCGTAGCCGTGGACGGGGTGGAGCTGGGAGACGGGTACTTCGGGCTGGTCGGCGTGTGCCGTCCAGCCGGTCTGCCGTACGGGAGTCCCTTCCGGGGCGCCCAGGACGAGATGGGCGCGGAGCTCGGCGCGGCCGTGGGCGAGGGTGGCGGACACGACGCGGACGCCGGGCAGCGGGGTGTGCAGGGAGGCGGCCCGGTCGGGGCCGGCGCCGAGCGGGACGGCGGGGCCCCGGGTGGTGGCGGTGCCGTCGCGGCGGAGCAGCGCGAAGTGGTTGTCCGAAGGGTCGGGGGCGGTGCTGGGTCCCGTACGGGTCGCGTAGGCGAAGCGGGCGTAGCCGGGCTCATCGTCCGTGCCCCACTCCGTGCTGCCGACGTGGTTGCCGCCGTGGTTGTGGAGGCGGACCTGGCCGTCGGCGGCGGTGGTCTGGACGAGCACGCCGGTGGGGCCGAAGGCCCGGACGGTGTCGGCGCGTTCGGCGGGCAGCGGTTCCTCTGCGGCGGTCCACAGGGGGTGGTCGGCGGGGGCGAGGAGTCCGAGGAAGCCCTTGGACGCCCAGCAGGGGGAGCCGGGGCCCGAGTAGCCCTGGACGATCGGCCTCACGGTTCTCGGGCGGCGTGGGCATGATGCTCCCTGGGACTCCGTGCTTCCGCGGGTGGCGTCGGCGTCGCCCGGAATCCTGGAGACGCTTCGATCGAACGTCAAGAGGAATCAGAGCGAATGATCGAAACTCCTTCCGTTCGATCATTTCGGCTCGACCTGTTCTAAGGTCGGGGGACCACCACCACTGCCAGGGGAACCGAGGGGAACCGCACCGTGCGCGAGAGTGCTGCCGAACGACACGACCGACTGCTGGCCCTGGTGCGCGAGCGCGGCACCGCCCGGGTGTCCGACCTGGCCGGGCTGCTCGGGGTCTCCCCCGTCACCGCGCGCCGGGACGTCGAGGCGCTGGCCGCCAAGGGCCTGCTCGACCGGGTGCACGGGCAGGTGTCCTGGCCCCGCGCGCAGGGCCCGGCCGGCCCGGCGGCGGGCGGCGGACCGGTGCTCGGGCTGCTCGCGCCGTCCGCCGGCTACTACTTCGCCGAGGTCATCCGGGGCGCGCACGAGGCCGCCGCGCGGGCGGGGGCGCGCCTTGTCCTGCGGATCTCCGACTACCGGCCCGAGGAGGACCGGGCGCGCGCCGAGGGCCTGATCGCGGCCGGTGCCGAGGGCCTGCTCGTCGCGCCGGGCTGGCGCGGTCCTGAGGACCGCCTCGCGTACGGGGACTGGCCGGCCGAACTGCCGGTTCCCACCGTGCTCCTGGAGCGCCGGGCCGCGCCGGGCTCCGCGCTCGACGGCCTGGACCGGGTGTCGTCGGACCACGCCCACGGGGTCCTGCTCGCCCTGCGCCACCTGCTCGGCCTCGGCCACGCGACCCCGCTCCTGGTGGCCCGCGGGGACAGCCCGACGGCGCTCGCGGTGCGGGCCGGGTACGCCGAGGCGCTCGGCACGCTGGGCCTGGCCGCGCCGCATCCGGTGATCGACTCCGTACCGGCGGAGACCGACCCGGAGGGCTTCGAGGCGGCGGTGCGGGCGCTGCACACGGCGGTGACCTCGGGCCGGGCGAGCGCGGCCCTCGTGCACAACGACGTGGACGCGATCCAGATCGTGCAGCGGCTCGCCGAGCTCGGGGTGCGGGTCCCGGAGGACCTGGCCCTGATCGCGTACGACGACGAGGTCGCCGCGCTCGCCGACACCCCGCTCACGGCGGTCGCCCCGCCCAAGCGCGAGGTGGGCCGGCACGCGGCGGAACTCCTGGTGGAGCGATTGACCGTGGCCGCCGCCGCGGGCGACGCGGAGGAGCCGGTGCGGCGGCATCTGAGCCTGCTGCCGCGGCTGCGGGTGCGGGCCTCGTGCGGGGCGCGACCGGCCGAGAAGATCTGATCTTTTTTCGATCAATCAATCTTTCGCTCTTGACTTCGCTCAGGAACGGTCCCAGGATCGCGGCCAACCCGTCCACGCCGCCGTGTCAGGAGCCGTGCCGTGAGCCGTACTTGGAGCAGTCGGAACAGAACCGCCCGTGTCATAGCCGCCTCCGCCACCGCCCTGGCCGTCCTCACGGCCTGCGGCGGAGGCGGTGCCGACGAGACCGACGCGGACGGGCCCGTCAGCATCACCTTCTGGGGCTGGGCCAAGGGCTCCAAGGACGTGGTCGACGCGTTCAACGCCTCGCACAAGAACATCCAGGTGACGTTCGAGGAGATCCCCTCCGGCAACGCCGGCGGCTACGCGAAGATCTCCAACGCCGTGAAGGCCGGCAACGCCCCCGACCTCGTCTCCATCGAGTACGCCTCGCTCCCCGAGTTCGTCTCCTCCGGAGCCCTCCAGGACATCGGCGACCAGTTCACCGAGCAGGACCGCGGCAAGCTGCTGCCGCAGGCCGTGGAGCTCACCACCCTCGGCGGCAAGAGCTGGGCCGTGCCCTTCGACGCCGCCCCGCAGGCCTTCTACTACCGCAAGGACCTGTTCGCGAAGTACCAGGTCGACGTGCCGAAGACCTGGGAGGAGTTCAAGGCCGCCGCCGAGAAGGTCCGGAAGGCCGACGCGAAGACCCGGATCGCCACCTTCTTCCCGGACGACCCGACCACCTTCGAGGCCATGGCCTGGCAGGCCGGCGCCCAGTGGTTCAAGGCCGAGAACGACACCTGGAAGATCGACACCACCGACCCGGCCACCACCAAGGTCGCGAACTACTGGCAGGGCCTGCTCGACGCCGGCCTCGTCCACAAGGACGCCTCCTTCAGCCCCGAGTGGACCGGCTCCCTCAAGAACGGCACCACCATCGGCTACCTCGGCGCCTCCTGGGGCGCGGGCGTCCTCAAGGGCACCCTGCCCGAGCAGAACGGCAAGTGGGCCGTCGCCCCCATGCCGAACTGGGGCACCCCCGCCAGCGGCATGCTCGGCGGCACCTCCTTCGCCGTCACCAAGGACAGCGGGAAGAAGGCCGCGGCCGTCGAGTTCGCCGAGTGGATGTCCACCACCGAGGCGGGCGTGAAGGCCCGCATCGCCTCCGGCACCTCCAGCGCCTTCCCCGCCGCCACCGCGCTGCGCCCGGTCGCCAAGTCGGTCTTCGACGCCGGCTTCTACGGCGGCCAGGACATCTACGCCCTCTTCGAGGAGGCCGGCGCCTCCATCGACGGGAACTGGGCCTGGGGGCCGACCACCGGCACCACCAACACCACCATCAAGGACCGGTTCGGCAAGCTCGCCCAGGGCGGCCCGACCATCGCCGACGCGGTGAAGGCCGGACACGAGGCCACCGTCACCGAGCTCACCAAGCGCGGGCTGAAGGTCGAGGGCTGATCCCGTGAAGGCCCGCACCCGCGCGGCGGCGACCCTGCTGACCCCGTTCTTCCTGCTCTTCACCGCGGTGATGGTGATCCCGATCGGCTACGCGGTCTGGCTCAGCCTCTTCACCGAGAAGCAGTCGGGACTCGGCTTCGGCGGCGCCGAGACCGTCTTCAGCGGACTCGACAACTACACCGCGGCGCTGGGTGACCGGGCCTTCCGCGAGGGCTTCGGCGTGCTGCTCGGATACTGCCTCTTCTACATCCCGCTGCTGCTCGCCGGAGCCCTCGGCCTGGCCCTGCTGCTCGACTCGGCGCTGGCCCGCGCCCGCCGCTTCTTCCAGCTCGCACTGTTCCTGCCGCACGCCGTCCCCGGCATCATCGCCGCGCTGATCTGGGTCTACCTCTACACCCCGCAACTCAGCCCGGTCGTGCAGGCCATGGAGGCCGGCGGCATCGGCTTCGACTTCTTCTCCCCCGAAGGCACCCTCCCCTCCGTCGTCAACATCGCGCTGTGGGAATGGCTCGGCTACAACATGGTGATCTTCTACGCCGCCCTCCAGGCCGTCGACCGCTCCGTCCTGGAGGCCGCCACCGTCGACGGCGCCGGCGCCTGGCGGACCGCCCTCGCCATCAAACTCCCGCTGATCAGGGCGTCCCTGGTGATGGTGGCCCTGTTCACCCTCATCGGCTCGCTCCAGCTCTTCACCGAGCCGCTCATCCTCAACAAGGGCACCGGCTCCGCCGTCACCTCCACCTGGACGCCCAACATGTACGCGTACACCGCCGCGTTCGACCGCAACGACTACGGGCTCGCCGCGGCCGCCTCCGTGCTCCTCGCCCTGACGGCCGCACTGCTCTCCTTCGCCGTCACCCGCCTGACCGGACGAAAGGGGAAGACCTCGTGAGCCACCGCCCCCGGAACGTCTGGCTGTCGAAGACCGCCGTCAACGGCGCCCTGCTGCTCGCCGTCGGCTACATGCTCTTCCCGCTGGTCTGGCTGCTGACCGCCGCCACCAAGAACACCGGCGACCTCCTCGCCGGAGACGCCTTCTCCTTCGAGGGCTTCGACCTCGGCGGCAACCTCGGCCGGCTCGCCGCGTACAACGACGGCATCTACCTCCACTGGTACCTCAACAGCCTGCTGTACGCGGGCGTCGGCGCCCTCGCCTGCTCGCTGATCAGCGTCGCCGCAGGCTACGCCTTCGACAAGTACGACTTCCCCGGCAAGGAGAAGCTGTTCGGCGTCGTCCTGCTCGGCGTGCTCGTCCCCACCACCGCGCTCGCCCTGCCCATGTACCTGCTCGCCAGCGAGGTCGGCATCGTCAACACCTACTGGGCCGTGCTCGTCCCCGTCCTCGTGAACCCCTTCGGCGTCTATCTCGCCCGGGTGTTCAGCGCCGGCTACATCCCCGACGAGGCCCTCGAAGCCGCCCGTGTCGACGGGGCCGGCGAGCTGCGCACCTTCTGGTCCATCGGGCTGCGCATGGTCATGCCCGGCTTCGTGACCGTCTTCCTCTTCCAGTTCACCGCGATCTGGAACAACTTCTTCCTCCCCCTGGTGATGCTCTCGGACCAGAAGCTCTTCCCGCTGAGCCTCGGCCTCTACGCGTGGAACAGCAACGCCCACGCCGAACCGGACTACTACCCCCTCGTCGTCACCGGATCCCTGCTCGCCGTCGTCCCCCTCGTGGTCGCCTTCGTCTCCCTGCAGCGCCACTGGAAGGCGGGCCTGACCGCCGGCAGCGTCAAGTGAGGAGCACAGATCCCAGGATGCACCCGACCACTGACAACCGCCCCACCCTCCTCCTCGCGATGGGCCCCGGCGTCGCCGACCGCCTGCTCACCGAGGACCACCGGACCCGGCTCGCCGCGCTCGCCCGCACCGACCCGCACCTCGTCGCCCACGACCTCACGACGCCGGAAGGCCCGGTCGCGGCGGCCCTCGCCGAGGCCGAACTCCTGCTCACCTGCTGGGGCGCCACCCCGCTCACCCCCGAGGTCCTTGCCCGCGCCCCGCACCTCAAGGCGGTCGTCCACGCGGCCGGCTCGGTCAAGCACCACATCACCGAGGCCTGCTGGCGACGCGGCATCAAGGTCACCTCGGCCGCCGCCGCCAACGCGCTGCCGGTCGCCGAATACACCCTCGCCGCCATCCTCCTCGCCGGGAAGCGGGTGCTGCGCTCCGCCCAGCAGTACGCCGAACTCCGCACCGACCAGGCCTGGCTCGCCGAGTCCGCGACCTGGGGCAACTACCGCAGGACCGTCGGCATCGTCGGCGCCTCCCGCATCGGCCGCCGCGTCCTCGACCTGCTGCGCCCCTTCGACCTCGACGTGCTGCTTCACGACCCGTACGTCACCGAGACCCCGCCCGGCACCGAACTCGTCGGCCTCGACGAACTGTGCGCCCGCGCCACGGTCGTCTCCGTGCACGCGCCCCAACTCCCCGCCACGTACCGCATGATCGGCGCCCGCCAGCTCGCCGCGATGCCCGACGGCGCCACCCTGATCAACACCGCCCGCGGCTCCCTCGTCGACGAGGACGCCCTGCTCCCCCACCTCCTCCGGGGCCGGCTGCACGCGGTCCTCGACGTCACCGACCCCGAGCTCCCGCCCCCGGACTCCCCGCTCTACACCCTGCCCAACGTGCTGCTCACCCCGCACGTCGCCGGCTCGCTGGGCAACGAGCTGCACCGGATGGCCGACCAGGCCCTGGCGGAGGTGGCGCGGTACGCGGCCGGGGAGCCGTTCGCGCAGGAGGTGCGGGCCGCGGACCTGACGCGCTCGGCGTAGGGCGGGCCCCAGGGGGCGGACCTAGACTGGAAAGGTCCACCTGGGTCGGGAGGCGCGTCATGACGTTCGTGCAAATCATCGACTGCAAGACAAGCCGGGTCGACGACCTCAACCGGCTCATGGACCAGTGGGTCGAGCAGACCAAGGGCAAGCGCACCGCCACCCACAGCATCGTCGGCAAGGACCGCTCCGACGCGTCCCACGTGGTGGAGATCGTCGAGTTCCCCTCGTACGACGTGGCCATGCGCAACTCGCAGCTCCCGGAGACCGACCGGATCTTCCGCGAGATGGTGGCGCTCTGCGACGAGATGCCGACCTTCACCGATCTGGACGTGGTGCGCGACGAGGCGCTCTACAAGGCGAACGCCCGGCGGCTCCTGGCCATGCTCGCCGACGAGCCCGAGCTGGCGCTGCTGGACGAGGTGCTCGCCGAGGGCTACCACGACCACGATCCGACCAACGAGCAGGACGTCATCGGGATGGACGCGGTCCGGCGCGAGGTCGAGATGTGGCGGGGCGGCTTCGACTTCGCGTTCACGGTGGACGACCAGATCGCCGAGGGCGACCGGGTCTGCACCCGGTGGACCTGGCGGGGCAGCCACACCGGGGACTTCATGGGGCTCCAGCCGACCGGCATGGAGGTGACCATGACCGGCACCGTCATCCACCGCTGCCGGGACGACGGGAAGATCGTCGAGGGCTGGTGGCAGTACGACCTGCTCGGCCTGATGGGGCAGCTCGGCGCCGTAGAGGCCTAGATCGGAACAGCACCGAGGCCCGGTGCTCCCGCGACGGGAGCACCGGGCCTCGGCCTTACGCGTCAGGCGTCAGTACCTCAGTGGGAGTGGCCGTGACCGTGGCCGTGACCCGCGTCCGCCGGCTCCTCCTCCTTCTTCTCCACCACGAGGGTCTCGGTGGTGAGAAGCAGGGAGGCGATCGACGCGGCGTTCTCCAGGGCGGAGCGCGTGACCTTCACCGGGTCGATGACGCCGGCCTTGACCAGGTCGCCGTACTCGCCGGTGGCGGCGTTGAAGCCCTGGCCCTTGTCGAGCTCGGCGACCTTGGAGGTGATGACGTAACCCTCCAGGCCGGCGTTCTCGGCGATCCAGCGCAGCGGCTCGACGGCGGCGCGGCGGACCACGGCGACACCGGTGGCCTCGTCGCCGTCCTTGCCGAGGTTGCCCTCCAGGACCTTGACGGCGTGGACCAGGGCGGAGCCACCGCCGGAGACGATGCCCTCCTCGACCGCGGCGCGGGTCGCGGAGATGGCGTCCTCCAGACGGTGCTTCTTCTCCTTCAGCTCCACCTCGGTGGCGGCGCCGACCTTGATCACGCACACGCCGCCGGCCAGCTTCGCGAGGCGCTCCTGGAGCTTCTCGCGGTCCCAGTCGGAGTCCGTGGCCTCGATCTCGGCCTTGATCTGGTTGACGCGGCCGAGGACGTCCTCGGAGGTGCCGGCGCCGTCCACGATCGTGGTGTCGTCCTTGGTGACGGTCACACGGCGGGCGGTGCCGAGCACGTCCAGACCGGCCTGGTCGAGCTTGAGGCCGACCTCCTCGGAGATGACGGTGGCACCGGTGAGGGTGGCCATGTCCTGGAGCATCGCCTTGCGACGGTCACCGAAGCCGGGCGCCTTGACGGCGACGGCGTTGAAGGTGCCGCGGATCTTGTTGACGACGAGGGTGGAGAGGGCCTCGCCCTCGACGTCCTCGGCGATGATCAGCAGCGGCTTGGAGCCACCGGACTGGATGACCTTCTCGAGCAGCGGCAGGAGGTCCTGGATGGAGGAGATCTTGCCCTGGTTGATCAGGATGTACGGGTCGTCGAGGACGGCCTCCATACGCTCCTGGTCGGACACCATGTACGGGGAGAGGTAGCCCTTGTCGAAGGCCATGCCCTCGGTGAAGTCGAGCTCCAGGCCGAAGGTGTTGGACTCCTCGACGGTGATGACACCGTCCTTGCCGACCTTGTCCATGGCCTCGGCGATGAGCTCGCCGACCTGCTGGTCCTGCGCGGAGAGCGCGGCGACGGCGGCGATGTCGGACTTGTCCTCGATCGGGCGCGCGGTGGCGAGCAGCTCGTCGGAGACGGCCTTGACGGCGGCGTCGATGCCCTTCTTCAGGGCGGACGGCGAGGCGCCGGCGGCGACGTTGCGCAGACCCTCGCGGACCAGGGCCTGGGCGAGCACGGTGGCGGTGGTGGTGCCGTCACCCGCGATGTCGTTGGTCTTGGTCGCCACCTCCTTCACGAGCTGGGCGCCGAGGTTCTCGTACGGGTCCTCGATCTCGACCTCGCGGGCGATCGTGACACCGTCGTTGGTGATGGTGGGCGCGCCGAACTTCTTGTCGATGACGACGTTGCGGCCCTTGGGGCCGATCGTCACCTTCACCGTGTCGGCCAGCTTGTTGACGCCGCGCTCAAGGGCGCGACGGGCGTCCTCGTCGAACTTCAGGATCTTCGCCATGGGAGCGGTTCAGCCCTCTCGGAAATCGTTGAACGAAAACTGCGCCCCTGGACGCCCACGGGGAAACCAGGGGGTCAGGGGCGCAGCTCAAAGCATCTGGCTTCAGGTGCCTTGGTGAATTACTTCTCGATGATCGCGAGCACGTCGCGAGCCGAGAGGACGAGGTACTCGTCGCCGTTGTACTTCACCTCGGTGCCGCCGTACTTGCTGTAGAGCACGACGTCGCCGACCTTCACGTCGAGCGGAAGGCGCTCGCCGTTCTCGAAGCGGCCCGGGCCCACGGCGAGGACGGCGCCCTCCTGGGGCTTCTCCTTCGCGGTGTCCGGGATGACCAGGCCAGAGGCCGTGGTCTGCTCGGCGTCGAGCGGCTGGACCACGATGCGGTCCTCAAGCGGCTTGATGGCAACCTTGGAGCTGGCGGTCGTCACGATCCGACCTCCCCCTTCGGTGATCTCACGGGGTTGACTGTCTGAGGTGGCGACCAGGTGGATCCGTCGTCGCGGGTGCCGGACCTGCCCGTCGCTGTGTTGGCACTCTCCTGCGGGGAGTGCCAGAGCCGAGACTATGACCGCGATTAGCACTCGGTCAAGCGGAGTGCCAATTCACGACCCCGTGGCGTGAAGCGGCCTCTCCGGGCGGACCGCCCGGTGGGGGTGCGGGGTGACCCGCTCCGCCGCCTTGCGGCCGAGCCGCTCGAACGGGTCGACCGAGGGGGCACAGGCCGGGAGGGCGGCGAGCAGCGCACCGGCCAGGGCCAGGGCGGCGATCGGCCGGCGCGCCCGGCTCATACGTAGTCCTCGAGCTTCGCCACCGCGTACCCCTTGGCCGTGATCGTCTTCATCACCAGTCGGATCATGTCCGGCATGGAGCCCTTCCAGTCCCCCTTGCCACGGAAGTGGGTGAGGACGATGTCGCCGGGGTGCAGGTCCCGGTCCCACTCGCGCCACTCCATGTGGTCGGCGAAGGCCTCGGACGCCCACAGCGGGACCGCCTTGACGCCGCAGGACTTGGCGGCGCGCAGGGTGTCCTCGTTGTAGTTGCCGTACGGCGGCCGGAACAGCTCGGGCCGCTTGCCGAACTGCTTCTGGACGATGTCCTGCATCCCGCAGATCTGCCGCTTCTGGTCGTCGTAGTCGAGACCCGGCAGATAGGGGTGGGTGAGCGTGTGGTTGTTCAGGGTCACGCCCTGGGCCTGCATCTTCCTGAAGTAGCCGTAGTCGTCCTTCACCAGGTAGTTGCTGAGGAAGGCGCTGTACGGGATCTTCAGCTCGCTCATCATGCGCAGCAGCGCGGGGTCCTTCTCGGCGCCGTCGTCGATCGTCAGGAACACGACCTTCTGTTTGGTCGGCACCGTGGTGAAGACCGGCGGCAGGCCCGTCCCGTCGGTCTCGAAGCCCTTGCGGGTGGTGATCTTCGGCTTGACCTTCGGCGGCTCGGGCGCCTCGATCGGTGGCTGGGCGAGACCCCACTTCTTCGCGGCGGCGACCCGCGCGGCCCGCGCCTTGCGGACCCTCTCGACATACGCGTCGAGCGCGCCGGCCGCGCCCTGGGCGCGCGGCTGCTGACCGGCGGCCGGCTTGGCCGGGGCGGGCTTCTCCTCGGCCGCGGGGCTCGCGCAGGCGGAGCCCAGGGCGGCGATGACGAGGGCGGCCCCGACCGCCCGCACGGACCGGAATACATGCTTCTGTTCTTTTTGTCGTACGAGCTGCATGGCGCCGCATCCTGTCAGCGCCACGCCCCTCCGGGGCCCCGACACCACCGGCGGACCCGCACCGTCCCCCGGGCGGCCCGCACCCGTCCGGACCACGGCCCTCGGGGCTCCGGCCCACGGCGACAATGGGAGGGTGACCGACCTCGCCGCCTTCACCGCCCTGCTCGCCCCCGAGGGGCAGGCCCTGCTCGCCGCCCTGCGCGACTACGACCCCGCCCGGGAACTGGCGGTCGCCTCGCGCCTGCGCCGCGACCACCCGGCCGAACTGGTGTCGGCGGCGCTCGGGCAGGCCCGGCTGCGGCAGCGCGCGGTGGCGAAGTTCGGCGCCGAGGACGCGTACCGCATGTACTTCACGCCGAACGGCGTCGAGCAGTCGACGCGGGCGACCGTCGGGACCTACCGGGCCGAGCGGATGAAGGCGCTCGGCGTGCGCAGCGTCGCCGACCTGTGCTCCGGCATCGGCGGCGACGCGATCGCGCTCGCCCGCGCCGGGATCTGTGTCCTCGCCGTCGACCGCGACCCGCTGACCGCCGAGGCGGCCCGCGCCAACGCCGCCGCGCTCGGTCTCGCGGAGCTGATCGAGGTGCGGTGCGCGGACGTGACCGAGATCGACACCAGCCCGTACGACGCCGTGTTCGTCGACCCGGCGCGGCGCGGCGGCCGGGGCAGGATCTTCGACCCCGAGGCGTACTCGCCGCCGCTGTCCTGGGCGATCGAGGCGGCCCGCAAGGCCCCGCACGCGGCCCTGAAGATCGCGCCCGGCGTCCCGCACGAGGCCGTGCCGGAGGAGGCCGAGGCGGAGTGGATCTCGGACGGCGGCGACGTGAAGGAGGCGGTGCTGTGGTTCGGCACCGAACCGGGCGCCCGCCGCGCCACCCTGCTGCCCGGCGGCGCCACCCTGACCGGAGGCCGCCTCCCCGACCCGGCGGTCCGCCCGGTCGGCCGCTATCTGTACGAGCCGGACGGCGCCGTCATCCGCGCGCACCTGGTCGCCGAGGTGGCGGCGGAGCTGGACGGCGGCCTGATCGACGAGACCATCGCGTACGTCACGGCGGACGAGCTGCGCCCCACCCCGTACGCCGCCGCCTACCAGATCACCGATGAACTCCCCTTCAACCTCAAGAAGTTGAAGGCCCTGCTGCGCGAGCGCGAGGTCGGCGTCCTGACGGTGAAGAAGCGCGGCTCGGCCGTCGAACCCGAGGAGATCCGGCGGAAGGTGAAGCCGAAGGGCCCCAACTCGGCGACGGTGCTGCTCACTCGGGTCGCGGGTGCGCCGACGATGCTGATCGGACGGCCGGTCCGCCCCTGATCCGCCGGCCAGGCGCTACGCGGTGAGCCGGACCGCCAGGCGGTAGTGCGCGACGGCCTTGTTCAGCCCGATGAGACCGTTGATCCAGAGGATCAGAGCGACCCCCATGCCGTACGCGACGAGGCCGTAGCCGCCGTCCTCCCGGGTCGTCCCGGCGGGGACGGCGAAGCCCAGCCACAGACCGAACCCGCACAGCACGGCGGACAGCAGCATCCAGCAGACGCTGAGCACGGGGGCCCGCAGCCGGGCGTCCGTCGGCCCGTGCCGGTCGAGCGCCGCCCACAGCACGAGCCGCTCCCGCACCACCCGGTCCCGTCGCACACTGCGCACGGTCAGCCAGACCGCCGGGACGAGCACCCCGAGGCCGAGACAGGCCACGAGCAGCCCCACGAGCATCGAGATCGGGTCGCTCAGCGCACTGGACAGCGAGGTGAGCAGCACACCGACCATCCCCCACCCGAGCTGGAGCAGCGCCAGCCAGGTCAGAAACAGCGCGAGGCGCCCCCCGCCGAGCAGCCGCCGCGAGAGATCGCCGAGCGCCACCGCCCGATCGGCGAGCAGCGCCTCCCGGTCCGGCCAGCTCCGCAGCTCGACGGGCGGCGGGGGCGGGGGCGGTTGGGGCAGTGCGGTACGGCGAGACATACCGGCGAGCCTAAGCGACCGGCCCGTAGGGTCTCACCGATGACCGAGCCCGACGGGATGTCCCCGTACACCGCGTTCCACGACGATCCCTTCCCCGAGCTGTTCGGGCACCCGACCGAGGCGGTCGTCAGCGCCGACGGGCAGTGGGTCGCGGTCGGTTCGGTCATCTCGGACCTGAGCAAAGTGGTCGTCTACCGGACCGCCGACCTCTCCTGCGCGCACGTCCTGCACTTCGCCATGGAGACCGACACCATGGCCTTCCACCCCACGCTTCCGCTCCTCGCCATCGGCTTCGACAACGGCGACGCGTACATGCGCGAGGGCAGTCTGATCCTGCTCGAACCCGAGAGCGGCCACCGCGTCGACTTCCCCGACCCCGACTGGGGCGTCGAGCTGGTCCGCTGGACGGACGCACACACCCTCGAACTCACCCTCTGCGCCATGTACGACGGAGACACGTACGAGCGCTCCGTGACCGCCTTCGTCCGCGAGGACTGGCTCGGACTCGCCCCCGACGACCTCAAGCCCCACCCCGTCGACGCGCCACTGATCGACCTGGACATCCCGCTCCCCTACCCCGACCGCGAACCCGCGCCGTCCGTCCTCCAGGCGCTCGCCCGGCGCGCCGGACGCGGCTACGACAGCCGGGGCGAGGTGCGGGCCGTGGCCGGGCTGAGCGACGGGCGGGTGCTCGCCACCCGGCGCGACACCACGCTGGAGTGCTGGGCGCCCGACGGGACGCCGCTGTGGAGCGTCCCCGCGCCCGGTACGTACCCCGGCACCCGCATCGTGGTCTCGGCCGACGAGCGGACGGCCCGGGTCGCCGTCCCGGGCCCCGACTCGCGCACCCGGACCGACTTCCCGCTCGTCGACCTCGCCGACGGCACGGTCCTGGACACCCCCTCGGTGCCCTTCTCGGCCGCGCTCTCGGCCCGCACGGACGGGGTGTGGGCGGCACGCGACACGTACGACCGCGACGTCTGCCGGATGGCGGATCCCGTCCCCGGCACTCTGGTCTTCGCCCCCGACGGCACTCCGCTGGGCACGGTCCACGAGCCGGACCGGTACGAGCTGGTCCCGCTCGACGC
Organism: Streptomyces sp. NPDC051909; assembly: GCF_040681095.1. Classification (NCBI taxonomy): domain Bacteria; kingdom Bacillati; phylum Actinomycetota; class Actinomycetes; order Kitasatosporales; family Streptomycetaceae; genus Streptomyces; species Streptomyces sp. NPDC051909. The sequence continues at coordinate 367,469 of NZ_JBFAYA010000001.1, read as the reverse complement.
CCGCCGCTGCCCCGAGCTGCTGTTCACGCGCCGGCGGCGCCGGGACGTGATCGCGCTCGGCCCCGGCCCCGCCGATTCCGCCGTCGAGACACCGCTCTTCACCCTGGACGAGCCGGCGATCCGGGCGGTGTACGTCTCCGACTCCGCCGGCCCCGCGCTGCTGACCGGGTGGGGCGGGCTGGTCCGGCAGAGCTTCCCGGCCGGGGAGGTCGTCTGGCGCCGTCGCCTGGACGCCGTGATCGCCGCCCTCGACGCGCACGACGGCGTCGTGCACGCCCTGTGCGCGGACGACACCCTCGTCTCGTTCGACGCGACGGACGGCACCGTCCTCGCCCGGCGCACGCTCCCCCCGTACGGGAACCTCTCCCTGCACGCGGCCCCCGACGGCTCGGTCCTCGTCGGCACCCTGGCCGGGCAGATCCTGCGCTACGACTCCTGAGCCCGCGCGCGGTCGAGGAGGAGGGCGCGCTCGCTCTCGTTCCGGGTGAGCTCCGCGGCGCGCTCGAACTCCGCGCGCGCCTCGGCGGAGAGCACCGGATGGCAGGTCGTGAAGACCAGTCGCAGCACGTCGTCGTCGATGTCGCCGGGACCGGAGGGTTCCGGGTCGTACGCGCCCGGCCGACGGCCGGTCGATCGATCCGTACCGGCTCGCTCACAGGCTGTCGAACGGCGGGATGATCCGCACCACGACGATCAGACGGGCCCTCGGCGCGGCGAGGAAATAGAACCATCCGCCCGCCGCGTCCATGCGGCGCAGTCCTCCCGGCCTCGGTCCCTCGCCCAGGTCTCCGACGTCCACCCCCATCTCGGCGAGCTCGACCAGCTGGGCCGTCAGCCGCTCGACTTCGGCGACGACCGCCTCGGGGATGCCTCCCGCCACGTGCGCGCTGTCGGGGTCGTACTCCCAGCGCCAGCCCTCACTCACCGCCGGTGCCCGACAATGCTTCCCGCGCCTCGTCGAGGATCTGGCCGAGCCGGCCCGCGGCCTCGCGGACCTCGTTCGCGTCGCCGGCCGCGACCTGGGACTCGAGTTCCCGGAACCGCGCGGCCACCAGCGGCTGACGCTGGATCTGGACGTAGACCGCCCAGTGGCTGATGAAGCGCCGGAGCGGCCCGAGGTCCGACCCCAGACGCGCCTGGTCGGCGGCCTGGTCCAGTTCACGCGTGAAGGCGGGCAGCGCCGCCGGCGCGATCTGCGCCACGGCCTGCCGAAGTGCGGCGACCGTCGACGGCGGCTGCGGGATCAGCGGCTGATCGGGCGCGCTCGCGGTCATATGTTCTCCCAATGGCCCGGATTGTGAACCGTGCGTCAAGCGTAGCGAGCACGAATCCGGAGCCGTCGCCCGATCGGGCGACGGGCGAGTCTCAGACGTAGTCCTCCAGGCGCGCGACCGTGAAGCCCTGCTCCTCGATGTGGCGCAGCAGGTTGGCCATCATCTGGGTCATCGTGCGGCCCTTGAGCTCGGACGGGCCGCGGAAGTGGGCCAGGACGACGTCGCCGGGGTGCAGCTTCCTGTCACCGCGCTGGTACTGCATGTTCTGGATCTGCATCGACTCGCGCCACAGCACGATCGCGTCGACCCCGCACTCCTTGGCGGCTGCGCGGGTGGCCTCGTTCCAGTTGCCGTACGGCGGGCGGAAGAGGCGCGGCCGGATGCCGTACTCCTTCGCCAGCCTCTCCTGCTGGCCGCAGATCTCCCGGCGCTGGGCGTCCGGGGAGAGGGTGCGCAGGTTGGGGTGGGTGAGGGTGTGGTTGGCGAGGCCGTGGCCCTGGGCGAGCAGCGGCTCGAAGTAGTCGTAGTCCGCGCGGATGGCGGCGTCGGTGAGGAACATCGTCACCGGCACCTTGAGGTCCTTCATCATCGCGACGAACTCGGGGTCCTTCTCGGCCCCGTCGTCGATCGTGATGAAGACGACCTTCTGGTCGGTCTCGATGTCGCTGACGACGGGGACGGGGCCGCCGGCGGTGCGCGTGACCGGCTTCTTCGCGGGCGGGGCGGGCGGCTCGGCGAGCGGCTTGAGGCCCCACTTGCGGTACGCGGCTGCCCGCGCGGCGGCGGTGTCAGGGGCGTTCGGGGCCTCGGGGGCCTTGTTTCCGGCCGAGGGGGTCGGCGTACTGGCGGCCGGGGCCGGGGAGTCGGCGTCGGCGGTGGTGCAGCCGGTCGCCGCGAACAGGGCAACGGCGGTCAGCGCCGCCCACAGCGCGATCGTCTTCTTCACGCGCTGTGGGATGCCCGATTCCGGCGAAAGGTTGCTCTAGATACGACTATCCGACTGATTCGAAGCGCCAGCGGTGCACCGGACGGGTGATCAGACCGGCCTCCGGCTCCGGCAGCTCGGGCAGTTCGGCGTCGAGCCCGGCCGCCGTCTCCCACCAGGTGAGGACGAGCACCCGGTCCTGCGGGGCGCGGAAGGTCTCGCGGCGCAGCGGCTCACCCGCGAGCTCCTGGGCCCGCGCCCAGGCGAGGAGTTCGTCCCCCCGCCCCTCGGCCGCCCGCGCCTCCCACATCAGCGTCACGGTCGTCACGAGTACAGGTTCTCCTTGCTGACCTCGTGCACGTGGTCGTGGTCGTGCACGTGGTTCCCCGGCACGTGCGACTCCGTCACCGGCAGCGAGGAGTCCGCCGACAGCTCCAGGTCGGAGGCCGCCCGGCCGCGCGCCACCATCTCGGCGCCGAGCGCCGCCACCATGGCGCCGTTGTCGGTGCACAGGCCGGGGCGCGGCACGCGGAGCCGGATGCCGGCCCGCTCGCAGCGCTCCTCGGCGAGCGCGCGCAGGCGCGAGTTGGCGGCGACGCCGCCTCCGATCATCAGGTGGTCGACGCCCTCGTCCCGGCAGGCCCGGACGGCCTTGCGGGTGAGCACGTCGACGACCGCCTCCTGGAAGGACGCGGCGACGTCCCGTACCGGCACGTCCTCGCCCGCGTTCCGCTTGGCCTCGATCCAGCGGGCCACGGCGGTCTTCAGACCGGAGAAGGAGAAGTCGTACGCCGGGTCCTTGGCGCCGGACAGGCCGCGCGGGAACGCGATGGCGGCCGGGTCGCCCTCCTTGGCGAGCCGGTCGATGACCGGGCCGCCGGGGAAGCCGAGGTCGAGCACGCGGGCGATCTTGTCGAAGGCCTCGCCGGCGGCGTCGTCGATGGTGGCGCCCATGGGCCGCACGTCGGCGGTGATGTCGGAGGACAGCAGCAGCGACGAGTGGCCGCCGGAGACGAGCAGCGCCATGGTCGGCTCGGGCAGCCGGCCGTGCTCCAGCTGGTCGACGCAGATGTGCGAGGCGAGGTGGTTGACGCCGTAGAGCGGCTTGCCGAGGGCGTACGCGTACGCCTTGGCGGCCGAGACGCCGACGAGCAGCGCGCCCGCGAGGCCGGGCCCGGCGGTGACGGCGATGCCGTCGAGGTCCTTCGGGGAGACGCCGGCCTGCTTCAGGGCGCGCTCGATGGTGGGGACCATGGCCTCCAGGTGCGCGCGGGAGGCGATCTCGGGGACGACACCGCCGAACCGGGCGTGGGTGTCGACGCTGGAGGCGACGGCGTCGGCGAGCAGGGTGGTGCCGTGGACGATGCCGACGCCGGTCTCGTCGCAGGAGGTCTCGATGCCGAGTACGAGCGGTTCGTCAGCAGCCATCAGAATCAGTCTCTGTTCCTGTTCCTTGAACGTCTGTTCCCTGGACGACGTGGCGCATCACGAGCGCGTCCACGTTGCCGGGCTGGTAGTAGCCGCGGCGGAAGCCGATGGGCTCGAAGCCGAAGCGCTCGTACAGCTTCTGGGCCCGGGTGTTGTCGACCCGCACTTCGAGGAGGACCTCCTCGCACTCGAAGGCGGTGGCGGCCTGGAGGAGGTCGGTGAGCAGCCGGGCGCCGAGGCCGGTGCCCCACTGGTCGCGGGCGACGGCGATGGTCTGGACGTCGCCGAGGCCGCCTGCCGCCGCGAGGCCCGCGTAGCCGACGAGCCGTCCGTCCGGCGTCTCGGCGACCACGTAGTGGCGGGTCGCGCGCGGCCCCCGGGCGTGCGCGAGCTCCGACCAGAACATCCCCGCCGACCAGGCGTCCTCGGGGAAGAGCTCGGCTTCGAGCGCGAGCACGGGCGCCAGGTCCCACCAGCGCATCTCGCGCAGTTCCACGCCGCTCACTGGGGCGTGACCACCTTGTAGTTCTTCGGCACCTGGGCGTCGGGGCGGCGCAGGTACATCGGCAGGGGCTCCAGGAACGCGTCCTGCTCCCCCGCCGCCAGCTTCTCGGCCGCGAGGGCGGCGAGCGCGGCGGCGGACTGGTGCTCGGGGTCGCGAGCGTCCGGGAACGCCTCGGGGTAGAGGCGGGCGCCGGCGCCGACCACGGGCAGCCCGGCGAGCTGCTCGGCGATGTCGGCGGGGCGGTCGACGGACGCCTCCGTCACACGCGTGCGGGAGTCCTCGTACCGCGCCCAGTAGACCTCCTTGCGCCGCGCGTCCGTGGCGACGGCGAAGGGCTCCTGGATGCCGGAGGCGTACGCGAGTCCGTCGAGCGTGCACAGTCCGTGCACCGGCACCCCGAGCGCGGAGGCGAAGGAGGCGGCGGTGACCAGGCCGACGCGCAGTCCGGTGTACGGGCCGGGGCCGACACCGACCACGAGTCCGGTCACCGCGTCGAGCTTCAGCCCGGCCTCCTTCAGGACCCGGTCGACGGCGGGCAGCAGCAGCTCCCCGTGCCGGCGGGCGTCCACCTGGGAGGACTGGGCGACGACGGTCTCGCCGTCGTGGAGGGCGACGGTGACGGCGGGTGTGGCGGTATCCATGGCGAGCAAGAGCACGCGAACAGCCTACGGCGCCGGAGCGCCGGACATGGTGCCCCGCTCGTCGGGGGACGGCGGTGCTACGGTCGGGGCGATCAGACACCGATACGTACGTACGACAGAAGGTGGGCGCACGGTGGCACGGAGCAGCTCGGGATTCGTGGCCGGGCTCACCGCGGCGGCGGTCGCCGTGGTCGGCTTCCTCGCCTATCAGGCCTCGGCCGCCGCGCCGTCGCCGGCCGAGCTCGCGGCGAAGCCGCGCACCCCGAGCACGGCCCCGTCGACCGCGGCGAGCGAGCAGCCGAAGCAGCCGGCGAAGGACCCGCTGGCGCTGCCCGCGAACTCCGGCAAGGGCGAGCGCGTGGTGTACGCGCTGAAGGACCACCGGGTGTGGCTGGTGGACGCGAGGAACCAGGTGACGCAGACCTTCTCGGTGATGCCGAGCACGGTCTCGCCGCCGCCCGGGGCGTACGCGGTGACCTCGCGGTCCGGCGCGGTGCGCGGCTCGGACGGGGTGCAGATCGAGCACGTGGTGCGGTTCGCGACGGTGCAGGACGTGTCGATCGGCTTCAGCGCGGCCGTGGACGGCTCGACGCCGAGCCCGGACCCGACGAAGAAGACCGGCGGCATCCGGATGAAGCGCGCGGACGGCGACGCGATGTGGACCTTCGCGTCCATCGGCGCGAAGGTCGTGGTCGTCGCCTGACCCGTCGTCCCGAGCGGATCCCGTGCGGATCCGGAGCGGTTCCCGTACGGGTCAGGCGGCCCGGGAGTCCTCGTGCTCGGGTTCTTCGGGGCGGCGCGGCGGGGTCGAGACGGCGTTCGCGGCGGCGCACGACGCCAGCAGATCTCTCATCGGGACGGACTCCGGGACGGTGTCCGCGGTGCGGTCCTCGCGGCCCTCGCGCTCGGGCGTCGCCATGCCTGCCTCCCGTAGGTTAGGTACACCTAACCAGCTCGTGCATCCATGTGACCACGCCCGCGCGCACCGACGCAACATTTTCCCGACACGTTGTCGGAACCTACGTACGTTCGGGTGCGTGCGGTCAGCCCAGCCGCAGGTCCTCGTCGGCCCAGCGGGCGCCGATGCCGTTGAGGACGACGGTCCGCCGGTCGTCGTCGGTGTCGCCCACGACACGGTGGATCAGCACGTGCAGCCGGTCGTCGGTCAGCTCCTCGACCTTGCCGTCGCCCCACTCGACCACGACGACGGAGTCGGGCAGCGAGACGTCGAGGTCCAGGTCCTCCATCTCGTCGAGACCGCCGCCGAGCCGGTACGCGTCGACGTGCACCAGCGGCGGCCCGGCCACGAGCGAGGGGTGGACGCGGGCGATCACGAAGGTCGGGGAGGTGACCGCGCCGCGCACCCCCAGGCCCTCGCCGAGCCCGCGGGTCAGGGTGGTCTTGCCGGCGCCGAGCTCGCCGGTGAGCATCACGAGGTCGCCGGGACGCAGCAGCTTCGCGAGCCGGCGGCCGAGCTCCTGCATCCGCTCGGGCGAGTCGACCTCGACGGTGGCCCGGTTGGCGGTGGCCGTGTTGGTGGTGGCCGTGTTGGTGGTGGCCTGGTCGTGCGGTGTGTCCATGCCGCCCAACCTACCTAGGGCGAGGCCGGCGGATCAGGGTCGGACAGGCCGCGGCGTCTGGTGCTTGGGGTCTCCCCAGGCCCGCCAGGGCCGAGGGGAAGCATCGCAAGGCGCCGGAGCGTCTCGACAGCGGAGCTATCGGGGCGTTTCGGCAACGCGGCGAGGTGCCGTGCCAGGCGTCGCGGACCCGACCCTGATCCGCCGGACACGCCCTAGCCGGGTACGGGACCGGCTCCCGCCCGTACCAGCAGGTCGGCGATGCGGTCGGTGACCGCCTCGGGGTGCTCCAGCATCACCAGGTGCCCGGCGTCGGGCACGATCACCAGCTCCGCGTCCGGCAGCAGGTCGGCGATGACCTCGGTGTGCGAGCCGGGGGTGACCAGGTCGCGGTCGCCGGCGAGGGCGAGCGCCGGGAGCTCGCGGAAGGCGGCGAGCGCGGCGGTGCCGTCGTGCTCGGCGAAGGCCGGGTAGAACGCGGCGACCACGTCGATCGGCGTCGACTCGATCATCCGCTCGGCGAACCGGGCCACCGCCGGGTCCACGTCCTTCGAGGAGAACGAGTACTTCTTGATCAGCCCGGCGAACAGGTCGGCGGTGGCACGGCGGCCCCGCTCCACCAGCTCGGCCTGCGAGCCGAGCGCCCGCAGCACGCCCGGCAGCACCCGGCGCACCGCGTTGACGCCGGCGAGCGGCAGTCCGTAGCTGACCTCGTGGAGCTGCCCCGCCGAGGTGCCGACGAATCCGACGCCGACCACCCGCTCGCGCACCAGCTCCGGGTACTGCTCGGCGAGCGCCATGACCGTCATGCCGCCCATCGAGTGCCCGACGAGCACCAGCGGGCCCTCCGGCACGGCGGCGTCGAGCACCGCCTTCAGGTCGCGGCCCAGCTGAGCGATGGAGACCGGCACCCCGTCCGGGCCCTCCTGGGCGAGGCCGGGCCCGGAGCGCCCGTGGCTGCGCTGGTCCCAGTGGACGGTGCGGACCAGACCGCGCAGGGCGGCCCGCTGGAAGTGCCAGGAGTCCTGGTTGAGGCAGTAGCCGTGGCTGAAGACGACGGTGACGGGGGTCGGGGCCTTGCGCCCGAAGAGCCGGCGCCGACGCGGGGCGGACGGGTCGGGTTCCACCTCGTCGACCTCGTAGTAGAGCGCGGTGCCGTCGTCGGCGACCGCCTTGCCGGGCGTGCCGCGCAGGGCGCCGTACGGGCCCTCGGCGTCCAGCGCGAGCCGCGCCTTCTGCCGTACCGAACGCCCCACGGTCAGCCGCTCGACCGCGACGCCGGCCGCCGCGCCCGCGGCGAGCACGCCTATCGCGGCCCCGGCCCAGCCGGCCCTCCGCCAGGTCTCGTCACCCATGCCCGCGCCCCTCTCACTCCCCCATGTAGACGCGCGGGACGCGCGCGCCGATCCGGGTGACGATCTCGTACGCGATGGTGTCGGCGGCCTCCGCCCAGTCCTGGGCCGTCGGCTCGCCCCGGTCGCCGGGCCCGAACAGCACGGCCTCGGTGCCGGGCTCGGGCGCGTCGCCGCCGAGGTCGACCACGAACTGGTCCATGGCCACCCGCCCGGCCACCGTCCGGACCCGGTCGCCGACCAGGACCGGGCCGCGGCCGGAGGCGTGCCGGGGGACGCCGTCCGCGTACCCCAGCGGGATCAGACCGAGGGTGGTCTCGTCCGGGGTGACGTAGTGGTGCCCGTACGAGACGCCGTGCCCGCCCGGCACCCGCTTCACCAGGGCGACGCTCGCCTTCAGCGACATCACCGGGCGCAGGCCGAGCTCGGCGGAGGTGCCGAGGGCCGGGTCGGGCGACACGCCGTACATGGCGATGCCGGGCCGGACGAGGTCGAAGTGCGCCTCGGGGAGCGTGAGGGTGGCGGGCGAGTTGGCGATGTGCCGCACCTCGGGCTCGACTCCGGCCTTCTCGGCGTGGTCGAGCATCGTGCGGAAGACGTCCAGCTGGGCGGGGATGGAGGGGTGCCCCGGCTCGTCGGCGCAGGCGAAGTGCGACCACAGGCCGGTGATCCGCACGAGCCCCTGCGCCTGGGCCTTCAGGGCCTCGCCGACGAGCTCGGGCCAGTCGGCGGGCTGGCAGCCGTTGCGCCCGAGGCCGGTGTCCGCCTTGAGCTGGATCCGGGCGGGGCGCCCGACCGCCTGCGCGGCCTCCGTCACCTCGCGCAGCGCCCACATCCCGCTGACCGACATGTCGAGCCCGGCCTCGATGCCCTGGGCCCACGGGTCGCCCGGCGTCCACAGCCAGCACATGATCCGCGCCTCGGTCAGCCCCGCCGCCCGCAGCGCCAGCGCCTCCTGCGGCGTGGCCGTCCCCAGCCACGTCGCCCCCGCGTCGAGCGCGGCCCGGGCGCAGCGCACGGCCCCGTGCCCGTACGCGTCGGCCTTGACCACGCCCATCACCTGGACATGGGGCGCGACACGGGCGCGCAGCGTGCGGACGTTCGCACGCAGCGCCCCGAGGTCGATCTCGGCGCGGGCTCGGCGGGGCGGCGGTGTCTGAGTCATCGGGCCCAGTCTCTCAGGTGCGGGCCGCGGGGCTGCGCTGCCCCGCTGCGGCGCGGGTCACGCGGGGCGGTGCCGCCGTGCGGGCGGCCCCTCAGCCCACCACGTCCCGCCACGCCCCCGCCAGCCCCTCCGCCACATCGCTCGCCGCGACCGGCGACCCGCTCCCCGACGCCCGGCGGGCCGCCAGGCCGTGGAGGTACGCCCCCACCGACAGCGCGTCCAGGGGCGGCAGGCCCGACGCGAGCAGGGCGCCGGCGAGGCCCGACAGGACGTCGCCGCTGCCGGCCGTGGCGAGCCAGGAGGTGCCCGTCGGGTTGACCCGGACCGGGCCCGTGGCGCCCGGTCCGCAGACCAGGGTCGTCGAGCCCTTCAGGAGCACCGTCGCACCGTACCGGGTCGCCAGTTCGCGGACCGCCGACAACCGGCCCGCCTCGACCTCCTCGCGGGGGACGCCGAGGAGCGCCGCCGCCTCGCCCGCGTGCGGGGTGAGGAGGGTGGGCGCGGACCGGCCCCGTACCGCCGCCGGGGTCAGGGCGCGCAGGCCGTCCGCGTCGATCAGGACCGGGACGTCGGTGGCCAGGATCTGGGCGAGCGCGACGGCCACACCGGGGCCCTCGCCGAGCCCGGGACCGGCGACCCAGGCCTGGACCCGGCCCGCCTGCTCCGGCGGTCCGGAGTGGATCAGGGTCTCGGGGTGCGCCGCGATGACCGCGTCGCCCGCGGGCCCGACGTACCGCACGGCCCCCGCCCCGCCCCGCAGCGCGCCGGAGACGGCGAGGACCGCGGCGCCGGGGTAGCGGGCGGAACCGGCGACGATGCCGACGACGCCCCTCCGGTACTTGTCGGACTCCGCGCCCGGCACCGGCAGCCGCCGGGCCACGTCCTCGTGCTGGAGCGCCTCCAGGTCGGGCACGGACGGCAGGGTGGCGCCGAGCCCGATGTCGACGAGCCGCAGCGCGCCCGCGTACTCCCGGGCCGGATCGACGAGCAGCCCCGGCTTGTACGTGCCGAAGGTGATCGTCGCGTCCGCGCGCAGCGCCTCCCCCGCGACCTCACCCGTGTCGGCGTCCACACCGCTCGGCAGGTCGACGGCCACCACGACCGCGTCGGAGCCGCGCGCGGCGCGGGCGACGGGCACGGCGTCGGGCCGCAGCCCGCCCTGCCCGCCGATGCCGGTGATGCCGTCCATCACCAGGTCGGCGGCGGCCAGCGCGTCGTAAGGGTCGTCGTGCGCGCCGACCACCCGTCCCCCGGCCCGCCGCAGCGCCGCGAGCCCGCCCTCGTGCGCCCGCGCGCCGAGCAGCACCGCCGTCACCCCGGCGCCGCGCCGCGCGAGCCGGGCGCCCGCGTACAGGGCGTCGCCCCCGTTGTCGCCGCTGCCGACGAGCAGGACGACCCGCGCCCCGTACACCCGTCCCTTGCCGAGCAGCGAGCAGCAGGCGGCGGCGAGTCCGGCCGCGGCCCGCTGCATCAGCGTGCCCTCCGGCAGCCGGGCCATCAGTTCGGCCTCGGCGGCCCGTACGGTCTCCACGCGGTAAGCGGTACGCATGGGATCAACCCTCCGCGATCACCACGGCCGACGCCACTCCCGCGTCGTGGCTGAGGGACACGTGCCAATGCCGGACGCCGAGTTCGGCGGCCCGGGCGGCGACGGTGCCGCGTACCCGCAGGCGCGGCTGCCCGCTGTCCTCGACGTACACCTCGGCGTCCGTCCAGTGCAGGTTCCCCGGCGCGCCGAGCGCCTTGGCCAGGGCCTCCTTCGCGGCGAACCGCACCGCGAGGGAGGCCGGGCCGCGCCGCTCGCCGCTGGGGAGCAGCAGCTCACCCTCGACGAAGAGGCGCCCGAGCAGCCCCGGTGTGCGGTCGAGCGACGCGGCGAACCGGTCGATCTCCGCCACGTCGATCCCCACCCCGATGATCATGTGCCCACTACCTCACTCACTCCACGGTCACGGACTTGGCCAGATTGCGCGGCTGGTCGACCTCGTTGCCCCGCGCCGTGGCCAGTTCGCAGGCGAAGACCTGGAGCGGCACGGTGGAGACCAGCGGCTGGAGCAGCGTAGGCGTCGCGGGGATCCGGATGAGGTGGTCGGCGTACGGGACGACCGCCTCGTCGCCCTCCTCCGCGATCACGATCGTCCGCGCGCCCCGGGCCCGGATCTCCTGGATGTTGGAGACGATCTTGTCGTGGAGGACGGACCGGCCGCGTGGCGAGGGGACGACCACGACGACCGGCAGGTCCTCCTCGATGAGGGCGATCGGGCCGTGCTTGAGCTCGCCGGCGGCGAAGCCCTCGGCGTGCATGTACGCGAGTTCCTTGAGCTTCAGCGCGCCTTCGAGGGCCACGGGGTAGCCGACGTGCCGGCCGAGGAAGAGGACGGTGTCCTTGCCGGCGAGGGAGCGGGCGAGCGCGCGCACCGGCTCCATGGTCTCCAGGACCCGCTCGACCTCGTCGGCGATCCGTCCGAGCTCGCGGACGACGGCGTGGATCTCGTCGCCCCACTTGGTGCCGCGGACCTGCCCGAGGTAGAGCGCGAGGAGGTAGCAGGCGACGAGCTGGGTGAGGAAGGCCTTGGTGGACGCGACGGCGACCTCGGGGCCGGCGTGCGTGTACAGCACGGCGTCCGACTCGCGGGGGATCGTCGACCCGTTGGTGTTGCAGACGGCGAGCACCTTGGCGCCCTGCTCGCGGGCGTGCCGCAGCGCCATCAGGGTGTCCATGGTCTCGCCGGACTGGGAGATGGCGATGACGAGGGTGCGCTGCCCGAGGATCGGGTCCCGGTAACGGAACTCGCTGGCGAGCTCGACCTCGCAGGGGATGCGGGTCCAGTGCTCGATCGCGTACTTGGCGATGAGTCCGGCGTGGAAGGCGGTGCCGCACGCGATGATGACGATCTTGTCGGCCTCGCGGAGCACGGCGTCGGGGATGCGCACCTCGTCGAGCCGGAGGCGCCCGTCGGCCCCGATCCGGCCGAGGAGGGTGTCGGCGACCGCCTTGGGCTGCTCGGCGATCTCCTTGAGCATGAAGGAGGCGTAGCCGCCCTTCTCGGCGGCGGACGCGTCCCAGTCGACGGGGAAGGCGCGCACGTCGGCGGGGGCGCCGTCGAAGTCGGTGACGGTGACGCCCTCACGGGTGAGCTCCACGACCTGGTCCTGGCCGAGTTCGATGGCGGAGCGGGTGTGGGCGATGAAGGCGGAGACGTCGGAGGCGAGGAAGTTCTCGCCCTCGCCGACACCGACGACCAGCGGGGAGTTGCGGCGCGCGCCGACGACGACGTCGGGCTGGTCGGCGTGCACGGCGACCAGCGTGAAGGCGCCGTCGAGCCGCCGGCAGACCAGCCGCATGGCCTCGGCGAGGTCCCCGACGGAGGAGAACTCCTCGGCGAGCAGATGGGCCACGACCTCGGTGTCCGTCTCGGACGCCAGGTCGTGGCCCCGCTCCGCCAGCTCCGCGCGGAGGGCGGCGAAGTTCTCGATGATGCCGTTGTGGACGACGGCCACCCGCCCCGCGTTGTCGAGGTGCGGATGCGCGTTGGCGTCCGTGGGGCCGCCGTGGGTGGCCCACCGGGTGTGTCCGATGCCGGTGGAGCCGCTCGCCAGCGGCCGGTCCACCAGCTCCTTCTCCAGGTTGACGAGCTTCCCGGCCTTCTTGGCGGCGGCCAGCCCTCCGTCGGAGAGCACGGCGACCCCGGCCGAGTCGTAGCCGCGGTATTCGAGCCGCTTGAGCCCTGCGATCACCACTTCGAGCGCCGACTGCCCGCCGACGTAACCCACGATTCCGCACACTGTTTGGATCCTCCCAGCTCAGGGGCCATCCCGAGGAAGCCAGCCGCATGTACCGGGTGGACCGTACTTTACGGCGCGCGCCATCCCCCTGCAGTGTCCCCGGTGTCGCCCGGCGATATCCGATCGCGGGTACGCGGTCACCGGAGGCGCGGCCGGGTGGGCTCACAGCAGGGCGGCGGCAGGGGGCGGCTGCCCGAACCGATGGCGTCGCGCTCGGCCAGTGCGTGGCACAGGTCGGCGTGCAGCTTCTCGGCGTCCGCGCCGGTCATCCACAGGGTGCCGTCGCCCTTGTGCTGCCCGTCGAAGCGGCCGTGCAGCGGTAGTGCCAGCCGGTCCGCGTCCTCTCCCAGGATCCACATCATTCGTCCACGGGTTCCCGGGATCCGGTCGAACCGCCATCCCAGGGCCGGGGTGAAGCGGAGCGGGGGCGTCGCCATTTGATTGCCTCCGAGGTGTGGTCGTCTTGCGTTCCGCCTACACCTTCGACCGGCCGGCGCTACCGTTCCAGAGGGCTTGACTCTCCAATAGTGGTTGCAGGAAGGAGCGTTGGCCATGGCTGACGCGGAGGGTGGCGGCGGACTGTCGCCTCAGGAGTTCTTCGCAAGGAACCGGCCCGGCGCAGGGAAGCCGCGGGCTTCACCCAGGTGACCTTCGGGGAGCGGCTGGTGATGTCGGCACAGATGGTCGGGCACTTCGAGTCCGGGCGGCGGCGGCCGCGGGTTGAGGACTGCATCCGGATCGATGAGATCTTGGGCACGGATGAGTTCTTCACCAGATGGCGGACGTCTCTCGAAGAGGGGCGGTTCGCCGACCACTTCGCGGCGGCGGCCGAACTGGAAACGCTCGCGGTGTCACTGCGGCTGTTCGCGTCCACGCTCGTGCCGGGTCTGCTCCAGACGCCGGAGTACGCGCGAGCGGTCTTTCTCGCAGGGGCCGCGAACCCTACAGACGAGGATGTAGAGCGGCGGGTCCGTAACCGCATCGAACGATCGAAGGTTCTCAACGACTCCACGTCACCCGAAGTCTGGGTGCTGCTGGACGAGAACGTCCTGCGGCGCCGTGTCGGAAGCGGCGCGGTGATGGCGGCCCAGCTCCGCCGCATCGCGGACCTCGGGCGGTCGCGGCGGATACGTGTGCACGTACTTCCCTTCGATCACGGCGCACACGCCTTGATGGAGAGCATGGTTCACCTCATGCGGTTCTCCGACGCGCCCCCGATCGCCTACGTTGAAGGCCTGCACACAGGTCGAGTCCTGGACGATCCGGCAGTGGTCGACGCCTGCCAGACTTCCTACGATCTTGCGCTGAGCGAAGCTCTGCCGGTCGAGGCCTCGCTCGCCCTTCTGGAAAAAGCCGCGGAGGAGCACGAGAAACATGATCAGCAAGCACGAGTTGGACACCGCAGCTTGGCGGAAGTCCCGGTACAGCGGAGCGAGCAACGGTGACTGCGTGGAGGTCTCCGACGACTTCCCCGGTGTCGTCCCGGTCCGCGACTCGAAGGCGACTGACGGCCCGGCCCTGGTCTTCCGGGCGTCGGCCTGGTCGGCGTTCGTGACGGACCTGAAGAACTAGCTGTCCCACGGAGCAACCCGAAGGGGCGCGCAGCCGACAGCGCGCCCCTTCGGCGTTCCTGCTGACGGGCCTCAGTGCAGCTTGGCGGCCTGGGCGTCGATGACGGTCTTCGGCTGCTCCTCGACCTCGCCGCTGATGCTCAGCGTGGCGAAGCCGGCGAGGTTGTTGCCCTTGCGGAGCACGGCGAGCTTGGTGATGAAGGGCTCGCCCTCCATGTCGCGGACGACGGTCCAGGCCAGGGCCTCGTCGCCGGCGGTCACGCTGTCCGGCTGCACCTTGGTGACCTTGGTGGCCACACCGCCGCCGTGGATGGTGAAGCCACCGGCGCACTCGGTGCCCGCCGCCTTCAGGGACGCGAGAGCCTGCCGGGCGCCCTCGCCGGCGTAGGAGCCGAGGGTCACGGAGGTCACGGGCGCGGCGAGAGCGCCGAGGGCGCCCTCGAAGGAACCCTTCTTCTGGTCCGGGACGGAGACCGTCTTGACGGTGGCGCTGGCGCCGGGCGTGCCGGGCGCGGCCCAGGAGAGGGCCTCGGCCAGCGGCTCGCACACGGCCTTGTCGGCGCTGACGTCCCCGGCCATGACGTGCTCCCCGGGCTTGGCCGGCTGCACCTTGTAGCCCTTGAGGTCCGCCTGCGTGACCAGCAGCTTCTCCAGGTCCGCCGCCGGCAGCGCCGTCACGTCGGGCTTTGCCGCGGCGGATGCGGAGGCGTCCGCCTTGCCGGTGTCCTCGGTCTTCTTCTCCTCGCCGCCACAGGCGGTGAGGGCGAGCGCGAGGGTGGCGACCGCGGCGACGGTGGCGGTTTGGCGAAGGACGGTGACGGTCATGGTTCGACACTCTCTGCTCAGACGTGAATCTGCGAGCAGCCTATGCACCGGAGCCGCCCGCTGATCACCGAATTACCAACCGGTACTCGATCGCAACCCCTCAAGGACCCGGCCCGGGCCACGGGGCACGTTCACAAGATCAACACAAGGTGAATAGGATCCTCCGCTAGTCGCATAAGCGGCTGATAAAGGGGAGGGTCTTCTGATCATGAATGTCCGTATATCGCCACCAAAGCGGGTGGGGGGAAGGTGGCTTGGCCGCCGCACCTTGTCCCGAGTCGCCTTGGCTGTGGCAGGTGTGTTGGCCGTCGAGGCGGCCGTCGTGGTGGAGTCCACGGGGCAGGCGGTTGCTCTGCCGTCACAGCTTCCCGCCGTCGACACTGCTGCGCCATATGCCACGGAGGCTGCTGATCTGCCGTCTGCACAGGTCGCAGCTCGGCTGTCGGGCAAGCGTGTGGAGGCGTTGTCGGAGCGGACGGAGTCGACCACGACGTGGGCGAACCCGGACGGCACGGTGACTCTGGACGCGGCTGCGGGGCCGGTTCGATTCCGTGATGAGGCCACGGACAAGTGGCGGGATATCGACGTCGACCTGGCGAAGACCGTGGACGGCACGGTCGAGGCCAAGTCGCATCCCCTGGGGCTGGAGCTCGCCGGGAAGACCCCGGCTGCCGAGGCCGCGGCGGTCGAGGCTTCCGGTGAAGCCGGTGAGGCGGGGACGAAGCCGGTTCCGCTGGTGGCGCTGGACGCCGGCGACGGCAGAGAACTCGGCCTGTCGTGGCGTGGTGTGCTGCCGGAGCCGGCTCTGTCGGGGACGACCGCGCGGTACGCCGACGTCATGACGGGCACGGACCTGCTCGTCGAGTCGACCCGTACCGGGTTCGAGCAGTTCCTGGAGCTGAAGAATCGTTCCGCCATCGAGGCGAACGGGTCGGTGACGCTGACGCTGAACGCCAAGGGCATCAGCGCCCGCGCGAACGCCGACCGCTCGGTCACGTTCCTGGACACCGAGTCGGGCAAGCAGGTCGGCATGCTGCCGGCGCCGGTGATGTGGGACGCCTACGTCGACCCGAACTCCGGGGAGCACACGCACCGTGCAGACGTCGGCCTGAAGGTGACGCAGAACGCCGACCAGGTCGACATCACACTGACCCCGGATGCCTCGTTCCTGGCCGCCGCCGAGACGCAGTTCCCGGTGACGGTGGACCCAGCGGTGGCCATCGGCTCGAGCTTCGACACGTTCGTCCAGCAGGGCTACACGACGGACATGTCGTCCTCGACGGAGCTGAAGCTGGGCAACAACGGCTCGGGCCAGACAGCGCGTTCGTTCCTGAGCTTCCCGATGGCCAAGATCGCGGGCAAGCAGATCCTGGACGCAAAGCTGAGCCTGTGGGAGTTCCACTCCTGGTCGTGCACGGCGAGCAGCTGGGAGGTCTGGGACACGGGCCTGGCCACCACCAGCACTCGCTGGACCGCGCAGCCGGGCTGGTACAACAGGTGGGCGACGTCGACGGCCACGAAGGGCTACTCGTCCTCGTGTTCTGACGGCTGGGTGAGCCAGAACATCAAGTCCCTGGCGACAGCCTGGGCGGCCAACGGCAACAGCACGAACACCCTGGGCATCCGGGCCACGACCGAGACCGACCCGTATTCGTGGAAGCGGTTCAACTCCGGCAACGCCGGCACGAACATGCCGTACCTGTCGGTGTCGTACAACACGATCCCGACCGTCGGCGACCCGAGGACCGCCACGCCGGGCCGCACGGCAGCGGGCAAGAACTGGGTCACCTCAACCACGCCGGTGCTGAGCTATGCCCTCAGCGACAAGGAGACCAACCTCCTTCGGTACAAGTTCGAGCTGTGGGACGGCGCCACCAACCTGGAGGCCTACGACACCGGCACGTGGAACCCGGTCGGAAGCACCGTGTCCCACACGGCCCCTGCGGGCAAGCTGGTCAACGGCCGCACCTACCACTTCTCGGGCCGTGCGAGCGACGGCAGTGCCTGGTCGAACTGGCTCCCGGACTACTACTTCACCGTCGACACCGCGAAGCCGGCCGCGACTGCTGTGTCCTCAGGTGACTTCCCGGCCAACACCTGGTCCGGCGCCCCGGACGCGAACGGCAACTTCTCCGGCTCGTTCACCTTCACCCCGCCCACGAGCGATGTGGCGTCGGTGGAGTACAAGCTGGACTCCGGCACCTGGACGGCGGCCGCTACCACCGGCTCCGCGGTGAGCAAGACGCTGTCGTTCCCGGCGGGCAAGCACACGGTCACCGCGCGGACCGTGGATCCGGCGGGCAACGCCTCTGCCGAGAGCACCCACGTCTTCTACGCAGGCTCCGGAGCGGCGCTGCTGACCCCGGGCCAGGGCGAGCGCCCGGCCCGCCGCGTCGCGCTGTCGTCCGAGGGCCTGACCTCGTACACCGGCGTGAGCTACCAGTACCGCCGTGGCGAGACGGACGCGTGGAAGGACGTGCCGGTAGCCGACGTCCGGCAGGGCTCTGACACGATCTCCGGCTGGCCGGTCGCGGTGTCGAACGGCAAGCCGGCCGGGCTGACGTGGAACGTCACCGACACCCTTGCCGAGGACGGCTCGATCGAGGTCCGCGCCACTTTCACCGACGGCAGCACATCCGTGTTCTCGCCGGTCAACGAGATCACCGTGGACCGCAACGCGGGCACAGCTCCGTCGGAGGGGGCCGGCCCGGGTTCGGTGAACCTGCTCACCGGTGACTACACGCTGTCGGCCACCGACGCGTCGCTGTTCGGCCTGTCGGTCTCGCGTACGGCGTCCTCGCGGCGGCCGGACGCGGGCGTGAAGCAGGACGGTCAGGCGGCGATCTTCGGTCCGCAGTGGACCTCCGGCACGACTGCGGAGATCACCGAGTCGGACTGGGCCTACCTGAAGAAGACCTCCGCCACGTCGGTCGCACTGGTCGACGCCGAGGGCGAGGAGCTCGGTTTCACCGCCACCTACACCGGCGGCTGGAAGCCGGAGCCGGGCTCGGAGGACCTGACGCTGACCGGTTCGCTGACCGGGTCGTTCACGCTGAGGGACACCGAGGGCACGGTCACGGTCTTCACGAAGCCGGATGCGGCGTCCACCTCGTGGCAGGTCGCCTCCAGCACCCTGGACGGACTCACGCAGTCCACGACCACGGTGATCTCCGAGACTGTGACGGTGGACGGCAAGAAGCTGGCCCGCCCGAAGCGGATCATTGCTCCGACGTCGGCCGCCTCGGCGTCCACGTGCACGGCGACCCCGTCCACGAAGGGCTGCCGCGCACTGGAGTTCGTCTACGCCATCGCCACCACGAGCACCGACACCGTCTTCGGCGACTTCGCCGGACAGGTGAAGGAGGTCCGTGCCTGGTCCACCGAGCCGGGTGCCGCCGCCGCGACCGCCAAGACGATGCAGAGCTACGCCTACGACGCCTCGGGCCGTCTGCGCGAGACGTGGAACCCGCTGATCACTCCGTCGCTCAAGACGCAGTACGCGTACGACAGCACGGGCCGGGTCACGCAGCTGACCCCGGCCGGAGAGCTGCCGTGGTCGTTCGTCTACGGCAGGGCGGGAAACGCGGCCACCGCAGGTGACGGCATGCTCCTGAAGGCCAACCGTTCTGGTCTGCAGCAGGGCACCAAGGACGTCGCGTCCGGCACCGCGTCGACCAGCATCGTCTACGACGTGCCGCTGACCGGGAGCGCCGCCCCGTACCAGCTGGGCACCTCGGACGTGCAGGTGTGGGGCCAGACCGACGCCCCGACCGACGCGACCGCCGTGTTCCCGGCCGACCAGGTCCCGGCCTCGAACGACGGTTCCCAGCTCAACGCGGGTGACTACCGTCGTGCGTCGATCACGTACGCCGACGCCTCCGGGCGTCAGGTGAACACGGTCGACCCTGGTGGGAACGTCACCACCGCCGAGTACGACCGGTTCGGCAACACGGTCCGTGAGCTGTCCGCCGGCAACCGCGCCCTCGCTCTGGGCGGGACCCCGGCCGACCAGGCCACGCTGACCGACCTCGGCATCCTCGGCCTGTCCAGCCAGGACCGCGCCGACCTGCTGTCCACGACGTCGGTGTACGACTCCAAGGGCATCCGGGAACTGGAGGAGTTCGGCCCGCTGCGGCGGATCACTCCGACCGGCGGCGGCACGTCGACGGTGGCGCGTTCCTGGACGGTCAACGAGTACGACGTCGGCCGCCCGACCGACGGCACCGCCAAGGTCGAGAACCAGGTCACCAAGGTCACTTCGGGTGCCCAGGTACTGGGTTCCACGGCCATGACCGACGCGCGCGTCACCCAGACCGTTTATGACTGGGCCAAGGGGCTGCCGGTCAAGACGATCAAGGACCCGGCCGGTCTCGCGATCACCGAGACCACCGAGTACGACGACCAGGGCCGCGTTACCAAGCAGCTCCTGCCCGACGCCACCGGCACCGACGCCGGAACTCGCGTGACCACCTACTGGTCCGCGACCGGCACCGGAACCTGCCAGGGTCGCCCGGAGTGGGCCGACCAGGTCTGCTCCACCGCCGCGGCCGGCGCCATCACCGGCGGCGGTACGAACCCGTCCCAGCTGCCGACCACGACCACCGAGTACGACTGGTGGGGCAACCCGACCACGATCACCGAGACCGCGAACGGCGTCACCCGCACCACCACCAACACCTACGACGGCGCCGGCCGCCCCACCAAGACCGCCCTCACCGGCGGACTCGGCCAGGCCGTCCCGGAGACCACCACCGAGTACGACCCGGCCACCGGCCAGGCCGTCAAGGCGATCTCGCCGACCGGCGGCACCATCACGAAGGAGTTCGACAAGCTCGGCCGTCAGGTCGCCTACACCGACGCCGATGGCGGCATCACGCGGACCGAGTACGACCTGCTGAACCGGCCGGTCAAGACCACCGACAACGCCCCGTCGACCATCACCTACACCTACGACACCGCCCTCGAGCCCCGTGGCCTGGCAACCGCCACCACGGACTCGGTCGCCGGAACCTTCGCCGCCACCTACGACGCCGAGGGCTCCGTCGCCACCGAGAAGATCCCCGGCGGCTACACCCTCACCACCACCGAGGACACCACCGGCGCGGCCACGTCCCGGGTCTACACCCGAGACAGCGACGGCCAGGTCGTCTACTCCGACACCGTCGAGGAATCCGTCCACGGCCAGGTCACCAAGCACGCCGGCTGGTCCGCCCAGGACTACACCTACGACGCCACCGGCCGCCTGACCACCGTCGACGACACCATCGGCGACATCTGCACCCGCCGAACGTACGGGTTCGACAAGCGGACCAACCGCACGAGCCTGACCACCGCGGAAGGCGCCGCCGGCGCGGCCTGCCCGACCACCGGAGGAACCGCCACCAGCTACACGTACGACAGCGCCGACCGGCTCATCGACACCGGCTACGTCTACGACGCCTTCGGCCGCACCACCGCCCTGCCCGGCAGCCAGATCGGCTACTACGCCAACGACCTGGTCCACCAGCAGACCAGCGGCACTCAGCGTCAGACCTGGCAGCTCGACGCCGCCCAGCGCCGCCGCTCCTGGACGGTCGAAGAGAACACCAGCGGCACCTGGGCCCAGACCGCAGCCAAGGTCAACCACTACGACGCGGACAGCGACAACCCCCGCTGGATCACCGAGGACACCATTGACGGCACGGTCACCCGTAACGTCGAGTCCGCCTCCGGGGATTTGGGAGCCACCACCACAGCGTCCGGGGACACCATCCTCCAACTGACCAATATTCATGGCGACGTCTCACTCCAGCTCCCACTGGACACCGCCGACGCCCCCCTGGTCCTGGACAACGATGAATACGGCAACCCCCGCACGGGCCAGCCAGCCGTCCGCTACAACTGGCTCGGCGCCAAGCAACGCTCCAGCGAGACCCTTACCGGCCTCACACTCATGGGCGTCCGCCTGTACGCACCGGACGCAGGTCGGTTCCTCTCTGCGGACCCCGTCTACGGGGGGAGTGCAAACTCCTACGAATACGCTCACGGTGACCCCGTCAATAATTTCGACCTTGACGGAAAGCGCTGCTGGAACCCCTTCAATGATACCTGCACGAAGACGAACAATACGGTCAGTTTCCTGTACTCAGTTTCATCGGTCTGCCTTTCGTGGTGCCCGTATATCGGAGTAGTGGGAAGAGTCTATAAGGGCTACCGCGTCGGAAAGCGTGCTTGGCACTATGGCAGGGCCGCCTGGCGGTTCTATAAGCGGGGAGGGGTGCGAGGCCTCTGGCGTCACACCAAGAATTGGTCCCGGCGACAGGGGTGCATTGCCAGCAACGGCAGCAAATGGGGATGCGCCTGGGCTGCAGCCGGAGGACTCTTCGGAGTCACAGAGGGCTGGGGGCACGCCAAGAACGCATGGAACTTGGCTCGTGGCAAGTGGAGGGCCATCAGGAAGGGGCGGTGGTGGAGATAGGGCGACAGGCGGTAGTTAAGCGCCACCCTTAAGCGGCATCATGTGGGGTGGGTCATGACGAGGCCCACCCCACATCCGCCAAACGTCGAAGAAGAAGAGCTGGATGAATGAATATTCCTAAGAAGTGGAAGGGCCCCTCGTGGGGGCTATCGGCTGGATGTGCCGCCTCGGTCCTCCAACTGCTTTTGAGGCAGATTTTCGGAGACGATGGCCCGTCTGTGGTGCCAACGCTGCTGTATTCCGTACTCTTTGCGGCATTCACGTTCTGGACCGTGGATGACCTTCACGACCGCCGGAATCGCAAACGAGACGGCTCTCAGGATTCGGCTCCGTAAAGGCGCACCGCCCGACCGAAGGCTCGCGACGGAGCTGAATGCGAACAAGTGGACGCCGGGTCGCAAGCGGAGACTGCCCGCCGACGTGCTGGGACCGACAACCGCCAGGGCGTCACATTGCCGTGGGGCTTCTCGGCTGGTAGCGGGTGACTCCATCCCCCACCCTTCGGCTTGAAGTGAGGAAAGTGGGTGGTGGGCAAATGCCCGCCATCCACTGTTCGAGCCCCGTGAAGGAGTTAGAGGCAATACCCAACAGCATGCCTGTTGAAGTCTTTGCAGGTCTTATTGCGCTCTTCGGATTCTTCCTGTGGGATGCGCTTCGGCATCGCAATGAGCCCTGGTTCAAATTCTTGATGCCGGTGGGATATGTTGCTCTCTCCGGCGGCATTGTCTATCTGGGGGCACCACTTATCATCCTCGTCGCGTTGCTCATGGGATGCGGCTTGGCTCTGACGAACATCTGGCGTTGGAGGCAATAGTCGTCATGAGGTGGTCTGCGGGGTGCAGGGTGACGCTTCTCCCGCCACCACGCGGCCCGCGCCACGCCACGTGACCCACCCCACGGCCTCCCGGTCCCCCACGACCGTGCCCGAGCCACGACAATGGCACGGTGATCACTTCGCCGCCACGAAGCAACGGCACGGGTAGCGGCTCGCGCCGTGTCGCCGAGCCGACGCCGTACGTCGACCTCACACGGGCCGAGTGGAGCGCACTGCGCGACAAGACACCGCTGCCGCTCACCGCCGACGAGGTCGAGCGGCTGCAGGGGCTCGGTGACGTCATCGACCTCGACGAGGTGCGGGACGTCTATCTGCCGCTGTCGCGGCTGCTCAACCTGTACGTGCAGGCCACCAGCGGGCTGCGCGGGGCGCTCAACACCTTCCTCGGCGAGAAGGCCGAGCAGCGCGGCACGCCCTTCGTCATAGGGGTGGCCGGTTCCGTGGCCGTCGGGAAGTCGACCGTGGCCCGGCTCCTCCAGGCACTGCTCGCGCGCTGGCCCGAGCACCCGCGGGTGGAGCGGATCACCACCGACGGCTTCCTCTACCCGATGGAGGAGCTGAAGGCGCGCGGGCTGATGTCCCGCAAGGGCTTCCCCGAGTCGTACGACCGGCGTGCCCTGACCCGCTTCGTCGCCGACGTGAAGGCGGGCAAGGAGGAGGTCACCGCGCCCGTCTACTCGCACCTCATCTACGACCGGGTGCCGGACGAGAAGCTCGTGGTGCGCCGCCCCGACATCCTCATCGTCGAGGGCCTCAACGTCCTCCAGCCGGCCCTGCCCGGCAAGGACGGGCGGACCCGGGTGGGTCTGGCCGACTACTTCGACTTCTCGGTGTACGTGGACGCCCGCGCCGAGGACATCGAGGGCTGGTACCTCAACCGCTTCCGCAAGCTGCGCGAGACCGCCTTCCAGGACCCGTCCTCGTACTTCCGGCGCTGGACCCAGGTCTCCGAGGAGGAGGCCCTGGAGTACGCGCGCACCATGTGGCGGACCGTCAACAAGGTCAACCTCCTGGAGAACGTGGCCCCGACCCGCGGCCGGGCGACCCTCGTCGTCCGCAAGGGCCCGGACCACAAGGTGCAGCGCCTTTCGCTGCGCAAGCTCTGAGCTCCGTAAGCTCGGGGGATGCTGCACCTGCGACTGATCGTGCCGCCGGACCGTACGGATTCGGCAGTCGGGCTCATCGAGCGGACCGTCGGCACCACCCACCTGGTGGTGCTGCCGGGCGCGGCCCGCGACCCGGCCGGGGACCTCGTGCTGTGCGACGTGGCCCGCGAGGCGGGGCAGGAACTCCTGCACGGTCTGCGCGAGCTGAACATCGATCAGGACGGCTCCATCGCCGTCGAGAACATCGACCTGTCGCTGTCGAGCCGGGCGACCGCCGCCGAGGAGGAGGCGCCCGGCGAGGCCGCCGACGCCGTCATCTGGGAGCAGTTGACCGACGCCACCCACGAGGAGTCGACGCTCACCATCACCTACAGCGCCTTCATGATCCTGGCGACGATGATCGCGGCCTGCGGTGTGGTCCTCGACAACGCGATCCTGATCGTGGGCGCGATGGCGGTCGGCCCGGAGTTCGGCCCGCTCGCCGGCATCTGTACGGGGATCGTGCGGCGCGCCCCGAAGCTGGTGCTCCGCTCCTCGTACGCGCTGATCGTCGGCTTCGCCGCGGCGATCGTCGCGACCACCGTCTTCAGTCTGGGGATGGACGCGCTCGGCCTGTTCAGCGTGGAGCAGCTGGACGCGCCGCGCGCCAACACCAGCTTCATCTGGAAGCCGGACCCGTTCTCGTTCGTCGTCGCGCTGCTCGCGGGCGCGGCCGGCACGCTCTCGCTCACCTCGACGAAGTCGGGGGCGCTGATCGGGGTCGCGATCTCGGTGACGACGGTCCCGGCCGGGGCGAACGCCGCCGTGGCGCTGAGCTATGGGCAGTACGCGCAGATGTGGGGCTCCATCGAGCAGTTGCTGCTCAACCTGACCGGCATCATCGCGGCCGGCACGCTCACGCTGTTCGGGCAGGTGCTGCTGTGGCGCACGCAGCGCGGTCACTGGACCCGTCACCCGCGCAGCCCCCGTAACGGCAAAGGCTGAGAACGCCGACGGCCCCCACCGAAGCGGGGGCCGTCGGAAACGCCTACGGAGACTTCCGTCGGTGCGTCACCTGACCTAGCCGAGCGCGGACTTCACGACGTCGGCGAGCCGGCCCGCGACCGAGCGGGCCTGCTCGATGTCCGCGGCCTCGACCATGACCCGGACCAGCGGCTCGGTGCCGGAGGGGCGGAGCAGCACGCGGCCGGTGGTGCCGAGCTCGCGCTCGGCCTCGGCGACGGCGTGGCCGAGCTCGGCGGAGGTGTTCACCCGGCTCTTGTCGACGTTCGGCACGTTGACGAGGACCTGCGGGAGGCGCTCCATGACGCCGGCCAGGTCGGCGAGCGAACGGCCGGTGGCGGCGACGCGGGCCGCGAGCATCAGGCCGGTGAGGGTGCCGTCGCCGGTGGTGGCGTGGTCGAGGACGATGACGTGGCCGGACTGCTCGCCGCCGAGGGCGTAGCCGTGCTCCTTCATCGACTCCAGGACGTAGCGGTCGCCGACCGCGGTCTGCACGAGAGACAGGCCCTCGCGCTCCATCGCCAGCTTGAAGCCGAGGTTGGACATGACGGTGCCGACGACGGTGTCGCCGCGCAGGGTGCCGGCCTCGCGCATGGCGAGGGCGAGGATCGCGAGGATCTGGTCGCCGTCGACCTCGGCGCCGGTGTGGTCCACGGCCAGGCAGCGGTCGGCGTCGCCGTCGTGGGCGATGCCGAAGTCGGCGCCGTGTTCGACCACGGCGGCCTTGAGCAGGCCGAGGTGGGTGGAGCCGCAGCCGTCGTTGATGTTGAGGCCGTCCGGCTCGGCGCCGATGGTGACGACGGTGGCCCCGGCCCGGGAGAAGGCCTCGGGCGAGACGCGGGCGGCGGCGCCGTGCGCCTCGTCGAGGACGATCTTCAGTCCGTCGAGGCGGTTGGGCAGTACGGCGATGAGGTGGGCGACGTACTTGTCGAAGCCCTCGTCGTAGTCGCGGATCCGGCCGACGCCTGCACCGGTGGGACGGGTCCAGGGGGCGCCGGTGCGGTGCTCCTCGTAGACGGACTCGATGCGGTCCTCCAGCTCGTCGGCGAGCTTGTGGCCGCCGCGGGCGAAGAACTTGACGCCGTTGTCGGGCATGGCGTTGTGGGAGGCGGACAGCATCACGCCGAGGTCGGCGCCGAGCACGCCGGTGAGGTACGCCACGGCCGGGGTGGGCAGCACGCCGACGCGCAGCACGTCGACGCCCGCGCTCGCCAGGCCGGCCACGACGGCGGCCTCCAGGAACTCTCCCGAGGCGCGCGGGTCGCGCCCCACCACGGCGGTCGGCCGGTGGCCCTCAAAGGTGCCCGCCTCGGCGAGCACGTGCGCGGCCGCGACCGACAGGCCGAGCGCCAGCTCCGCCGTCAGGTCGGCGTTGGCCACGCCGCGTACCCCGTCCGTGCCGAAGAGTCGTCCCACAGCTGTCCTCCGAAAGTGCTCCGAAAATGCGATCCCCTGACCGGCTGGTGCCCGCTTTTGGCCGGTAGCCATCCGGTGTCAGTCCGGTTTTCGTCAGGGTGGTGCCCGGGCATGTGCCCCGGGCAGGTGCCAAGGATTATGAAACCAGGGCCCGGAAAAGCCGGACGCCCCGGCAGCACGGGCAGTGCCGCCGGGGCGTCCGAGCCAAGCAGACCGAGCAGGCGATTAGCGCTTGCTGTACTGCGGGGCCTTGCGGGCCTTCTTGAGACCGGCCTTCTTGCGCTCGACCGCACGGTCGTCGCGGGAGAGGAAGCCGGCCTTCTTCAGCGCCGGGCGGTTGTTCTCGACGTCCGCCTCGTTCAGGGCGCGGGCCACGCCGAGGCGCAGGGCGCCGGCCTGACCGGAGACGCCGCCACCCGAGATGCGGGCGATGACGTCGTAGCGGTTGTCGAGCTCGAGCACCTTGAAGGGCTCGTTGACTTCCTGCTGGTGCACCTTGTTCGGGAAGTAGTTGTCGAGCGTGCGCCCGTTGATCTTCCACTTGCCGGTGCCCGGGACGATCCGGACGCGGGCGATGGCGTTCTTGCGACGGCCCAGGCCGGCAGCCGGCTGCGGGTCGCCGAAGCGGGACGCGAGGGACTCGGAGGTGTAGTCACCCTCGACGATCTCGGTCTCGGTGGTGTACTCCTCGACGCCCTCGAACTCGTCGACGGGGGTCTCGGGGGTGGTCTCGGCCACGATGCTCCTCAGATTTCTTTCGTTCTTAGGGGGTGTGGCCGGAACTACTGCGCGACCTGGGTGATCTCGAACGGAACCGGCTGCTGGGCAGCGTGCGGGTGGTTCTCGCCCGCGTAGACCTTCAGCTTCGAGAGCATCTGACGGCCCAGGGAGTTCTTGGGGATCATGCCCTTGATGGCCTTCTCGACGGCCTTCTCGGGGTTCTTGTCCAGCAGCTCGTCGTAGCGGACGGAGCGCAGACCACCCGGGTAGCCGGAGTGGCGGTAGGCCATCTTCTGGGTCTTCTTGTTGCCCGACAGGTGGACCTTGTCAGCATTGATGATGATGACGAAGTCGCCCATGTCCATGTGGGGCGCGTAGACGGGCTTGTGCTTGCCTCGCAGGAGGTTCGCAGCCGTGGTCGCCAGACGGCCCAGGACGATGTCCTGCGCGTCGATGATGTGCCACTGGCGAGTGACATCGCCGGGCTTGGGGCTGTACGTACGCACTTCGTAGCCTTCGCTTCTTCAGTGGATGGAGTCCAGACACACCTGAAGCGATCATGCAGCTGGGGCCTGCACTGCCGGGACGCCGCCCGTATGCGAGCCACTGGTAACTGCTCCAGGGAACTTGCGTAAGGGCCCCTCGCGTGAGAACGACGAAGCCAATACGCATAACAAACCGCAACAGTACCCGCGCCACCCCGGACGGGTCAAAACGCGCTGGACGCCCCCACCGCGCCCGGCCCGCGCGCTACCGCGCCCGCTCGACCCTCCCCCTAGCCCTGGCGGGCTGGGTGAACCCCCTGCTCGTCCCACACCGGCTCGCTCGGCCCCGCTCTTGACGCCCCCCTCGCACGGCTCGGCCCCAAGGGGCCTCCCCGGCTTCGGCGGGCTGCGCCGGACTCCGTCCGCCGGCCGGCGAGCTCCCGCCCGGTCCGGCCGGCCACCCGGTCCCGCCGACCGCCCGAGGTCACCGCGCCCGCTCGACCCGCCGCTCGTCCCACACCGGCTCAGTCGTCTCCCGCACCACCCCGTCCGAGCCGAAGACCAGGTACCGGTCGAAGGAACGCGCGAACCAGCGGTCGTGGGTGACGGCCAGGACCGTGCCCTCGTAGGACTCCAGGCCGTCCTGGAGGGCCTCCGCCGACTCCAGGTCCAGGTTGTCCGTCGGCTCGTCGAGGAGCAGGGCGGTGGTGCCCGCCAGCTCCAGGAGGAGGATCTGGAAGCGGGCCTGCTGGCCGCCGGAGAGCTTGTCGAAGGGCTGGTCGCCCTGGCGCTCCAGCTCGTACCGCCGCAGCATCGACATCGCCGCGCCCCGGTCCTTGGCGTGCTCCGTCCACAGGATGTCGACGAGCGGACGGCCCTGGAGCTCGGGGTGGGCGTGGGTCTGGGCGAAGTGGCCTGGGACGACCCGGGCGCCGAGCTTCCACAGACCCGTGTGGGCCACCGACGCGTCGCCCGCGAGCAGCCGCAGGAAGTGCGACTTGCCGGAGCCGTTCGAGCCGAGGACGGCGACCCGCTCCCCGTAGAAGATCTCCAGGGAGAAGGGCTTCATCAGCCCCGTCAGCTCCAGGTTCTCCGCCGTCACGGCCCGCACACCGGTGCGGCCGCCGCGCAGCCGCATCCGGATGTCCTGCTCGCGCGGCGGCTCCGGCGGCGGGCCCGCCTCCTCGAACTTCCGCAGGCGGGTCTGCGCCGCCGCATACCGCGAGGCCATCTCGTGGCTGACCGCGGCCGCCTGCCGCAGGTTGACCACCAGCTTCTTCAGCTGCGCGTGCTTCTCCTCCCAGCGCCGCTTCAGCTCCTCGAAGCGCGCGAAGCGCTCCCGCCGCGCGTCGTGGAAGGTGTCGAAGCCGCCGCCGTGCACCCATACGTCCGAACCGGCCGGACCGGGCTCCACCGCCACGATCTTCTGCGCGGCCCGGGCGAGCAGCTCGCGGTCGTGGGAGATGAAGAGCACGGTCTTGCGGGTCTCCCGCAGCCGCTCCTCCAGCCAGCGCTTGCCCGGGACGTCCAGATAGTTGTCCGGCTCGTCGAGCAGCAGCACCTCGTCGTGGCCGCGCAGCAGGTACTCCAGGACGAGACGCTTCTGCTCGCCGCCGCTGAGCGTGCGCACCTGCCGGAACTGCGCCTTGTCGTACGGCACGCCCATCGCGGCCATGGTGCAGATGTCCCACAGGGTCTCGAACTCGTAGCCCTGCACCTCGGCCCAGTCGCTGAGCGCCTGCGCGTACGCCATCTGCGCGGCCTCGTCGTCGACCGTCATGATCCGGTGCTCGGCCTCGTCCACCGCCTTCGCGGCGGTACGGATCCGGGCCGGCGCCACCGAGACCAGCAGGTCGCGGACGGTGGACTCGTCCCGTACGGAGCCCACGAACTGCGGCATCACGCCGAGCCCGCCGCTGACCGTGACCGTGCCGCCGTGCGGCTGGAGCTCCCCGGAGATCAGCCGGAGCAGCGTCGTCTTGCCGGCGCCGTTGGCCCCGACCAGGGCGACGACGGCGCCCTCGCCGACCCGGAAGGAGGCGTCCCCGAGGAGGACCCTCCCGTCGGGCAGGTAGTACTCAAGATGCGCGGCTTCGACGTGTCCCATGAGGGGCATTGTCACCGCCGTCGGCCCGGGAACCCAACCGGTTTAGGATGCGCGGCATGAGCTTTGGGGGACCGCAGCCGGGCGGCGAGCAGCCGGGACAGCAGCACGGACAGCAGGGTTACGGGTACGGGTACCCGCAGCAGCCTGGGTACGGGTACCCGCAGCAGCCTGGGTACGGATACCCGCAGCAGCCGGTCCAGGGCGGGCAGGGCTACGGCTATCCGCAGCAGCCCGCGCAGCCGAACCCCTTCCCCGGCGCGCAGGACACCGGCACCCCCGACTGGGGCGCCCTCGCGGACGCCTCCGCCGCCCGCAACAAGCGCAAGCGCTGGCTGGTCGTCGCCGGCGGCGCGGTCGCCGCGCTCGCCGTGGGCGCGGTGGTCGCCACCGCGATCGTGTCCACCAACAAGGACAACGAGCAGGCGAAGAACGGCGGCGGCGTCACACCGACCGGCTCGGCCGCCCCCACGGACACCGCGAGCCCCGCCCCGACCTTCTCCTCGGTCGCCCCGCCGCCCCCGCCGAACCCGAAGGACTACATCTCCGACCCGAAGAAGGACACGGCCCCGCTGACCCCCGAGGGCCTCTTCCCGGGCAAGAAGCTCACCATGAGCGGCCGGGTGTACGCCAAGGGCGCGACGTCCTCCACCACGAACTGCGCGGCGCCCACCGAGAACGGCCTCGGCACCGTCCTGAAGGCACAGGGCTGCCAGCGGATGCTGCGCGCCACCTACGTCAAGGACGGCGTGGCGGTCACCGTCGGCGTCGCGGTGTTCCCCTCCGAACCGGCCGCGCTGAAGGCCAAGAACCAGGCCCAGGGCAACATCGCCCCGCTGGCCGGCGCCGGCGTGAAGGACTTCTGCCACGGCAAGACGGTCTGTCTGCGCCGCACCAACTCCATCGGCCGATACGTCTACTTCACCTACGCCGGCTTCACCAGCGGCAAGAAGGTCACCCAGGCCGACCAGGCCGTCTTCAAGGCCTCCGACGACCTGGGCACCTTCGCCTTCAACCAGATCTACGCCCGCGGGCGCACCCAGGCCTCAGCAGCAGCCGGCGCGCCCGGGGAGTGACGCTCAGCAGCAGCCGGCGCTCCCCGGGAGTGACCGCTTGTTGCGCGCCTCCCGGCTGCGGGCGGCGAGCTGGTCGTCGGCCGGGTAGCCGACCTCTTCCAGGGTGAGGCCGTGCGGCCGTACGACGTGCACGGCAGAGTCCCGCACACCGGCGGCCAGGACCTTGCCCGGCCACTCGACCGGGCGGTGCCCGTCGCCGACGAAGAGCAGCGCGCCGACCAGCGAGCGCACCATGTTGTGGCAGAAGGCGTCGGCCTTGACGGTGGCCTCCAGGATCCCGTCGGGGCGGCGCTCCCAGCGCAGCTCCTGCAGGGTCCGGATGGTCGTCGCGCCCTCGCGCTTCTTGCAGTACGCGGCGAAGTCGTGCTCGCCGACGAGCCGCTCGGCGGCGGCGTTCATGGCGTCCATGTCGAGGGTCCAGTCGTGCCACAGCACGTGCCCGCGCAGCAGCGGGTCGACCCCGCCGGGGTGGTCGGTGACGCGGTAGGCGTAGCGGCGCCAGATCGCCGAGAAGCGCGCGTTGAAGCCCGCGGGGGCCTCCTCGACCCTCCAGATCCGCACGTCGTGCGAGAGGCGTCCGGCGAGCCGCCTGAGCAGCTTCTCGCGGTGCTCCTCCCACAGCGCGACCGGCAGGTCGACGTGCGCCACCTGACCGCGCGCGTGCACACCGGCGTCGGTGCGGCCGGCGACGGTCAGCTCGTACGTCTCCGAGGACCGGGTCACGGTCTTCAGCGCGTCCTCGATCTCCCCCTGCACGGTCCGCTGCCCGCGGGCCTGCTTGGCCCAGCCGGAGAAGTCCCTGCCGTCGTACGAAAGGTCGAGCCGTACGCGTACGAACCCGGGCTGCACGTCATCACGCTGGTCGGTCACGCCGTAAATCCTCTCAAACACACGGACACGCCTCGGACACACGGGAGCGGGCCCGCACCCCAGGGGTACGGGCCCGCTCTCGAGAAACGTCGGCAGAACGCTTACGCGTCCTTCGCCTCGTCCTCGGTCGCCTCGACCGCGGCGGCCTCGTCGGCCTCCTTGACGGCGCGCTTGGTGGCGGCCTCGGCCTCGGCAACGGTCGCCTTCTTGGCGATCTCGCCCTCGACCAGCTCGATCACGGCCATCGGGGCGTTGTCGCCACGACGGTTGCCGATCTTGGTGATACGGGTGTAACCACCCGGACGCTCCGAGTAGCGCGGGGCGATCTCGGTGAAGAGGGTGTGGACGACGCCCTTGTCGGTGATCGTCTGCAGCACCAGGCGACGGTTGTGGATGTCGCCCTTCTTCGCCTTGGTGATCAGGCGCTCGGCGACCGGACGCAGGCGGCGGGCCTTGGCCTCGGTCGTCGTGATGCGGCCGTGCTCGAAGAGCGACTTCGCCAGGTTGGCGAGGAGCAGCTTCTCGTGCGCGGCGGAGCCGCCGAGGCGGGCGCCCTTGGTGGGACGCGGCATGGTGTTTCTCCTTGGGTCTGCCCCGGCCGTGTCAGGTACCGGAGTCAGTGTCCGAGCAGGCGGTTACCTGTCGGAGATCCGGGACACGCCCGGAAAGGGCGGGTCCCGGAGGTACGGACCGTGAGGCCCGAGCTCTCAGTACTGCTCGGTCTCGACGAACCCGGCATCCGCGTCGTCGTCCGCGCCGAACGCGTCCGCGGCAGCGGTCGGGTCGAATCCGGGCGGGCTGTCCTTGAGGGCCAGGCCCATGCCGGCCAGCTTCGCCTTGACCTCGTCGATCGACTTCGCACCGAAGTTGCGGATGTCGAGCAGGTCGGCCTCGGAGCGGGCGACGAGCTCACCCACGGAGTGGATGCCCTCGCGCTTGAGGCAGTTGTACGACCGAACGGTGAGCTCCAGCTCCTCGATCGGCAGCGCCAGGTCGGCGGCCAGGGCGGCGTCCGTCGGGGACGGGCCCATGTCGATGCCCTCGGCGTCGATGTTGAGCTCGCGGGCCAGACCGAACAGCTCGACCAGGGTCTTGCCTGCGGACGCCATGGCGTCGCGCGGGCGCATGGCCTGCTTGGTCTCGACGTCGACGATGAGCTTGTCGAAGTCGGTGCGCTGCTCGACTCGGGTCGCCTCGACCTTGTAGGTGACCTTCAGCACGGGGCTGTAGATGGAGTCGACCGGGATACGGCCGATCTCCTGGCCCACCTGCTTGTTCTGGACGGCGGAGACGTAGCCGCGACCGCGCTCGACGGTCAGCTCCATCTCCAGCTTGCCCTTGCCGTTGAGCGTGGCGAGGACCAGGTCGGGGTTGTGCACCTCGACACCGGCCGGCGGCGCGATGTCGGCGGCGGTGACGACACCCGGACCCTGCTTGCGCAGGTACATCACGACCGGCTCGTCGTGCTCCGAGGAGACGACCAGCTGCTTGATGTTCAGGATGAGGTCGGTGACGTCCTCCTTGACGCCCGGCACGGTGGTGAACTCGTGCAGGACACCGTCGATGCGGATGCTGGTGACAGCAGCGCCGGGGATCGACGAGAGGAGGGTGCGGCGGAGCGAGTTGCCGAGGGTGTAGCCGAAGCCCGGCTCCAGCGGCTCGATGACGAACCGGGAGCGGAACTCGTCGACGACCTCTTCGGTCAGCGAAGGACGCTGAGCGATAAGCATGTCTGTGATTCCTTCAGTCGTGGACGCCCACTATTTGACGTCCGACGGGTACTGCGTACTGCAAGGGTACGGGCGGTACGCCCCGAAAGGGGGGCGCACCGCCCGAAAGCCCAGGTCAGCGACCGTGCGTCAGACGCGGCGGCGCTTCGGCGGACGGCAGCCGTTGTGCGGGGTGGGGGTGACGTCCTGGATCGAGCCGACCTCGAGGCCGGTGGCCTGGAGGGAGCGGATCGCGGTCTCACGGCCGGAGCCGGGACCCTTGACGAAGACGTCGACCTTGCGCATGCCGTGCTCCTGCGCGCGGCGGGCGGCCGACTCGGCGGCCATCTGCGCGGCGAAGGGGGTGGACTTGCGCGAGCCCTTGAAGCCGACGTGGCCGGCGGAGGCCCAGGAGATCACGTTGCCGGACGGGTCCGTGATCGAGACGATCGTGTTGTTGAACGTGCTCTTGATGTGCGCGTGGCCGTGAGCGACGTTCTTCTTTTCCTTGCGGCGCACCTTCTTGGCAGCGCCCTGACGACCCTTGGGGGGCATCTATAACTCCTACGGGAGGTGGTCGGTCCTACAGCGAAGACCGCTTGGTCAAGCGTCCGCTGAGGACTACTTCTTGCCCGGCTTCTTCTTACCGGCGATGGCGCGACGCGGGCCCTTGCGGGTACGAGCGTTCGTGCTGGTGCGCTGGCCGCGGACGGGCAGGCCACGACGGTGGCGCAGACCCTGGTAGCAGCCGATCTCGACCTTGCGGCGGATGTCGGCGGCGATCTCGCGGCGGAGGTCACCCTCGGTCTGGAGGTTGGCGTCCACGTACTCGCGGATCTTGACGAGGTCTTCCTCGGCAAGGTCGCGGACACGGGTGGACGGGTTCACGCCGGTGGCGGCGAGGATCTCCTCGGACCGGGTACGCCCGATACCGAAGACGTAGGTGAGTGCGACCACCACACGCTTTTCGCGCGGGATGTCAACACCGGAAACGCGTGCCATTCAATGGCTCCTGTGTTCTCGGGGGTCTGCTGCAGAACCGCTCCCGGCTGCCGACCCCTCTGTTTCCAGAAGAGTGGTACAGCCGGGTCCCCGGCCCCCGCCGGAGGTGTCGTCAACCGTGCATCACGGCCGGACGGGCCCTGCTTATGTACGTGTTGCTATGCGTCGCGCGAGATCTGCGGAAGTGCAGGTCGGTCGGCGTGCGTCAGCCCTGGCGCTGCTTGTGGCGCAGGTTGTCGCAGATGACCATGACCCGACCGTGGCGGCGGATCACCTTGCACTTGTCGCAGATCTTCTTGACGCTCGGCTTGACCTTCATGGGATGTGAGGTTCTCCGGGTCAGTGCCACCACCCGCGCGGAGTGCGGGGGTGCAGGCAAGATCTACTTGTACCGGTAGACGATCCGGCCACGCGTCAGGTCGTACGGAGACAGCTCCACGACGACCCGGTCGTCCGGGAGGATTCGGATGTAGTGCATCCGCATCTTGCCGGAGATGTGCGCGAGGACCTTGTGACCGTTCTGGAGCTCCACCTTGAACATGGCGTTCGGCAGGGACTCGATCACGGTGCCCTCGATTTCGATGGCACCTTGCTTCTTGGCCACGCTTCGCCCTTCGAATCGGCTACCTTGATCGACTCTCGCCTCCGGGTGCGGACACACGGGTACACGAGAGCCGACGCATCAGTCTACGTCAGGCCCCTGGAAAAGACGAATCCGGGGAGTTTGCCCAACGTCGTTGATCGTTATGCCATGGGGTAACCCCAGGCCCTCAGGGCCGAGGGGAAGGGTCCGGCGCCGCCACGATGCCCAGCTCCGCCGGCTTCGCCTTGCCGCCGACTGCCCTCCTCGACGCAGCCCTCGCGGGCTCGGCGCCCGGGGCGCCTCACAGGCTTCGGGCTGCTGCGGCGGACTCCGTCCGCCGGGCAATGGCCGGGGCTGGGCCGGAGGACCGCCCCTCGGCGACGGCCGGCGGGCCGGCGGCTACGCCAGCGGGTCCGGCGCCGCCACGATGCCCAGCTCCGCCAGCTTCGCCTTGCCGCCGTCGACCGCCGTGAGGACCAGGGGGCCCTCCTCGGTCAGGGCGACGCTGTGCTCCCAGTGGGAGGACCAGGTGCCGTCGGTGGTGATGACGGTCCAGTCGTCGGCCAGGACCTCCGTCCTCGGCGTACCGAGGGAGACCATGGGCTCGATGGCCAGGCAGAAGCCGGGGACCAGCTTCGGGCCCTTGCCGCGCTTGCGGGAGACGTAGTTCAGCAGGTGCGGGTCCATGTGCATCTCGGTGCCGATGCCGTGGCCGCCGTAGTCCTCGATGATGCCGTAGCGGCCCAGGCTGTGGTCGCCCACGGCCGGCCGCGGCTGGCGCTTGATGTAGGACTCGATCGCCTTCGAGACGTCCACCAGGCGCGCGCCGACCTTCATCGCGGCGATGCCGGCCCACATCGACTCCTCGGTCACCCGGGAGAGCTCGATCAGCTCCGGCGCGTGGCCGGTGCCCACGAAGCAGGTGTACGCGGCGTCGCCGTGCCAGCCGTCGACGATCGCGCCCGCGTCGATCGAGATGATGTCGCCGTCCTTGAGGACGGTCTTCTCGTCCGGGATGCCGTGGACCACGACCTCGTTGGCCGAGGTGCAGATGGTCGCGGGGAAGCCGCCGTACCCGAGGAAGTTCGACTTCGCGCCGTGGTCGGCGATCACCTTGCGCGCGACCTCGTCCAGGTCCCGCGTCGTGGCGCCCGGCACGGCCGCCTCGCGGGTGGCCGCGTGGATGGCCGCGACGACCAGCCCCGCCTCACGCATCTTCGCGATCTGCTCGGGGGTCTTGATCTGCACCATCGTGGTCGGGGCCTTTCCTCTACGCGTACCGGGGACAGAACAACGATACGGCCGCGGCGCCCTCACCGGGCACCGCGGCCGTGTCGTACGAAACCGTGGGTTACTTCTTCAGCGCGGCCATGGCCTTCGCCGTGACCTCGTCCACCTTGCCGAGCGCCGAGATCGTCACGACCAGGTTCTGCGCCCGGTAGTAGTCGATGATCGGCTCGGTCTGCGTGTGGTAGACCTCCAGGCGCCGGCGGACGGTCTCCTCGGAGTCGTCGTCGCGCTGGAAGAGCTCGCCGCCGCAGACGTCGCAGACGCCCTCGGTCTTGGGAGCGTTGTACGTCACGTGGAAGACGTGCGCGGAGTCGTTGCGGCAGATGCGGCGGCCCGCGATCCGCTTCACGACCTCGTCCTCGGGGACCTCCAGGTCCAGGACCGCGTCCAGCTGCATGTCGTCGGCCTTCAGGACGACATCCAGGGCCTCGGCCTGGGCCACGTTGCGCGGGAACCCGTCCAGCAGGAAGCCGTTGGCGGCGTCCGCCTGCTCCATGCGGTCCTTGGCCATCCCGATGGTCACCTCGTCCGGAACGAGGTCACCGGCGTCCATGTACGCCTTCGCCTTGAGGCCCAGCTCCGTGCCCTGCGAGATGTTGGCACGGAACAGGTCGCCCGTGGAGATGTGCGGGATGTCCAGGTTCTTGGCAAGGAACGCGGCCTGCGTTCCCTTGCCGGCCCCGGGCGGTCCGACGAGGACGATTCGCATCAGCGGAGGAACCCTTCGTAATTGCGCTGCTGGAGCTGGCTCTCGATCTGCTTCACGGTCTCGAGACCGACACCCACGATGATGAGGATGCTGGTGCCACCGAACGGGAAGTTCGCGTTCGCACCACCGAAGCCCGCCAACGCCATCGTCGGCACAAGAGCGATCAGACCCAGATACAGCGAGCCCGGCCAAGTGATCCGGTTGAGCACGTAGCTCAGGTACTCGGCAGTAGGTCGACCAGCCCGGATACCCGGGATGAAGCCACCATACTTCTTCATGTTGTCGGCGACTTCCTCGGGGTTGAACGAGATCGCCACGTAGAAGAAGGCGAAGAACACGATCAGGAGGAAGTACGCGGCGATGTAATACGGGTGGTCACCCTTGACGAAGTGGGCTTCGATCCAGGTCTTCCAGCCGGCCGTCGAGTTCGAGAACTGCGCGACGAGCGCCGGAATGTAGAGCAGCGACGAGGCGAAGATGACAGGAATCACACCTGCCTGGTTCACCTTCAAAGGGATGTAAGTGGACGTACCGCCGTACGACCGCCGGCCGATCATCCGCTTCGCGTACTGCACCGGAATGCGGCGCTGGGCCTGCTCGACGAAGACGACGAGGCCGACCATCACGAAGCCGATCAGGATGACGGTGCCGAACTCGATCCAGCCCCCGGCGAGGTCGCCGCTCTTCTTGATGGCCCAGAGGGCGCCCGGGAAGCCGGCGGCGATCGAGATGAACATGAGGATCGACATGCCGTTGCCGATGCCACGGTCGGTGATGAGCTCGCCGAGCCACATCACGACACCGGTACCCGCGGTCATGGTGATGACCATGGTGGCGGTGGTGAAGATCGACTGGTCGGGGACGACCTGGCTCGCGACGGTGCAGCCGCTGAAGAGCGCGCCGGTACGGGCGGTGGCGACGAGGCCGGTGCCCTGGAGGATGGCGAGCGCGACCGTCAGATAACGCGTGTACTGCGTGATCTTCGTGGTGCCCGACTGCCCCTCCTTCTTCAGGGCTTCCAGGCGCGGGATCACGACGGTCAGCAGCTGCAGGATGATGCTCGCCGTGATGTACGGCATGATGCCGAGCGCGAAGATGGTGATCTGCAGCAGCGCCCCGCCACTGAACATGTTGACCAGGCCGAACAGGCTGTTGTTGCCCTGGCTCGCCTGATCCACACACTGCTGGACGGCCTCGTAGCTGACGCCGGGCACGGGGATGTGTGCCCCGAGCCGGTACAGCACGATGATGCCGAGCGTGAAGAGCAGCTTCTTGCGCAGGTCGGGCGTCTTGAACGCCCGGGCGAACGCGGTGAGCACGGTGCCTCCTGCGACCCCCGCGCACGTGCGTCAGAGGTGACGGTCTTGAGGTAAAGGACAGAGTTGCAGGCCACCTTACCGGCGAGCATGCCCCCCTAGGAACGACCAACCGGGGATGCCCCTTTTGAGAGGCATCCCCGGTCGGATGTTCAGGCCATCGAGTCGTCTCAGACGAGCTCGGTGACGGTGCCGCCGGCGGCGGTGATCTTCTCCTTGGCGGAGCCGGAGACGGCGTCGACCGTCACCTGCAGCGCCACGGAGACCTCGCCGGTGCCGAGCACCTTGACGAGCTGGTTCTTGCGAACCGCACCCTTGGCGACCAGGTCGGCCACCGTGACCTCGCCACCCTGCGGGTAGAGCGCGGCCAGCTTGTCCAGGTTCACGACCTGGAACTCGGTGCGGAAGGGGTTCTTGAAGCCCTTCAGCTTCGGGAGGCGCATGTGGAGGGGCATCTGGCCACCCTCGAAGCGCTCCGGAACCTGGTAACGGGCCTTCGTGCCCTTCGTACCACGACCGGCCGTCTTACCCTTCGACGCCTCACCACGACCCACACGGGTCTTGGCGGTCTTGGCGCCCGGGGCGGGACGGAGGTTGTGGACCTTCAGCGGGTTGGTCTCCGCCATGTCAGTCGACCTCCTCGACCGTCACGAGGTGGCGGACGGTGTGCACCATTCCGCGGAACTCGGGGCGGTCCTCCTTGACGACCACGTCGTTCAGGCGCTTGAGCCCGAGCGAACGCAGGGTGTCGCGGTGGTTCTGCTTGCTGCCGATGTACGACTTCGTCTGCGTGATCTTGAGGCGAGCCATTACGCACCCGCCCCGGCACGCGCACGAAGCAGAGCCGCGGGGGCGACGTCCTCGAGGGGCAGACCGCGGCGGGCCGCGATCTCCTCGGGACGCTGCAGGCCCTTGAGGGCCGCCACGGTCGCGTGCACGATGTTGATCGCGTTGTCGGAGCCGAGGGACTTCGACAGGATGTCGTGAACGCCGGCGCACTCGAGCACGGCGCGCACCGGGCCACCGGCGATGACACCGGTACCGGGGGAAGCCGGCTTGAGCAGGACGACGCCCGCGGCCTTCTCACCCTGGATCGGGTGCGGGATGGTGCCCTGGATACGGGGGACCTTGAAGAAGTGCTTCTTGGCCTCCTCAACACCCTTGGCGATGGCGGCCGGCACCTCCTTGGCCTTGCCGTAACCGACACCCACGGTGCCGTCACCGTCGCCCACCACGACCAGCGCGGTGAAGCTGAAACGACGACCACCCTTGACAACCTTGGCGACGCGGTTGATCGCGACTACGCGCTCAACGTACGCGGTCTTCTCGGCGGCGGCAGCGCCACCGTCGCGGCCCTTCCGGTCCCGCCGCTCGCCGCCACCGGCACCGCTGCCGCGGCGCTGGGGTCCAGCCATTGGAATACCTCTCTCTGTTACGTCCGTTAGTCCCGGAACCGGGGCTTAGAACTTCAGCCCGGCTTCGCGGGCGGCGTCAGCCAGAGCGGCAATGCGCCCGGCGTACCTGTTGCCACCACGGTCGAACACGACGGCCTCGACACCGGCGGCCTTGGCGCGCTCGGCGACCAGGGCGCCGACCTGCTGGGCCTGCGCGGACTTGTCGCCCTCGCCACCGCGGACGGAGGCGTCCAGGTGGGACGCCGACGCCAGGGTGTGACCCTTGAGGTCGTCGATGACCTGCGCGGTGATGCCGCGGTTGGAACGCGTCACGACGAGGCGCGGACGCTCCGCCGTACCCGACACGTTCTTGCGGATGCGCAGGTGACGGCGCGCCTTCGCAGCGCGCTTGTAAGCGTCGCCCTTGGCGATCTTGACACCGTATGCCATGGCTTACTTACCAGCCTTTCCGACCTTGCGGCGGATGACCTCGCCCGCGTACTTGACACCCTTGGCCTTGTACGGGTCGGGCTTCCGCAGCTTGCGGATGTTGGCGGCGACCTCGCCGACCTTCTGCTTGTCGATGCCCTCGACCGAGAACTTGGTCGGCGACTCGACCTTGAAGGAGATGCCCTCGGGGGCCTCCACCAGGATCGGGTGGCTGTAGCCGAGCTGGAACTCCAGGTCGGAGCCCTTCGCGGCAACGCGGTAACCGACACCGCTGATCTCGAGCGCCTTCGTGTACCCCTGGGTCACACCGGTGATCATGTTGGCCACCAGCGTGCGGGACAGGCCGTGCAGGGCCTTGTTCTGACGCTCGTCGTTCGGACGGGTGACGTTGAGAACGCCGTCCTCGCCCTTAACGATCTCGATCGGAGCGGCGACGGTGTGCGTCAGCGAGCCCTTGGAGCCCTTGACGGTGACCGTGCGGCCCTCGATGGTGACGTCCACGCCGGCGGGAACCGGGATGGGGAGCTTGCCAATGCGAGACATAGCTTTTCCTCCGTTCCCGACTACCAGACGTAGGCGAGGACTTCCCCACCCACGCCCTTCTTCTGCGCCTGCTGGCCGGTCAGGAGACCGTGGGACGTGGAGATGATCGCCACGCCCAGGCCGCCGAGGACCTTCGGCAGGTTGGTGGACTTCGCGTAAACCCGGAGGCCCGGCTTCGAGATCCGCTTGATGCCCGCGATGGAGCGCTCACGGTTCGGACCGAACTTGAGGTCGAGAACGAGGTTCTTGCCGACCTCGGCGTCCTCGACCTTCCAGCCGGTGATGAAGCCCTCCTGCTGGAGGATTTCCGCGATGTGCGACTTGATCTTGCTGTGCGGCATCGTCACGGAGTCGTGGTACGCCGAGTTCGCGTTACGCAGACGCGTGAGCATGTCTGCGATCGGATCAGTCATGGTCATGAATTGGCCTTCGGCCTCTCTCGCCGGGGTTTCCTGGTGCACCATCCCTCTCCCCGATCCGAGACGGGGCGGGTGCGGTGCGGTGGACCTACGGCGTAGTAAGTCGTACGGGCGGCGGACGCCCAACCCTTCAAGCCTACGGCATGAAGGGAAGGGCCTCCGCCAGCCCAATGCTTACCGAGAGACTCCGGTGTTCTCCAACGCCCCACGGGCGAAGGGGAATTACCAGGAGCTCTTGGTCA
The DNA here is from genome assembly GCF_040681095.1 of Streptomyces sp. NPDC051909. Classification (NCBI taxonomy): domain Bacteria; kingdom Bacillati; phylum Actinomycetota; class Actinomycetes; order Kitasatosporales; family Streptomycetaceae; genus Streptomyces; species Streptomyces sp. NPDC051909. The sequence goes on along the minus strand of NZ_JBFAYA010000001.1, from coordinate 326,692 downwards.
CGCCCGGCAGCTCGCCACGGTGAGCCATCTCACGAAGGCACACGCGGCAGAGGCCGAACTTGCGGTACACGGAGTGAGGGCGGCCGCAGCGCTGGCAGCGGGTGTACGCACGCACACCGAACTTGGGCTTGCGGGCAGCCTTCGCGATGAGAGCCTTCTTCGCCATCTCGCTTACGCCTCCTTGAACGGGAAGCCGAGGTGACGCAGAAGGGCACGGCCCTCGTCGTCGTTGGTCGCCGTGGTGACCACGGTGATGTCCATACCCCGGACGCGGTCGATCTTGTCCTGGTCGATCTCGTGGAACATGACCTGCTCCGTGAGACCGAAGGTGTAGTTGCCACGGCCGTCGAACTGCTTCGGGGACAGGCCGCGGAAGTCGCGGATGCGCGGCAGCGCGAGCGACAGGGTGCGGTCCAGGAACTCCCACATGCGGTCGCCACGGAGCGTGACGTGGGCACCGATGGGCTGGCCCTCGCGCAGCTTGAACTGCGCGATGGACTTGCGGGCCTTGGTGACGGCCGGCTTCTGGCCGGTGATCGTGGTGAGGTCGCGGATCGCGCCCTCGATCAGCTTCGAGTCACGGGCGGCGTCACCGACACCCATGTTGACCACGATCTTCACGAGGCCGGGGATCTGCATGACGTTCTCGTACTTGAACTCGTCACGCAGCTTGCCCGCGATCTCCTCGCGGTACTTCGTCTTGAGACGCGGAGTGGTGGTAGCCATCAGATGTCCTCACCCGTCCGCTTGGCAACGCGGATCTTGTTGCCCTCGTCGTCGAAGCGGTAACCGACACGCGTGACGACCTTCTTGCCGTCCTTCTCCACGACCAGCTGGACGTTGGAGACGTGGACCGGAGCCTCGGTGGTCACGATGCCGCCGGCCTGGTTCGGGCCGGCCTTGGTGTGCTTCTTGACCCGGTTGACACCCTCGACCAGAACGCGGTTCTCAGCCGGCATGGCCGCGATGACCTTGCCCTGCTTGCCCTTGTCCTTGCCGGTGATGACCTGAACCAGGTCGCCCTTCTTGATCTTCATGCTTACAGCACCTCCGGCGCGAGCGAGATGATCTTCATGAACTTCTTCTCGCGCAGCTCACGGCCGACCGGGCCGAAGATACGGGTGCCGCGAGGGTCGCCGTCGTTCTTCAGAATGACAGCGGCGTTCTCGTCGAAGCGGATGTACGAGCCGTCCTGGCGGCGGCGCTCCTTGACGGTGCGAACGATGACCGCCTTGACGACGTCACCCTTCTTCACGTTGCCACCGGGGATCGCGTCCTTGACGGTGGCGACGATGACGTCACCGATGCCCGCGTAGCGGCGACCCGAACCACCGAGAACACGGATGCAAAGGATCTCCTTGGCACCAGTGTTGTCGGCGACGCGAAGTCGCGACTCCTGCTGGATCACGTCTATCTCCTGATTTGTCTGCCGGTTCCCCGCCGGGGGCCGATCACTCGGACCCCGGCGGAGCCTGGCGGAACGAACCCGAGGGGGAAGCCCCTCGGATTAATTACTTGGCCTTCTCGAGGATCTCGACGACGCGCCAGTGCTTCGTGGCGGACAGCTTGCGCGTCTCCATGAGGAGGACGCGGTCGCCGACGCCGGCCTGGTTCTGCTCGTCGTGAGCCTTGAGCTTGTTCGTACGGCGGATGATCTTGCCGTACAGCGCGTGCTTGACGCGGTCCTCGACAGCGACGACGACGGTCTTGTCCATCTTGTCGCTGACGACGAGGCCCTCACGGACCTTGCGGGCGTTGCGCTCTTCAGTCACGTTGTTCTCGCTCATCAGGCGTTCTCCACCGTCTCGATGCCCAGCTCACGCTCACGCATCAGGGTGTAGATCCGGGCGATGTCCTTACGGACGGACTTGAGCCGACCGTGGTTCTCGAGCTGGCCCGTCGCCGCCTGGAAGCGGAGGTTGAACAGCTCTTCCTTGGCCTCGCGGAGCTTGGCCACAAGCTCCTCGTTGCCCAGCTCGCGCAGCTCGGACGCCTTGGTACCGGCCGACATCACAGCTCACCTGCCTCGCGCTTAACGATCTTGCACTTCATCGGCAGCTTGTGAGCCGCACGAGTCAGAGCCTCACGCGCGATCTTCTCGTTCGGGTAGGACAGCTCGAACATCACCCGACCGGGCTTGACGTTCGCGATCCACCACTCCGGAGAACCCTTACCGGAACCCATGCGGGTCTCGGCAGGCTTCTTCGTGAGCGGGCGGTCCGGGTAGATGTTGATCCAGACCTTGCCGCCACGCTTGATGTGGCGGGTCATCGCGATACGCGCGGCCTCGATCTGGCGGTTGGTCACGTAGGCCGGGGTGAGGGCCTGAATGCCGTACTCGCCGAACGCAACCTGCGTGCCACCCTTGGACATACCGTTGCGCTTCGGGTGGTGCTGCTTGCGGTGCTTGACCCTACGGGGGATCAGCATTTCGGTCAGGCCTCCGTTCCGGTGCTCTCAGCAGCCGGAGCGGCGGCGGGAGCCTCGGCCTTGGGGGCCTCGGCAGCCTGAGCCTGCTGCGGCTTGCGACCGCGACCGCCACGCTCGCCACCGCGGCCACCGCGGCCGGCCGGACGGTCAGCGCCGCCACGGGCCGGGCGGTTGCCCGCACGGGCAGCAGCGTTCTCGGCGCGGACCTCGGCGATGTTCTTGACGTCGCCCTTGTAGATCCAGACCTTCACGCCGATGCGGCCGAAGGTGGTCTTGGCCTCGAAGAAGCCGTACTCGACGTTCGCGCGCAGCGTGTGCAGCGGCACACGACCCTCGCGGTAGAACTCCGAGCGGGACATCTCGGCGCCGCCGAGACGGCCACCACACTGGATCTTGATGCCCTTGGCGCCGGCCTTCATGGCGGACTGCATGCTCTTGCGCATGGCCCGACGGAAGGAGACGCGGGAGGACAGCTGCTCGGCGACGGCCTGGGCCACCAGCTGAGCGTCGACCTCGGGGTTCTTGACCTCGAGGATGTTCAGCTGGACCTGCTTGCCGGTCAGCTTCTCGAGCTGGCCGCGGATCTTGTCGGCCTCGGCGCCACGGCGACCGATGACAATGCCCGGGCGAGCGGTGTGGATGTCCACGCGGACACGGTCACGGGTGCGCTCGATCTCAACCTTCGAGATGCCGGCGCGCTCCATGCCGGACGTCAGCATCCGACGGATGGCGACGTCTTCCTTGACGTAGTCCTTGTACAGCTTGTCGGCGTACCAGCGGGACTTGAAGTCCGTGGTGATGCCGAGCCGGAACCCATGCGGGTTAACCTTCTGGCCCATTACCGGGTTCCTTCCTTGCTGCTGACGACCACGGTGATGTGGCTGGTCCGCTTGCGGATCCGGTAGGCACGGCCCTGGGCACGCGGACGGAACCGCTTCAGGGTCGGACCCTCGTCGACGAACGCCTCGCTGATGAACAGCGAAGAGGCGTCCGTGTGGTCGTAGTTGTGCGCGGCGTTGGCGATGGCGCTGTCGAGCACCTTGCCGACCGGCACGGAGGCTGCCTGCGGAGCGAATCGCAGAACAGCCTGAGCCTCCGTGGCATCCATGCCACGGATAAGGTCCACCACGCGGCGGGCCTTCATGGGCGTAACGCGGATGTACCGCGCCTGGGCCCTGGCTTCCATGGTTGTCCCTCTCAGTTACTTACGTGTCTGAATGCGATCCGCTACTAGCGGCGCTTCGACTTCCGGTCTTCCTTGACGTGACCCCGGAAGGTACGCGTCGGCGAGAACTCGCCGAGCTTGTGCCCGACCATCGACTCGGTGACGAACACCGGGACGTGGGTCTTGCCGTTGTGCACCGCGATCGTGTGGCCGAGCATGGCCGGGACGATCATCGAGCGACGGGACCAGGTCTTGATGACGTTCTTGGTACCGGCTTCGTTCTGGGCGTCCACCTTCTTGATGAGGTGGCCGTCGACGAAGGGTCCCTTCTTGAGACTGCGCGGCATCTAAACCCGCTCCTAGCGCTTCTTGTTCGTCTTGCGGCGGCGGACGATGTACTTGTTCGAAGCCTTCTTCGGCGAACGAGTACGACCCTCCTTCTGACCCCACGGGGAGACCGGGTGACGACCACCGGAGGTCTTGCCCTCACCACCACCGTGCGGGTGGTCAACCGGGTTCATCGCCACACCGCGAACGGTCGGGCGGACGCCCAGCCAGCGCTTGCGGCCGGCCTTGCCCCAGTTGATGTTCGACTGCTCGGCGTTGCCGACCTCACCGATGGTGGCGCGGCAGCGGGCGTCGACCAGACGGATCTCGCCGGACGGCATGCGGAGGTGGGCCATGGTGCCCTCCTTCGCAAGCAGCTGCACGGAGGCACCGGCGGACCGGGCGAACTTGGCGCCGCCACCGGGACGGAGCTCGATCGCGTGGATCGTGGTACCGACCGGGATGTTGCGGAGCGCCAGGTTGTTGCCGGGCTTGATGTCCGCGCCCGGGCCGTTCTCGACGCGGTCACCCTGCGTCAGACCCTTGGGAGCGATGATGTAGCGCTTCTCGCCGTCCGCGTAGTGGAGCAGCGCGATGCGCGCGGTGCGGTTGGGGTCGTACTCGATGTGAGCGACCTTGGCCGGCACGCCGTCCTTGTCGTGGCGACGGAAGTCGATCACACGGTAGGCGCGCTTGTGGCCACCGCCCTGGTGACGGACGGTCACACGACCGGTGTTGTTACGGCCGCCCTTGCTGTGCAGGGGGCGGACCAGCGACTTCTCCGGCGTGGACCGCGTGATCTCGACGAAGTCGGCTACGGAGGAGCCACGACGGCCCGGCGTAGTCGGCTTGTACTTGCGGATACCCATTTCTCAGTCCTCGTCCGATATCGGACGACTCGACCGCCGTCAGGCGGTCGGGCCGCCGAAGATGTCGATTCGGTTGCCCTCAGCGAGGGTCACGATGGCGCGCTTGGTGTTGGCACGCTTGCCGAAACCGGTGCGGGTGCGCTTGCGCTTGCCCTGGCGGTTGATCGTGTTGACCCCGGTGACCTTGACCGAGAAGACCGCCTCGACGGCCTGCTTGATCTGGGTCTTGTTGGCGCCGGGCGCGACGATGAACGTGTACTTGTTCTCGTCGAGCAGCGCGTAGCTCTTCTCGGAGACAACCGGCTTGACGAGGACGTCGCGCGGGTCCGTGAAGGTCTTGCTGGTGATCGTGGCCTCGGACATCAGGCCTCGCTCCCTTCGGTCTCAACGGCCTTGGGGCCAGACACGAAGGACTCGAGGGCGGCCTGGGTGAAGACCACGTCGTCGGATCGCATCACGTCGTACGTGTTCAGCTGGCCCGGCTCCAGGATGTGCACCTGGGGCAGGTTGCGGGCGGACAGCCACGCGGCCTCGTCGGAACGCTCGACGACCAGGAGCAGGTTCTTGCGCTCCGAGATCTTGCCGAACAGCGTCTTGGCGGCCTTGGTGGAGATGCCACCCTCGACCACGCCGGTGACGACGTGGATACGGGAGTGGTTCGCCCGGTCGGAGAGGGCACCGCGGAGGGCGGCGGCCTTCATCTTCTTCGGGGTCCGCTGCGAGTAGTCACGCGGCACGGGACCGTGCACGACGCCACCACCGGCGAACTGCGGGGCGCGGGTCGAACCCTGACGGGCGCGGCCGGTGCCCTTCTGGCGGTAAGGCTTCTTGCCACCACCACGGACCTCGCCACGCGTCTTGACCTTGTGCGTGCCCTGACGGGCCGCGGCCAGCTGCGCGACGACGACCTGGTGGATCAGCGGGATGCTGATCTTGGCGTCGAAGATCTCGGCCGGGAGCTCGACGGTCCCGGTCTTGTCGCCGGAGGGCGACAGAATGTCAATGGTGCTCATATCCTCAGGCCCCCTTGGCCGCGGTGCGGACCAGGACGAGGCCGCCGTTCGGACCAGGAACCGCGCCCTTGATGAGCAGCAGGCCCTTCTCCGCGTCAACGGCGTGAACGGTCAGGTTCTGGGTGGTCACGCGCTCGTTGCCCATGCGGCCGGCCATGCGCATGCCCTTGAAGACGCGGCCCGGGGTGGCGCAGCCACCGATCGAACCCGGCTTGCGGTGCACACGGTGGGCACCGTGGGACGCCTTGCCACCACGGAAGTTGTGGCGCTTCATGGCACCGGCGAAGCCCTTGCCCTTGCTCTTGCCGGTCACGTCGACCTTGATGCCCGCCTCGAAGACCTCGGCGGTGATCTCCTGGCCGAGGCTGTACTCGCTGGCGTCAGCGGTACGGATCTCGACGAGGTGACGGCGCGGGGTGACGTCGGCCTTGGCGAAGTGGCCCTTGAGGGGCTTGTTCACCTTGCGCGGGTCGATCTCGCCGAAGGCGATCTGGACCGACTCGTAGCCGTCGACGTCGTTCGTACGCACCTGGGTCACGACATTCGGGCCGGCCTTGACGACGGTCACCGGGACGACCCGGTTGTTCTCGTCCCAGACCTGCGTCATGCCGAGCTTCTCGCCCAGGATGCCCTTGATGTTCTTAGCCATCTCGCGCGTCACCTCAGAGCTTGATCTCGATGTCGACGCCAGCCGGCAGGTCGAGACGCATCAGCGAGTCAACCGTCTTCGGCGTGGGGTCGAGGATGTCGATGAGGCGCTTGTGCGTGCGCATCTCGAAGTGCTCGCGCGAGTCCTTGTACTTGTGCGGCGACTTGATGACGCAGTACACGTTCTTCTCAGTGGGCAGCGGCACCGGGCCCGCGACCGACGCACCAGTGCGAGTCACCGTCTCGACGATCTTCTTCGCCGAGGAGTCGATGACCTCGTGGTCGTAGGCCTTGAGCCGGATGCGGATCTTCTGTCCCGCCATGGCTACTCAGTAGTCCTTTGTCGTAGTAACGCTCTGGTACCCGGCGGTCCAGCGCTCTGTCTCCGACCCACGCGGTCGGGCGTGTCGCGCTCCCTCTACGAAGATCTCCCAGAGGGAGATCCCAACCAAGGGGGTGCGGGCCGTGCCGCGTGGCGGGTGCAGAACACCACCGGGCGCCTGGCTGAGGCCCCGCCCACGCTTCCCGGAAGATTCCCGTACGTCCGACCCGCAGGGGGTCGACGAGTACTGTGGGACTCGCTTCCGGTCCTCCCGGCGGGAGGCGCGCAGCATCGGTACTCAACCGAGCAACCCGGCTAGTCTGCCATACGGGGCCTAGCGGCCGCCAATCGGGGCGAAGACTGTACCCCACGTCACGTGGGGGTACACACGGGCGCGGCGAGGCCCGATTCGGTCCGGGCGCGGCCCTTGTGCCAGTGTGACGCGATGATCGATCTTGGGGGCGGCTCGGACACGCCGGTACGGCGGTCCCGGCTGGCCGACTACGCGGACCCGGCCTTCACACCACGGGACGAGCCGGCGGCGACCCCGCCATGGTCTCCCCCACCGCCCACCCCCGCCGCCCCGCCCGGCGGAGTGTTCGACGCCGAGGCGGAGGGCCGGCGGCGCGAGTTCGCCGCAATCCTTGAGCTCTTCCGGGAGACGGCCGTGCTCGTGCCGCGCCGGGACGGGTCCTGGCTGACCGTCGACTTCGGCGGCGTGCGCTGGATCCTCGCGTTCTCCGACGAGTCGGCGCTGGTCCGGTACGCGCTCGCCAGGGGCGAGGGCGGCGTGGCCTGGGAGTACGAGACGGTGCTCGGCGCACGGCTGCTCGACGCCGCCGTGCCGGGCGCCGGGGTCCCGTGCGGCGTGGCCCTGGACGCGGCGGACGGTGCGGAGCACGCGGTGCTCCTCCCGCCGGTGGCCGGGATCGTTCCGGACACGGCGGCGGTGGACGAGGGCACCACGGGAGGGGTGCGGTGAGCGGGGACGGCGGGAGCACGGGCGGGGACGGGGGCGGCCAGGAGCTGGCCGCGAGCGGTCTCGGCGAGATCGCGAACGGACTGACGCTGGCCCTGAGCGAGCTGAAGGAGCTCGGCTCGGTCGGCACGGCGGGGGCGGGCCGCGGCTTCGGCGAGATCGAGCTCTCCGGCCTGGATCTGGGCCACGAGGGGCTGACGGCGACGTTCTCGTCGTTCTGCGAGCGCTGGGAGTGGGGCGTGCGCGCCCTGATCGGCGAGGGCAACGGCTTCGCCGTGAAGGCGGGCCTGTCGGCCGGCACGTACCACGAGACCGAGCAGTACGTGGAAGGCACGTTCAAGATCGTCACCAACGCGGCCATCGGGAACCCGTACGCGTCCGAGGACGAGGTCACGCGGCAGGGCTGGGGCGACATCGCCAGGTCCGGGGCGTACGGCGGGGCCGACTACAGCCGCGAGTCCTTCGAGCAGGCGAACGCCAACATCGCCCAGGGCTGGAAGGACGCCGGTCGCGACGTGATGACGTCGAGCACGGTCGGCCTGCCCGGCGTGAACCCGCAGAGCATGCACTCCTCGCTCGGGGTCTCCGACGCCGAGTACGAGCAGATGCTCGACGACACGTTCGGCCCGTCGGCGGAGGAGCGGGCCGCCGCCCAGCAGCAGGTGCCGCCACAGCAGAGCGGCGGAGCGGGCTGATGGGCGGACTGCTCGACGACATCGGCGACATCGGCGACGGCTTCAAGGACGGCATCGACAGGGGCCTCGGCGTCATCGAGGACGGCATCGACTCCGGCAGGAGGAAGCTGGGCGAGACCGTCGACTGGGTGACCGACGAGACCGGTGAGCGCCTCGACTCGTACGGCCTGCACAAGGCCGCCGACGTGGTCACGGACTGGGGCGACGGCGTGGCGTCGAGCCTCGGTGCGACCCCCGGCGAGAAGCAGCTCGGCCAGACCGAGGAGGCGAACGAGCTCGTCCGCGGCAACCCCGCGAACATCCTCACGAGCGCGGCGCACCTCAAGGACTTCCGGGCGGCCTTCGAGAAGGTCGGCCAGGGCATGCGGAAGGTCGACTCCTCGCGTTGGAAGGGCCTGGGCGGTGACGCCTTCCGCGAGAGGTTCGGCGTCCACCCCACGAAGTGGCTGCACGCGGCGGACGCCTGCGAGACGGCCGCGGCGGCGCTGGAGGCCTATGCCGACGCCGTGCGGTGGGCGCAGGGCCAGGCGGGCGAGGCCGTCGAGATGTACCGCGAGGGCAGGCGGGTCTCGGAGGAGGCGAAGGCCGCCGCGGCGGCCAGGGGTGCCACGGACGCCACGGTCACCGCGGCCCACGAGGCCGGCAGGGCCGCCGATGCGGTCGTCGAGGAGGCCAGGGCAAGACTCGCGCACGCCCGCGAACAGCGGAACACCGCCGCGACCGAGGCCGCGGCCAGGGTCGAGAAGGCCCTGGCCCACGCCCCCGCCGAACCGCCGCCCCTCGACCGCCTGGGCAGCGACCTCGTCGACGGCTACCAGGCGTACAACGTGGAGCTGACCCATGTGGTGGGCGGCGCCCTCAAGGGGACCGCGGGGCTCCTCAACTTCGCCCGGGGCCTCAACCCCATGGACGCGTACAACCTGACGCACCCCGCCGCGTACGCGCAGAACGTCTCGATGACACTCTCCGGCCTGGTGTCCACGGCGGCCCACCCCGACCGCGTCGTGACGGCCGCGGTGGAGGGCTTCAAGAAGGACCCGTCGGAGTTCCTCGGCCGCCTCATCCCCGAACTGTTCGGCACGAAGGGCACCGGCCTCGCCCGCGGCGGCCTGCGCCTCGCGGCCCGGGAGGGCCTGGAGACCGGGGCGACGAACCTGGCGACGAAGGGCGTGAAGTACGGCGACGACCTCGCCACCACCGCGCCCCACCCGCCGTCGCCGTCCCCGCCGACCTGGGCGGACGACGCGGCCACGCCGTCCGAGACCGCGGTCTCCGGCCTGCCCAAGAGCTGGACGATCGACAACGCGCCTCCGACCAGCCTGCTGGACGACGTCCCGGCCGCCGGCAAGTGGGACGACCTCACCCAGCCCACGCATCACGTGGACGAGGCCACCGCCCACGCGGACGCGCCGGATCCCAAGGCGGGGCAGGGGTTCCTGGAGGATCAGTATCCGGAGCTGAAGGGGGTCAATGACGGGGTCGGGACTCACGGCGATGGCGGCTTCACCTATGAGCCGCATGTTTCGGCAGACGAGTTCGACGGCCTCGGCAGCGCGCAGAAGCATCAGGTAGCAGCCGACGAGCTCAGCGCTGGGGCCGTCAGACTCCGCGACGACGATGCGGCCATCGCCTACGGCAGGGACCATTGGAACGACTACGCCGAGAACTTGCCGGAGTCGACGCGAAAATCACTCCTGGACTATTCGGACGAAAAGCTCAGCTATCCAGATCCGCGGTACGCAACCTACCGAGAGATGAACGGCTACCTCCGCGGAGATCCCGAGCTGGGCACTCCAGACGTACTCCGCAATATCGAGGAGGTCGACAAGGCATTGGCCGGTCACCGGATTCCGGAAGACGTCATGGTCGTGCGCGGGTCGGGAACCGGACATCTGAAATTCGACGACCCTGCCGATCTTCTCGGGCAGAAGATTCCCGACAAGGCCTACATGTCGACATCCCTCGGCGAAACTCCGGCGGGGAGCTTCGAGAAGATGGACGCCATCATGCATCTTCGGGTTCCCGAGGGAACTCCCGCCCTCTGGATGGAAAAAGTCAGCCACTTCGGTGTGATCGAACGGGAACTGCTGCTGGGGCGGGGCACCACCTACAGGGTTACGCGGGCTTTCTACAACGAAAAGGGGCAGCTGCAGATCTACGGCGAAGTCCTGCCCGGGAATTAGAAGAGGACAGTTGAAATGAACACCGCAGGGGACAGCGGTCCCCGCTTCGTGAAGCAGACGACCAACCCACGTTTCCTGGAGGACCTGGAGTTCCGCGTCGAGCCGGGAGGCCCGCAGCGCTACAGCCGTCGGGCCGGCGGACCCGTGCAGTACGTCTCCGTGGCGAACGCCCAGGACACGGTGATCGGCTACGTGTGGGTCAGCGACGAGGAGGGCGCGGCGAACTGGATCGCGCGCAAGGACGCCGGGCACGTCGCCCTCAACGAAGGCAGCCCATGGGTGCGCCGCCTGTACGACGGCTACACGCGGGGTATCGCACCGTCCGAAGCACTCGCGGAGATGATCAGGGACTCACCTTTCACCGGCTCCAGTCACGTGGTGCCCGGCTCCCTCGACGAGGCACCGAACTCCGAGTCGCTCCGCGCCCGCGCCGGGTGGCCTCCTGAGGGGACCGTGAAGAACTCGGCGCGCGGGACGCTGTTCGGCCTCGCTCTCGGGGATGCCATGGGCTATCCCACCGAGTTCCTGACCATGGAGCAGATCAGCGCGAAGTTCGGCCCCTGGCAGAAGATGGGGATGCCTCTCTCCGCCGGCGACGTGGTGCGGGTGACCGACGACACCCAGATGGCGCTGGCCGTGGGAGAGGCCCTCCTGGAGGTCACGGGACGCGCGAGAGAGACGCGCGGCGCGCGAAGGGAACGAGGGACGCGTGAGGTGTGGGAGACGGCCCCCTCGATCACCCCGCACGAGGTCGAAGCGGCTCTGCGTGCCCACTTCGTGAAGTGGCTCCGTGATCCCGACAACAACCGGGCCCCGGGCCAGACCTGCCTGAACGCCTGCGCCGCGCTGGAACGCGGCATTCGCTGGCAGGACGCCACAGTGATCAGCTCCAAGGGCTGCGGCGCGAACATGCGCGTGGCCCCGGTCGCGCTCGTACCCGGCCTGACGGCCGAGCAGCGCTCGGGCATCGCCCAGTTGCAGGCAGCCATGACGCACGGCCACCCCACCGCGCTCGCCGCCAGCGACCTGACGGCCCACGCCATCTGGCTCCTCGCCCACGGCTGCGCCCTGGACGACCTCCTCCCCCAGCTGCGCTCCTACGCGCAGCAGTCCCGGCAGACGTACCACGCCGACTGGCTCGGAGACCTGGCGCAGAAGGCAGGAGCACCCGACCCCGCGACGTACATCGCATTCGGATGGGACGAATGCCTTCGCGCCCTCGACAAGGTGACCGAAGCCCTTCGTGATCCGGACATCGACCAGGACCCCTGCGTGGCTGTCGGCGCAGGCTGGATCGCCGAGGAAGCACTCGCCACCGCCCTGTACTGCTTCCTGGTGGTCCAGGGCTCTCCGCGCGCATCGATCATGCGAGGTGCCCACTCCTCCGGAGACTCCGACTCCATCGCGGCCCTGGCCGGCGCCTTCGCCGGGGCGAAGAACGGGCCGCAGCAGTGGTTCCCCGAGTGGATCGAGGTGCTGGAGTACCGCGACCGGCTCAGCGCCCTGAGCCGGGCCTGGGACTGAGCACCGAGGTGAAGGGCAAGGAGGAACACCGGCCGGCGGAGGACCGCGCTCACCCCGTCCACCAGGCCACCGCCTGGCTGAACGACGTCTACGGCGGGCTCGTCGAGCTCGCCGTGCCGCGCCCCGTGTACGAGACGGAGACGGCCTGGCTACTGGCCTGCCGGGCCCTCCCGCAGCCCGGATACCCGCGTACGCCGATGCTCGCGGCCTCGCTCGTCGTACCGAAGGACGGCAGCTCCCCCTTCCACCCCGCCTCCAGCGCCCCGCTGGCAGACCTGGAGCCCGCCCCCGTACGCGAGACCTCGGCCCGCGTACGGAACCAGGCGCGCCGTATCAACGCCCGCGGCTGCGTGGCCGCCCTGCACTCCGTGGTCGGCGGGCACCCGTCGGTCGCCCTGCCCTGGCGTCCCGCCCATGAGGCCCCCGGATGGTGGGGCAGGCTGAACCGCCGGTACTTCCAGGGCTTCACGCACGTGCCCGTCGGTGACTGGAAGGACGTGATCAGGGCCGTTCGCGAACCGGGGCCGGACACCCGCGGGCTTGTGTGGGTACGCCGCGAGGCCGACGGTCAGGAGGTGACCGGCGGCCTCGTCTACGTCCACAACAACAACGGCCGGGCCGTCTTCCTGGACGCGGTCACGGCCGCCTTGGCCACGCTGGACACCTCCCACGTACGGGAGCTGGTCCTCCGCCGCGCACTGCCGGCCGTCGGCAGTCGGTGACCCGTCCCCGGCAGGGGGTCAGGTACGGGAGACCGTGCCGCACTCCTGGGAGCTGGCGCCCAGGTCCTTGCTCCGGTCGTACGGGTCCTGTTCCGGGCCCACCGGGGCCGCGTCCGGGTCGGCCATCAGGTCCGAGTCGAACTGTGGGTGCAGGAAGCCGTCGAACACGTCGCAGGCGCTGTTGGCGAGGTCGGAGTTCCACTCCCAGAGCGACAGCCTGCCCTTGGTCACCTCGAACTCCTCCGGGTCCGGCAGGGCCACGACCAGGGTGCGGCGCACGATGGTGCGGGCCACCTCGTCGGAGCCCGGCGCGGCCTTCACCACCGGGTACACGAAGGTGTAGTCGGTGCGGATGACGACGTTTCCGGCGTCCTTTCCGGTGCCCGCCTCGACGGTCATCCGGCCCCTGGTCTTCACGACCGTCCCGGCCGGACGGACCTCCTTCGGGCTGAAGCGGGTGAAGAGCGAGGTCGGGTCGTTCGCCTCGGTCGGCTTCGCCAGGGACTTCTCCAGGTCGGCCCGGACCTCCGGCTGCTTCGGGTCGATCAGCTTCAGCGCCGCGTCCGGCTTCCCGCCCTTGATCACCGCCGGGTCCAGGTTGGCCGCAACCAGGAACTCCTTGGTCCGCTTCAGCGCGTCCTCGACCTGCGCCTTCGACATCCAGCCGGTGGCCCTGGCGGCCGGCGGCTCGATCCCGGCGGCCCCGTCCGCCCACCGCAGCGCCGGCGATCCCTTGAACGGCTCCCGCAGCGTCGGCCGGTCCGGGAACGCCTCCTCGGAGGGCGCGGCGCTCGGCCGTCCGGTCTCGGCGGCCAGCGGAGTCGTGTCCCCGGCGTCCCGCCACGGCATCAGCTCGGGCCGCAGCACCAGCACGGCGAGGCCCGCCGCGACGACGATGCCGACGGCGCCGGAGGCGATGCGGGCGGCGGAGCTCTGTGTGCCGCCGTTGGGGTCTTCGTAGTCCCATCCCATGGTGTTCCCCCCTCAGGAACGAGTGACGGTGCCGCAGCCGGCCGTCCGATGGCGTTCGATCGGCTTGCTGCGGTCGTACGGGTCGGTGGCCGGGCCCGTGGTGCCGGGCACGGGGCCGGTCCGGAGGTCGGACTCGAACTCCGGGTGGAGGAAGCCGTCGCCGTCCAGCTCGCAGGAGCTGTTGCCGTAGTCCGACATCCAGTCGCCGATGACGACCTTGCCGCTGCTGACCCGGTAGCGCGCGGGGTCGTAGAAGACGAAGGTCATCTCGCGGCGGACGATCGTACGGGCGACCTCGTCCGCGCCCGGCCCGGCCTTTAGGAGCGGGTAGACGAAGGTGTAGTCGGCGCTCACCTCGACCGTGCCCGCCTTCTTGCCCTTGCCCGCCGCCACGCTCATCCGGCCCCGGACCTTCACGACGGTGCCGGCCGGCTTGACCTCCACCGGGGTGAAGCGGGTGAACACCGTCTTGGGGTCGTTCGCCTCGGTCGGCTTGGCCAGCCAGCCCTCCAGCTGGGTACGGACATCCTTCTGGGTCGGGTCGATCAGCTTCAGCGCCGCGTCCGGCCTGCCGCCCCGGAGCACCTTCGGGTCCAGGTTGGCCGCGACCAGGAACTCCTTGGACTTCTTCAGGGCCGCCTCGACCTGCGTCTTCGACATCCAGCCCGTCGCCTTCGCCGGCGGAAGCTCGATGCCCGCGGCCCCGTCCGCCCACCGCACCGCCGGGGAGCCCCTGAAGGGCTCCTTCAGGGTCGGGCGGTGCGGGTCGACGGGCTCCGGGGGTGCGGTCGGGGCCGCCGTCTCCGCCGCCAGCGGTGTCGTGTCCTCCGGGTGGTCCGTCCAGGAGGACGGCAGGGCGGAGGTGACGCCCTCCGGGAGCAGGGCGGTGATCAGCTGGGGGCGTACGGCGACCAGCGCCAGGCCCGCCGCCAGGGAGATGCCGAGGACGGCCTTGAGCTTGCGCTTCCGTGCCGCCCGGCCGTTCATCTCCTGCCAGGCCGGGCCGGTGCGCCAGCCCGCCGGCTCCTGGCGCTTCGGCGCCCTGGAGGCCCTGGGGGCCTTGGGCCGCTTCGGCGGCTTCGCCTTGCGCAGCGCCCGCACGTCGGCCTTGGTGCCGATGCCCTGCTCACGCGCCGACTCGACGAACGAGGCCCATTCCTCGTCCGAGACCGACGGTCTGTCCGACGGCTTGTCGCTCATGTCCCCACCCCTGCGACCCCTGTGAATATGTGATGCGATCCGGACGTTCTCACGCCGCCGTACGGGCGGAACAGGCAGGTCAGACGTCTTGATCAGTTCGTGACCGGCGGAATCCGGGCAGAGGCGGAGTATGCGCACCAGCGACGAGGTCTACCACCGGGTGGTGTGGGACCCGCGGTTCGACGCCGAGCGGTTCGTCATGGGGATCGCCGAGCGGGACGCGGGCCCGAAGCGCGTGGATCTCGTGGACTTCGCGCCCGGCGGGGAGATCCCGTGGCACCGGGTGGTGTTCTTCGAGGCGGACGGGGAACTCGTCTGGGACCGGGCGACCGGGCTCGACCGGCTTGACGCGTCCGCGGCGGGCCGGGTCCACGCCGACGTGCTCGCCGTGCCTCCCACGTATCGGACGGCCGTGGCCTGGCTGCCGCCGCACGGGCTGTGGGAGCCGATCCAGCGCATCCGGCGCGTCCACGACCGGCAGATCGGGCGCTGGCCGCCGCACGTCAACGTCGTGTACGGGTTCGTCCCCGAGTCCGACTTCCTGCGGGCGATCCCGCTGGTCGCGGCGGCCCTGCGGACCGTCCCGCCGTTCCGGGCGCGGCTCCACGGGGTGCGGTGGTTCCGGCACCGTACGGACGCCACCGTGTGGCTCGACCCGGCCGCGCGGGGCTCGGAGCCGTGGCTTCGGCTGCGGGAGGCGTTGGAGGACCGCTTCCCGCGGTGCGTCGACTCCCGCCCGTACACCCCGCACCTGTCCCTCGGCCGCAGCCGCGACCCCGCCGCCCTCGCCACGAGCTGCGAGGACCTGCTCGGGACGATGAGCGTCCGGATCACCGACCTCGTGCTGCTGTCCCGGCGCGGCGACGGGCCGATGGAGGTGCGGGCCACGGTGCCGCTCGGCGGATCCGGCGAATCGGCCGCCTCGCACTGAACCCCCGCGCTCGAAAACCCGTCTAGCCGCACGGCACACGCAGGACGGTGGAGAGTCACACACGGGGGACGCACGACCGGTGGACGAGAACAGAGGACCGACCCGGCGCGGGATGCTCGCCGGGGCGGCGGCGGTGGCCGCCGGCGCGGCCGTCGCCGGCTGCTCCGTACCCGCCCCGCCCGGCCACACCGCCTCGGCGGATCCGGCGCCGGGCCGGCCGATCGCCGCCGGCCGGCGGGCGCTGCTGATGCAGTTCGCCGCGCACCCGGACGACGACCTGTACTTCATGAACCCGGACACGCAGCGGCTGCTCGACGCCGGGGTGCCGGTGGTCTGCGTGTACGTGACGGCCGGCGAGCACAACGGCAAGAACCGGATCAAGGGCATGCCCGAGACCCCGCCGGACCGGGCCGCCTACTCCTCCGCCCGGCACCAGGGCCTGCGCCAGGCGTACGCGGAGCTGCTCGGCGCGGACCGGTTCACGCCCTGGCGGAAGGGGACCACCGAGCTCGCGGGCGGGCGGCACGCGGAGGTCGACACCCTCGAACACGGCGGCCGCCGGGTCGAGTTGGTCTTCCTCAACCTGCCGATGCACACCCCGCGCCGCTACATGGCGCTGCCCGCCCTGTGGCAGGACCGGGCCCTCGAACTCACCACCCATCTGTCCGCCGACTCGCCCGTCACCCACTCCGTCACGTACGACCACGAGCAGCTGATCGAGGTACTCGCCGGGCTGCTCGCCACGTACCGGCCGACGGTCGTGCACACCCTCGACCCGGACCCGGACATCCAGCACAGCCCCGAGGCCACCCGGCAGCGGGACAGCGAGCAGCCGGGCTACTCCGACCACGGCGACCACACGGCGGTGGCCTGCTTCACCTGGGCGGCGCTGCTGCGCCGGGTCGCCGACGCCACGGCGGACGGCGGGCCGGTGCCGGCCTTCACCACGACCGCCTTCCGCGGCTACTACAACCGGCACTGGCCGAAGAACCTGCCACCGCGGGTCCTCGCCGAGAAGGCCGGCCACCTCGTCCCGTACGGCGGCGATCCGTCCTGGGACTGCGGCAACCCCTCCGGCTGCGGCGACTACGGCGTCGGCGGGGACCGCCCGCTGACCAACTGGAAGGGCTGGGTGCGCGCCACCCACTACCGCTGGCCGGCCGCCGGTCCGGCCGTCGCCGAGGAGCCGGGCGGGCGGCTCGCCGCGTACGGGGTGCTCGGGCTCCGTGCGGTCCGCTGGCGCGAACAGGAACGCGGCAGCGGGGTGTTCGGGGAGCCGGAGGACCTGGGCGGCGGCCCGCTGGCGCCGGTGCTCGCCCCGGCGACGCTCCCCGACGGGCGTCTGCTGCTCTTCGGCGTGCGGTTCGCCGCGCTCACCGGCCGCGGCGGCGCGAACCGGCGCGAGGTGGTGCTCCTGGAGCAGCGCTCCCCCGGCGGCCCGTTCCTCGCCTGGACGGGCCTGGGCAGTCCGGAGCGGGAGGACGACCGGGGCCGCCGGATCGGCGCGCCGGTGGCGGTCGCCGCGCCCGACGGCCGGGTGCACCTCTTCGTACGGAACGCGGACAAGGGCGTGTCGACGCGGGTGCGGGCGACGGACGGCGCCTGGGGCCCGTGGCGAACGCTTCCCGATCAGGAGGAGGTGCAGGACGGACTGACCGCGCTGGTCGACGCCGCGGGCCGGGTCCACCTGCTCGCGGCGGGCCGTCAGCACATACGGCACTGGGTCGACGGCTCCCCGGCCGCGCCGCTCCCGCTGTCCGGCGACCCGGTCGCCGCCGTCCCGGCGCCCGGTCCGGCCGGTGTGGAGGTCTTCTACCGGGCCCCCGCCGACGGCCGGCTGCGCTCCTCGACCGGACCGGCTCCGCTGTTCGAGGGGTACGGGCCGCTGGCCGCCGCCCCGGGCCCGCGCGGCCCGGTGCTGCTCGGCCGCGACCCGCGCGGCCGGGTCCAGCTGCTGCGCGACGGCCGCCTCGCGGTCCGGGACCGCGGCACCGCCCCGGCCGGCGCCGCGCCCGTCCTGCACGGCCCCGGCACGGTGGTCGGCCTCGGAGCGGACGCCCGCCCGTGGGCCTGGCGGCCGTACGACAGGCCCTGACGCCCGGAAAGCTTTGGGGCCCGCCCCCCGGAACGGAGGCGGGCCCAAGACACGGCCTGACGCGGCCTGACACGGCCTGACACGGCCTGACGCGGCCCGGGGTCGGGGCGGTCGATCAGGCGCCGAGGTTGCGGCGGGCGCGCGCGTGCAGCGCGATGCCGGCCGAGACGGAGACGTTGAGCGACTCCGCGGCGGGGTTCATGGGGATCGACACCGACTCGGCGGCGAGGTCCGAGAGCGCCCCGGACGGCCCCGTCTTCTCGCTGCCGAACATCAGGACGATCCGCTCGTCGATGGCACCGAGGTCGCCGACCGAGTGGTCTCCGTCGGCCTCGAAGACCATCGGGCGCAGGCCGCTCTCCCGCAGGTGGTTCAGCGCCTCGTCGCGGGAGGCGAGGACGATCGGCAGGGAGAACACGTATCCCCGGCTGGCCCGGATCAGGCGCCGGTCGGCGATGGTCGGCAGGTCGCTGTCGACGAGCACGATGCCGGCGGCGCCGAGCGCGAAGGCGGTGCGGACGATGGCGCCGATGTTGCCGACGATCTTCACGCCGTCGAGCAGGATGACGTCGCCGGTCCGGTCCGCCAGGTCCTTGAAGCGGCTGGGCCGCGGCACCTTGGCGATGCCGAAGAGCTTGGGCTTCTTCTCGGCCTTGAACACCTGGTTGGCGAGCGCCGAGGCGAGCAGCCGGACCCGGATGCCGCGCTTCTCGCACGCTTCGAGGAGCTCGGCCGGCGGCGGCGCGGTGTCCAGGCCGTAGACCTCGGTGAACTCGACTCCGGCGCGGATGCTCTGCAGAAGGGGTTCGATGTCCTCGATCAGCACCGTCTTGACGACGGACCTCGAGTGCTTGGTGACATCGATGATCCGCTGGACCGCGGGATCGGAACGTTCTTCGATGATGTCGAGACTTGCCACGGCGAAGACGTTACAGGACGGAGCGACACGACGAAGGGCCCGTACGACGTACGTCGTACGGGCCCTTCGCTTCGTGCTAGGTGCCCTGTGTCAGGGCGACCGGGTCAGCCCGGATCTGCCAAGTGGACTTACTTGGTGATCTTGACGACCTGGCCGGCGCCGACGGTCCGGCCACCCTCACGGATGGCGAACTTGAGGCCCTCCTCCATGGCGACGGGCTGGATCAGCGCGACGCTCATGGAGGTGTTGTCGCCCGGCATGACCATCTCGGTGCCCTCGGGGAGGGTCACGACGCCGGTCACGTCCGTGGTACGGAAGTAGAACTGCGGGCGGTAGTTGTTGAAGAACGGGGTGTGACGGCCACCCTCGTCCTTCGACAGGATGTAGGCCTGGGCCTCGAACTCGGTGTGCGGCGTGACCGAACCGGGCTTGATGATGACCTGGCCGCGCTCGACGTCCTCGCGCTTGATGCCACGGAGGAGCAGACCGACGTTCTCACCGGCCTGGCCCTCGTCGAGCAGCTTGCGGAACATCTCGATGCCGGTGACCGTGGTGGTGGTCTTCTCGGTCTTGATGCCGATGATGTCGACGGTCTCGTTGACCTTGAGGACACCACGCTCGATACGACCGGTGACGACGGTGCCACGACCGGTGATCGTGAAGACGTCCTCGATCGGCATCAGGAACGGCTTGTCGACGTCACGCTCGGGCTGCGGGATGGACTCGTCCACGGCCTTCATGAGGCCGAGGAGCTTCTCGCCCCACTCCTTGTCGCCCTCGAGCGCCTTGAGCGCCGAGACGCGGACGACCGGCAGGTCGTCGCCCGGGAACTCGTACTCGGTGAGGAGCTCACGGACCTCGAGCTCGACGAGCTCCAGGATCTCCTCGTCGTCCACCATGTCGGCCTTGTTCAGGGCGACGACGATGTACGGAACGCCGACCTGGCGGGCCAGGAGCACGTGCTCCTTGGTCTGCGGCATCGGGCCGTCGGTGGCGGCGACCACGAGGATGGCGCCGTCCATCTGCGCGGCACCGGTGATCATGTTCTTGATGTAGTCCGCGTGACCCGGGCAGTCGACGTGGGCGTAGTGACGCGACTCGGTCTGGTACTCGACGTGCGCGATCGAGATCGTGATACCGCGCTGGCGCTCCTCGGGAGCCTTGTCGATCTGGTCGAAGGCCGAGGCCTCGTTCAGGTCCGGGTACGCGTCGTGCAGCACCTTGGTAATGGCGGCCGTGAGGGTCGTCTTACCGTGGTCGATGTGACCGATGGTGCCGATGTTGACGTGCGGCTTAGTCCGCTCGAACTTCGCCTTCGCCACTGGGGTCCTCCTGTGGAGTGGTTCTGTACGCCTTACTCATCGGCGCCAGGGTGATCTTTGCTGGGGTGCCGTCCGCCGGGGGTCGTTCCCTTGTCGGGTCCGACCCCCGGTGGTCGGTGTCAAGCCTAAGGCGTGTGAACGCGCTGCGTTAAACGCGGTGCGTTACTCGCCCTTGGCCTTCGCGATGATCTCCTCGGCGACGTTCCGCGGAACCTCGGCGTAGGAGTCGAACTGCATCGAGTAGCTTGCGCGACCCGAGGTCTTGCTGCGGAGGTCGCCGACGTAGCCGAACATCTCCGACAGGGGCACGAGGCCCTTCACGATGCGGGCACCGTGACGCTCCTCCATGGCCTGGATCTGGCCACGGCGGGAGTTGATGTCGCCGACGACCTCACCCATGTAGTCCTCGGGCGTGGTGACCTCGACGGCCATCATCGGCTCGAGGAGCACGGGCGAAGCCTTGCGCGCGGCCTCCTTGAAGGCCTGCGAGCCGGCGATCTTGAAGGCGAGCTCGGAGGAGTCGACCTCGTGGTAGGCACCGTCGTGCAGGATCACACGGACGCCGGTCATCTCGTAGCCGGCGAGGATGCCGAACTGCATGGCCTCCTGCGCACCCGCGTCCACCGAGGGGATGTACTCGCGCGGGATACGGCCACCGGTGACCTTGTTCACGAACTCGTACGAGGCCTCGCCGCCCTCGATCGGCTCGATGCCGATCTGGACCTTGGCGAACTGACCCGTACCACCGGTCTGCTTCTTGTGCGTGTAGTCCACGCGCTCGACGGCCTTGCGGATCGTCTCGCGGTAGGCCACCTGCGGCTTGCCGACGTTGGCCTCGACCTTGAACTCACGGCGCATACGGTCGACCAGCACCTCGAGGTGCAGCTCGCCCATACCACCGATGATGGTCTGGCCGGTCTCCTCGTCCGAGTGGACCTGGAAGGAGGGGTCCTCCTCCGCGAGACGCTGGATGGCGACACCCAGCTTCTCCTGGTCGCCCTTGGACTTCGGCTCGATGGCGACCTGGATGACCGGGGCCGGGAAGTCCATGGACTCCAGGATGACCGGGTTCTTGTCGTCACAGAGCGTCTCACCGGTGGTGGTCTGCTTGAGACCCATCACGGCGATGATGTCGCCGGCGCCCACCGACGCGATCTCCTCACGCTTGTTCGCGTGCATGCGGTAGATCTTGCCGATGCGCTCCTTCTTGCCCTTAACGGAGTTGAGGACAGAGGAACCGGAGTCGAGGCGGCCGGAGTACACGCGGACGAAGGTGAGCTTGCCCAGGTGCGGGTCGCTCATGATCTTGAACGCGAGGGCCGACAGCGGCTCGTCGTCGGACGGCTTGCGCTTCACGACCTCCTCCGGGTCGCCGACCGCGTGGCCCTCGATGGCCTCGATGTCGAGCGGGGAGGGGAGGTAGCGCACGACCGCGTCGAGCAGGGGCTGGACGCCCTTGTTCTTGAACGCGGTGCCACAGAACACCGGGGTGACCGTGGTGTTGTCCGGGTTGCCGGAGGCGAGGGTGATGCGGCGGATGGCCGCGTACAGCTGCTCCTCGGTGGGCTCGGTGCCCTCGAGGAAGAGCTCCATCATCTCCTCGTCGTTCTCCGCGACGACCTCGACCAGCTTGCCGCGGTACTCCTCGGCGAGCTCGGTGTGGGTGTCGGGGATGTCGACGACGTCGTACATCTCACCCTTGGTGGCCTCGGCGGACCAGACAAGAGCCTTCATGCGGACGAGGTCGACGACGCCCTGGAAGTCGGCCTCGGCACCGATCGGGAGCTGCATCACGATCGGGACGGCGCCGAGGCGCTCCTCGATCATGCTGACGCAGCGGAAGAACTCGGCGCCGGTGCGGTCGAGCTTGTTGACGAAGCAGATACGCGGAACGCCGTAGCGGTCCGCCTGACGCCAGACGGTCTCGGACTGCGGCTCGACGCCGGCCACGCCGTCGAACACCGTCACAGCACCGTCGAGCACGCGCAGCGAACGCTCCACCTCGACGGTGAAGTCGACGTGACCCGGCGTGTCGATGATGTTGATCGTGTGATCGACGTCCTCGAGCGGCCAGTGGCAGGTCGTCGCGGCGGACGTGATGGTGATGCCGCGCTCCTGCTCCTGCTCCATCCAGTCCATCGTGGCAGCGCCGTCGTGGACCTCACCGATCTTGTACGAGACACCGGTGTAGAACAGGATCCGCTCGGTGGTGGTCGTCTTGCCCGCGTCGATGTGGGCCATGATGCCGATGTTGCGCACCTTGGCCAGGTCAAGCGAAGTGGTAGCCATAAGGCTTCAGTCTTCTCTCGGTCTCGATGTGGGTTGCGACTACCAGCGGTAGTGCGCGAAGGCCTTGTTGGACTCGGCCATCTTGTGCGTGTCCTCGCGCTTCTTGACCGAAGCACCGAGGCCGTTCGAGGCGTCGAGGAGCTCGTTCATGAGGCGCTCGGTCATGGTCTTCTCGCGACGGGCGCGGGAGTAGCCGACCAGCCAGCGCAGCGCCAGGGTGGACGCGCGACCGGGCTTGACCTCGATCGGCACCTGGTAGGTGGCGCCACCGACACGGCGGGACTTGACCTCGAGGGACGGCTTGACGTTCTCGAGAGCGCGCTTCAGCGTGACGACCGGGTCAGCACCGGTCTTCTCGCGGAGGCCCTCCATGGCGCCGTAGACGATGCGCTCGGCGGTGGAACGCTTGCCGTCCAGCAGGATCTTGTTGATCAGCGAGGTGACAAGAGGAGAGTTGTAGACCGGGTCGATGATGACCGGGCGCTTCGGGGCGGGGCCCTTACGAGGCATTCTTACTTCTCCTTCTTGGCGCCGTAGCGGCTGCGAGCCTGCTTGCGGTTCTTGACACCCTGGGTGTCAAGGGAGCCGCGGATGATCTTGTAACGAACACCCGGCAGGTCCTTCACACGGCCACCACGCACGAGCACGATGGAGTGCTCCTGCAGGTTGTGTCCCTCACCCGGAATGTAGGCCGTGACCTCGATGCCGCTGGTCAGACGCACACGCGCGACCTTACGGAGGGCCGAGTTCGGCTTCTTCGGGGTGGTCGTGAACACACGCGTGCAGACGCCGCGGCGCTGAGGGGAACCCTCGAGTGCGGGCGTCTTGTTCTTCTCGACCTTGTCCTGCCGGCCCTTACGGACCAGCTGCTGGATCGTAGGCACTACTTCTCCGGTTTCTGTGTGCCGTTCGGTACAACTAACCTGGAACGTCGCCGACCCACGCGGTCGGGTGTGTCGAATCGCGCGGACCTCCGCCGGGGGGCGGAAAGGGGCGCTGATTGCGGTGGCCGGTCTCGGATCCGGTGCGGTTGAGGACACGCACACGACTCCGGGCACACCCCAGGCACAAGGCTTGAGCGTACCTATCGCATGGACTCCGGTCAAAACAAATGCCCACGCACGGAGCCGCCCGCCGGGCGCGGGTGCGCCCGACGCGGGCGGCGCCGGGTATGGGAGTGCGGGCAGGTCCCGGTCCCGGGCGGGCCCTAGTCCTGGGCGGCGCGGCGGGGTTCGCCCGCCGGGCGGGGCTCGCCGGTCTCGGGCTCGGGCTCCAGGAACTGGTGGACGACCTTGACGAAGACGTCCATCCGCTCGTCCGGGACGCCGAGCCAGCGCGCGAAGTCCTCCATGGTCGGCTGCCAGTCGCCCGGCGGCAGCAGGTCCGCGGCGAGCGGCAGCTCCTCCGGGGTCACGCGGCCGGACCGGATGAGCATGTCGCGGACGGAGACCCCGAGGAGCGGGGCGATCCTGCGCATGGTCTCCAGGTCGGGCATGCTCTGGCGCTGCAGCAGCCGGGTCACGGCTGCGCGGTGGACGCCCGCCTCGTCCGCGATCCGGGACTTCCCGCCGCCGCGGGGGCTGTCGATGTCGTAGCCGCGCGCCCGCATCAGACCCTCGACCCAGCCCGCGAACTCGTCGAGCCCTTGAGTGCTCATGTGTACCGCTCTCCCTTTTACTCCCCCACCCTTCGGGCCCCTCACTGTAGCGTGCTTGCGCGCACGGAATTACGTGCTTTCGGGCGCGCAACCGTGTCGAAACGGTAAAGGGATCTCCACACAGGTAGTTGCGAGCTCGCACGCAACATGTCTATGTTGCTGAGCGCCGCACTCGTCGGCCTCACGAGTCCCAAGGGCCCCACAGGCCCCAGGGGCAGCGGGGCCCGGAACGTGGAGACCACCCTTGCACCAGCCCGACACCACCCCATGGCAGGCCGCCGCCGCGTGCGCCGGCCTCTCCCCGTCCGTCGTCTTCTCCCGGCGCGGCAAGGAGGCGGCCCCGGCCCTGCGCGCCTGCGCCGTCTGCCCCGTCAGCCGGGAGTGCGAGGCCGCGGTCGCGCCCGCCGAGAGCTGGTTCGACGGCGTCTGCGCGGGCCGGCTGTGGCGCAACGGACGCCCGGTGAAGCCGCGCCGCGCCCGCCGGGGCGCCGGCGCCGAGTCGCCGGCCGCCCTTGAGGCCGCCGCCCTCGACGCGGCCGCCGCGACCCTCGCGCCCGCAGTCGCTCCCGCGCTCGTCCCCGCGCTCGCCGGTTCCGCCGCCGGGGGCACCCGTGGCTGAGCAGTCGCCCGCGGGGAACGCGGCGACCGCGGCGGACGAGCGCGTGCTGCGCGACATCGTGCTCTGGGCCGCCTCACTCGTACGCCAGTTCCCCGAGCTCGCCGAGGAGCTCGCGCCCGGCCGCCGGTCCCCGTCCGGCAGCGCGCCGCGCGCGCCCCACGCCGGGCGCGACGAGCTGATCCGCACCGAGCGGCGCGAGGCGCTGCTCCTCGAACAGCGGCACGGCCTGGCCGTCCCCGGCCACGGCGCCGCGCCGATCCGGCTGCACATCTCCGACGCGATCCGCGACATCACCGACGGCGTGGTGGAGCTGGAGGAGGCCGTCTGCGCCCGGCTCGCGCTGCCGCGCCCGCGCCGGGCCGGCGTCGTGGAGCGGCTGCGCCGCGTCGTGGGCCTGCTCGACGAGATCGCCGGCCACGCCGTGCTCGCCCGGCACGTACGGGACGAGGTGCGCCGGATGGCCCGCCGCTGCGCCCGCACCCTGGGCGAGGCGGAGACGGTGGTCCGGGTGTCGGGCCGCTGCCCCTGGTGCGACTCGGTGTCGCTGCGGGCCTTCCCGGACCGGCGCGCGGTGCTGTGCGTGAACCCGGCCTGTGTGTGCACGGACCCGGCCTGCGGCTGCCAGGACGACCCGGCCTACCGGCACCTGTGGCCGGAGGCGGAGTGGGCGGAGCTCGCGGACGAGTCCGGGGCGCGCCCGGAGGAGATCCGGGCGGCGATGGACGACACGAAGGAGACCTCATGCTGAGCGCGACCGCGCTGTCCCTCCCGCTGCCCGCCCTGATCCCGGGCCCGCTCGCCGCCGAGGAGGCGGGCGTCGCCCCGGCGACCATCCGCAAGTGGGTCCAGCTCGGCCATCTGCGGGCGGCCGGCAAGGCGGGCCGTGCGCAGCTGTTCCGCCTGGAGGACGTCTTCGCGGCGGAGCGCGCCGCACGGCGGAAGCCCCGTACCGCCTGATCCCCGTACGACTACGAAACGGGCCCCGTGTCTCACCCGAGACACGGGGCCCTTCGTCATGCCTCGGTCTGCCTCGGTCATGCCTCGGTCATGCCTCGGTCATGCCTTCAGGAACGCGTCGAGCGAGTCGGCCATGGCGTCGACGAAGCGGTCCCGGACGTCCTCCGGCACCCGGTCGAGGGAGAGGTACGGGTTGAGGTCCTCCAGCTCGACCAGGAGCAGGGCGCCGTCGGGGGCGCGGCAGGCGTCGACGCGCTGGATGCCGTGGTCGAGGGTGTTCCAGGCGATGAAGCGGCGCGCGAAGTCGAGGTCGGCGGCGGCGGGCTCGTACGGCTCCAGGACCCAGCGCCGCTCCGGGTCGGGGGCGTGGAGGGCGTACTGGAAGCGGTCGTCGACGAAGTAGAAGGACACCTCGTAGCGGAAGTCGATCCGGGGCTGGACGAGCAGCCCGGCGCCCTCGGCGTAGTCGAGACCGGCGAGTTCCTCGTACGGGAGGAAGCGCAGGCCTATGGAGTCGGCGCCGGCCTTGGGCTTGACGGCGTACCGCGCCGCCGCGGGGAGCCGGTCGAGGTCGGCGGGGCGGTCGACGGTGGGGATGACGGGGAATCCGGCGGCGGTGAGGTCGAGCAGGTACTGCTTGCCGGCCATGTCGCCGCGGCCGTGCAGCGGGTTGTAGACGCGGGTCCCGAGCGCGCGGGCCCGGGCGCGGAAGGCGTCGTACGCCTCCTGGTAGTGCAGGACGGGGCCGCTGTTGCGGACGACGACGGCGTCGAACGGCTCCATGAGGGCGGCGGCGTCGCGCGGGTGGCAGAGGGCGAGGTCGAAGCGCTCGCGCAGCCGGGCGGTGAGGGCGATGTCCTCGTCGCAGTAGCGGCGTCCCTGGGCCGGATAGGCGAGGTCGGTGACGTAGAGGAGACGGGGACGGGCGGCGGGGGCGGCGGACACGGGCGGCTCCTCCTCGGGTTCGGGGAGCCCAACCTATCGGGCGGCGGCCCGGCCCGGAAGAGCGTTCTCCCAGGTCAGGACGGGTGTGCCGAACCTTCCACCGACCGGCCCGGAAATCGATCACCGAACTAGTTGCGTGCGCGCACGCTCGTCTGTCACAGTTGGTGCAGCGGCGGAGCTGTGCCCGCGAGACGGGCCGCAGCTCCGCCGTCCGCCGTCCGGGCGTGCTCCGCGCCCCCCGCCCCTTCCCCGCGTCGAGCGCCCCGGGCGGCCCCCGTACCACCCGCACCACCCGCCACCACGCCCCCGTCTCCTGAGGAGCACCGTCATGACCACTCCCCCGAGTGCGTTCCCGGACGTCGAGAAGCTGGTCGTCGACGTCCTCAAGGCCGACCCGGCGCTGGCCGGCGTCACGGTCGCCGCCCAGGCCCCCGCCGGCTTCGACGGCACGCAGAGCGCCGTCCTGGTGAACCGCCGCGGCGGCGCCTGGATCGGCGATCTGCACCTGGACAAGCCGCTGGTCGAGTTCGAGGTGTACGCGGCGACGAAGCCCGCGGCGCACCTCCTCGCCAACGCCGCCCGCAAGGCGCTGCTCGACAAGATCGGCAAGCCGCTCGGCAGCAGCCTCGTCCAGGACGTGGAGGAGATGGACGGGCCGCGCTGGATGCCCGACTACCTCTACCGCGGCGCCAACCGCTACCTGGTCGTCATCCAGGTCTCCCTGACCGTCAACCCGTAAGGGTCACCACGGTCGCCCGCGCCCACCGCGCGCACCCCACAGACCAGGCCTCGCCGGACCGTCCGGCGGGGCCTTCGCCGTACCCGGAACCGGAACCCCCGGGCTCCGACTCCGGGGCGGCGCCCCCACCCCTCTCACCAAGGAGAAACCCACCATGGCAGGAAACAACTCCGCCGAGATCCGCGTCGCCGGCACCGGCAAGCTCTACATCGGCGCCGTCGGCGCCACCCCGCCGGTCTTCGGCGCCGCCGAGCCGTCCGACACCGACTGGGGCACCGGCTGGACCAACCTCGGCTTCACGACCGGTGACGGCGTGACCTTCTCGAAGAAGGACAAGCTGGAGCCCATCGACTCGTGGCAGTCGGTCTCCCCGGTGCACTACATCTACTCGGCCCGTGACCTCTCGCTGAAGTTCTCCCTGCTCCAGTTCAACGAGGACACCCTGAAGCTCTTCATGGGCGGCGGCAAGGTCGAGGCGGACGGCACGCCGGCGGACTCCTACAAGTACGAGATCTCCGAGCGTCCGTTCGCGGACGTGCGCGCCCTCGGCCTGGAGTTCACCGACGCCAAGGCCGGCGCCACCGGCAACGTCGCGGTCACGTACCGCTTCATCATCCCGCGCGGCCAGGTGACCGCCACCGACGACATCAAGCTGGCCCGCAAGGCGGCGTCCACCCTGGGCATCACCTTCACGGCCATGTCGAACGGCGCCGGCCAGCCGCTGGCCACCTTCCACATGAAGGACTCCAGCTACGCGGCCTGATCCACCCCCCGGGGCGGGACGGCACACCGCCGTCCCGCCCCACCCTTCCTCCTCTTCATCCCCGCGCACCACGCGAACAAGGAGTACGCACACCATGGCCCGTTTCGACGTCAACGCCGCTCGCGCCCAGCGACTGGAGGCCCACGGCCGCACCTGGTCCTTCGAGCTGGACGGTGAGTCCTACACGCTCCCGACCGAGCTGTCCCGCAAGACCGCCAAGGCCCTGCGCAAGCTCGACGACAACGACGTGGACGGCCTGCTCGAACTCCTGATGGGTGCGGAGCAGTACGCCCGCTTCGAGGAGCACGACATCACGATGCAGGACGTCGCCGCGATCCTCGAGGCCTACGGCAAGGAGACCGGGCTCGGCCTGGGGGAAGACTGAGCCTCGTCGAGTTCGTCGACGAACACGCCGAGGCCCTTGAGGCGGACCTGCTCCGCTACTACGGCACCGATCTGCTCGACTGGCACCGCGGCGAGCTGTCGAGCCGGCGCCTGATGCTGCTGGTCAAGAACCTTCCGCAGGACGCCGCCGTGCAGCGCGAGCTGCACGGGGAGGCGGCGGAGTGGTCCCTCTCCGACCATCTGCTCGCCGCGGCGGTGGACCATCTGGCCGTCGCCAACTGGATGTTCCAGTGCGTCAACATCGGCGAGGACGACGATCAGCCCGAGTTCCCGAAGCCGGTGCCGCGTCCGGGCGTCAAGGACGAGGACGCCGAGGAGCCGGGCGGTTCCGCGACGGAGGGGAGTGCCGACGAGGCGGTCTCCCCGCTCGCGCTCGCCCGCTTCTTCGGCTGACGCCGGCCCTGTGCCACCCCCCACGGCCCCCGGAGCCCGTTCCCGTCAGGGAGCGGGCTCCGGGGGCGCTTCCTGTGCTCGCTCGGCGGCCAGCTCCTCCTCCAGGGCCCTGGCCCGCTCGGAGAGCCGGCGCCCCCGCGCGCCCGAGCGCGCGTCCTGCGCGGGCACGTTGTCGAGCGGCGGCACGATGGGACGCCCGCCCTTGCCCCGGACGACCTTGCGCACGGGCTGCGCGTTCCTGCGGGTGCGGCTCTGGTCCGCCTCGGGCCCGGGCCCGGGGTCGAGCCCGGGGCCGGGACCTGGCTCGGGGTCGGTGTCGGAATCCGGATCCGGCTCCGGTACGGGTGCGAGCTCCGGCCCCGGCTCCCGCGGCTCCTCCGGCCCGGGCCGCTGTTCGAACAGCTCGCGCTCCCGGCGCACCCGCTCCTCGGCCTGGACGACCACGGCCGGCGGTTCGAGCAGCCGGGCGAAGGGCAGCGGGATCACCCGGGCTCCGGCCCCGTCCTGCGCGTGCGCGTCGGTACGGCGCTGGGGCCGGCGGATGCCCCGCGCGTCGCCCTGCCCCTGGGCGTACGCGTCGGCCACCCGCTTCTCGTACTCCCGCCGGATGCGCGGGAGTTCGTCGGAGACGGCCTCGGCCCAGCCGGCGGTGAAGGCGGCGGTCTCGCGGCGGTCCACCTCGCCGCGGGGCAGCACGACGAGGTCCTCGGGGGCGTAGCCGGCGACATGGACGAGCTCGGCGAGCCGCGCGAAGAGATGGGGCAGGTCCGGATGGGACTCGAGCCAGTCGACGACCCGCTCCCGCCGGTTAGCGCCCGGCTCCGTGTCCATGCGTCTGCACTGCCTTCCAAACCCCCTGGGGTTCCCCCGCGCGCCCCTCGCGCCCCGGCGCTCCCCGACTGTGTCAGGTCTGGGAAGCGCGCCCTCCAGAGTACCCGGTCGAACACCAGACCCGATCAAGGACCAACCCCTGGGACGACCTGACGAGAAGACACGCCGTCAGGGGTTTACGGCTCGACAAACCTCGAACAGGTGTTCCACAATCTGTTCGCACAGTAGTTCGAAAACGTGGTGCCCCCGCCTCACTCCGCGGCGCCGCCACGCACGCACGGGCAAGCAACGGAAGGCAGGCGTCCATGACTCAGCAGGCCGAGGCATCGCGACCGCACATCCCGCTCCAGGACCGCCTCGCCCAGCTCCTGAACGGACCCGTCGCGCTCGACAAGAGAGCGCTGCTCGGCACGCTGTGCGCGGAGGTCGACCGGCGCGAGGCCGTCGCCTACGCGGCCGGCTGGAACGACGCGCTCGCGACCACGCGCCGCGGCTCCCGCCGGGCCGACGACGCCTAGCCGCCCGTACGCGCGCCCCCACGCACGAGCCCCTGCCGAAGTTCCCACCCGGCAGGGGCTTTTCGGCGCTTGGCCGTCACCGGCCGGAAGCGGAGCAATCCATGGGAAAGTCGATCGACGATGTCGCCAACGACATCGCCTCCCTCAGGCAAGCACTCCTCGACAACACCTTGCCCATCAAGGTGCAGTACCCGGGGGACTACACGGCCGAGGAGGAGGACAAGAAGAACCCCAAGCCGCTGGACTCGACGGTCTCCGAGCTCAAGAAGGCCCTCATCGACGGGCATCCGAAGATCGCCACGGACGCCATGCTGCCGTTCGACTTCGTCAACCGGTTCAACGAGATGCACAAGGAGCTCGTGAAGAACCCGGTGACGGAGTACCTCGAAGCCGGCGGTTTCGACGGCATCGCCGCCGGCGTCGAGAAGCTGTACGAGGGCGAGAGCCTGATGACGGCCCTCAAGTACTGGGGCTCGAACTTCGTCGGTGTCCTGGCGGCCGCGGTGCTCGGCGTCGTCGGCATCTA
Organism: Streptomyces sp. NPDC051909; assembly: GCF_040681095.1. Lineage (NCBI taxonomy): Bacteria > Bacillati > Actinomycetota > Actinomycetes > Kitasatosporales > Streptomycetaceae > Streptomyces > Streptomyces sp. NPDC051909. The sequence continues at coordinate 295,734 of NZ_JBFAYA010000001.1, read as the reverse complement.
TCTGGCGGGCAGGTTCAGCGACATCCAGCGCACGCTCCAGCAGCTCGTCAACATCCGTGACCGTCACCTCCCCCGCGACCAGCGTCGCATCCTGGCATTCAACGAGAACGGCGACGTCAGGCCGCAGAACCGCCTTGACGTCGAGGCCCGCGAGCGCCGGGTTGCCAACGGCGGCACCAGCCTGGCCGATCTTCCGAGCAGCCCGGACATCGCGAGGGTCGGCCCCTTGCGCGAGCAGCTCGAAAAGCTGAACGCGGAGCTGCTGACGTTCAACAACCGGGCGCCCTCGTTCTTCTCTTCGTTCCGCAAGCTGCCGAGCGAGCGCGCGGCCAAGAAGGCGGGAGAGGGCATCAAGCGGGTCGCCGAGGCCCTCACGGGCGTCGATCACACGAACATGGCCCCGATCGCCAAGGGCATCCAGAAGATCAAGGACGCCATGGCCGGCCTCAAGCCCCGGGAGGTCGAGAAGGTCGCCAAGGCCACCGGCAAGCTCAACACCGCCATGGACGGCTTCGATCCGAAGAACCTTCCCAAGGCGAACAAGATCGACGGCCTGGCCACGAAGATGGGCGAACTCGCCACGGCCACCGGCACGCTGCGCACGAAGTTCCAGGAGCTCAGAGGCACGGTCCAGTCCCTCGACCAGGAGCTCGGCACGCCGAGCTCCGCCTGACCCCACCCCACCCCGAAAGGAGGTAACCCATGTCCCTCGTCAAGTCCCTCAAGAACGCGTCCGACGGTCTGCGCGGCCTCAAGACCCAGGCATCCGGCGCCGGCACCTCGGTCAAGAAGGTCGGCGACGCCGGCAAGTCCGCGTCCGGGCAGCTCAAGACGCTCAAGACCAACGCCCAGGGTTCCAACACCCAGCTCAAGAACCTCAAGACGGCCTCGGACAACGCCGAGAAGGCCATGTCGAAGGCCGGCAGGACCGCCGAGTCCGCCGGAAAGAAGCTCGGCAGGTACGAGTCCGGCGCCGGCAAGGCGTCCAAGGGTCAGGACAGGCTCAACAAGTCGATGAAGGGCAACTTCCTCGCCCGGCTCATCGAACTCTTCATGCCGCTGATCGAGAAGATCGTCGACATGGCTCTGCAGTCGAAGACGATGCAGAAGATCCTGAAGAAAGCCTTCGACGCCATCAAGACCGTGATCAGCTCGGTCATGAAGGCCGTCGGCCCGATCATGAAGAAGGCCGGCCAGCTGATCAAGACGGTGTGGAACGGCATCAAGAAGGCCGTCTCCACCGTCGTCAAGGCGGTCGCCACCGTCATCAAGACCTACGTGAAGATCTGGAAGACGGTCATCACCACGGTCATGAACGCGATCAAGACGGTGATCCGGACCGTCTGGAACGGCATCAAGGCCGTCATCACCCCGGTGGTCAACTGGATCAAGACCGCGATCCCGAACGCCTTCCGGGCCGTCAAGGACAAGATGTCCTCCATCTGGAACGGCCTCAAGGACATCGCGTCCCGCGCCTTCGAGGGCATCAAGTCCGGTGTGTCCGGCCCGATCAACGCCGTCATCGGCCTCATCAACCGGATGATCAGCGCCGTCAACGGCGTCAAGGTCAGCGTCCCCGGCTGGGTGCCCATCGTCGGCGGCAAGACCTTCGGCGTGAACATCCCGACCATCCCGATGCTCGCCACCGGTGGTGTCGTCATGCCCCGCTCCGGCGGTGTCCCGGCGATCCTCGCCGAGGCCGGCGAGGCCGAGGCCGTCCTGCCGCTGTCCAAGCTGGACCGGCTGCTCGCCCTCACCGCCCGCCGGGCCCGGATGTCGGCGCAGGCGCAGGGCGGCCGGGGCACGGGCGCGGGGCTGCACATCGAGCACTACCACGCGGCCCGTAACAGCGACCCGCAGTCCACGGCCGACGCGCTGATGTACCTGGCGAAGGCACGCGGATGAGTGCCGCCGCGATCCGCATGCCGGCGTTCGGGCGTGTCACCCCGGTGATGAGCTCGCTGGGGCGGGGCGCGGACGGTGCCGCCGGCACGCTCAAGCGGCTCAAGGGCGACGTCCAGCGGGCGGCCGGCGGCATCGGCGGGCTCGCCACCGCCCTCCGTACCGCCGGCACCTCCGTCCGCGCCCTCGGCTCCACCGCCTCCTCCGCCGCCGGCAGCGTCCGGAAGATCCAGCGGTCCAAGGCCGACGCCGGTGTCAGGAAGCTCGGCGCCGCCGCCGGCAAGGCCCGTACGGCGGCGGGGAGGTTCGGGCCCGCGGTCGGCGGGATCCTGGCGATCCTCGCGCCGCTGATCCCGATCACCGACACCATCACCAAGCTGATGGACACATACGGCACGCTGATGACCGTCGCCTCCGTCGCCATGACCGGCATCAACCTCGCCATGCGCGCCAACCCGATCGGCTTCCTCGTCGGCATCCTCGTGCCGGTCGCCGCCTGGCTCATCGAGTACGCGATGCAGACCGAGACCGGCCAGAGGATCATGAAGCAGGTCTTCCAGGCCGTACTGAAGGGCTTCCAGTCCGTCTGGACCTTCCTCCAGCCGGTCGTCAAGCTGATCGGCACGGCCGTCGGGACCTACTTCAAGGCGTACCTCGCCCTGTTCAAGGCCGCGCTCAAGGGCATCGGCTCCGCGATCGACGGCATCAGGAGGATCGGCAGCGCCGTCTCCTCCGCCGCCGGCGCCATGCGCGGGATCGCCTCCCGCACCATGGGCGCGATCAAGAACGCGGTCAAGCCGATCCTGACCTTCGTCACCGACAAGATCCCCGGCTTCTTCCGGCATGCCAAGGACGCCGTCGCCAAGGCCCTGCGCGGCATGGGCGACCTCGTCAAGGGCGCCCTGACCGCCGTGCTCGGCGTCGTCAAGGGACCGATCAACGGGCTCATCGCCTTCGCCAACTGGATCATCGACGGCCTCGACAAGCTGAGCTTCAAGGTCCCGCTGACCGACAAGAAGTTCGGCGTCGACATCGACAAGATCCCGATGCTCGCCGAGGGCGGTGTCGTCTTCCCCGGCGCCGACTCCGCGCCGCGCATCGACCCGCTCACCGTCCTGGAGGCCCGCCGGGTCCCGGCGGTCACCGAGGCGCCCCGGCCGCCGCACCGGATCCGGGACTTCCACGAGGCCCCGGGTGCCGGTCCGCGGGCCACCGCCGAGGACCTGCTCTTCCTCGCCGGCGCCCACTGCTGACAACCCCTGACACCCACTCAGAAGTGAGGTGACGGCCCCATGGCCGAGACCACAACCGCATACTCGGGCAGCAACACCTTCACCGCCGACCTCGCGCCCGGCTCACTGATCACCCAGGACGGGCAGATCCAGTGGGCCGGGCTGCTCATCGGGCCCGGTACGCCCTTCGCCGTCGACCGCACCGGCCTCCAGGGCTGGGAGGACCTGCCCGAGTACGACTCCTCCGACGCCGAGCGGCCCACCTCGCACGGCGCCTGGCCGGGCTCCCGCTACGCCAAGCCGCGCAAGGTCGGCGGCACCATCGTGCTGACGCCGGAGTACAACGGCGTGCCCGAGGCGCTGCGCGCCCTGCGCCAGTCCCTCGCGCTGCTCGACGAGGAGCGCTGGCTCACCGTCCGCCTGCACGGCGAACTCCTCGCCGTACGCGCCCGGATCGCCCAGCGGGTCGTCCCGGCCGACCAGGGCTTCGCCACCCAGGGCAGCTCGCGCATGTCCATCCAGTGGCTGGCCTCCGACCCGCGCCGCTACGCCGTGAACGAGCAGTCCGTCTCCACCGGCGCCCCGCAGCCCGAGAGCGGGCTGACCTGGCCGCTGGCCTGGCCGCTCGACTGGGGGCAGGCCACGTCCACCGGTGACGCCGTCGCCGAGAACACCGGCTCGGCGGCCACCCACCCGGTGATCGTCTTCCGCGGCCCGTGCTCGATGCCGAGCATCACCGACCGGACCAGCCGGCGCCGGCTGCGGTACGCGATCGACCTGACCGCGGGCGACCAGCTGACCGTGGACACCGCCAACGGCACGGTGACGCTCAACAACACGGCCTCCCGCCGGCACACCGCGATGGCCGACTCCAGCCCGGAGGAGCTGTTCACGCTCGAACCCGGCCGCAGCGAGCTGTCCTTCCGCCCCGACTCGGCGGCCCCGGAGGCCGTGATGACCGTCCACTGGCGCAGCGCCGAGTGGTGACGCCGTAGCCCCCGTTCCCCCTTCCCTCCCACCGAGAGGCAAGAACCATGACCGTACGGGCCGCCTGGCTCCAGTCCACGGGCCAGACCCGCGAGGACACCCGTCTCACGCTCGCCGCCCTGCTCACGCCCAGTGGCCAGAGCGCGGAGGAGACCCCGCTGCGCTCCCGCCCGGGCATCCTGCCGGGCGGCTTCGTGCTCACCGAGGCCGGGCCGATGCAGTGCACCATCGGCACCGGCCGCGCGATCGTCCAGGGCAAGGACACCAACCAGGGCGCCTATCTGGTCGCCGCCGTCACGCCCGAGACCCTGACCTTCGAGGACGGCAACGCGCAGTACGACCGGATCGACCTGATCGAACTGGTCGTCCTGGACGACCAGTACGACAAGACCGGTGTCACCGAGGCCGCGATCCGCCTGGTCAAGGGCGTGCCCGCGGCCGTTCCGGTCGCGCCGACGAGCCCCGACGGCAGCACCCTGCCGCTCTACACCGTCATGGTGAAGAAGGGCACCTCCGCCGGCACCGGCGGCATCACCTGGACCGGGACCGACACCAAGGTGACCACCCAGCACTGGCCGGTGGTCGCGCTCGGCGGCATCCTGCCCACCAGCGGCTTCAAGGGCGCGTACGTCGGCCAGTACCGCGACGCCGGCAGCACGTTGCAGCGCTGGGACGGCACCACCTGGGTCTCGTACCCGAAGGCGCTCGGCGGCATCACCCCCAGCGGGACGGCCGGCGGCGGCTACGCCGGCCAGTACCGGGACAGCTCCGCGGGCCTCCAGCGCTGGGACGGCGCGGCCTGGCAGTACACCGAGGGCACGGCGAAGATCCTGTTCGGCGCCACCCAGTACCTGTCCACCCAGCAGCAGAGCGTGTCACCCAACACCTGGACCGTGATCACCCTGCCGACCGTCGAGATCGACGACGCCACCGGCTGGAACGGCACCAACACCTACACCGTCCCGCGCACCGGCTGGTGGCGCCTCGGCGGCCATGTCACCTGGCAGAACGACGCCCAGACCGGTATGCGCGGCGCCCGCATCATCACCAGCGGCTCCGGTCAGCCCCGGCTGACCTGGCTCGGCCCGGCCGGCAACGGCGCCATCACCGTCGGCGGCCAGGGCCTGATCCGGCTCACCGCCGGCACCACCGTCCAGCTCCAGGGCTACCAGTCGCACACCGCCGCCGTGAAGACGCTCGGCGGCTCGGGCTACAGCTGCACGCTGCACGCCGAGTGGATCAAGGCCTGACCCGCCGGCCCACCTCCTGACCCGCCCCTCCCGTACCACCGAACGGAGAACCCCGTGAACCTGCGCAGCAGCTGGGTCGCCGAGACCGGCCAGACCCGCGAGGACACCCGCCTCAACCAGATCGGCGCGACCACCCCCGTCAACCCCGTCCAGGTCCGCTCCGGCATCCTGCCCGGCGCCTACGAAGGCCTCCACCGCATGGCCGGCTTCTGGACCGAGGGCACCGCCGCCATGTCGGTGACCGTCCACGAGGGCCGCGCCGTCGTCCAGGGCGACATCTCCCAGGGCGTCTACCCGGTGGCCCTCACCACCCCCGAGGTGCTCACCTTCGCCGCGGGCACCGACCAGCCCCGCATCGACCTGATCGTCATCAGGATCTACGACAGCCTGTACGACGGCCAGCTCCGCCACGAGGCGAACGTCGAGATCATCCAGGGCACCCCGGGCAGCCCGGACCGCCCGGCCGTCCCGGCGCGCTGCCTCCCGCTGTACGAAGTCACCGTCCCGGCGAACGCCAGCGCCGGCACCGGCGGCATCCCGTGGGGCAGCGCCCTCAAGGACCTGCGCACCCCGGTCGTCGCGATCGGCGGCATCCTGCCCGTGGAGGGCCAGGTCCTGCCGGGCGGCTACCCGGGCCAGTACCAGGACACCGCCAACAACCAGCTCCAGCGCTGGGACGGCGGCGCGTGGGTCTCCTACCCGGAGGCGCTCGGCGGCATCGTCCCCACCAGCGCCGGCAACGTGCCGGGCAGCTACACCGGCCAGTACCGGGACACGGCCGGCGGCTCGCTCCAGCGCTGGGACGGCACGGCCTGGAAGCCGGCCGTCCTGCCCGGGCCGTACTACAACGACACCTCCGACTACGGCGACACCACGTCGAGCACGTACGTCAACCTCCTCACCGCGGGTCCCGCGACCCCGCTCTCCGTCACCTTCACCGCCCCGGCGTCGAAGCAGGTCCTCCTCTCCTTCGGCGCCCGGATCAAGTCGCGCAACGACCTCTACGCGTACCTGGCGCTGAGGCTCACCCAGGGCACCACCGTGATCCAGGAGCCCAACGACGAGGTCGCGGCGATCTGCGCGAGCGACAACCAGGTCTCCACCGCCAGCGCGCGACGCCTGTCGGGCCTGACCCCGGGCCTGAACTACACGCTCACCGCCTACTACCGGATCGTCGCCAACACCGCAGGCGTCAAGGCCGGGTTCGACAACGTGTTCATCCGCGTCGACCCGCAGTACTGACCGGCCGCCCACCCCTCTGAGAGGAGACATCATGGCCTTGCGCAGCGGCTGGCTGCAGCCCACCGGCCAGACCCGGGTGACCACCCGCCTCACCGCCCTCGGCGCCACCACCCCCGTCGACCCGGTCGGCTCGCGCTCCGGCATCCTGCCGGGCTCGCCGAACGGCACGTACCGGGTGAGCGGCTACTCCCTGACCCCCATCGGTCCGATGACCGCGAACCTGTCCTACGGCCGCGCCGTCGTCCAGGGCCCGACCGCCCAGGGCGCGTACCCCGTCAGCCTGGACGCGGACCTGCCGCTCACCTTCGGCGACGGCGACCCGTTCAACCCGCGCATCGACGCGGTCGTCCTGCGCGTGTACGACGCCGAGTTCGACGGCCAGACCCGCAGCGAGGCCGCCGTCGAGATCATCCAGGGGGAGCCGAAGGGCGTGCCGGTGGCGCCCACCGTGCCGGGCACCTCGCTGACGCTGTTCCACGTCCGGGTGCCCGCCGGGGTCTCCGCCGGCACCGGCGGCATCCCGTGGACGGACGCCCAGATCCTCACCGACCTGCGCACCACGACCGTCGGCGTCGGCGGCATCCTGCCGGTCTACAACAACGCCACGGTGCCCGGCTCGTACCCGGGCCAGTACCAGGACGCCAACAACGCGCGCCAGCTCCAGCGCTGGGACGGCGCCGAATGGATCCCCTACCCCAAGGACATCGGCGGCATCGCCCCCAGCGGATCCCTCTCCACCGGCAGCTACACCGGCCAGTACCGGGACAACTCCGGGGTCCTCCAGCGCTGGAACGGCACCGCCTGGGTCGACTACCAGCCTCCTGTGAAGGTGGAGACCACCACCACCGGGGTCCAGGCGATGGCCAACTGGTCCGTGGGGTACTTCTCCGCCCGCCGGACCCACGGGATCGTCACCTTCAACATCAACGTCGGCCGCACGGGCGCCGACGTCACGGCCACCGCCGCCGGCAACATCAACGACGAGCTCCTGTGCACCCTGCCCGCCGGATGGCGCCCCACGATCAACTTCGAGGCCTCGGCCGGCGACGGCTACGGCCACGGCAGCGCCATGGTCCAGACGAGCGGCGAGGTCACCCTGCGCACCTGGTCTCCCAACGGTGTCCTGACCGCGGGGCGCAGCATCCGCATCACCGCCACCTACGTCCAGTGAGGGCCGCCGTATGAGTCTCGACACGCCCTACCGGGCCATCTTCTGCGATCTGCTCACCGACCAGACGCTCGACATCCTGCCCCTGCGGGACGTCTCCATCGACGACTACATCGGCAAGGCCGGCTCGCTCTCCGGCACCATCCCGATCCCCAACAAGGAGATCGCCGACCGGGTCAAGAAGGTCCGCGAGGGCCGCACCGCGGTCTATCTGGAGCGCGGCGGCGACCTGTGGTGGGGCGGCATCGTGTGGACCACGACGCTGCAGTCCAGCGGCCGCGGGGTGCTGACCCTCGGCGTGCAGGCCGCGACCTTCGACTCGTACGCGAGCCGGCGCCGCATCCGTACCGACATCTCGTTCACCACCCCGACCGACCAGCTGGACATCGCGCGCCGGCTGTGGGCCGAGCTCGACCTCCAGGACGACCCCACCCTCCCCCCGGAGGAGGGCAGGGAGCCGCGCCGCCTCGGGATCAGCTTCGGCACCGAGCAGTCCCCCAAGGACACCCCCTTGCGGACCGCGTCCTGGCGCAAGGGCGACGAGACCGTCTACCTGGAGGCACTCGATCAGCTCGCCGCTCTGGAGAAGGGCTTCGAGCACCAGATCCTGGTCTACCGCGACCCGAACGACGGGCGGCGGGTCCGGCAGCTCCGGCTCGGCGCGCCCAGGATCGTCAACGGCGCGGCCGACCTGGTCTTCGACCGGCCCGGCTCGATCCTGTCGTACTCCTTCCCGTACGACGCCACCCGCGGCGGCACCAGCGCCGTGGCCCGCGGCGCCTCGGTCAACTCCAACGCCGGCGAGGAGTCACGGCCGATCTCCTCCGCCCAGCAGTACGCGAGCGACCTGCTCGCCGACGGCTGGCCGCTGATCGACCTGTCCTCGGACCACAACGAGGTCACCGACACCCTCACGCTCGACTCGCTGGCCACGCGGGAACTCGACGAGGCCCGCGGCACGGTCGTGATCCCCGCGATCAGCATCCACCTCGGCGGGATCGTCCCGCCCGCGCTCCTGGGACGCATGGCCCGCATCCGCATCACGGACGAGTGGTTCTCGCAGGGCCTCGACTCCCGCTACCGCATCATCGGCGTCAAGGTCACTCCCCCGGAGCGCGGCCGCCCCGACACCGCCGAGCTCTACCTTGAGGAGGCCTGATGCCCAAGCTGCCCGAGGACATCATCGACCGGCTCAACCACATGGAACGCCGGCTCAAGGCCCTGTCCACGGCCGTCAACACCCGCCCCGCCGTCAGCGAGATCAAGCCCACCGCGCCGACCGGCGGCGTCACCGTCACCAAGCCGCTGTTCCGCATCTTCGACGGCTACGACCACGAGATCTTCGCGGACGACATCCTGACCGGCGGGCTCGCCCGGCCCTGGCTGCACCTGATGCCGCCGGTGCCGACCGACCCCGCCAAGTGGCCGTCCACCACCAGCGCCACCTTCACCACCATCGCCCGCTCGTACAACCCGCTCTGGCAGCCGAAGCTGCGTCTGTCCGTCCACACGGCGTTCTCCACCGGCGCCACCGGCCAGATCCGGGTCATGGTCGAAGGCGTCCAGTTCGGGCCGACCGTCACCGCCGGCTCGACCTACGACTACACCGGCCTGCTGCCGGTCGACATGAAGACGAAGTTCGGCAGCACGATCAGGATCGAGATCGAGGCGCTCGCCAGCGGCGGCACGGTCTACGCCCAGCCCGTCCTCATCTACGGCACCCAGACCTGACCGCCCGGACCTGACCGCCCGGACCTGACCGAGGAGCACACAGCATGAACATCGACCCCACCCAGCCCTGGGGCGTGGCCATCGACTACGCGGGCCGTGCCACCGTCACCGAGAACGGGCACACCATCGCCGTCCGCGTCTCCGACAACACCATCGGCGGCACCCTGGAGCGGGACCCCGTCACCGGCCAGTACCCGTCGGTGTACGTCTCCGCGCAGTTCTCCGTGAGCGGCGGGAGCGGCGCGGGCGACGTCGTCCTGCGCGGCTCCGGCCTGATCACGGTGGCGGGCCGGGACGGCCTCCCGGTCGTCCCCGACGCGACCGCCGTGCAACGGGCGGTGGCCGCCGCCCTCGCCGACTTCGAGGCCCGCCGGCTCGCGTACGCCGCGCTGTGCGCCACCTGGGCCCCCGCCCCGGAGCCGGCACCCGCACCGGAGTCGGCCCCCGCCCCGTAAGTCCACTCCCGCCCCGTACGCCCCGTACGCCCTGTACACCCCGTGCCGAAGAGACCCGGCCGGGGTTTTTCCATGCCCGGAGGTCACAGATGGCAGCCCCCCTCTCCGCGGACCGGTTCGTCGCCGCGCTCCGCGCCGAAGGCGTCACCGTCGTCGAGCACGACGGCTGGCGCAACCACAACCGCAACCAGGCCGGCACCTGGGGCCCGGTGGTCGGCGTGATGATCCACCACACCGTCTCCAGCGGCACCGCGAACAGCGTCTCCCTCTGCTACGACGGCTACGCGGGCCTGCCCGGCCCGCTGTGCCACGGCGTCATCGCCAAGGACGGCAGCGTGCACCTGGTCGGCTCCGGCCGCGCCAACCACGCCGGCGGCGGCGACCCGTCCGTGCTCCAGGCCGTGATCAGCGAGACGTACGGGGCACGCCCGCCGGTGCCGCGCGAGCACCAGGGCAGCGCGGGCGCCGTCGACGGCAACTCCCGCTTCTACGGCTTCGAGTGCGTCAACCTCGGCAACGGCAGCGACCCGTGGCCCGCGGCACAGCTCGACGCCATCGAGCGGGTGTCGGCGGCGCTCTGCCGCGCGCACGGCTGGGGCGCCAAGTCCGTCATCGGCCACTCCGAGTGGTCCGACTGGAAGAACGACCCGCGCGGCTTCGGCATGCCGGGCATGCGCGACCGGGTCCAGGGACGCCTCGGCAAGGCCCCGGCGGCCCGGCCGACCGCCCCGGCGAAGCCGGCCGCACCGCGCTACCAGCCCTTCCCGGGCACCGCCTTCTTCAAGACCACCCCGAGCTCCCCCGTCGTCACCGCGATGGGCCGCCGGCTCGTCGCCGAAGGGTGCGGCCGCTACAAGATCGGCCCCAGCCCCCGCTGGTCCGAGGCCGACCGCCAGTCCTACGCCGCCTGGCAGCGCAAGCTCGGCTTCTCCGGTTCCGACGCCGACGGCTGGCCGGGCGCCACCTCCTGGAACGCGCTCAAGGTCCCGTACACCGCGTAACCCCCCACCCCCACGCAAGGAGAACCACCCATGTCCGAAGCCGCCAAGCGCACGGCCCGCACCGTGCTGCAGACCGCGGTCGGCATCGCCGTCGTCCTGCCGGCGATCGTCGACGCGGCCGGCCTGCCCGAGACGCTGCCCTGGGTCGCCGGGGCGCTCGCCGTCGCCGGGGCGCTCAGCCGGGTCATGGCCGTGCCCGCCGTACAGCACCTGCTGCCCTCCTGGCTGCGCACCACCCAGGAGGCGGCGGCCGATGACCGAGTCTGATCCGAACGACCCGGTCGCCGTCGCCCTGGAACTGGAGCGGCTGCGCGGCACCCTGGAGGCCGGCTTCGCGCGGGTCGACGGCTCGCTCGCCCTGCTTGTGCAGCGCAGCGACCAGACCGACAAGCAGCTCGCCGACCACGAGGCCCGGCTCGACGCCCTGGAGCGGTCCCGCTGGCCGCTCGCCAGCATCGGCGCCCTCGCGGCCGTGGCGACCGTGGCCGTCGCCGCGTGGGAACTCACCGCCAGGTGAGAAACGCCGGAGGGCGGCACCCCCTGATCGGGGTGCCGCCCTCCGGTTCGCACTACTTACTGGTTGTACGGACCGTAGTCGTAGTCCTCCAGCGGAACGGCCTGGCCGGAGCCCGTGCCGAACGGCGAGTAGTCGATGTCGTCGTAGCCGACGGCCGAGTACATCGCGGCCTTGGCCTCCTCGGTCGGCTCGACCCGGATGTTGCGGTAGCGGGACAGACCCGTACCGGCCGGGATGAGCTTACCGATGATGACGTTCTCCTTGAGGCCGATGAGGCTGTCGGACTTGGCGTTGATCGCCGCATCCGTCAGGACTCGGGTCGTCTCCTGGAAGGAGGCGGCCGACAGCCAGGACTCCGTCGCCAGCGAGGCCTTGGTGATACCCATCAGCTGCGGACGGCCGGAGGCCGGGTGGCCGCCTTCCTGCACCACACGACGGTTCTCGGTCTCGAACTTCGAGCGCTCGACGAGCTCGCCCGGCAGCAGCTCCGCGTCGCCGGACTCGATGATCGTCACGCGGCGCAGCATCTGCCGGATGATGATCTCGATGTGCTTGTCGTGGATCGACACGCCCTGCGAGTTGTAGACCTTCTGGACCTCGCCGACCAGGTGGACCTGGACGGCGCGCTGGCCGAGGATGCGCAGCACGTCGTGCGGGTTGGTGGCACCCACGGTGAGCTTCTGGCCCACCTCGACGTGGTCGCCCTCGCCCACCAGCAGACGGGCACGCTTCGAGATCGGGAACGCCGTCTCGTCGGTGCCGTCGTCCGGGGTGACGACGATCTTCTTGGTCTTCTCGGTCTCCTCGATGCGGACGCGACCGGCCGCCTCGGAGATCGGGGCGACACCCTTGGGCTGACGCGCCTCGAAGAGCTCGACGACACGCGGCAGACCCTGGGTGATGTCGTCACCGGCCACACCACCGGTGTGGAAGGTACGCATCGTCAGCTGGGTACCGGGCTCACCGATGGACTGGGCGGCGATGATGCCGACCGCCTCACCGATGTCGACCAGCTTGCCGGTGGCCAGCGAGCGGCCGTAGCAGAAGGCACAGGTGCCGACGGCGGACTCACAGGTCAGGACCGAGCGGGTCTTGACCTCCTCGACGCCCGCCTTGACGAGGGCGTCGATGAGCACGTCACCCAGGTCGACGTTGGCCGGCGCGATGACCTTGCCGTCCACGACGACGTCCTCGGCGAGCATCCGCGCGTACACGGAGGTCTCGACGTCGTCGGCCTTCCGCAGCACGCCGGCCTCGTCCTTGGCCGCGATCCGCAGCTTCAGACCGCGCTCGGTGCCACAGTCCTCCTCGCGGATGATGACGTCCTGCGAGACGTCCACCAGACGACGGGTCAGGTAACCCGAGTCGGCGGTACGCAGGGCGGTGTCGGCGAGACCCTTACGGGCACCGTGGGTCGAGATGAAGTACTCGAGAACGGTGAGGCCCTCACGGAAGGACGCCTTGATGGGACGCGGGATCGTCTCGTTCTTGGCGTTCGACACCAGACCACGCATACCGGCGATCTGCCGCATCTGCATCATGTTTCCTCGGGCACCCGAGTCAACCATCATGAAGATGGGGTTCGTCTTGGGGAAGTTCTCGTTCATGGCCTCGGCAACCTCGTTGGTCGCCTTGGTCCAGATCGCGATGAGCTCCTGAGTGCGCTCTTCCTTGGTGATCAGACCGCGCTCGTACTGCTTCTGGACCTTCTCGTCCTGCGCCTCGTAGCCCGCGACGATCTCCTTCTTCGCCGCCGGGACGACGACGTCGGAGATGGCCACGGTGACACCGGAACGGGTCGCCCAGTAGAAGCCCGCCGCCTTCAGGTTGTCGAGCGTCGCCGCCACGATGACCTTGGGGTAGCGCTCGGCGAGGTCGTTGACGATCTCGGAGAGCTGCTTCTTGCCGACGGAGTAGTCGACGAACGGGTAGTCCTCGGGCAGCAGCTCGTTGAAGAGCGCGCGGCCCAGGGTCGTCCGCACGCGGAACGAGTCACCCTGCTGCCACTCCGGCTCGCCCTCCTCCGCGACCGGGGGAACCCAGCCGCGCGGCGGAACGGTGCCGATCGGGAAGCGGATGTCGATCGGGGACTGCAGCGCCAGCTCGCCGGCGTCGAACGCCATGATCGCCTCGGCCGTGGAGCCGAACGCGCGGCCCTCGCCCTTGGTGTCACGCAGCTCGCCGTCGGTGGTGAGGAAGAACAGACCGAGGACCATGTCCTGGGTCGGCATCGTCACCGGGCGGCCGTCGGCCGGCTTGAGGATGTTGTTCGAGGACAGCATCAGGATGCGGGCCTCGGCCTGCGCCTCCGCGGAGAGCGGCAGGTGGACGGCCATCTGGTCACCGTCGAAGTCCGCGTTGAACGCGGTGCAGACGAGCGGGTGGATCTGGATGGCCTTGCCCTCGACCAGCTGCGGCTCGAAGGCCTGGATGCCGAGGCGGTGCAGCGTGGGCGCACGGTTCAGCAGAACCGGGTGCTCGGCGATGACCTCTTCGAGGACGTCGTACACGACCGTGCGGCCGCGCTCGACCATCCGCTTCGCCGACTTGATGTTCTGCGCGTGGTTCAGGTCGACCAGGCGCTTCATCACGAACGGCTTGAAGAGCTCCAGCGCCATGGCCTTCGGCAGACCGCACTGGTGCAGCTTGAGCTGCGGGCCGACGACGATGACGGAACGCGCCGAGTAGTCGACACGCTTGCCGAGCAGGTTCTGACGGAAACGACCCTGCTTACCCTTCAGCATGTCGCTGAGGGACTTCAGCGGACGGTTGCCGGGGCCCGTCACCGGGCGACCACGACGGCCGTTGTCGAAGAGGGCGTCGACCGCCTCCTGGAGCATCCGCTTCTCGTTGTTCACGATGATCTCGGGGGCACCGAGGTCGAGCAGACGCTTCAGACGGTTGTTGCGGTTGATCACACGGCGGTACAGGTCGTTCAGGTCGGAGGTCGCGAAGCGGCCACCGTCGAGCTGCACCATCGGACGCAGGTCCGGCGGGATGACCGGCACGCAGTCGAGCACCATGCCGTTGGGCTTGTTGCTGGTCTGCAGGAACGCGGAGACGACCTTGAGGCGCTTGAGCGCACGGGTCTTCTTCTGGCCCTTGCCGGTACGGATGATCTCGCGGAGGCGCTCGGCCTCCTCCTCCAGGTCGAAGGACTCCAGGCGCTTCTGCAGCGCCGCGGCACCCATCGAGCCGTCGAAGTACGTGCCGAAGCGGTCACGCAGCTCGCGGTAGAGGAGCTCGTCGCCCTCCAGGTCCTGGACCTTGAGGTTCTTGAAGCGGTTCCACACCTCGTCGAGGCGGTCGATCTCGCGCTGCGCGCGGTCGCGGAGCTGCTTCATCTCGCGCTCGGCGCCCTCGCGCACCTTGCGGCGCACGTCGGCCTTGGCGCCCTCGGCCTCGAGCTCGGCCAGGTCGGACTCGAGCTTCTTGGCGCGGTTCTCCAGGTCGGAGTCGCGGCGGTTCTCGATCTGCTGACGCTCCACGGAGACGTGCGCCTCCAGGGAGGGCAGGTCGCGGGTGCGGCGCTCCTCGTCGACGAACGTGATCATGTACGCCGCGAAGTAGATGACCTTCTCCAGGTCCTTCGGGGCGAGGTCGAGCAGGTAGCCAAGGCGCGACGGAACGCCCTTGAAGTACCAGATGTGGGTGACGGGAGCGGCCAGCTCGATGTGGCCCATCCGCTCACGGCGCACCTTGGCGCGGGTGACCTCGACGCCACACCGCTCACAGATGATGCCCTTGAAGCGGACACGCTTGTACTTGCCGCAGTAGCACTCCCAGTCCCGGGTCGGACCGAAGATCTTCTCGCAGAAGAGTCCGTCCTTCTCGGGCTTCAGGGTGCGGTAGTTGATGGTCTCCGGCTTCTTGACCTCGCCGTGGCTCCACTGGCGGATGTCGTCAGCGGTGGCCAGACCGATCCGGAGCTCGTCGAAGAAGTTGACGTCGAGCACTATGCGTCAATCCCTCTCAGGGTTGTTAAGGCTGTGGGTCTGATTCGGGGGTCCTGGGGCCGGCCGGGGGCTCAGTGGTTCGCACCGAGCCCCCGTACCGGACTCCCGTCAGACCTCTTCGACGCTGCTCGGCTCGCGCCGGGACAGGTCGATGCCGAGCTCCTCCGCAGCGCGGAAGACGTCCTCGTCGGTGTCGCGCATCTCGATGGACATGCCGTCCGAGGACAGCACCTCCACGTTGAGGCACAGGGACTGCATCTCCTTGATGAGCACCTTGAAGGACTCGGGGATGCCGGGCTCAGGGATGTTCTCGCCCTTGACGATGGCCTC
Organism: Streptomyces sp. NPDC051909; assembly: GCF_040681095.1. Classification (NCBI taxonomy): domain Bacteria; kingdom Bacillati; phylum Actinomycetota; class Actinomycetes; order Kitasatosporales; family Streptomycetaceae; genus Streptomyces; species Streptomyces sp. NPDC051909. The sequence continues at coordinate 279,963 of NZ_JBFAYA010000001.1, read as the reverse complement.
GTAGACCTTCACGCGGCCGGTCACGTCGTCGGACTTGATCGTCAGCAGCTCCTGGAGGGCGTACGCGGCGCCGTATGCCTCCAGCGCCCACACCTCCATCTCACCGAAGCGCTGACCACCGAACTGGGCCTTACCACCCAGCGGCTGCTGGGTGATCATCGAGTACGGGCCGGTCGACCGGGCGTGCAGCTTGTCGTCGACCAGGTGGTGGAGCTTGAGGATGTACATGTACCCGACGGAGATCGGGTCCGGGAACGGCTCGCCGGAGCGGCCGTCGAACAGGCGCGCCTTGCCGGACGGGAGCACCATGCGCTCGCCGTCGCGGTTCGGGATGGTGTGCTGGAGCAGACCCGCGAGCTCGTCCTCACGCGCACCGTCGAAGACCGGGGTGGCGACGTTGGTGCCGGCGGCGACCTGGTCGGCGCCGATGGCCTGCAGGCGCTGCGCCCACTCGTCGGCGAGGCCGGAGACGTCCCAGCCGCGGCTGGCGAGCCAGCCGAGGTGGATCTCCAGGACCTGTCCCGGGTTCATTCGGGACGGGACGCCGAGCGGGTTGAGGATGATGTCGACCGGGGTGCCGTCCTCGAGGAAGGGCATGTCCTCGATCGGGAGGATCTTGGAGATGACACCCTTGTTGCCGTGACGGCCGGCGAGCTTGTCACCGTCGGTGATCTTGCGCTTCTGGGCGACGTAGACGCGGACCAGCTGGTTCACGCCCGGGGGAAGCTCGTCGCCCTCCTCGCGGTCGAAGACACGGACACCGATGATCTTGCCGGTCTCGCCGTGCGGCACCTTCAGGGAGGTGTCGCGGACCTCGCGCGCCTTCTCACCGAAGATCGCGCGGAGCAGGCGCTCCTCCGGGGTCAGCTCGGTCTCACCCTTCGGGGTGACCTTGCCGACCAGGATGTCGCCGGCCGTGACCTCGGCACCGATGCGGATGATGCCGCGCTCGTCGAGGTCGGCCAGGACCTCCTCGGAGACGTTCGGGATGTCCCGGGTGATCTCCTCGGGGCCGAGCTTGGTGTCACGGGCGTCGACCTCGTGCTCCTCGATGTGGATCGAGGAGAGGACGTCGTCCTGCACGAGGCGCTGCGACAGGATGATCGCGTCCTCGTAGTTGTGACCCTCCCACGGCATGAACGCCACGAGCAGGTTCTTGCCGAGCGCCATCTCACCGTTCTCGGTGGCGGGGCCGTCGGCGAGGACCTGGCCCTCGATCACGCGGTCGCCCTCGTCCACGACGACCTTCTGGTTCACAGAGGTGCCCTGGTTCGAGCGGGAGAACTTGTGCAGGCGGTACGTGATGTACGTGCCGTCGTCGTTGGCCACGGTGATGTAGTCCGCGGACAGCTCCTGGACGACACCGTCCTTCTCGGCCTTGAGCACGTCGCCGGCGTCGGTGGCGCAGCGGTACTCCATGCCGGTGCCGACGAGCGGGGCCTCCGACTTAATCAGCGGAACGGCCTGACGCATCATGTTCGCGCCCATGAGGGCACGGTTGGCGTCGTCGTGCTCGAGGAAGGGGATCATGGCGGTCGCGACCGACACCATCTGGCGCGGCGAGACGTCCATGTAGTCGACCTCGGACGGCTGGACGTAGTCGACCTCGCCGCCACGCTTGCGGACCAGGACGCGGGGCTCGGTGAAGCGGAGCTCCTCGTTCAGGGTCGCGTTCGCCTGGGCGATGACGAACCGGTCCTCCTCGTCGGCGGTGACGTAGTCGACCTCGTCGGTGACCCGGCCGTCGACGACCTTGCGGTACGGCGTCTCGATGAAGCCGAAGGGGTTGATCCGGCCGTACGAGGCGAGCGAACCGATCAGACCGATGTTCGGGCCTTCGGGGGTCTCGATCGGGCACATGCGTCCGTAGTGGGACGGGTGCACGTCTCGGACCTCGAAGCCGGCCCGCTCACGGGACAGACCACCCGGGCCGAGCGCGGACAGACGACGCTTGTGCGTCAGCCCGGACAGCGGGTTGTTCTGGTCCATGAACTGCGACAGCTGGCTGGTGCCGAAGAACTCCTTGATGGAGGCGACGACCGGCCGGATGTTGATCAGGGTCTGCGGCGTGATCGCCTCGACGTCCTGGGTGGTCATGCGCTCGCGGACGACGCGCTCCATACGGGCCAGACCCGTGCGGACCTGGTTCTGGATGAGCTCGCCGACGTTGCGCAGACGCCGGTTGCCGAAGTGGTCGATGTCGTCGGGCTCGACGACGATCGAGTTGCCGTTGGCGCCGACCGTCTCGGTCTCGCCGGCGTGCAGCTGCACCAGGTACTTGATGGTCGCGATGATGTCGTCGGTGGTGAGGACACCCGCGTCCAGCGGCTCGTCGGCGCCGAGCTTCTTGTTGACCTTGTAGCGGCCGACCTTCGCGAGGTCGTAGCGCTTCGGGTTGAAGTACAGGTTCTCGAGCAGCGTCTGGGCGGCCTCGCGCGTCGGCGGCTCGCCCGGACGGAGCTTGCGGTAGATGTCGAGCAGCGCGTCGTCCTGGCCCTGGGTGTGGTCCTTCTCCAGGGTGGCGCGCATGGACTCGTACTCGCCGAACTCCTGCAGGATCTGCTCGGTGCTCCAGCCGAGGGCCTTCAGGAGGACGGTCACGGACTGCTTGCGCTTGCGGTCGATACGCACGCCGACCATGTCGCGCTTGTCGATCTCCATCTCCAGCCAGGCACCCCGGGACGGGATGATCTTGGCGGAGAAGATGTCCTTGTCGGACGTCTTGTCGATGGAGGAGTCGAAGTAGACACCGGGAGAACGCACGAGCTGCGACACGACGACACGCTCGGTGCCGTTGATGACGAAGGTGCCCTTGTTGGTCATGAGCGGGAAGTCGCCCATGAAGACCGTCTGGGACTTGATCTCGCCGGTCTCGTTGTTCGTGAACTCGGCGGTCACGAAGAGCGGGGCACCGTAGGTGAAGTCACGGTCCTTGCACTCGTCGATCGAGTTCTTCGGCGGCTCGAAGCGGTGGTCGCGGAAGGTCAGCGACATCGACCCGGAGAAGTCCTCGATCGGGGAGATCTCCTCGAAGATCTCCTCCAGACCGGACTTCGTGGGGACGTCGTAGCCCGACTCGAGGGCGGCCTCGACGCGAGCCTTCCACGCGGCGTTGCCGAGCAGCCAGTCGAAGCTCTCGGTCTGGAGCGCGAGGAGGTTCGGAACCTCGAGGGGCTCCTTGATCTTTGCAAAGGAGATGCGCAGCGGGGCGGTGCTGGCACCGGTGTTCATATTGGTCGAGGCGTTGCGCGAGGCGGCCAAGAGGGGGTCCTTCCGAGGGCTCGGACTCACTGCGCGCGTACCGGTCCCTAGCGGAGCTCCTTGGAAGACGATTACCCGATTGGCCAAAAGACCAGGTCAGAGTGGGTCGACCAGCGAAGCGGTTGCGAGGGTATGCCCCTGGTGACGGGCAGGGGGCAGCTAACAGGCAGCGCAAAGGGTCAGTGTAGCCACTTGGCCCACTGATGTCCAGGGCGAGTTCTTCGCGACCCTCGTTGCTCTCAACTCCGCGATACCTCGCGCCGTGCGGCGCACCTCGATACTGCCCGTTCGGTCGTCGATCCATGCCTCGGAATCGGATCGATGTGACGACGCGTCCTGAGAATTGCGCGGTCCGTGCTGTTCGTCAAGGCCCCCGCCTCTGCGCGGCGCACGGCGAAGATCACCTTACTCCGCTTCCGCGGGCCCGTACGACCGCCGCCACGCCGTCTCAGGGAACGCCGAAGGGCGACCACCCAGATGGATGATCGCCCTTCACGCTGCGAGCGTTACACGCTCAACAGCTGCATTCATATGCGCCTGCCGGCGCGTGGCGCTGACGCGACGAGGTGTTACTTGACCTCGACAGCGGCACCGGCGCCCTTGAGGGCCTCGGCGGCCTTGTCAGCGGCCTCCTTGTTGACCTTCTCGAGGACCGGCTTCGGGGTGCCGTCGACGAGGTCCTTGGCCTCCTTCAGACCCAGGGAGGTCAGCTCACGCACGACCTTGATGACCTGGATCTTCTTGTCGCCGGCGCCGGTGAGGATGACGTCGAACTCGTCCTTCTCCTCCTCGACCGGGGCGGCCGGGCCACCCACGGCCGGGCCCGCGACGGCGACGGCCGCGGCGGCGGTGACGTCGAACTTCTCCTCGAAGGCCTTCACGAACTCGGAGAGCTCGATGAGGGTCATCTCCTCGAACTGGGCAAGCAGCTCGTCCTGGGTGAGCTTCGCCATGATGGGCGATCCTTCCACTAATTCGGCAGGTGCCGGATGTTCATGTGAGGCGGGCGTACTGTCGGCCCGCTGTGACCCGTTCCGCCCGTATGGCGGTACGGATCAATGCGCGAGCCGAGTTACTCGGCACCGCCCTGCTCGGCCTGCTTGGCGCGCAGCGCGTCCACGGTGCGGACGAGCTTCGACGGCAGAGCCTGGAAGAGCTGAGCAGCCTGAGACTGCTTGCCCTTGAAGGCGCCGGCCAGCTTGCTGAGCAGAACCTCGCGGGACTCGAGGTCCGCAAGCTTCTTGATGTCGTCGGCGGAGAGAGCCTTACCGTCAAGGACACCGGCCTTGATGATGAGGTTCGGGTTCTCCTTGGCGAAGTCACGCAGAGCCTTCGCCGACTCCACCGGGTCACCGGTGACGAAGGCGACCGCCGTCGGACCAGCGAAGTGGTCGTCCAGCGCGGTGATCCCAGCCTGGTTGGCCGCAATCTTGGTCAGCGTGTTCTTCACCACGGCGTACTGGGCGTTCTCACCGAGCGAACGGCGCAGCGTCTTGAGCTGCGCCACGGTGAGACCCCGGTACTCGGTCAGCACGGCGGCGGTGGAGCTCTGGAACGCGTCCGCGAGCTCGGCCACCGATGCAGCCTTGTTGGGCGTCGGCATAGTGCTTCAGCCTCCTTCCGGGTGATGAGGACCGCTCAGAAGGGGCTGAACAAACGAAAACGCCCCGGGCGCAGGCGCACGGGGCTCAGCTCGACCGAACCGGAGTGAACCGGACCGGGAACTCTTCCACTGTCACCTGCGCGGGTCGCTCGCATCTCTCAGCGAATCCTTCGGCCACCGCGCCCTTGCAGGCACAGTGACGACCAGCGGTCTTTGGCTTCTGTGGAAGAGTACGTGACGGTGCCGACCGGGCGCAAATCAGCCCTCGGCGCCCGCCCCGGCGCCCTTCATCATCTCGGAGACGTCGAAGGTGTCCTTGGCCGGCGGCGCCTGGACGGCGGCCTTCGCCCCGTAGTCGCTGTAGTCGGCGCGCAGGTGCACCGTGCCCTGGGCCATGGTCATGCCGATGTCCATCCGGGCCGGGTAGCCCTCCTCGGTGACCCAGACCTCCGTGTCGTACCCCTTGAGGCCGGTCTTCTTCACGTTGGCGATGAGCTCGTCGTACTGCTTCTTGGAGAGCAGCTTCGACGACTTGTTGGCCTTGAGCATCTGCTCGAAGCTGAGCGTGCCCTTGTAGTGCTCGGTCTCCATGCCGTTGACCTTCTCGGCGCCCACGTGCTTCAGGTCCGGGGAGTCGAGGAGCAGGGCGAGCTGCTGGGCCGGGTCCTGGTTCATGTCCTCCAGGCCGCCGGACATCTGCTTCTGGAGGGCCTTGTCCCCGCCGGCCTCCGCGGCGGCCTTCAGGTCGATCTTCATCCAGCGCTTGCCGCCCGTCTCGGCGGCCGCCTCGGCTCCCAGGTCCATGTACATGACGTTGTTCAGCATGATCATGCGGACCTGCTCGGGGGCGTCGGGGTCACCCGCGCCCAGCAGGGAGCTCTTCATGGTGATGTCCATCGACGCCGGGTCCCAGCCCTGGACGCCGCTCATCGTCATGGTCCCGGACTCGGCGCCGATCCCCTCCATGCTCATCGTCATGGTGACCTTCGCCGACTTGGCGGCGGAGGTCTTCTCGAACGCGGCGGTGAGCGCCTTCGTGACGTCCTCGATGCCCTGTGCCGCCACCTTCGCGGGCGCCTCGGCCGCCTTCTTGGCGTCGTCGCCCTGACAGCCTGCCACGCCCGCCACGACGGCCGCCGCGGTCAGTGCGACGCCCGTGCGCTTCCACGCGGACATGCTCATGAGTCCCCACCCCTTGTGATGATCGTTCGCTTGGTTCCCCGTCGCACCGTAACCCAGGGCACCGACAGTCCCCCAACGAAAAACCGCCCCCCGGGCCTCCGAAGAGGCCCGAGGGGCGGTTTCAGGACGCTGGAGCCCTACGGGAGGGCTCCCGAGCCGTCAGGCTCAGACCGCGGCCGGGTCCTCCTCGACGAGGAGGTTGCGGGTGCGGTTCGAGTCGACCGGAATGCCGGGGCCCATCGTGGTGGCGATGGCGGCCTTCTTGATGTAGCGGCCCTTGGCGGCGGACGGCTTCAGACGGAGGATCTCCTCCAGGGCCGCCGCGTAGTTCTCCACCAGCTTGGTGTCGTCGAAGGACACCTTGCCGATGATGAAGTGCAGGTTCGAGTGCTTGTCGACGCGGAACTCGATCTTGCCGCCCTTGATGTCGTTGACAGCCTTGGCGACATCCATGGTCACGGTGCCGGTCTTGGGGTTCGGCATGAGACCACGCGGACCGAGCACGCGGCCGAGGCGGCCGACCTTGCCCATGAGGTCCGGGGTGGCGACGACGGCGTCGAACTCGTTCAGGCGCTGGCCCTTGGAGATCTCGTCGATGAGCTCGTCGGAGCCGACGATGTCGGCGCCCGCGGCGGTCGCGGCCTCGGCACGGTCACCGGTCGCGAAGACCAGGACCCGGGCGGTCTTACCGGTGCCGTGCGGAAGGTTCACGGTGCCACGGACCATCTGGTCGGCCTTGCGCGGGTCGACGCCCAGACGGAAGGCCACCTCGACGGTGCCGTCGAACTTGGTGGTGGAGGTCTCCTTGGCCAGACGCACGGCCTCGAGCGGGGCGTACAGCTTCTCCCGGTCGATCTTGGCGTCGGCAGCCCGGAGGGACTTGCTGCGCTTCACTTCTGCTCCTGGGGGTTCAGGTATGGAGTCGTGGTGCGGGCCAGCGCCGGCCCTACCACTGGGCGGTATCGATTTCCGGCTACCGCCGGGTGCAGGCTGCTGATCAGCCCTCGACCGTGACGCCCATGGAACGGGCGGTGCCGGCGATGATCTTCGCGGCGGCGTCCAGGTCGTTGGCGTTCAGGTCGGGCATCTTGGTGGTGGCGATCTCGCGGACCTGCGCCTCGGTGATCTTGGCGACCTTGGTCTTGTGCGGCTCGCCGGAGCCCTTCTCCACGCCCGCGGCCTTGAGGATCATCTTCGCGGCCGGCGGGGTCTTCGTGATGAAGGTGAAGGAACGGTCCTCGTAGACCGTGATCTCCACCGGGATGACCCAACCGCGCTGCGACTCGGTCGCGGCGTTGTAGGCCTTGCAGAACTCCATGATGTTGACGCCGTGCTGACCGAGCGCGGGGCCGACCGGCGGGGCCGGGTTGGCCGCACCGGCGTTGATCTGGAGCTTGATAAGCCCCGTGACCTTCTTCTTCTTGGGAGGCATAGCTCTCTCCGGGTCCTAGTGAGAGTTTTCAGCCGATCCATCCGGTCATCCGGATGGAGGCATACCGCACAACGATAACGGGTATAGCTGCGCGTCCAAAAACCGAGCAGGTCAGAGCGGCTGTGGCAGCCCCTCTGACCTGTCCGGAAACTTGAGTCGTCAGTTCTTCTGGATCTGGTCGAAGCTGAGCTCGACCGGGGTCTCGCGACCGAAGATCTCGACGAGGCCCTTGACCTTCTTCGAGTCGGCGTTGATCTCGTTGATCGTGGCCTGGAGGGTGGCGAAGGGGCCGTCGGTGACGGTGACCGAGTCGCCCACCTCGAAGTCCAGCACCTGGACCTCGACCTTGCGGGCCGGAGCCGGCCTGCCCTCGGCCTCGGCGGCCTCGCGGGCGGCCTTCTCCTCGGCCTCCGGGGCGAGCATCTTGACGATCTCGTCCAGGGTCAGCGGGTACGGGTCGTAGGCGTTGCCGACGAAGCCGGTGACACCGGGGGTGTTGCGGACGACGCCCCAGGACTCGTTCGTCAGGTCCATGCGGACGAGCACGTAACCGGGCAGCTTGTTCTGCCGGACGTTCTTGCGCTCGCCGTTCTTGATCTGGACGATCTCTTCCTCGGGGACCTCGGCCTGGTAGATGAAGTCCTCGACGTTCAGCGAGACGGCGCGCTGCTCCAGGTTGGCCTTCACGCGCTTCTCGTAGCCCGCGTAGGTGTGGATCACGTACCACTCGCCGGGCAGACCGCGCAGCTCGTCGCGGAGGGCGGCGATCGGGTCGACCGGGGCGGCGGGCTCGGCCTCGACCGCGTCCTCGACCTCGGTGGCCTCCTCGGCCTCTTCCTCGGCGGCCTCGATCTCGGCGACCTCGGTGCCGTCCTCGTCCTCGACGTCCGCGACCTCGTCGGCCTCGGCCTCGATCTCGAGAGCGGCCTCCTCGGCGGCCTCGCCGGCCTCGGCGTCCGCAGCTTCGGCCTGGTCCTCGTCGGCCGCCTCGACGATGTCCGTCTCGTCCTCGACGGACTCGGACTCGAAGGCGTCGTTCAGGTTCGCGTCAGACACGGTGGCTGCTTCTTCCTGCGCTACAGATGGGGTGGAACAAAAAGTCAGCCGAAGACGTACTTGACTGCTTCCTGGAAGCCATAGTCAATCACGGTCACAAGACCGATCATGATGACAACGAAGACAATCACCACAGTGGTGTACGTCGTCAGCTGGCTGCGAGTGGGCCAGACAACCTTGCGGAGTTCCGCGATGACCTGGCGGTAGAACAGCGCCAGACGGCCGAGAGGGCCCTTCTTTCCGCGCTTGCCGCCCTTCCGGGTCTTCTTGGACTCCGGCGCGGCATCTTCGGCATCAGGCATGTCGATGGAGCCTACGGCATCCGTCACGATGTCTCACCTGATTCCGGGTCGTGGCCGTGCCGCGCCCGGAAATGGAGCCGCACGGCGGTGCAAGGAGTACGTACATGCGCACACAACCTGGCGGTGTGTGTAGCAGGGCCGGAGGGACTTGAACCCCCAACCGCCGGTTTTGGAGACCGGTGCTCTACCAATTGAGCTACGACCCTTTGTGGCTTCCCCAACCTACCGCATCGTGAGATGTGGTCGGTGCGGGCCAACGAGCAGTGAGTGTACGTGGTCTTGGGCCTCTACGTCGAACAGGAACCGTGCCGACCTGCCGAAGGACGGTTCGCAGGGCCTCGCGAACCGTGCGTACGACCGGGATTGACCGGTCCTGTCCGCTCCGTGAAACCTGTGTGCCGGGCCCGGACGGGGTCTGGGACGATGGCCGCATGAGCGCTGCTACCCCTCCCACCGAGCGTCGGGTCTCCGCCCGCATCGGTGCGATCTCCGAGTCCGCCACCCTCGCCGTGGACGCCAAGGCCAAGGCCCTCAAGGCCGCCGGGCGCCCGGTCATCGGCTTCGGCGCGGGTGAGCCCGACTTCCCGACGCCGGACTACATCGTCGAAGCCGCCGTCGAGGCCTGCAAGAACCCCAAGTACCACCGCTACACGCCGGCCGGCGGTCTGCCCGAGCTCAAGGCCGCGATCGCCGCGAAGACGCTGCGCGACTCCGGCTACGAGGTCGACGCCTCCCAGGTGCTGGTGACCAACGGCGGCAAGCAGGCCATCTACGAGGCGTTCGCCGCGATCCTCGACCCGGGCGACGAGGTCATCGTCCCCGCCCCGTACTGGACCACCTACCCCGAGTCGATCCGCCTCGCCGGCGGTGTCCCGGTCGAGGTCGTGGCCGACGAGACCACCGGCTACCGGGTGTCCGTGGAGCAGCTGGAGGCCGCGCGCACGGAGAAGACCAAGGTCGTCCTCTTCGTCTCCCCCTCCAACCCGACCGGCGCCGTCTACAGCGAGGCCGAGACCGAGGCGATCGGCCGCTGGGCCGTCGAGCACGGTCTGTGGGTCCTCACCGACGAGATCTACGAGCACCTGGTCTACGGCGGCGCCTCCGCGGTCTCCCTGCCGTCGGTCATGCCGGAGCTGCGCGACAAGTGCATCGTCGTCAACGGTGTCGCCAAGACCTACGCCATGACCGGCTGGCGCGTGGGGTGGATCATCGGCCCGAAGGACGTCGTGAAGGCCGCGACCAACCTGCAGTCGCACGCCACGTCGAACGTGAGCAACGTGGCCCAGGTCGCCGCCCTCGCCGCCGTCTCGGGCGACCTCGAGGCCGTCGCGGAGATGGGCCGCGCCTTCGACCGGCGCCGCCAGACGATCGTGCGGATGCTCAACGAGATCGAGGGCGTCCTCTGCCCGACCCCGGAGGGCGCGTTCTACGTGTACCCGTCGGTGAAGGCGCTGCTCGGCAAGGAGATCCGCGGCAAGCGCCCGCAGAGCTCGGTCGAGCTGGCCGCGCTGATCCTGGACGAGGCCGAGGTCGCGGTCGTCCCGGGTGAGGCCTTCGGCACGCCGGGCTACCTGCGTCTGTCGTACGCGCTGGGCGACGAGGACCTGGTGGAGGGCGTGTCCCGGATCCAGAAGCTGCTCGCCGAGGCCCGCGACTGATCACCTGCGGATCTCCGTGTCCGGCCCCCGCTTCTCCGGAAGCGGGGGCCGTTTTTACGTTCTAGCAAGGTCCCGATCGGGGAAACGGACTGTATTCGTCCATTCGGGTGCGGCAGTATCGGCCGATGGAGCACCTTCCTCATCGCGACCTCAGCCTGCTGCCCAAGGCCCATCTGCACCTGCACTTCACGGGTTCGATGCGGCCCTCGACCCTGATCGAACTGGCCGACAAGTACGGGGTGCACCTCCCCGAGGCCCTCAAGAGCGGCACACCGCCGAAGCTGCGGGCCACGGACGAGCGCGGCTGGTTCCGTTTCCAGCGCCTGTACGACATGGCCCGCTCGTGTCTGCGCGAGCCGGAGGACATCCAGCGCCTGGTGCGGGAGGCCGCCCAGGAGGACGTCCGGGACGGCTCCGGCTGGCTGGAGCTCCAGGTCGACCCCACCTCGTACGCGCCGCTGCTCGGCGGTCTGATCCCGGCCCTGGAGATCATCCTCGACGCCGTCGACTCGGCCTCCCGGGAGACCGGGCTCGGGATGCGGGTCCTGGTCGCCGCCAACCGCATGAAGCACCCCCTGGAGGCGCGCACCCTGGCCCGGCTCGCGGTGCGCTACGCGGACCGGGGCGTGGTGGGCTTCGGGCTCTCCAACGACGAGCGGCGTGGCATGGCCCGCGACTTCGACCGGGCCTTCGCCATCGCCCGCGAGGGCGGTCTGCTCGCGGCCCCGCACGGCGGCGAGCTGACCGGCCCCTCCTCCGTACGGGACTGCCTGGACGACCTGCGGGCGGCCCGGGTCGGCCACGGCGTCCGCGCGGCGGAGGACCCGCGACTGCTGCGCAAGCTCGCCGAGCGCGGGGTCACCTGCGAGGTGTGCCCGGCGTCCAACGTGGCCCTCGGCGTCTACGACAAGCACGAGGACGTCCCGCTGCGCACCCTGTTCGAGGCCGGCGTCCCGATGGCGCTCGGCGCGGACGACCCGCTGCTCTTCGGCTCGCGCCTGGCCGCGCAGTACGAGATCGCCCGCCGGCACCACGCCTTCACGGACGCGGAGCTGGCCGAACTGGCCCGCCAGTCGATCCGCGGCTCGGCGGCCCCGGAGGACGTGCGGCAGAAGCTCCTGTCCGGGATCGACGACTGGCTGGCGGCCCCCGTCAGCTGAGTCCCGCCGGCCGAGTCCCGTCAGCCGATCCCGGCCATCAGGGTGCGGGCGATCGAGCGGGCGAACGCGTCGAGGTCCTGCGGGGGCTGCCCGCCCGGGGTCATCTCCCAGGCGAAGGCCCGGTGGACGCAGGCGCCGAGGAGGAGGGAGGCCGCGGCGAGCGGGTCGGCGTCGGCCGCGATGCGGCCGTGCTGCTGCTCGGCGTAGAGGGAGGCGGCCATGGGGAACGTCTGCTCGTAGAAGAGCGCGGCGCGGCGGGGCGACGGTCGACGACCCGGCGACCCGGCGACCGTCGAGCAGGGCGTGGGCGTGGCGTACTAGATCTCGACGCCCACGGTGACGGGCTCGTTGACCAGGGTGACCCCGAACGCGTCCCGGACCCCGGCGACGACCTCGCGGGCGAGCGCCACCAGGTCCTCGGTGGTCGCCTCGCCCCGGTTGGTCAGCGCGAGGGTGTGCTTGGTGGAGATCCGGGCGGGCCCGGAGCCGTACCCCTTGGTGAAGCCGGCCTTGTCGATCAGCCAGGCCGCGGAGGTCTTCATCCGGCCCTCCTCGCCCGCCGGGTACGCGGGCGGGGCGGTGTCCGGGCCGAGCCGCTCGGCGACGCGGCCGAGGAAGTCCTCGTACTCCCCCGCCGTGAGGATCGGGTTGGTGAAGAAGGAGCCCGCCGACCACGTGTCGTGGTCCTCCGGGTCCAGGACCATGCCCTTGCCGGAGCGCAGCCGCAGGACGGTCTCGCGGGCGACGCTCAGCGGCACCCGGTCGCCGGCCTCGACGCCCAGGGCGCGCGCCGTCTCCGGGTACGCGATCGGCGCGGACATCCCGTCGGCGTCGGCGAGCTCGAAGCGGACCCGCAGCACGACATAGCGGTCGGGCTGGTCCTTGAAGACGCTGTGCCGGTACGAGAAGGCGCACTCGGCGTTGGTGAGGGTCACCGTCTCCTCGGCCCGGCGGTCGTACGCGACGACCTCGGTGATGGTGGCGGAGACGTCCTGGCCGTAGGCGCCGACGTTCTGGATCGGGGTGGCGCCGGCCGAGCCGGGGATGCCGGACAGGCACTCGACACCGGCGAGCCCCGCCTCGACGGTCCGCGCGACCGCGTCCGTCCAGACCTCGCCTGCGGCCAGCTCCAGGCGGGTCCCGTCGAGGGCGAAGCCCTTGGTGGCGATGTGCAGGGCGGTGCCGTCGAAGCCCTTGTCGCCGATGACCAGATTGGAGCCGCCGCCGATGACGAGCAGCGGGGTCCCGGCCGCGTCGGCCTCGCGGACCGTCGCGATCACCTCGTCGTCGGTGGTGGCCGTGACGAGCCGGGCGGCGGGCCCGCCGAGCCGGAAGGTGGTCAGGGGGGCGAGGGGGGCGTCGTGAAGTACCTGCACGCGCACAAGGGTACGGGCCCCTCCTGTACGGAAGGGGCCCGTGTCACTCGTCACACGGCGGCCGTCAGGCGAGCCGGACCACGGCCCGGCTCATGCCGAGCACCTTCTGCCCGGCGCTCGTCGCGGTCAGATCCACCCGCACCTGGCCGTCGTCCAGCTTCGCGGCCACCTTGGCGGAGACCTCGATCACGGCACCCTTGTCGTCGTTGGGGACGACGACGGGCTTGGTGAAGCGGACGCCGTACTCGACGACGGCGGCCGGGTCGCCGGCCCAGTCGGTCACGACGCGGATCGCCTCGGCCATGGTGAACATGCCGTGGGCGATGACGTCGGGCAGGCCGACCTCCTTGGCGAACTTCTCGTTCCAGTGGATCGGGTTGAAGTCACCGGAGGCGCCGGCGTACCGGACCAGCGTGGCGCGGGTCACGGGGAAGGTCTGCGCGGGCAGCTCGGTGCCGACCTCGACCTCGTCGTAGGCGATCTTCGCGGTCACGGTCAGGCCTCCTCGGGGGCGCGGGACACGAGCTTGATCCAGGCGGTCACGACGTGCTCGCCGCTCTCGTCGTGGACCTCGCCGCGGATGTCCATGATGTCGTTGCCGGCCAGCGACTTGATCGCCTCGATGGTGGTGGTCACCGTGAGGCGGTCACCGGCGCGCACCGGCCGGGTGTAGACGAACTTCTGGTCACCGTGCACCACGCGGCTGTAGTCCAGGCCCAGCTGCGGGTCCTCGATGACCTGGCCCGCGGCCTTGAAGGTGATCGCGAAGGGGAAGGTCGGCGGGGCGACGACGTCCGGGTGGCCGAGGGCCTTGGCGGCCTCCGGGTCGGTGTACGCGGGGTTGGCGTCCCCGATCGCCTCGGCGAACTCGCGGATCTTCTCGCGGCCGACCTCGTACGGCGCGGTGGGCGGATAGGTCCGGCCCACGAAGGACTGGTCGAGCGCCATGGCCTCGTACCTCCTGGATCTTGTGCGTGCGTACAACGACACGAGGCCGCCCCCTGAGTGGGGGCGGCCTCGTGTACGAGCCTGATTAGCGCGTCTCGCGGTGCGCGGTGTGCGAGTTGCAGCGAGGGCAGTGCTTCTTCATCTCAAGACGGTCCGGGTTGTTGCGCCGGTTCTTCTTGGTGATGTAGTTCCGCTCCTTGCACTCCACGCAGGCCAGCGTGATCTTCGGGCGGACGTCGGTGGCAGCCACGTGAGTGCTCCTTGACGGACGGATGGATGGATGAACGCATAGCAGAGTAGCCGATCGCAGGACCGACCCCACAATCGGCTACCGTGTGTAGCGGTGACCGGACTTGAACCGGTGACACAGCGATTATGAGCCGCTTGCTCTACCGACTGAGCTACACCGCTTTGATGATCCGGACCCCGCCCGAAGGCGGGATCCCTCTCACCAGAGCCCCAATACGGAATCGAACCGTAGACCTTCTCCTTACCATGGAGACGCTCTACCGACTGAGCTATTGGGGCGAGCGAGGAAGACATTACACGCTCTCCGGCCCATCCCCCAAATCCGTTTCCCGCACCCCTTCCCGTGCCCTGCGCACGGCCTCTGCGCTGCGCCTTCCCGGCCGCCTCGTAGGCCACACGTGCAGTCATCAGTACGACTATTGCGCTCCTCCTCGAAGGCCGCACCGGCCGCCCCTAGGCTCGGGCCCACGCTGCGTGATCTTGATCTTGGCGAGCCGTGTGCCCGGACCCCGAGGAGCCCGATTGTCAGCCGACAGCAAGCAGCCCCAGCCGTCGCCCGACGACCGGGCCCCGGCCACCGCCGACGACGCCACGTCGCTGCTGCTCTCGAACGCGCGGCTCACCGACGGCCGCACCGTCGACGTACGCCTCGGCCGCGGCCGGATCGAGGCGGTCGGAACGGCCGGCAGCCTGACCGCCGTGGGCGCCCGCGTCGACCTCTCCGGCTACCTGCTGCTCCCCGCACCCGCCGAACCCCACGCACACCTCGACACGGCACTCACCGCCGACTCCGCCGGACCCGTCTCGTACGCCGCCGACGAGGTCCAGCGGCGCGTCACCGAGGCCGCCCTCCTCCAGCTCGGGCACGGCGCGACGGCGCTGCGCGCGCACGTACGGATCGGGGACGTGCACGGCCTGGGACCGCTGGAGGCGGCGCTGCAGGCCCGGCGTTCGCTGCGCGGGCTCGCCGAACTGACGACGGTGGCGACGCCCCGGCTGCTCACCGGGGCGGCCGGCGCGGACGGGCTCGCGATGCTGCGGGACGCGGTGAAGATGGGCGCCGGCGTGATCGGCGGCTGCCCCGACCTGGACCCGGACCCCACCGGCTACGTGGAGGCCCTCCTGGAGGTCGCGGCCGAGCACGGCTGCCCCGTGGACCTGCACACCGACGGCGACGACCCGGCGCGCCTCGCCCGGCTCGCCGCGATGGCCGGCGGGCTGCGGCCCGGGGTGACGATCGGCCCCTGCGCGGGCCTGGCCCGGCTGCCCGCCGACCAGGCCCGCCGGGCGGCGGACCAGCTGGCGGCCGCCGGCGTGACGGTGGTCTGTCTGCCGCAGGGCGGCTGCGGCGCGACCGGACTGCGCGGTACGGCTCCCGTACGCCTCCTCCGGGCGGCCGGCGTACGGGTCGCGGCGGGCGGCGGGGCACTGCGGGACGTGTCCAACCCGGTGGGGCGCGGCGATCCGCTGGAGGCCGCCTACCTGCTCGCCGCCCTGAGCGGCCTGCCGGCCCCCGAGGCGTACGCGGCGGTCAGCACGGACGCGCGGGCGGCGATGGGTCTGCCGGAGGTACGGGTCGAGGCGGGCTTCCCCGCCGAGCTCCTCGCGGTCCGGGGCGAGCGCCTGACGGGCGTGCTCTCCCTCGCGTACAGCCGGATCGTGGTGCACCGCGGGCGGGTCGTCGCGCGGACCAGCGCGGTACGCGAGTACTGCGACTCGGCGGCGGCCCTCGACCTGCCGCGACAGGCCCGGCCGACGCGGCCGGACTCGGGAGGCCCGGGCGGACCCGGCGTCGTACGGTCGTGAGTATGCGCGTAGTCATCGCTGGAGGACACGGTCGGATCGCCCTGCGTCTGGAGCGGCTGCTCGCCGCGGGCGGACACGAACCGGTGGGGATCATCCGCCGTCCCGAACAGGCCGAGGACCTGCGCGCGGCCGGCGCCGAACCGGTCGTCCTGGACCTGGAGTCGGCCTCCCCGGCCGAGGTCGCCGCCGCTCTTGAGGGCGCCGACGCCGCCGTGTTCGCGGCCGGCGCCGGCCCCGGCAGCGGCGCCGGCCGCAAGGACACCGTGGACCGCGCCGCCGCCGTCCTCCTCGCCGACGCGGCGGAGGCGGCGGGCGTACGGCGCTTCCTCGTCGTCTCCTCGATGGGCGCCGACGCGTACCACCCCGGCGACGAGATCTTCGACGCCTACCTGCGCGCCAAGGGCGCCGCCGACGACGACATCCGCTCCCGCCCCGGCCTCGACTGGACCATCCTCCGCCCCGGCATGCTCACCGACGACGCGGGCACCGGCCAGGTCCGCCTGGAAGCCCACACCGGCCGCGGCCCGATCCCCCGCGACGACGTGGCAGCCACCCTCGCCGAACTCCTCGACACCCCGGCCACCGCCGGCCTGACCCTGGAACTGATCTCGGGCGGCATCCCGCTGTCGGTGGCGGTGAAGGACATCGCGGGCAACTGAGAAGCCCGTTCGCTCATCGAATGGGTGACCTTTCGCGAGCGGTGTCGTTGATTCGATGACAGCACCGGCGGTCGCGGGGGAGGCGAGCGTTGAGCCGAAAGCTGCAGCTTGCCGACGGGGAGACGGCACGAACCGGCTGCACCCGTGCCGCTCTGTACACCGCCGTGGATGCGAAGACCGGCGCACTGATGACCGCTTCCGCCCTGGCCGAGCGGGTGGGGTGGGCGGCAGACCTGGTGTCCGGCATGGCCGGCGACCTGTTGGCCGCGCACTGGAACAGCGCCGACGTGGAGACGCTGGCTTCGGGCGAGGACGCCGGAGGCCGAAAGCTGCCGTCACAGGCCTGGATGGCCTTACGACGCCTGGGCTGGGCCGCCGCCCCGGGCGAAGGTCTCCGTGCCAACGACCGAATCGTGCGCATGGCCCAGGAGTAGGCCGGCCGGGTGCTGCGGTCGGCGAAGTGGCGTGCGGACCTCACGGCCGGGGTCCTGGCGACCTGGCCCGCCGATCCGGCAAAGCGCACGCCATGGGAGTGGGCGGCCGTACGTGACGCGGTGCCCGGTGGCCGGGACCTGCCGTCCAGCACCATCAAGTCCCGCACCCGGCAGGTGCGTTCCTTCACCGAGAAACACGGCCGCGTGCCGGTCGACGTCTTCGAGTTGGAGACCGCGCCACGCGCAGCACGCCTGCTCCTGCTGTCCGCCTGCGACGGCCAGCAGGCCACGATCGAGCGCGGCGACACACCCGGTCGGGCACTCCTGCGCCTCCAACTGCCCACCCGCCCCGACCCTCGGTCGTACGCCGAGTGGACATGGGTGGCCTGCCCGATCTCCCTGCCCCCGACCATTCCCACGAGCGCCGTACTGCACCTGCCCACCCTCCGGATCGTCCAGAACCGGGTCCGGGCGGACCTCGCCTTCACCCATGCAGTACCCCGGCCGCTCGGGAAGGGTCATCAGGTCGCGCTGGGAGTGGACTGGGGACTCAACACCCTCCTCTCCGCCGGGGCGGTCCGGCTGGACGACGCCCGCCAGATCACCGCCAGCGGTGCGGGCGGCATGTTCCGGGCCGCCGGAGTCCTCGCGAAACAGCACCGCCTACGCCGTCAGAGCGAACACCTGCGCGCCAAGGCGGACCGCTACGGCCGGCTCATGGGTCAGGACGCCGACCACCCCCTGGCCGCCAAGCACCAGACACTCACCGAGGAACTCCGACGCGTCTCCGAGCGCCGGTCGAACCTCAACCACGCCTTGGTCCGGGCCGCCGCCCGCTGGACCGTGGACCAGGCCATCGCCGCACGGGCCACGGTGATCTACATCGAGGACCTCCGGTCGCTCGAAGCCCGGGGCAAAGGACGCAGCCTGAACACCCGGCTCTCCCAACAGGTGCGCGGCGAGATCGTGACCCGGCTGCGGCATCTCGCCGCCGAGGTGGGCATCGCCGTTGTCGCCGTCCCGGCCCGGGACACCTCCAAAACACTGCCCACAGTGCCTCACCCCGCTCCGGCACCGCCGCGCCCCTGACCGGCCCACTGCACCCGGCTGGAAATGGGCACTCTACCCGAACCCCGACTGCCGCTGGCAGGGCGACCGCGACGCGGGCGCGTGGCGAAGAATCGCCGCACGCGGCCTCACCCACCAGACCAAGACCCTCACTGACCGCACCACCGGCACCATGGCCATCCACACGGTCGTCGAGGCCTTCGAAGCCAGGGCGGTCATCGCCCCCAGCCCTGCACACCCCCACCGGGACAGGTCCAAGACCGGCCCCACCCACCCCCGATCCACCCGCCCCGCGCCCAGGCGACGCAGGGCACCCTCCCCGGCCGGGCCAACCACCCCGGCCGGCAAGCGTCCGGAGGGACACGCTCACACGGACCGCCCCCGACTGCCCCGCGCAGCCGACCGGCACCAGGGCGCGCACACGACCAGCACACCCACCAGGCATCGGCACCGGCCGAGAGGGGCGGCACTGGGCGCGGGATTCCACCTCCACGCCCATGCCTCGCCACCACGGTGGGCAGAATCCGCGCCAGAGACGATGACCGTCTCGGCTCGGGATCGTGTAGCTGATCAGAGACGCTAAGCCGACGGATTTGACCGACCACAACAGCTGGGGTTGGCCAACCCTTGTGTTGTCAGTGGCAGCCCGTAGGGTGCGCTCGTCTTCAACGAGGAGGTTCCGTGGGCTTTTCAGGTCACTTGGTCTTTGCTCGCAGCGAGCGTCCGCTGCTGGAAGCACCCCCGTTCGACAGCATCGGTCGAGGGCTCCAGGGGAGCGTGCACACGTGGCGGCCGCGGCCGGGCGGCTGGCAGACCATACAACTGGATCAGGGAATCTGGGAGGACGACCACCTCTTCGCCCTGGTCGAATGGACTGGTACACCGGCCTGCGTCGCCGACGTCTCCGACAGCAGCATCGCCCTCGTCACCGGCCTGGATGGCACCGGGCAACGCTGGCAGGCATGGCTCAACCTGGACGACGCCGCAGCACTCCTTGTCGAGGAACCAGAGGACCTGGACGACGTGAGCCTGTGGGCAGCCACCCCTGAGTTCGACGCGGCCGTGGACCGCAAGCGCGCAGAGCTCGATACGGAGGTGCCGGCCGACGCTGAAGGCGCTCTCCTGTGGGCTTCAGCCGCTGGCATCCGGGCCAGGGCACAGCAATCTCGGATCGAGGAGCTGCTGCGTGCGAAGGAGACCTTCGTGGAAGAACTGTTCAGCGTGCTGCTGGACGAGTTGGGCTTCCCCAAGGCCACCCAGCCCGCACCGCAGCCATAAGAAGCGCGGCTACTCAGCTTGCACCAACGAGAACGGCCCCTGACTGCGTCTCCGCAGATCAGGGGCCGTTCTTCCAGTGGCGGCGCCAGGATTCGAACCTGGGTAGGCTTAGCCGACGGATTTACAGTCCGCTCCCATTGGCCACTCGGGCACACCGCCATGGGATCGCTACCTTGGAGCCGCTTTCTCGGCTGCGCTCCCTGGCAACGACGTAAACAATACCTGATCCCCAGGGGTGCTTCGCCACCGGATTGATCACGGGTTGGCAGCGGCCCAGGTGGCTACGCTTTGCGTTGTACCGAACGCATCCGAGCAAGGAGCCTCACCTCATGGCCGACTCCAGTTTCGACATCGTCTCCAAGGTCGAGCGGCAGGAGGTCGACAACGCCCTCAACCAGGCCGCGAAGGAGATCACGCAGCGCTACGACTTCAAGGGCACCAACGCCACGATCTCGTGGTCGGGCGAGAAGATCCTGATGCAGGCGAACGGCGAGGAGCGGGTCAAGGCGATCCTCGACATCTTCCAGTCCAAGCTGATCAAGCGGGGCATCTCGCTGAAGTCGCTGGACGTCGAGGGCGAGCCGCAACTGTCCGGCAAGGAGTACAAGCTCTTCGCGTCCATCCAGGAGGGCATCTCCCAGGAGAACGCGAAGAAGGTCGCCAAGGTCATCCGCGACGAGGGCCCGAAGGGCGTCAAGGCGCAGGTGCAGGGCGACGAGCTGCGGGTCAGCTCGAAGAGCCGGGACGACCTGCAGGCCATCATCGCGCTGCTCAAGGGCAAGGACTTCGACTTCGCGCTGCAGTTCGTCAACTACCGGTAGGCCGGCAGGACGGGCCCGAGGGCCGCGTCCGAAAACCGCCAGCCCGGCTCCCCGGCGGCCGCGCACACTGGAAGGCATGAACAGCACTCTTTACACCCGGACCGACGGTCCCCTCGGCGCGATGCTCCTGGTGGGGCGGGGCGTCGAAGGGGGTCGGGTCGTGCTGCGGTCGGTGTCCCTGGAGGGGCAGAAGGGCGGGGCCGTCGTCGAGGACGGCTGGGTGCGCGCGGACGGGGCGTTCGTGGACGTCCTGGAGCAGTTGGGCGCGTACTTCGCCGGGCGGCGGGACGGTTTCGACCTGCCGTGCGAGGAGACCGGGACCGAGTTCCAGCGGAAGGTGTGGCGGGCCCTGGAGGAGATTCCGTACGGGACGACCGTCTCGTACGGGGAGATCGCGCGGCGCGTCGGTTCCGAGGGGGCCGGGGTGCGGGCGGTGGGGACCGCGATCGGGCGGAATCCGCTGCTCGTGGTGCGGCCCTGTCACCGGGTGATCGGGGCCGACGGGAGCCTGCGCGGCTACGCGGCCGGGCTTGAGCGCAAGGAGCGGCTCCTTGCGCTCGAAGGGGCCCTGGCCCCGGCCCTGGAGAGCGGTGGCTGAGGGGCTGTTTCCGCGGGAGCGGAGTACGCCGGCGCCGGGGGCGGTGTATGTGCCCGGGTGGCTGTCGTTCGCGCGGCAGCGGGAACTGGTGGCCGCCTGCCGGGAGTTCGGGCGGGGCCTGCTCTCGTACGAGCAGACCGTGCTGCCCGGGGGCGGGGTGATGTCGGTGCGCTCGCTCTGTCTGGGGCGGCGCTGGGAGCCGTACCGCTACCTGGGGAGGGAAGACAACCTTGTCGAACTGCCCGGCTGGCTGGGCGACCTGGGGCGCGCGGCGATCGCAGAGGTGTACGGCGGCGCGTACGGCGATTTCCGGCCGGACACCGCGCTCGTCAACTTCTATGGTGACGGCGCCCGGATGGGCATGCACCAGGACCGGGAGGAGCGCTCGCCGGCTCCTGTGGCGTCGCTGAGTCTCGGCGACACCTGCGTGTTCCGGCTGGGGAACACCGAGGACCGTGGACGGCCCTACACGGACGTGGAGTTGGCGTCCGGGGACCTGTTCGTCTTCGGCGGGCCGTCGCGTCTCGCGTACCACGGGGTGCCGAAGGTGTACGCCGGGACCGCCGCCCCCGGTCTGGGGCTCAGGGGGCGGCTGAACATCACCCTCAGGGAGACGGGCCTTTGAGCCGTCTCTAGCGCTCGCGCGAGTGGCCGAAAAGAATCCGGTACGCGATCAGGAGCACCAGAGAGCCGCCGATCGCCGACAGCCAGGTCGCGCCGTCGTAGAAGTCCTGCGCGATGGGGCGGTCCAGGAAGTGGGCGGACAGCCAGCCGCCGAGGAAGGCGCCGACGACGCCGATGATTGTCGTGCCGATCAGGCCGCCCGGGTCGCGGCCCGGCAGCAGGACCTTGGCGATGACGCCGGCGAGCAGTCCGAGGACTATCCAGCTGATGATGTTCATGTCCTGGAGGACGCCCGCCGGTCCCGGGCGGTTGCCGGACCCCCTAATGTGCGGGGCATGACACAGGAATTGCGCCGCACCCTCGGGGTGTTCGACGCCGTCGTCATCGGGCTCGGCTCGATGGTCGGCGCCGGAATCTTCGCGGCGCTCGGACCCGCGGCCCGTGCTGCGGGCCCGGGTCTGCTCCCGGCTCTCGGCGTCGCCGCCGTCGTGGCCTACTGCAACGCCATGGCCTCGGCCCGGCTCGCCGCCCGCTACCCGGCCTCCGGCGGCACCTACGTCTACGGGCGGGAGCGGCTTGGCGCCTTCTGGGGCTATCTGGCCGGCTGGGCGTTCGTCGTCGGCAAGACGGCCTCCTGTGCGGCGATGGCGCTGACCGTCGGCGCGTATGTGTGGCCGGAGCAGGCGCACGCCGTGGCGGTGGCCTCCGTCGTCCTCCTGACCGCCGTCAACTACCGCGGCATGCAGAAGTCCGCGCTGCTCACGCGGGTCATCGTGGCGGTCGTCCTGGCCGTCCTGGCGGCCGCCGTCGCGGCGATCGCCGGGGCCGGGGAGGCCGGGCGGCTCGCGCTCGCCGGGGAGATTCCGCCCGGCGGGGTGCTCCAGGCGGCCGGGCTGCTCTTCTTCGCCTTCGCCGGGTACGCGCGGATCACCACGCTCGGCGAGGAGGTGCGCGACCCGGAGCGGACCATCCCGCGGGCCGTGCCGCTCGCCCTCGGCATCACCCTCGTCGTCTACGCGGCCGTCGCCGTGTCCGTGCTGGCCGTCCTCGGGCCGCGGGCCCTGGCGGCCTCCCCCGCCCCGCTCGCGGACGCGGCGCGCGCGGCGGGCGCCGAGTGGCTGGTGCCCGTGGTCACGGTGGGCGCGGCGGTCGCCGCGCTCGGCTCGCTGCTCTCGCTGATCCTCGGGGTGTCCCGTACCACCCTGGCCATGGCCAGGGACGGGCATCTGCCGGCCACGCTGGCGGCCGTCCACCCGCGTTTCCGGGTGCCGCACCACGCGGAGCTCGCGGTCGGCGCGGTGGTGGCCGTGGTGGCGGCCACGGTGGACGTGCGGGGCGCGATCGGCTTCTCGTCCTTCGGCGTGCTGGTCTACTACGCGATCGCCAACGCCTCCGCCTGGACCCTGGGCCGCCGGGACCGGCCGCTGGCCGTGCTCGGCCTGGCGGGCTGCGCGGCCCTCGCGTTCTCGCTGCCGCCGACCTCCGTGCTCGCCGGGCTCGGGGTGCTCGCGGTCGGCGTGGTGGCCCACGCCGTCAGGCGAGGACGACCCGAACCCCCTCGGACCTGAGCCGGTCGACGAGTTCGGCGAACGAGGCCGGGCGGTGCCGCTCCACGAACGGCAGGACGCCCATCCGGGCCCGGGCCACGTCGGAGCGGTGCCAGACCAGGGTGGTGTGGGCGAGGCTCCCGGAGACCGCCCGGCCGGGGCCGTGGACGGCCTCCCCCAGGGCGCAGTCGAAGGAGACCTCGTCGACGATGTCGGTGCCGTCGAGCTCGTACGTGCCTCCGGGGACGATCCCGCGGACGCCGTGGGTGCCGCGCCGGGCGGCCTGGTTCAGCCACTCCTCGCGGTCGGCGCCGGTGAAGCGGCGCCAGGTGCCGGGCTCGGCGGGTCCGGCGTATCCGAAGAACAGGTCCCAGACCTCCCTCCGCTGCGGGGGGATGAGCCCGGTGCGGGGGAAGGCCACGGTCAGGTCGAGCAGGCCGCGGTAGGTGGCGGAGGTGTCCCAGGCGGTGATGCGGCCGGCCTCGGCCTCCGCCGCCATGCTCCCCACCCGGTTGAGGACCTGGTACCGGACCGTCTCGAAGTCCTCCGCCCCGGCGGCGAGCGCGTCGCGCAGCGCCCCGCGCGGGGAGCAGCCGAGGAAGGTGACCTCGGTGTGGGTGAGCTCGGGCGGATCGGGCGGTGAGACGCGGACGAGGTTGCCGCAGGGGACGGCGAGGTCTGCGGCGTACGAGCGGCGCGGGCCGCCGTTCGACTCGACGGTGACGACGTCGCCGCGCGCGCCGAGTACCCGTACCGCGGTGAAGAACCACGCGTGGCCGTCGGGGGTGCGGACGTGGAGGGGGTCGCCGAGCGGGGCCGAGCCCTCGACGACGGCCTCGGTGGCGGCCCGGGCGAGCTCGCCGCGGGGCTCGCAGCCGCGCAGTTCGTACACGACGCGGGGCGTCGGGGCGGGCTCCCCGTACAGGCCGTCGACGTCCTTGCAGAGGGCCACGGCGTGGATGCCGGTCAGCAGCGCGTAGCGGGGTGTGTCCACCGGTGTCCGCTACCGGCCCTGGTAGCCGTACCCGTAGCCGGGGTAGGGCTGGTCGGTGGGGACGATCTCCTTGCCGAGCGGGAGCAGCGACAGCGGGATCATCTTGAAGTTGGCGATGCCGAGCGGGATGCCGATGATCGTGACGCACTGCGCGATGCCGGTGACGATGTGGCCGAGGGCCAGCCACCAGCCGGCCAGGATCAGCCACAGCACGTTGCCTATGCAGGACGGCGCGCCCGCGTCGCGGCGGTCGACGACCGTGCGTCCGAAGGGCCACAGGGCGTAGAGGGCGATGCGGAAGGCCGCGATGCCGAAGGGGATGCCGATGATCGTGATGCAGAGCAGCACGCCGGCGGCGAGGTAGCCGAGGAACAGCCAGAGGCCGCTGAACACCAGCCAGATGATGTTGAGGATTGTCTTCACGGGCGGCGACCTGCCATCTGTTCGAGCCGGGCGATGCGCTCCGCCATCGGCGGGTGGGTGGAGAACATTTTGGACATCCCCTGTCCGGGGCGGAAGGGGTTGGCGATCATCATGTGGCTGGCGGTCTCGATCTTGGGCTCGGGCGGCAGCGGGAGCTGCCTGGTGCCCGCCTCCAGCTTGCGCAGGGCGCTGGCGAGGGCGAGCGGGTCGCCGGTGAGCTGGGCGCCGGAGGCGTCCGCCTCGTACTCGCGGGAGCGGGAGATGGCCAGCCGGATGACCGAGGCGGCGATCGGGCCCAGGATCATGATCAGCAGCATGCCGAGCAGTCCGGGGCCGCGGTCGTCGTCGGAGCGGCCGACCGGGATCAGCCAGGCGAAGTTCACCAGGAACAGGATCACCGAGGCGAGCGCGCCGGCCACCGAGGAGATCAGGATGTCCCGGTTGTAGACGTGGCTCAGCTCGTGTCCGATGACACCGCGCAGCTCGCGCTCGTCGAGGATCGCGAGGATGCCCTCGGTGCAGCACACGGCCGCGTTGCGCGGGTTGCGGCCGGTGGCGAAGGCGTTCGGCGCCTGGGTGGGCGAGATGTAGAGCCGTGGCATGGGCTGCCGGGCCTGGGTGGAGAGCTCGCGGACCATCCGGTAGAGGGCCGGGGCCTCGAACTCGCTCACGGGCCGGGCGCGCATGGCGCGCAGGGCCAGCTTGTCGCTGTTCCAGTACGCGTACGCGTTGGTGCCGAGCGCCACGAGGACCGCGACGATCAGTCCCGTACGCCCGAAGAAGCTGCCGATGACGATGATGAGGGCCGAGAGCCCTCCGAGGAGTACGGCGGTCCTCAGCCCGTTGTGCCGGCGGTGCACGGTACGCCCTCCAAGTGGTGCGGCAGGGGAACCCTTTGCTCTGTGGGAGTCCACCGTCCAGTGGACCCTCCCCACCTGGTCAACGCCACGCGGGAGGTACGGGTTCCCCGGCCGCGCCGGGGCCGGGCGGGGGTGCGGTGTCCGCCGTACGGGTGACCGGGGCGTGCTCCCTAGCGGGGGCTCGGGACGGCCACCTTGTCCAGGCCGGCCTTCTTCAGGGCCTCGTCGAGCGGCTCGACCTCACTGGTGCAGTGGCCGCAGCGGGTGGCGATGGCCGGGATCTCGGTGAAGCAGCGGGGGCAGTCGCGCTTCGCCGACTTGGGGTCGGCCGCCTCCTCCTTGGCGAACTTGGCCTGGAACTTCGCCATGGGGACGACGAAGAGGAAGTAGAGGACGAGGGCGGTGATGAGGAACGCGATGGCCGCGGCGATCGCCAGACCGTACGGGAAGACGGTCTTGCCGATGGTGAACTTCGCCTCGCTGAAGTCGCCGACGGAGCCGGTGGCGAGACCGATGAGGGGGGTGATGAACGCCTTGCTGAAGCCGGTCACGACGGCCGTGAACGCCGAGCCGACGGCCAGACCGATGGCCATCGAGACGACGTTCCCGCGAAGTATGAAGTCCTTGAAGCCGTTCAGCACGGTGGTTCCGTTCCTTGGGAGGTGGGGAGGCGGGGAGGTCAGAAGAGGCTGTTCGACGCGTAGCGGAGCGCGAACTGCGGCCAGCCCGACAGCACGACGCCCGCGGCCGCCGTCAGCGCGACCGCCAGGGTGACCGGGACCGTCGCCCGCATCCGTACGACCGTGCCCTCGGGCGCGCCTTCCCGCCCGCTCTCCGGCCCGCGGAACAGCAGGGCCGTCCAGCGCAGGTAGTAGGCGAGGCCGATCACGACGTTGAGGCCCATGATCACCGCGAGCCAGCCGAGGCCGGCGTCGACGGCCGACGAGAAGACGGTCACCTTGGCGAAGAGGCCGATGATACCCGGGGGCAGTCCGGCCAGGTTCAGGAGGAAGAAGGCCATCGCGAGGGCGGCGGCGGGGCTCGCCGCGTACAGGCCGCGGAAGTCGGAGATCCGGGCCTCGGGGTGCGTACGGGCGACCAGGGCGACCACCGCGAAGGCGCCGAGGTTCACCGCCGCGTACATCAGGGCGTACGCGACGGTGGAGCCGATCTGGTCGTCGCCGGAGTACGCGGCGGCGGCGATCGGCACCAGGAGGTAGCCGGCCTGGGCGACGGACGACCAGGCGAGGAGGCGGACCGCGCTCCACGCGCGCGTGGCGACCTGGCGCAGGGCGGCGACGTTGCCGGCGGTCATGGTGAGCGCGGCGAGCACGGCGAGCGCCGGGCCCCACACGTCCGCGTAGGAGGGGAAGGCGACGACGGTCACCAGGATGAGCCCGGTGAAGCCGACGGCCTTGCCGACCACGGAGAGGTACGCCGCCACGGGCAGCGGGGCGCCGACGTAGGTGTCGGGCACCCAGAAGTGGAAGGGGACGGCGGCCGTCTTGAAGGCGAAGCCGACGAGGGTGAGGACCACGCCCGCCTGGGCGAGGGTCTGCAGCCGGGCGTCCACGTCGCCGAGGCGCTGGGCGACCTCGGTGAGGTGGAGGGTGCCGGTGGCCGCGTAGACGAAGCTGACGCCGAGCAGGGTCACGGCGGTGGCGGTGACCGAGGACAGGAAGAACTTCAGCGCCGCCTCGCCGGACAGGCGGTCGCCGCGCCTCAGGCCGACGAGCGCGAACGCGGGCAGCGAGGCCACTTCGAGGGCGACGACGAGGGTGGCGAGGTCGCGGGAGGCGGGCAGCAGGGCGGCGCCTGCGGCGGAGGAGAGCAGCAGGAACCAGTACTCGCCGGCGGGCAGCTTCCGGCGGGTGTCGTCCATTGAGAGCAGCGCGGTGACGAGCGCGCCCGCGAGCACCAGGAACTGGATGACCAGGGTGAAGGTGTCAGCGGTGTAGCTGCAGGCGCGCAGCTCGGTGGCGGGGGTGAGGCAGAAGGTGGAGCGGTCGGCGGCGCGCAGCGGGGCGAGCAGCGCGAGCGCGGCGGCGAGGCCGCCGATCGCGGTCCAGCCGAGGAGCCGCTTGCGGGCCTCGGGGACGAACAGGTCGGCGACGAGGACGACGAGCGCGACCACGGCGGTGAGGGTGGGCGGCGCGATGGCGAGCCAGTCGACGGACTGGACGAGGTCGGCGCCCTGGGCGAGGGCGGGCGTCGGGGCCGGGGCGGTCACTGGTTGCCTCCCGCGAGGAGCTGCTGGACGGCCGGGTCGGTGAGGCCGAGGAGGACGGCGGGCCACAGTCCGGCGAGGACGGTGAGGGCGACGAGCGGGGTCCAGGCGGCGAACTCGTAGCCCTGGACGTCGGCGATCACGGTCTCGCCGGCCGGGCGGGGGCCGCCCATGCAGACCCGGCGGACCACGACGAGGAGGTAGGCGGCGGTGAGCAGGGTGCCGAAGGCGCCGATCGCCATGAAGGTGAGGAAGGCGGGCCGGCTGAGCCCGGCGGCCGGTTCGAAGGCGCCGAACAGGGCGAGCATCTCGCCCCAGAACCCGGCGAGGCCGGGCAGGCCGAGGGAGGCGACGGCGGCGAAGGCGAGCAGGGCGCCGAGGCGGGGGGCGCGGCCGTAGAGGGCGGCGCCGGTGGCCCCGGCGAGGGTGTCGAGGTCGGCGGTGCCGTAGCGGTCCTTGAGCGCGCCGACCAGGAAGAAGAGGAGGCCGGTGATGAGGCCGTGGGCGATGTTGGCGAAGAGCGCGCCGTTGACGCCGGTGGGGGTCATGGTGGCGATGCCGAGGAGCACGAAGCCCATGTGTCCGACGGAGGAGTAGGCGATGAGGCGCTTGAGGTCGCCCTTGGCGCCGGGCTTCGCGAGGGCGAGGCAGGCGAGCGATCCGTAGATGATCCCGGCGACGGCGAAGGCCGCGAGGTACGGGGCGAAGGTGCGCATGCCCTCGGGGGCGATCGGCAGCACGATGCGGACGAACCCGTACGTGCCCATCTTCAGGAGCACGCCGGCGAGGAGGACGGAGCCGACGGTCGGGGCGGCGGTGTGGGCGTCCGGGAGCCAGCTGTGCAGCGGCCACATCGGGGTCTTCACGGCGAGCCCGAGACCGATCGCCAGAACGGCGATGACCTGCACGGATGTGGTCAGTCCGCGGCCGTTGTCAGTGGCCAGTGCCACCATGTCGAACGTGCCCGCCTTGATGCCGATGAGGAGGAGGCCGAGCAGCATGACGACGGAGCCGAGCAGTGTGTAGAGGATGAACTTCCAGGCGGCCGCCCGCCGGCCCGCGCCGCCCCAGCGGGCGATGAGGAAGTACATCGGGATGAGGACCGTCTCGAAGGCCAGGAAGAACAGGACCAGGTCGAGGACGGCGAAGGTCGCCAGGGTGCCGGACTCGAGGACGAGCAGCAGGGCGACGAAGGCCTTGGGGGCGGGGCCCGTGGGGCCTGTGGGGGGCTTGAAGTAGTTGTAGAGCGCGCAGAGGAAGGTCAGCAGCGCGGTCAGGAGCAGGAGGGGGAGGGAGATGCCGTCGACACCGAGGTGGATCCGCACGTCGAGCGCCTTGATCCAGGTGATGTCGGTGGTGGCCTGCATCGTCGAGGGGTGGTCGTGGTCGAAGCCGAGCGCGAGGACGATCGCGGCGATCAGGATGACGCCGGTGACGGTCACGCCGTGGCGGAGCACGGCCTGGTCGGGTGACGTCCCCTTGAGTCCGGGCGGGGCCGGCAGGAGGGCCGCGGCGGCGCCGAGGAGCGGGCCGGCGACGATCAACGCCAGAAGGAACTGCATCACGGATTCGCTGATATCGATCACGGCTCACGCTCCGGCGGCGACGTTGGCGAGGACGACGGCGACGATCGCCAGGACGACGGAGCCGGCGAGCAGCGCGCTGAGGTAGGTCTGCACGTTGCCGGTCTGGGCGCGGCGGACGAGCCGGCCGAGGCCCTTGGCGGTGCTGCCCGCGCCGCTCACGTAGGTGTCGACGACCTCGCGGTCGAGGAAGCGGACCAGGGAGGCGCCGGCGAGCACGGGGCGGACGAAGAGGGTCCGGTAGACGGCGTCCAGGTGGAAGCCGTCGGCGGCGTGCGGATGCAGCCCGCCGAGCAGGGCGCGGCCGGGGTCGGCGGGGTCGGTCGCCGGGTGCGGCAGGTCCAGGGCCTCCGCCTCGACCTGGCCGGCCTCGGCGTCGGGGTGGGCGACGTGCGGGGTGCCGTTCGGGACGCCGGCCGGGGCGGCCTCGGCCGTCTTCGTGGCGAGCGAGCGGCGTACGGCGTAGGTGACGGCGCCTCCGACGACGGCGAGGCCGGTGCCGAGGACGGCGGTGGCCAGGGTCGGGGTCAGCGGGTGTCCGTCGAACCAGTCGTCGAGGTAGCCGGCGGTCAGTCCGAAGCCGAGGGAGGGGACGGCGAGCACCCAGAGGACGGTGGTCATGGCGATCGGCTGCCGGCCGTGGTCGGGGGCCTCGGCACCGCGCCCGCGGAAGGCGAGCAGCCACAGCCGCATCGCGTACGCGGCGGTGAGCAGCGCGGTCAGCAGGCCGGCGACAAGGACGATCCAGCCGGCGCCGGCCGGGGCGACGGTGGCCTCGCCGGTGGCGGTGTGCTCGGCGGCGACGAGGACGGCTTCCTTGGAGAAGAAGCCGGCGAAGGGCGGGATCGCGGCGAGCGCGAGCAGGCCGACGGTCATCGTCCAGTAGGCGTCCGGGATGCGCTTGGTCAGTCCGCTCATCCGGGACATGGCGGTGAGCGAGTTGGTGCCGGCGGCGTGGATGACCGCGCCGGCGGCGAGGAACAGGAGGGCCTTGAAGGCGCCGTGCGCCATGAGGTGGAAGACGGCGGCGCCGCGGTCGGCGACGGCGAGGGCGCCGGCCATGTAGCCGAGCTGGCCGATCGTCGAGTAGGCGAGGACCCGCTTGATGTCGTCCTGGGCGAGCGCGGCGAGCGCCGAGCCGACCATGGTGAGGGCGGCCATGACGGCGAGCACGGTCAGCGCGGCGGCGGAGGCGGCGAAGACGGGAAGGAGCCGGGCCACGAAGTAGATGCCGGCGGCGACCATGGTCGCCGCGTGGATGAGCGCGGAGACGGGGGTGGGGCCGGCCATCGCGTCGGGCAGCCAGGTGTGCAGCGGGAACTGCGCGGACTTGCCGGCGACGCCGGCGAGCAGCAGCAGCGCGATCAGGGTGGGGTGGTCGAGGCCGCCGGTGGCGACCGCGCCGAGCACGCCGGTGATCCGGAAGGTGCCCGCGTCGGTGGCCAGGGCGAACAGGCCGATGAGGAAGGGCACGTCGCCGAGCTTGGTGACGAGGAAGGCCTTGAGGGAGGCCGAGCGGGCCTCGGGGGTCTCCCAGTAGTGCCCGACGAGGAAGTACGAGCAGATGCCCATGACCTCCCAGCCGACCAGGAGCACCATCAGGTCGCCGGAGTAGACGACGAGCAGCATCGCGGCGGTGAAGAGGGAGACGAGCGCCGCGTACGAGGAGTAGCGCGGGTCGTGGCGCAGATAGCCGGTCGAGTAGATCTGCACACAGGTGGCGACCACCCCGACGAGGACGGCGACGAGGGCGGCGAAGCCGTCGATGTGCAGGGCGAGGTCGATCGGGACGGAGCCGGTCGGGGTGAGCTGGGTGGCCGCGTCGATCGCCTTCCCGCCGCCCTGCCGGGCCGCGACGACCACGGCCAGCACGGCGGCGGCGAGCGTCGGGAGGACGGCGAGGGGGCGGACGAAGCCGGGGAGATGAGAAAGAGCGCGAAGCCCCTTGGAAGGGTGGCGGTGGGAGACGGGCGGGAGGCCGAGGAGGAGACCGGCGGCGGAGCCGAGGAAGGGAAGGAGGGGGACGAGGACGGCGAGGGTCGTGGTGGTCACGCGGTGGCCTCGGCCTTCTCGTCGGCGGACGGGGTCCCGTCGGCGGGTTCCGGTTGTTCCCTGGCGTCGCGGAGGCGGTCGATGTCCGAGGTGCCGCGGTTGCGGTAGACCATCAGGACGATCGCGAGACCGATGCCGATCTCCGCGGCGGCGATGGCGATGACGAAGAGGGTGAGCGCCTGGCCGGCGTGCAGGGTGTCGCGGAGCCAGACGTCGAACGCGACCAGGTTGAGGTTGACGGCGTTGAGCATGAGCTCGACGGACATCAGGACGAGGATCGCGTTGCGGCGGGCGAGGACGCCGTACAGGCCGACGGAGAAGAGGAGCGCGGCGAGGACGGCCGGGTAGGCGAGGTGCATCAGTCCCGCTCCCCTTCCTGCTTCTTGCGGGACAGGACGATGGCGCCGACCAGGGCGGCGAGCAGCAGCACGGACAGTGCCTCGAAGGGCAGCACCCAGTGCTGGAAGAGGATCTCGCCGGTCACCCGCGTGGAGCCGAGGGCCGGCCCTTCGAGGTCGATCCAGGTGGTCCGGAAGGCGTCCACGACCACCCACACCAGGGCCGCGGCGGCGGCGACCGCCACGGCGAGGGCGACCGGCCGGTTGCCGGAGTCGGAGTCCGGGGAGCGGCCGATCGGGGCCCGGGTGAGCATGAGCCCGAACAGGAGGAGCACGACGACGGAACCGACGTAGATCAGCACCTGCACCCAGGCGATGAACTCGGCGGTGAGCAGGAGGTACTCGACGGCGAGCCCGCCGAGCGCGACGACCAGCCACAGGGCGGCGTGCACGAGCTGCTTGGTGGTGACGGCGACCAGGGCCGCGCCGAGGGTGACGAGGCCGACGAGGAGGAAGGCGATCTCGACGCCGGTGGGCGAGAGGAAGCCGTGGCTCTGTGCCGCCAGGGTCTGCGCTGCCAGGTTCACTGCGGGCCCTCCTGCTGCTGGGCCGCCTCGGCGGCGGCCTGGGCGGCGGCCTTCTCCGCGGCCTTGCGCGCGGCGGCGATCTCCTTCGGCTCCTCCGCGCGCGGGTCGAGCGCGGGCGGTTCCGGCACCGTCCACATCCACTCGCGGAGCTTGTCGCGCTCGTGCGTCAGCTCGTGGATGTCGGTCTCCGCGTACTCGAACTCGGGCGACCAGAACAGCGCGTCGAAGGGGCACACCTCGATGCAGATCCCGCAGTACATGCAGAGCGAGAAGTCGATGGCGAAGCGGTCGAGGACGTTACGGCTGCGCTCGCGGCCGCCGGGGGCGGCCGGGGGCACCGTCTCCTTGTGGGAGTCGATGTAGATGCACCAGTCGGGGCACTCGCGGGCGCACAGCATGCACACCGTGCAGTTCTCCTCGAACAGCCCGATGACCCCGCGGGTACGGGGCGGCAGCTCGGGCTGCGCATCCGGGTACTGCGCGGTGACGGACCTGCGGGTCATCGTGCGGAGGGTGACGGCGAGGCCCTTGGCGAGGCCGGAGCCGGGAATCGGGGACATTTAGCTGATCGCCACCTTCACGATGCCGGTGAGCGCGATCTGCGCGAGGGCGAGCGGTACGAGGGTCGTCCAGGCCAGCTTCTGCAGCTGGTCCTCGCGGAGGCGCGGGTAGGACACCCGCAGCCAGATCACGACGAAGGCCAGGACGGCGGTCTTCAGGAGCGTCCACACCCAGCCGAGACCGTCGGCCCCGCCGGGCCCGTGCCAGCCGCCGAGGAAGAGGACGGTGGTGAGGCCGCAGAGCACGACGATGCCGGCGTACTCGGCGAGCAGGAACAGCGCGAAGCGCAGACCGGTGTACTCGGTGTACGCGCCGAAGATGATCTCCGAGTCGGCGACGGGCATGTCGAACGGGGGGCGCTGCAGCTCGGCGAGCCCGGCGGTGAAGAACACCAGCGCGCCGACGATCTGCCAGGGCACCCACCACCACTCGAAGGTGTTCAGGATGCCGGGGAGGGAGACGGTGCCGGCCGCCATCGCGACGGACGCGGCGGCGAGCAGCATCGGCAGCTCGTACGCGAGCAGCTGTGCGGCGGTGCGCAGCGCGCCGAGCAGCGAGAACTTGTTGGCGGACGCCCACCCGGCCATCAGGCTGCCGAGCACCCCGACGCCCATCACGGCGAGCACGAAGAAGATGCCGGCGTCGACGACCTGCCCGACGGCGCCCGCACCGGGCCCGATCGGGATCGCGACGAGCACGAGGAGGTACGGGAGGAGCGCGACGGCCGGCGCGAGCTGGAACACCCGCCGGTCGGCGTCCTTCGGGACGACGTCCTCCTTCTGCGCGAACTTCACCCCGTCCGCGACGAGCTGCGCCCACCCGTGGAACCCACCGGCGTACATGGGCCCGAGCCGGCCCTGCATGTGCGCCATGACCTTGTGCTCGGTCTGCCCGACGACGAGCGGCATGACGAGGAACACGGCGAAGACGATGATCAGCCGGAGGGCGACGTCGAGTACGTCGTTCACGCGGGGTCGCCTCCGGCGGGGTCGGGATCGGGGGTGGGGGTGGGCGGGGTGTCGCCGGTGCCGGTGTCACCCTCGGCGGGCGGGGCGTCGGGGGCGGGTGCGCCCTGGGCGGGCGCGGCCTCGGAGGTCGGTTCGCCCTCGGCGGGCGCGGCCGGAGTGCTGGGCGCTTCGGGCTCCGGCGCCGGCGGCTCCTCGTCGAAGGCCGGCCGTGCGTGGTGCCACGGGGCGTCCGAGCCACGGGTACGGGGCGAGGCCTCGGCCCGCTCCGACGGCGCGCCACCCTCGGCGGGTGCGGCGGTCTCCGGGCCCTCGGCCCGCTGGCTTGCGGAGCCGCCGCTCGCCGTACGGCTGCGGCGCGGACCGGACGTCGGGGTCCCTGTGGCGGGCGCCGCCGTGGCGGCCTCCGCGCGCTGGCTTGCCGAACCCGCGCTCGCGCTGCGGGTGCGGCGCGGACCGGACGCCGGGGCCTCCGGGGCCTGGGGCGCCGTCGGGGGCTGGCTCACGGAGCCCTCGCCCGCCGTGCGCGTGCGACGCGCCGGGCGGTCGCCGGTGGCGGCCGCGGCGCGGGACGGGCGGGAGGGGGCAGGGGGGAGCTGGCCCTTGAGGGGGCCCCAGTCGTTGGGGTCGGGGACGCCCGGGGGGAGCATCTGGCGGCGCTTGGGGGCGTTGGGGTCGTGGGACTCGCCCGGTTCCTTGGCGCCCGGCCAGGCCTTGGCGACGCGGGCGGCGAGGACGAAGTCCTTGCGGAGGGGGTGGCCCTCGAAGGTGTCGGGCAGGAGGAGGTGGACCAGGTGGGGGTGGTCGGTGAAGGTGACACCGAACATCTCGTGGGTCTCGCGCTCGTGCCAGGCCGCGCCCGCGTAGACCGCGACGGCGGACGGCAGGGAAGCAGCCGCGTGCGGGACCGTCGTACGGACCAGCAGGCGGCGGACACCGCCCGGGCCCACCGACGCCACGTGCGCGCACACCCGGAAGCCCACGCCCGGCTCGTCGACCGCGCTCAGCCAGTCGAAGTAGGTGAGGCCCAGCTTGTCGCGGGCGATTTCGAGGGCGGCGATCCACGAGCCGACGGGGACGTCGACCGTCAGCAGGTCGTACGCCCGCTCCGCCGTCGCCTCCTCGCCGAAGACCTCGGCGACGGCGTCCGGGAGCGTCGCGTAGCTGTCCGCGAAGTTCTCGCTCATGCGGTGCCTCCCGGCGCCGGGGGCCGCACCAGACCGCTCGTCAGCTGGGCGACCGAGGGAGCACTCCCGTATCGCTCGCCCAGGCTTTCGCGCGCGATCTTCTCCTGGAGCTTGAGGATGCCCTGGAGCAGGGCCTCGGGGCGGGGCGGGCAGCCCGGCACGTACACGTCCACCGGGATGATCTGGTCCACGCCCTTGGTGACGGAGTACGAGTCCCAGTAGGGCCCGCCGCAGTTGGAGCAGGCGCCGAAGGAGATGACGTACTTCGGCTCGGGCATCTGCTCGTACAGACGCTTGACCGCCGGCGCCATCTTGTCGGTCACCGTGCCGGAGACGATCATCAGGTCGGCCTGGCGCGGGCCGGGCGCGAAGGGGATCACGCCGAGCCGGATGAAGTCGTGGCGGGCCATCGACGCGGCGATGAACTCGATCGCGCAGCACGCGAGGCCGAAGTTGAAGACCCACAGGCTGTAGCGGCGGCCCCAGTTCAGGACCACCTTCATGGGCTCCGGCGCCAGTCGGGCGAGCGGGCCCAGCCTGGGGGCGGGCAGGGGGGGCGGGGTCACAGCCATGCCAGGACGCCCTTCTTGTACGCGTAGAGCAGGCCCACGGCCAGGAAGCCGAGGAAGACGAACATCTCGACCAGCGTCGTCGCCCCGTATCCGGGCGCGGCGAAGACCGTGGCCCAGGGGAAGAGGAAGATCGAGTCGACGGCGAAGATCACGTAGAGGAAGGCGTACACGTAGTAGCGGACCTGTGTGTGGGCCCAGCCCTCTCCCACCGGGTCGACGCCGCACTCGTAGGTGAGGAGCTTCTCCGGGGTCGGGACGACCGGGCGGAGCAGCCGGCCCGCGCCGAAGGCGACCGCGACGAAGAGCACGCCGAGCACGGCGAGCAGTCCGACGACGGAGTACGTCTCGAAATAGTCCGTCGCGTTCGTCGCCGCGTTCGTCGCCGCGCTGTTCGTCGCCGTGTGCGTCGTCGCGTGGTGCGTCGCGCGCGCCGCCGCGACGACGGTCGGTTCCCGCACGTCCGTCCGCCCCTCGGTCTCGGTGTCTCGTCCCTCTGCCCTCTGTACGCACGCGAGTCTAGGCCCTGCTAAAAGCAGCGTAAGCAGGCGCCGGCGGGCCCCGGTAGGGATATCCCCCCTCCACTCCGGCCCACTTCCCCCATGGCGTGCCCGGCCCTGCGGCAGGCAGCCTTTACCCCATGAGCAGCCTCACCGACACCGGCACCGACACCCCGCCGCCACCCGCACGCCTCGCCTACGGCCGGCACACCTGGAAGGAGGTCGCGCACCTCCTCGCCGATCTGCCCTGCGCGCTGGCCGGGTTCGTGTACGCGGTGGTGACGATCGCCCTCGGCGTGGGCCTGGCGGTCACCGTCATCGGCCTGCCGCTCCTCGCGCTCGGCCTGGCCGGGGCGCGCGGCATGGCGGGCGCGGAACGGGGCCGGGCCCGCGGGCTGCTCGGGGTGCACGTGGAGAGCCCGAGCCGGCTGCCGCACCGGGACGGCTTCCTGCCGTGGCTGTGGGCGCAGTTGACGGACCCGGTGGCGTGGCGCAGCCAGCTGTACGGCTTCATCCGGCTGCCCTGGGGCGTGCTCACCTTCACCGTGACGCTGGTGTCGCTGATCGTGCTCTGGCCGGTGCTCCCCTTCGTGGCGCGCGGGCTCGCCAACGCCGACCGGGCGATGGTGCGCGGGCTGCTGTCCCCCTCCGACGAGCTGGAACGGCGCATCGCCGAGCTGGAGTCGGACCGGGGGGTCGTGGTCGACACCGCCGCCGCCGACCTGCGGCGCATCGAGCGCGACCTGCACGACGGCGCGCAGGCCCGGCTCGTGGCCCTCGCCATGGGGCTCGGCCTCGCCAAGGAGAAGCTGCTCGACGACCCCGAGGCCGCCGCCGCGATGGTCGACGAGGCGCACGGCGAGGTGAAGCTCGCGCTCCAGGAGCTGCGGGACCTCGCCCGCGGCATCCACCCGGCGGTCCTCACCGACCGCGGTCTCGACGCGGCCCTCTCGGCGGTCGCCGCCCGCTGCACGGTGCCGGTGAAGGTCTCCGTCGACCTGCCCGAACGGCCCGCCGACGCGATCGAGGGCATCGCCTACTTCACCGTCTCCGAGCTGCTGCAGAACGTCTCCAAGCACGCCCGTGCCCGGTCCGCCGCGGTGGACGTGTGGCGGACGGAGGAGCGGCTGATGCTCCAGGTGCGCGACGACGGCGCCGGCGGCGCCGACCCGGCCGCCGGCAGCGGCCTCGCGGGGCTGGGCGAGCGGCTGGGCGCCGTGGACGGGGTCCTCGCCGTCGACTCCCCGGCCGGCGGGCCCACCGTCGTCACCGCCGAACTGCCGTGGCGCGACCGGGACCGGGACCAGGACCGGGACCGGGACCGCCCGGCTGTCTCGTAGGGCCCGTGCCTCCGTCGGCCGGTAGGGAAAACCCCCCACCGCAGACGCCCACCTGCCTCATGGTCCCGGCCCCCTCCGTACCGAGAGGCTGAGACACGACCGCCCCCGCGTGAGAAACGGATCTCCGATGGCCTCCCACCGCCTGCCCGCCGGCCTCCGCGCCCCCTTCGAAGGACGCACCTGGCGCGAGCTGGGCTATGTCCTGACCGGCTTCCCGCTGAGCGTCCTCTACTTCTGTCTCGCCGTGTCCCTGGTGTCGGCCGGCGCCGGGCTGCTCGTCACCTTCCTCGGCATCCCGGTCCTGGCCGGGGCGCTCGCGATGTGCCGCGGGTTCGGGGCCGTGGAGCGGGCGCGGGCGCGCGGGATGCTCGGGCTCGACGTGGCGGCGCCGGAGCCGGTCCGCGGGAAGACCGGCGGCCCGCTGTCCTGGATGGGCGCGACGCTGAAGAGCGGGGCGTCCTGGCGGCACCTGCTCTACGCGCTGCTGCACTTCCCGTGGGCGGTGTTCACGTTCTCGGTGGCGGTGGCGCTGTGGTCGTGGGGCTGGAGCCTCTTCACGTATCCGCTGTGGCAGTGGGTGCTTCCGATGTACGCGGGCCAGGCCGGGCTGCAGGTCTACGGCGACGAGGCGCACTCCGTCCATCTGGACTCGTCCTTCGAGATCGCGGTGACGAGCCTGGTGGGCCTCGTCTTCGTGCTGGTCTCGCCGTGGATCCTGCGCGGCATGGTGGCGGTGGACCGGTTCATGGTGGCCGGGCTGCTCGGGCCGTCGCGGCTCGCCAGCCGGGTGAGCGAGCTGGAGTCGGACCGGGGCGTGGTCGTGGACACCGCCGCCGCCGACCTGCGGCGCATCGAGCGCGACCTGCACGACGGGGCGCAGGCGCGGCTCGTGGCCCTGGCCATGGACCTGGGGCTCGCGAAGGAGAAGCTGGCCGGGGATCCGCTGGCCGCGGCGGTGATGGTCGACGAGGCGCACGGCGAGGTGAAGCTCGCGCTCCAGGAGCTGCGGGACCTCGCCCGCGGCATCCACCCGGCGGTCCTCACCGACCGCGGTCTGGACGCGGCGCTGTCCGCGCTCGCCGCCCGGTCCACCGTGCCGGTGTCGGTGGAGGTGGACCTGCCGCGGCGGCCGGCCGCGGCGATCGAGGGCATCGCGTACTTCACGGTGTCCGAGCTGCTGCAGAACGTGTCCAAGCACTCCCGGGCCCGGCGGGCGTGGGTGGACGTGTGGCGGTCGGAGGGGCGGCTGATGCTCCAGGTGCGCGACGACGGCGTCGGCGGCGCCGACCCGGCGGCCGGCAGCGGCCTGGCCGGGCTGACCGAGCGGCTCGACGCGGTCGACGGGGTCCTCGCCGTCGACTCCCCGGCCGGCGGGCCGACCACGGTCACCGCCGAGATTCCCTGGCGCGCCTGACCGACAGCTTCCTGGCCGAGTTGAACCCTGTTCCCGCCCCCTGCGTCCCTACGGCTGCGATGCTGAGGGCCGGCAGCGGACAGACAGGGGCGTGACGGGGATGGGACCGGGGATGGGATCGGGGATGGGACCGGACAGGGGCGGCGCCGCGGGCGTCCGGGTGGTGATCGCCGAGGACTCGGTGCTGCTGCGCGAGGGTCTGACGCGGCTCCTCACCGATCTGGGGCACGAGGTCGTGGCCGGGGTCGGGGACGGCGAGGCGCTGGTGAAGACGGTGTCCGACCTGGCGGGCGAGGGCGCGCTGCCGGACGTGGTGGTCGCCGACGTGCGGATGCCGCCGACGCACACCGACGAGGGGGTACGGGCGGCGGTGCGGCTGCGGAAGGAGCATCCGGGGCTCGGGGTGCTCGTCCTGTCGCAGTACGTGGAGGAGCAGTACGCCACCGAACTGCTTGCCGGTTCGAGCACCGGGGTGGGGTATCTGCTGAAAGACCGGGTCGCCGAGGTCCGGGAGTTCGTGGACGCGGTGGTGCGGGTGGCCCGGGGCGGTACGGCGCTCGACCCGGAGGTCGTGGCGCAGCTGCTGGGCCGGAGCCGGAAGCAGGACGTCCTCGCGGGGCTGACGCCGCGCGAGCGGGAGGTCCTGGGGCTGATGGCCGAGGGGCGCACGAATTCGGCCATCGCGAAACAGCTGGTGGTGAGCGACGGGGCGGTCGAGAAGCACATCAGCAACATCTTCCTGAAGCTGGGGCTCTCGCCGAGCGACGGGGACCACCGCCGGGTGCTCGCCGTACTCACCTATCTCAATTCGTAGCCCCCGCAGAGCCCGGTAGACGCCCCGGAGCACCGACTTCCTGGACTTCTGACACACCGTCAGCTATCCAGGTGGACATCGACTCCGCCCCGTCACCGGCGATGCGCGGAGCGCGACCCCCGGCTGGAGCGTCACTGGACCGCAGGGGTCACAGAGAGCGACAATTGGCCATATAAAGGCGTCACGGGCGTCTCGAAACGAGGTCCACGATGCGAGAAGTCCCGGGAAGGCCCACCGTGCAGTCGTAGGGTGGGCCACGGGACGACCGGGCAGCCGGCCGTCTCACGAGCCTTCTCCGCGGGTGCAGTCTCGACGGAGAGAACCCTTGCCGCGAGGGAGGTCCAGTTCAGTGACCAGCCAGGTCAGCAGCGAGGCCGGTGAGGCCCTGGTCGGGGAGCAGCGCAGTGCCCCGGCGACGGCCGAGCACGGCTCCGCGAAGGAAGTCCGCCGGCTCGACCGGGTGATCATCCGCTTCGCGGGTGACTCGGGTGACGGCATGCAGCTCACGGGTGACCGGTTCACCTCGGAGACCGCGTCCTTCGGGAACGACCTCTCCACGCTGCCGAACTTCCCCGCGGAGATCCGCGCGCCCGCCGGCACGCTGCCGGGTGTGTCCTCGTTCCAGCTGCACTTCGCCGACCACGACATCCTGACCCCGGGCGACGCGCCGAACGTCCTGGTCGCGATGAACCCGGCGGCCCTGAAGGCCAACCTCGGGGACGTGCCGCGCGGCGGCGAGATCATCGTCAACACCGACGAGTTCGCCAAGCGCGCCATGGCCAAGGTGGGCTACGAGACCTCGCCGCTGGAGGACGGCTCACTGGCCGGGTACCACGTCCACCCGGTGCCGCTCACCACCCTCACGGTGGAGGCGCTGAAGGACTTCGGCCTGTCGAGGAAGGAGGCCGAGCGGAGCAAGAACATGTTCGCGCTCGGACTGCTCTCCTGGATGTACCACCGGCCCACCGAGGGCACCGAGGCCTTCCTGCGCAGCAAGTTCGCGAAGAAGCCCGAGATCGCCGAGGCCAACGTGGCCGCCTTCCGGGCCGGCTGGAACTTCGGCGAGACCACCGAGGACTTCGCCGTCTCCTACGAGGTGGCCCCGGCCACCCGGGCCTTCCCCACCGGCACGTACCGCAACATCTCCGGGAACCTGGCCCTCTCGTACGGCCTGGTCGCCGCGTCCCGCCAGGCGGACCTGCCGCTCTACCTCGGCTCGTACCCGATCACCCCGGCCTCGGACATCCTGCACGAGCTGAGCAGGCACAAGAACTTCGGCGTGCGCACCTTCCAGGCCGAGGACGAGATCGCCGGCATCGGCGCCGCGCTCGGCGCGGCCTTCGGCGGCTCGCTGGCCGTGACGACCACGTCCGGCCCGGGTGTGGCGCTCAAGTCGGAGACCATCGGCCTCGCCGTCTCCCTCGAACTGCCGCTGCTGATCGTCGACATCCAGCGCGGCGGCCCGTCCACCGGTCTGCCCACCAAGACCGAGCAGGCCGACCTGCTCCAGGCCATGTACGGGCGCAACGGCGAGGCCCCGGTGCCGATCGTGGCCCCGAGGACCCCGGCGGACTGCTTCGACGCCGCACTGGACGCGGCCCGGATCGCCCTCACGTACCGCACCCCGGTCTTCCTGCTCTCCGACGGCTACCTGGCCAACGGCTCCGAGCCCTGGCGGATCCCGGACACCGACGAACTCCCCGACCTCACCACGACGTTCGCCACCGGCCCGAACCACACCCTGGCCGACGGCACCGAGGTCTTCTGGCCGTACAAGCGCGACCCCGAGACCCTGGCCCGCCCGTGGGCGCTGCCCGGCACCCCGGGTCTCGAACACCGCATCGGCGGCATCGAGAAGCAGGACGGCACCGGCAACATCTCGTACGACCCGGCGAACCACGACTTCATGGTCCGCACCCGGCAGGCCAAGATCGACGGCATCGAGGTGCCGGACATCGAGGTCGACGACCCGGACGGCGCGGACACCCTGGTGCTCGGCTGGGGCTCCACCTACGGGCCGATCACCGCCGCCGTGCGCCGGCTGCGCCGCGCCGGCCGCCCCATCGCGCAGGCGCACCTGCGGCACCTCAACCCCTTCCCGAAGAACCTCGGTGAGGTCCTGAAGGGGTACGAGAAGATCGTCGTGCCCGAGATGAACCTGGGCCAGCTCGCCACCCTCGTGCGGGCGAAGTACCTCGTCGACGCCCGCAGCCACAACCAGGTCAACGGAATGCCGTTCAAGGCCGAGCAGCTCGCCGCGGCCCTCAAGGAGGTCATCGATGAGTGAGTCGGCTGCCACGACCGAGTCGGCGGAGTCCGGCGAGTCCCTTCTGCAGCTGGTGCCGAAGTCCGAGGCCAAGCTGTCCATGAAGGACTTCAAGTCGGACCAGGAGGTCCGCTGGTGCCCCGGCTGCGGCGACTACGCCGTGCTCGCCGCCGTGCAGGGCTTCATGCCCGAACTCGGCCTGGCGAAGGAGAACATCGTCTTCGTCTCCGGCATCGGCTGCTCCTCCCGCTTCCCGTACTACATGAACACCTACGGGATGCACTCCATCCACGGCCGCGCCCCGGCCATCGCCACCGGCCTGGCGACCTCGCGCCGCGACCTGTCGGTGTGGGTGGTCACCGGTGACGGCGACGCGCTGTCCATCGGCGGCAACCACCTCATCCACGCCCTGCGC
The DNA here is from genome assembly GCF_040681095.1 of Streptomyces sp. NPDC051909. NCBI lineage: Bacteria > Bacillati > Actinomycetota > Actinomycetes > Kitasatosporales > Streptomycetaceae > Streptomyces > Streptomyces sp. NPDC051909. The sequence continues at coordinate 237,806 of NZ_JBFAYA010000001.1, read as the reverse complement.
CGCAACGTGAACCTCAAGATCCTGCTGTTCAACAACCGGATCTACGGCCTCACCAAGGGCCAGTACAGCCCCACCTCGGAGCTCGGCAAGATCACCAAGTCGACCCCGATGGGCTCCCTGGACGCGCCCTTCAACCCGGTGTCGCTGGCTCTCGGCGCCGAGGCCTCCTTCGTCGCCCGGACGGTCGACTCCGACCGCAAGCACCTCACCGGCGTGCTGCGCCAGGCCGCCGAGCACAACGGCACGGCGCTGGTGGAGATCTACCAGAACTGCAACATCTTCAACGACGGCGCCTTCGAGGTCCTCAAGGACAACGAGCAGGCCAAGGAGGCCGTCATCCGCCTGGAGCACGGGCAGCCGATCCGCTTCGGCGCCGAGCTCGACAAGGGCGTGGTCCGCGACCCGGCCACCGGCGACCTCAAGGTCGTGACCGTCACCCCGGACAACGAGAGCGCGATCCTCGTCCACGACGCCCACTCCGCCTCCCCGACGACCGCGTTCGCGCTGTCCCGGCTCGCCGACCCCGACACCCTCCACCAGACCCCCATCGGGGTGTTCCGGTCGGTGGAGCGGCCGGTGTACGACACGCTGATGGCGGAGCAGCTGGAGAAGGCCGTCGAGCAGCAGGGCAAGGGCGACCTGGCGCAGCTGCTCACGGGCAGGGACACCTGGACGGTGGTGGGCTGACGTCCGCGCGAGCGGCCCTCAGTCGCGTTTCGCGTCAGTCGCGTTTCGCTGCCTCGGCGTACGGGCCGAGGCAGCGGGGCCTTCCGGACCTGATCCGCCACAGGGCCAGGCCTTCGAGCTGGGCCGCCGAGCTGCTGTCGGCCCGGGCGTTGTAGGACCTGGCCAGGCCCCGGTACACCGTGTCGTCCTTCATGAACGCGTTCGAGATCGCCGCGCCCGGCTGCCCCGCGTTCCTCTTGAGCGCGGTACGCAGCGCCTGCCCCGTCCAGTACAGGGCGTCGTACGACTCCACCGCGAACCGCTCGACCGGGTCCGTGGCGGCCAGCCGCCAGCGCCTGCGGTACGCGGCGGCGAACTCCCGCGCGGCCGGGACCGTGTCGGGATCGGTGTAGCCCGTCCCGAAGTACCAGCCCTCGGCGGCCGGTCCGGCGACGGAGAGGAACTCCGGCCCGAGCGCGGGCTCGACGCTTCCGCACGGCCCCCGGTATCCCTGCTGCCACAGCGCCTTGGCGCACAGGGCGGCCCGGCGCGGCGACCTCCCCACGTAGAACACGCCCGTCGGCGAGGTCGCGAGCGCGGCCCGGACCGCCGGGCCGAAGTCCTCGCCGTCCGCCGCGACCCGGTGCACGGTGACGGTGCCGCCGGCGGGCGGCGAGTTCGTGATGCTCCGGGCGGCGAGCCAGCTGTAGGTGCCGGCCGCCCGGTCCTCGACGACGGCGGTGCGGCCCCGTCCGTGGTCGCTGAGCCAGCGGCCGAAGGGCACGATCATCACGTCGGGGTAAGGCCGCGTCTGGAAGTACGTGCGCATGTCCGGCATCTGCCCCCGGATCTCCCCCTCCGGGACGGACGCCACCACGCTCAGCACCGGCATCTTCGCGTCGACGAGCACGTTCGCCGCGGCGATCGCCGTCTCGGTGGTGGTCGGGCCGAGGACGGCGGCCAGGGCCGGGTTCCGCAGGAGGTCGCGGGCCCCGGCGGCGGCACGCTCGGGGTCTCCCCCGTCGTCCGTCACCTTGAGCGCCAGGTCGAAGGGCCGGTCCGGGCGGGCGTTGAAGGTCTCAGCGGCGAGGCGGAGGCCGCGTTCCTGGGTGCGCCCGTCGGCCTTCGTCGGGCCGCTGAGGTCGGTGAGCACGCCGACCGTGTACGCCGCCCTCGGCGCCCCCGTACCGCCGCCCGTACCGCCGCCCGTACCTCCGCCGGTTCCTGCTCCGGAGGGGTCGGGGCCGAGCAGCCAGGCGGTGAGGCCGCCGGTGGCCGCGACGGCCCCGGCCGCGCCGAGCACGAGGAGGCGGCGGCGCGAACTCCCCTGTGGTTCCTCATCGTTGAGCACGGTCGGGTCGGCGACCGGCAGGTCCAGGACCCGCGACGAGCGCTGGGCGATCAGCGCGGGCAGGCCGGGCGGCAGCCAGTCGCCCGGCGCGGGGCCGGCGTACGGGCCGAGGGCGTCCCGCACCTCGGCGGCGCTCGGCCGGTCGGCGGCGTCCTTGGCGAGGCAGGCGGTGACGAGCGGCAGCAGGGTGTCCGGTACGCCGTCGAGGTCGGGCTCCTCGTGGACGGTGCGGTAGACCACGGCGGCCACCCCGCCCGTACCGAAGGGGCGTTCGCCGGTGAGCGCGTACGCGAGGACGCAGCCGAGCGAGAAGACGTCGGCGGCCGGGCCGACCTCGCCCGCCCCGGTCACCCGGGCCTGTTCGGGGGCGAGGAAGCCTGGCGTGCCGATCATCGCGTCGGTCGCGGTGAGCGCGGTGGCGCCGCTGACCCGGGCGATGCCGAAGTCGATGAGCCGGGGCCCGTCGAGGGCGAGGAGGACGTTGCCGGGCTTGACGTCCCGGTGGACGAGTCCGGCCCCGTGCATGCCGTCGAGGGCGGCGGCGAGCCGGGCGCCCAGGGCGCGGACGGCGGTCTCGGGCAGCGCGCCGTGCAGGGCGACGGCCTCGGCGAGCGAGGGCCCGGGCACGTACTCGGTGGCCAGCCACGGTTCGCGGGCCTCCGGGTCGGCGCCGAGGACCCGGACCACCCAGCGGCCGGTGATGGTCCCGGCGGTGGCCGCCTCGCGGCGGAAGCGGGCCCGGAAGGCGGGGTCGGCGGCGTGCTCGGCGCGGATCAGCTTGAGCGCGGCGAGCGCGCCGCCGGCGGACCGGGCGAGGTAGACCACGCCCATGCCGCCGGCGCCGAGCCGCCCGAGGAGGCGGTAGCCGGCGATGACAGAGGGGTCGGCCTTCTTGAGCGGCTGCATGCTCAGGCCTTCTCGGGCTTGTCGGGCCTACCGGCCTTCTTGGGCTCCCCCGGGGCGGGACCGAGGTAGGTGTAGGCGCCGTTCCGCACGCCGTAGAGGAAGGTGCCGACGCCGGTCAGCTCGCCGTTGTCGCGGAACTGGTAACCGCCCATGGCCCCGGTGTACTTCTGCTTGCGCAGGTTCTCCCACAGGCCCTTGCGGCTGAGCGGGCCCTTCACGGCGCTCGAACCGAGCCACGCCAGGACCAGGTTGACCACGTCGAAGGACTCGCCGGTGTAGAAGGCCGGGGTGGTGCCGTAGCGCTTGCGGTGGGCGTCGAGGAAGTCCTGGGTGAGCTTGCGGTCGGCGGGCTTCTGCTTGGTGTCGGCGGCCCGCTGGACGGGATCGACGACGGGCGCGCAGACGAACCAGCCCTCGGCGTCGCTCCCGGCCTCCTTCAGGAACTGCGTCCCGAAGACGTGCTGGCCGCCGAACCGGGGTCCGGTGAAGCCGAGTTGTCGCAGGGCGCGGGCGGCGAGCACGGCCGTGGAGCGGACGCCGTTGTGGACGTACGCGTCGATGCCGGCGTCGATCATCTCGCCGATGATCCGGCGGTAGTCGGTGGCCCGGCCGGGGACCACCCGGAAGTGCGGGGTGATGCCGGCGTACTTGAAGCCGAAGCCGGAGCCCTTGGTGTACTGCCAGCTGTACTGGTCGTCGGTCCGTTCCTGGAGGATCCCGGGGCGGCGGATCCGCGGCAGCAGCGTCGTGGCCCAGGCGAGATAGGCGCCCGCCATGAAGTGGTGCGGGATCGCGCGCAGCACGGTCCTGTTGGGCGGGCCGCCGCCGTCCAGGGTGAGGAGGTTGTAGCCCGCCGAGACGGTGAGGAGCGGCACGCCGGTCTCCTCGAAGGCGGGGAGCGCGGCGATGCCGGTGTCGTCGGAGGTGGGGCCGAGGACGGCGATCACGGAGGGGTCGGAGGTGAGCCGGCGGGCGGCGGCGAGGGCGCCTGCGGCGTCCCCGCGGTCGTCGGAGACCTTGAGTTCGAGAGTGAACGGCTTGCCCTTGTGCACGGCGTTGAACCCCTCGACGGCGAGCCGGGCGCCGCGCTCCTGGGCCCGGCCGATCTCCTGGGCGGGGCCGGTGAGGTCGGCGAGGACGCCGATGGACCAGGTGGTCCGGGTCGTCGGTGCGGGCTGCTTGCCGTCGGCTTCGTCGGTGCCGTCGGTCCCGTCGGTGCCGTCGCGCTGCCTGAGCAGGGCGAAGGCGCCGCCGCCCGCCGCGAGCACGGCGGCACCGGCACCGGCGCCGAGCAGCAGGAAGCGGCGTCTGCTGGAGGCGGCGGAAGCGGCGGGGTCCGCCGGGTCCGCCGCGCCCGTGCCGGGTGCGGTCGGGTCGATGTCGGGGAGCGCCAGCATGCCCGCCGAGCGGGCGGCGATCGTGGCGACGACGGGCGCGGGCAGCCAGTCGGCGGGGGCCTCGGGGGCGTCCTCGGTGAGCTCGCCCGCGATCTCCTCGGCGGTGGGACGCGCGGCCGGGTCCTTGGCGAGGCAGCGCCGTACGAGGTCGAGCAGCGGCTCCGGTACGCCCGCGAGGTCGGGCTCGTCGTGCACGGTGCGGTACAGGAGCGCGTCCAGGGCGCCCGTACCGAACGGCGGGCGGCCGGTCGCCGCGAACGCGAGCAGACAGCCGAGCGCGAAGACGTCGGCGGCGGGGCCGATCTCGGCGGCGCGGGCCTCCGCCTGCTCGGGGGCGAGGAAGCCGGGGGTGCCGACCACCATGTCGGCCGAGGTCAGCCCGGTCTCCCCGGTCGCGCGAGCGATGCCGAAGTCGATGAGGCGCGGCCCGTCGACGGCCAGCAGGACGTTGCCGGGCTTCACGTCCCGGTGCACGAGCCCGGCCGCGTGCACGGCGGCCAGCGCGCGGGCGACGGCGCCGCCGAGGATCCGTACGCCCCGCGCGGGCAGCGGCCCGTGTGCGCGGACGGCCTCGCCGACGGACGGGCCGGGCACGAAGGCGGTGGCCATCCACGGCTCGGGCGCGTCGGGATCGGCGCCGAGCACGGGCACGGCCCAGGGGCTGACGACCCGCCGGGCGGCCGCCACCTCGCGGCGGAAGCGGACCCGGAAGTCCGCGTCGTCGGCCTGCTCGGCGTGGGTGACCTTCACGGCGGCGAGTTCGCCGGTGTCGGTGCGCCCGAGGTAGACCACGCCCATGCCGCCGGCGCCGAGCCGGCCGAGGAGGCGGTACCCGGCGATCGTGGACGGGTCGGCGGGGAGGAGGGGCTGGAGCGCGCCGGTCCGGGGGCCGGGCGTGGAGCCGGGTTCGGGGACGGGCTGGGGGCCGGGTTCGGGCACGGGCTGGGGGCCGGGCTGGGCCGTCGGGCTCACGACTGGGCTCCCCACTGCTTCTTGAGACGGTCCTGCATGATGACGTTCGCCCGGACCTGGGCGGTGTTGGTCTCCGCCTCCGTGTAGCCGGGGGCTCCCTTGACGACGGTGGCGAAGGTGACCTGGCCGACGCGGGTCTGGAACCAGGTGTAGAACTGCGGTTTCCCGGAGGCGTCGCCGAGATACGAGCCGCGCTCCAGGACGGAGTCGGCGGTGGTGGTGTTGCCGCTGTCGCCGTAGGGGGTGCCGAGCGACGAGAGGCCGTTGACGCGTTCGCCCTGGCGCAGCTCCTGGTCCGGGCAGCGCAGCGCCTCCTCCAGGGTCCCGGCCAACTCCCAGTCGGCGTCGGACTCGGTGCGGTGGATGGTGATGGTGGCGGCGACCCGCAGCGTGCCCTTGCCGCCGGCGGCCGGGATCTCGCTGTAGGCGGTGGCACTGGCGAGCACGGAACGGGGCAGGCTGCCCGTGTCCCAGACGCAGTCGGCGCCGAGGACGGGCCAGTAGCCGTCCGGGCTGAGGTGCGGGGAGCGCTTCTCGTAGTCGGGGCCCCAGGCGTCGGGGCCGGCCACGACCGCGCGCGCGAGGTGCTCGGCGGCGGCGGTGGTGCGGGGCGCGCGCCGGGGGTCGAGGGCGGCGGGGCGTGGCGCGGTGGTGGTGGGCGCGGGGGTGGCGGTGGCTTCGGGTTTCGAGCCGGGCTCGGGGCTCGCGGAGGCCTTGCCGGGTGGGGCCGCGCCCGTGTCCGTACCGCCTGAACAGCCCGCCAGTAACAGGACGGCTCCGGCCGCCCAGACACCGGCGGCGCGCAGCAGTCTTCGCCTCGTGTGCGCCACGATTCCCCCCCACATCGCTTCCGGGGAACCCTGGTCCGGGGCTCCCCGCATGGTCAGCAGATCGTACGACGCGGATCCCCAACGGGGCCTGGAAACAGGATCATTGAGACATCGCCCGGCGGGACTCCGCGCGCCGCTCGTCGTAGCGCCCGCGGGCCTCCTCCACGGCGGCGAGCCGGTCCTCGGTCCAGCGGCCGAGCTCCGCGATCAGGCGGGCGGCCTCGGCACCGAGCGGGGTGAGGCTGTAGTCGACGCGCGGCGGGATGACCGGCTGGGCGTCGCGGTGCACGAAGCCGTCGCGCTCCAGGGTCTGGAGGGTCTGGGTGAGCATCTTCTCGCTGACCCCTGTGATCTTCCGGCGCAGTTCGCTGAAGCGGTAGGAGCGGTCGAGCAGGGCGATGAGGATGAGGACGCCCCAGCGGCTGGTGACGTGCTCCAGGACGAGGCGCGAGGGGCACATCGCGTCGTTGACGTCGGGCTTCTTCACGCCCTTCGCGTTCTTCGAGTTCTTCGCGGGCTCTCCACTTACCTGCATACCAGTACCTTACTTCAAAGTGGGTACTTTCGAAAGGTTAGCGCCTGACCTACGGTGAGTACGCCACCAACGAACACCGGAGTGAAGGAAGAGACCCATGAGCATCGTCGTCACCGGAGCCACCGGAAAGCTCGGCCGCCTCGTCATCGACGCCCTCCTCGCCACCGAGCCCGCCGGCACCGTCGCGGCCGTCGTCCGCGACGGGGCCAAGGCCGCCGACCTGGCCGAGCGCGGCGTCGAGCTGCGGATCGCCGACTACAGCCGGCCGGAGACGCTGGCCGGGGCCTTCACGGCCGGGGACCGGGTGCTGCTGATCTCCGGCAGCGAGGTCGGGCAGCGGGTGGCGCAGCACACCGCCGTGATCAGCGCCGCCAAGGCCGCCGGGGTCGCCCAGCTCGCGTACACCGGCGTCCTCGGCGGACCGGACGCCGACTTCCGGCTGGCCGACGAGCACAAGGCGACCGAGCAGGCGGTCCTCGACTCCGGCCTGCCGTACACCTTCCTGCGCAACGGCTGGTACACGGAGAACTACACCGAGAACCTCGCGCCCGTGCTCGCGCACGGCGCCGTCGTCGCCAACGCCGGCGAGGGCCGGGTCGCCTCCGCCACGCGCGCCGACTACGCCGCCGCGGCCGCCGCCGTACTCACCGGCCCGCTCGCCGAGCACACCGGCCGGGCGTACGAGCTGAGCGGCGACGTGTCGTGGTCCTTCGCCGAGTACGCGGCCGAGGTCGCCCGGCTCTCCGGCCAGGCGATCGTCCACTCCGACGTGCCCGCCGCGACCCACCTGGAGATCCTGCTCGGCGCCGGGGTGCCGCAGCCCTTCGCCGAGATCCTGGTCGACGTCGACGAGGCCGTCGCGCGCGGCGTGCTCGCCGCCCGCGGTGACGACCTGGCCCGTCTCATCGGCCGCCCGACCACGCCGATCGCCGAGACGATCAAGGCGGCGCTGGCGGCCTCGTAAGCCGCCTCGTAAGCCGCCTTGCAAGCGCCTCGCAAGCGCCTCGTCACCGTTCTCCACAGGCGTCCTTGATCGGTCAGGACCGTATGGCGATACGGGCATGACAGCCAGCCCTGCTCGGCGCTACCTTCGTCAGGTATGCGCGGCGCAGGGCCGACAAGGCGGGAGGTCCGGTGGAGACGAAGCGGAACGAGGCACGAGCGGGACTGCTCTACGGGATCGGCGCCTACGGCATGTGGGGCCTGGTCCCGCTCTTCTGGCCGCTGGTCAAGCCGGCCGGCGCGATCGAGATCCTGGCCCACCGGATGGTCTGGTCGCTCGCCGTGGTCGGCCTCGCGCTGCTCGCGCTGCGCCGCTGGGGCTGGATACGCGAGCTGGTGCGCAGCCCGCGCAAGCTCGCCCTCATCACCGTCGCCGCGACCGTGATCAGCGTCAACTGGGGCCTCTACATCTGGGCCGTCAACGACGGCCGGGTCGTCGAGGCCTCGCTCGGCTACTTCATCAACCCGCTCGTCACCATCGCCCTCGGCGTCCTCGTCCTCAAGGAGCGGCTGCGCCGGGCGCAGTGGATCGCCGTCGGCGTCGGCTTCGCGGCCGTGGTCGTCCTCGCGGTCGGCGCCGGCCGCCCGCCGTGGGTCTCGCTCACCCTCGCCTTCTCCTTCGGCCTCTACGGCCTGGTGAAGAAGCAGGTGAACATCGGCAGCCTGGAATCGCTCGCCGCCGAGACCGCCGTGCAGTTCCTGCCCGCGCTCGCCTATCTGCTGTGGCTGGGGAACTCCGGCTCCCTGGCCTTCGGCGCGCACGGCGTCGGGCACGCGGCGCTGCTCGCCTCGACCGGTCTGGTGACCGCGATCCCGCTGATCTGCTTCGGCGCGGCCGCGATCCGCGTCCCGCTCTCCACGCTCGGCCTGCTCCAGTACCTGGCGCCGATCTTCCAGTTCCTGCTCGGCGTCGCGTACTTCCACGAGGCGATGCCGCCGGAGCGCTGGGCGGGCTTCTCGCTGGTGTGGCTCGCTCTGACGATCCTCAGCTGGGACGCCCTGCGCACGGCGCGCCGGAGCCGGGCGGCGGTGGAGGCGGCGAAGGCGGAGGCGGAGACCGCGGCGGTGACCGAGTCCGAGGCTGTCGGTGAGGCCTCGATGCCGCCTCTGGGCTCGTCGGAGGCCCTTTCCACCCCATCGGCGCAGCCCGGCCGCTGACCGCGCGCGGGGGCGACGGGGGCGGTGTTACGTCGGGAGTCAAGGGGCGCGCCCCCAGGGCGGGCCCGCCGCCTCTCCGAAGAGAGACCGCGCCATGACGCACCCCCTCCCCCTCGCCCTCTCGGTGGATTTCGGCCAGGGATTCACGGACGCCTGGTCGGCCGTCGCCGAGTTCATCCCGAAGTTCATCGGCTTCCTCGCGATCCTGCTCATCGGCTGGTTCGTCGCGAAGCTCATCGCCCGGGTCGCGGACCGCCTGCTGCGCCGCGTCGGCTTCGAGCGGATGGCCGAACGCAGTGGTGTCGCGAACACCCTGAAGGGCTCGAAGTACGACGCCACCGGCATCATCGTCAAGATCCTCTACTACGCGGTCCTGCTGATCGCCCTGCAGCTGGCCTTCGGGGTCTTCGGCCCCAACCCGGTCAGCGTCATGATCAACGGCATCGTGGCCTGGCTGCCCCGCGCGATCGTCGCCTGCGTCATCGTGGTCGTGGCGATGGCCATCGCCCGCGCCGTCCGGGACATCGTGGGCGGGGCGCTCGCGCAGATGTCGTACGGCAAGGTCGTCGCGACGGCGATCTGGGCCTTCATCGTGGCGCTCGGCGTGATCGCCGCGCTCGGCCAGGCCGGCATCGCCACCGCGATCACCGGCCCGATGCTCACCGCCGTGCTCGCCACCATCGCGGGCGTCGTGATCGTCGGTGTCGGCGGCGGCATGATCACCCCGATGCGGTCCCGCTGGGAGCGCTGGCTCTCGACCGCGGAGACGGAGACGGCCCGCGCGAAGGACCAGATCTCGGCGTACCAGCAGGGCCGCGAGGACGCGCAGCGCGGCCTGCCCTCCGCGCAGGAGCGGCAGGGAATGCAGGGGATGCACCGGGAGGGTGGCGAGGAGCCGCCGCAGACGCGGTGAGGCAGAGCAGCTGGGCGACTACGCCGCCAGCAGGTCGTGCTCGCGGATCAGCCAGCAGACGGCGGTCAGCCGCAGGGTGGCGAAGTCGTGGCCGACCGGCTCGACCCAGTCGACCTCGGTCAGCCAGTCCGTGAACCCGAGAACGTAGTCCGCGAGTTCCTCGCGGTGCACGGTGCGCGGGCGCGGGCCGCGCTGGGCGGGGATCAGGGCGTCGCACACGGCCGCCGCGTGCTGATCGACGGCGGCCACCAGCCCCGGTTCGAAGCCGAACTCCGAGAGCCGGGGCATGTACGTGGCGGCGACGCCGACCAGGGGGCAGTCGGGCGAATCGTTCATTCCTTTACATTACGCGCGACGGGGTGGATTCCGGCCGTGAGCTTCGTCGCAGCCGCGGCTGTCGGAGCCCACCCCTATAAAGGAGCCATGACCGCACTCCACTGGAAGCTCGTCATCGACGCGGCGGACCCGCACGCCCAGGCCGCCTTCTGGGCCGCCGCCCTCGCGTACCACGAGGAGGACCACAGCCCCCTCATCACCCGGCTCCTCGAAGCGGGCGCCGCCCCCGCCGAAGCGACGGCCACCGTCCGCGGCCGCCTCGCCTGGCGCGACCTCGCGGCCGTCCGCCACCCGGACGAGCCCTTCGACCCGGCCACCGACGCGGGCCTCGGCCACCGGATCCTCTTCCAGCGTGTTCCCGAGCCGAAGACCGTCAAGAACCGCGTCCACCTCGACCTGCACCCGCCGGCGGGCACGCGCGACGCGGAGGTCGCCCGGCTCACCGCCCTGGGGGCGAAGGTGCTGCGGAAGGTCGCGGAGCAGGGCGGTTCATGGACGGTGATGGAAGATCCGGAGGGCAACGAGTTCTGCGTGCAGTGAGACGGGTGGGACGGGTGGGACGGGGTGGAACGCGGGGCCTGCACTCACGGCCCCGGCCCACCCCCGGCCCCCGTCACTCGAACGACGGCCACCGCCCGGCCGCCCACTCCCGCCACCCCGCCCACCCGGCGGGCGGCGGCCCGACGGCCGCGCGCCCTTCCGCCTCCACCGGGTCGGGCTCCTCGAAGTACGCCCGCCATTGCGCGAGGTCGGCCTCGGTCATCGGGAAGGTGCCCTCCGGGGTGCTCTCCTGGCGGCGGGCGATCCGGGCGCGCTGGGTCGCGGGATCGACCGACAGGTAGACCATGCGGAAGGCCGCGCCCTCCGCCTCCGCGAGCCACCGGATCGCGGACCGCTCGTCCCGGGACCAGCAGCCGAAGTCGACCACGACGTCGGTGCCCAGCTTCACCGCCTCCAGGGCGAGCCAGAGCATGCGCCCCTCCAGCACGTCGCGCTTGCCGTCCGCCTCGGCCGTGCCGAACAGCGGCAGCATCCACTCGTCGGGGGTCAGGCGCAGCGCGCCGTGCTCGTCGGCGAGTCGGCGCGCCTCGGTGGTCTTTCCGGCCCCGGGCAGGCCGACCATCAGGAAGAGGGTCGTCATCGGCCCGTCTTCGGCAGGAGCTTCATCTCCACGCCCGCGATGCGGCCGAGAGCGTCGAAGGCGACGTCCGCCGTCCCGGCGCCGCCCGGAAGGTCGGCGACGATACGGGAGGGCTCGGCGCGGTACGGGACGGCGTGGTGGTCGAAGTAGCCCTCGACGACATGGCGGGGCGAGCGGCCGATCAGGCCGGCGCCGGTGAGCAGCACGCGGGGCAGCGCGACCGCGTCGAGGGCGGGGCGCGGGACCTGGGGGTCGTCGGGCAGGAAGTAGACCTGGGTGGTGGGGCCGGCGGGCGCGCCGATGTAGCCGGGTGCCTCGGCCACGCCCATCCCGGCGAAGGCCAGCGTCTCGGCGGCCCGCCGCGGGTCCTCGAAGCCGCTCAGGTCCAGGACCTCCGCGGTGAGTTCGGGGATGCCGTGCGCCCGCCCGTACCGCTCGACGGCCCCGGCGAGGGCGGAGACCTCCCGCCCGCGCAACCCGGGGTTGGCCCAACCCCACATCCAGGAGTGGTCGTTCATGTCGTACGTCCCGAGGACGCCGACCCGCAGCTCGACCCCGCCCTGCCGATACCGGCAGGTCTCCAGGTCGGCCGACCACTCCCCCTCGGGCACGAAGCCCATCAGGGCCTCCAACTGGGCGGCGCCCCAGGCGGCATGGCGCTCGGCCTCGAACAGAAACGCGTCACTGAATGCATCGACCATGTGGTCGACCCTATGGGGTGTCTCGCCGCACCTCGAAGTGGAAGCACCCGTACTCCACGGCCCGTACGTGCACGAGCGCGACCGCCGGATCGGCGAACGCCTCCGCGAACGCCCGGTCGAACCCGTCCGTGGCCGCCTCCGGGATCTCGAACAGGCGCCCGCCGACGATCCGCCCGCCGGCGTCGTACCGCCGCAGGGTGCGGAGCGCGCCCGGCCGGTCGAAGGGGTACGACCCCGGCTCCGCCTCCGGCCCGCCGCACTCCTCGGCGTGGATGAACACGGGCCCCTGCTCGTCGTACGCCCCGGGCTCGGCCCCGTTCCCGGCCGCCCACCGCCGCAGCGGCGCGTACGACACGAGCGCGATCCGCTCCCCGGCCCGCACCCCGCGCAGACAGCAGCGCAGCGGACTCCCGGCGGCTTCCTCGTCGGCCGTGAAGGCCCGGCAGGCGCGGCCCGCGTCGTCGACGGCTCGGAGCTGGGCGAGGGCGGCGGGCGGGATGGCGAGTGCGGTGTAGGTGGTGGTCATGAGCACCAGGGTCACGCGCGTACGGGGGCGGCCGCTGGCGGTATTCGGACGCGTAACTCGCGCTCCCGGGCCTCAGAGCCTGCGGATCACCTGCGCCTCGGCCCGTTCCACCGACGCCCGCCCGTGGACGTGCACGAGCGCGAGGTGGAACAGGGACGGGGCGACCGGGGCCCAGTGGTGGAGGCGTTCGGGGGCGAGGAGGAAGCGGGTGACGTCGGCCGTGCGGAACGGCACGTACTCGATGTGCTGGTGCTCCCAGCGGTCCGCGACGCCCCGGCTCATCCGCTCGCGCAGACCGTCACCGGTCAGGTCCTTGAGGCGGGCGTAGAAGTGGGCGCACCACTGGCGCCGTTCGACGTCGAGGGCGAAGGCGAGCAACTCCAGTGTGTACTCGTGGGGTTCGAGCGACAGCTCCTCCCGCATCCCGCGCCGCGCGACGGCGTGCAGGTCGGGCGCGTTGCGGCCGGCGGAGTCGATGTGCCGGGCGAGCCCCTCGTTGACGGAGGAGTTCCAGACTCCGGAGCCGACCCGGACGCGGTTGCTGCGGCGGGTGACGACGAGGAGGTGGTCGGCGGTGACGACGGCGATGTTCGCGCCGAAGCTGCACTGCAGGAACTCGGGCGCGGTCAGGGGATCGGCCGGGTCGAGGTAGCGGCCGCGCGGGGTGGTGCCGTCGGGCAGCCGGCGGTCGAGCTGCTGGGCGGCGAGGAAGGTGAAGTAGTCGGTGGCGCGAAGTCGCAGGTGCACCTCGGGCCGCTCGTCGAGCGCGGTACGGGACACGTCGACGGACTCGACGGCGTACCGCGGCCCGTTCCACACGGGCGCCCGCTCCCCGGCCTCGGCGGCCCGCCGCTCCTCCGCCTCGATCTCGCCCCGCCACGGCTCCATCTCCTCCGGCAGCCGCACCTCGCCCTCCAGGACCTGGACGTGCACGGACTCGGGCGCGATGGCCTGGTCCCCGTCCCCCTCGACAAGCAGTGTGGACGTGTGCAGCGGCCCGATGGAGAACGTCGACCAGGCCACGGGCCCGCCCCCGCTCCGCGCCCGCCGGTACGTGAAGCTCCGCACCGCCCCGGCCGACCGCCGCCGGACCCTGAACCACACGTCCTGGGTCCACTGTTGGAACAGGGTCGCGAAGACGACGCCGAGGATCGCGCCGACGATGCCGTTGCCGAGGTCTATGTCCACGCGGAGCAGCGTAGGTCAGCCCGCGGACGCGCCCTACTCGCCGGCGGCGAACGCGACGAACCCGGCCCAGGCGGCGGGCCCGAGGGCGAGTCGGGCGCCCTCGGCGACCTTGGAGCGGTGTGGGCGGAGCCGGCCCTGTCGTAGGTGGCCGCGTCGTGGGTTCCCGCGTCGCGGTGAGTCACGACGTAAAGGAGTCAAATCCCGGGGGGGAATCCCCTACCCAACCCCTCCAGCCTCCCCGCCGCCCACCCGTCACTCACATGGGTGACTTGGGCCAACTGGACTGGATTTGTTGCTGGTTGCCTGGCATATGCTCGCCGCGACAACTCCAGACGTACGTCGGCCCCCGGCCGGGACTGGCATCCCGATCGAGGGCCTGACCAACGAGGAAGCAGAACCTTCCCGATGGCTTTCAAGCACCCTAGCGCGCCCTCGCGCGCCTCCGGGCTCATTCACGTCAATGTCCGGCTCACTACGCGCTATGTGGTGGTCGGCAACGATCTCGCCCAGCACCGCAAGCTCTCGATGCAGGCGCGGGGGCTCGCGCTCTACCTCCAATCGCTGCCCGCCGGGGCCTCCGTCGGCATCAAGGCGATCGCGGCCCAGTGCCCGAACAGCGAGCTGTCCATCGCCCGGGCCATGCGGGAGCTGGAGGCCGTCGGCTATCTGAAACGCTTCCGGGAGCGGCTGCCGGACGGCCGGTTCGCGCACCGTACGGTCTCGTACAACCGGCCGGGGGCTGAGCCCGGGCCCGTACGGGAGACGCCGCCCCCGCCGCCCGTACGGAAGAAGCCGGCGGCGCCCCCGACTCCACCGCCGCCCCCGACCCCGCCCCCGATTCCGTTCGCGGAATCCCACCGCGCCGCCGCGGAGCTGCTGGCGAACCTCCGCGTCCACGACCCCCGACTGCTGCTCTCCGAGCGCGACATCCAGCGTCTGGCCCCCGGCGTCACGGCCTGGCTCGACCGCGGCGCCCTCCCCGACGCCGTCAGCCGCACCCTCTCCGCGTGCCTCCCCGACGACCTCGCCCACCCGGCGGGCCTCCTCGCCCACCGCCTCACGGAACTTCTCCCGCCGCCGGTGCACATCCCGGCCCCTCCTCCTACCGGCCGCATGACCCTGACCTCGCCGCGCTCCCCCTTCGAGGAATGCTCCGACTGCGGCCGCCCCTTCCGCGGCGCTCCCCCACCCACCGGCCGGTGCCGCGACTGCCGCGACACCGACACCGACACCGACACCGTGGCTGCCTAACCGGGCTGCTGCGCGGGTTGTGACGGCTTTCGGCTGCGCGTGGTGAGCGGGTTGATGAGCTGGTTCCGGCCGCCGCCGTACTGCTGCTCGTGGAAGGACTGGCCCTGTTCGGTGCCGTACATGCGGAAGAACCAGCGTGTGGGCATCTGAGCGTCCTGGACGAGCCGCGCGAACTCCGACCTCGCATCGACCCTGGCGCTCGCCGCCTCCTTCTTCAGCAGCTCTTCCAGCAGCGGCAGGAACTCCGTGTCAGCGGGGTTCTGCTTGTATCCGGCGCCGAAGAGCTCCTTGATCTTCCCGATGAAGGTCTCCCGGTAGCGCACGACCAACTCGCTGTAGAGCATTCTCTGGGCGTCGCTGAAGCTGTCGCCCCGGGTGTAGTTCTCCAGGGTCACGCGGTCGTCGCCGGCCTGGGCGACCACGCCGGCGAAGTGGTAGTTCCACGTCGGCAGTTCCGACGGCGCGGGGCCACCCGGGAACGCGTAGTCCGTCTCGTTGGGCTCGCCTGTCTGGCCGATGGAGAAGATGCCGAACGCCTCGCCGATCCCCGGGGCGGCGTGCTCGTTGGCGCCGAGCTCCTCGGCATCGTGCAACGCTCCGGCCGCATGAGCCCTGCCATAGCGTTCACCGAGGGTTGCCTCGTCTCCCGCCTCGACGCCCGGGCCGTCGACCAGTCTGCTGGCGAGGCCTCTCGAATCGAGGATCGCCCCGTCAGGTGCCGTGTGCCTCTGGGGCGCCTGCGTGAAGTTCTCCCTGCCGTGGAAGTCACGCCTGATCGTCATCCCGATGATGCCGCCCGCGAGGCGGATGCACTGGTGCTCGACGAGACTTGCGAACTGCTCGGCCTGATGGGCGCTGTCGCGTCTGACCGCGGTCACCCTCAGAAGGGTCGCAGGCGTGCCGGCGGCGTCGACCGTGATCGTGGTGTTCCCGACCGCCGTGAGCTGGATCGCGCTTCCCGCGGCGAGCAGAGCCGCGTTGGCTTCGGCGAGACGGGCTTCGCTGGCGTAGAACTCCTTCGGCTCGTCCTCGCTGTCCAGCACGGCGAGTGAGTAGTCCTGCGAGACGCGCACGTTCACCGGTGTTTCGGCGGTCGGCGTGTAGGTGGTGACCACGTGGTCGATGGCCCATGGCAGCTGGCCGGCGACATTGTTGTCGTCCAACACCGGGTTCGGCGACTGCGCCTGGAAGTGCGGACCGTCTCCTCCGGCCGTCCTGATCTGCTGTGGCTGTGTGTGGTAACGCTGCACGGTCTGCGCGGCGTCCAGTGACGGGGCGGCCGTCTCGTTCCGAACGCGCTGGACGGCGTCGGGTACGGGACCCGCCAGCACTCGTGTGGCGTTGGCCTCGGCCTCGCGTTCGAACCGATCCGACGGGTCGCTGACACGCAGGCCGGCGCCGTTGTCGGTCCCGGCGACGGGGCCTCGGCGCTGTTGGACGACGTGGGTGAGTTCGTGAGCGAGGGTGTGTTTGTCGTTTCCGCCGTCGCCGATCACGACGTTGTTGCCGCTGGTGTAGGCGCGGGCGCCGATCTCGGCGGCCGAGGCGCGGGCGGTGGTGTTGTCGTGGATGCGGACGTCGGAGAAGTCGGCGCCGAGGCGGGCCTCCATTTCCTCGCGGAGGGGCGTGTCGAGGGGGCGGCCGGCCCCGGCGAGGACGTCGTGGACGGCGGAACGCCGGCCGGCGGGCTGCTCGCTCCGCTGGTGGCCGGCTCGCTGGAGCATGCGCAGGACGGCGGCGTTGCCCGCGGTGCGCTGGAGCGCGAGGAGCCCCACGTGGTCTGCGGGGGCCGGTCTACGGGGTTCCGGCGGATTGGTCTTGGCCGGTTCCGGGCGGTGCTCGTGATGAGACAACGGACATGCCTTTCGACGAATCGTTACCCGCCACACCACCGGCCGGCCGCACCCGCCGCCAGAGCTTTTGAGGCAGCCCTCAGGGCACGATCCCTTGCCCTACCGGGCCATCGGATGTCGCGCCGAGAAGGAGCCGGTCCTGCTCGCTCGGGAGCGGTGGCCGACATCTCCACCGAGTGCTAACTTGAACACGTTCAAGATGACTTGAACGTGTTCAAGGAAGAGGGGGAAGAGCAATGGAGGAAGGTCGGAGAGCGTCCGCCCGGCAGCGGGCGTGGATCGTGGCGGGGATCGTGGCGGCAGGGCTCGCCGCCGCCCTGGGGCTGGTGATCGGCCCGCTCCTCGGCGGGTTGTTCGTGGGCACCGCGCTCGTGACCCTCTTACCGCTGTCGATGCGGGACAGCCCGAGGATCTGCGCGTGGACCTGCCTCGTCACCGGGCTCGGCCTGCTGGTCTGGGCACTGATCGGCGCGGTCATCGGGATGTTCCTGTTCATACCGGCGGCCCTGATCCTGGTGATCGGCGCCTTCGTGGGCCCCGGCGCCGGCAGTCGGCCGGGCCCCTGATTCTCGGCGATCACGCCCCTCGTCGCGGCGGCGGTCTCCGCCCTGATCGTCCACCAGATCAGCCGGCCCGACCGGACAGTTGGTCCTCGACGTGGGCATGCCGGAGACCTTCACCGGCGGCAATACCGAGGGCGATCTCAGGGACGAGCTCGCCGATCTGCCCGGAGTCGTCTATGTCCGCCGCTGCACCTTCCACACCTGCGACTGACGAGACCAGCGAGAAAGATGAGGTGAGCAAACGTGAACGAGCGCGACTGGGGCGACGACAGCGCCTACGACGACGCGGTCCGCCGCGCCGAACGCGCGACCCGCTTCGGCTGGACGGCGATCGCCACGACAACCGGGACGCTGGGCTGCGCACTGATCGCGGTCATCGCCTTCTGCGCCGGCGCGGTGCTCGCATTCGTCTACCTGTGGATGGCGGCTCTGGCGGGCTAGCCGGCACGGGCTCAGGTGGCGGCGCCTAGCATCGCCGCATGGCGACCTTCGTACACCTGACCCCCGCCGTCCACGCCGCCCGCATCCGGCGCGGCGGGATCAAGGCCCAGGGGCCTGCCCAAGCGCCCGGGCGCGGGGTGTATCTGTTTCCCGTGCTGCCCTCGTACACGCTGACCCACCAGTGGCTGCGCGAGCTGGCGCGGCGGCCCGGGACGCGTGGGATGGTGGCCGTGCATGTGCGGCTGCCGGACGGGGAGGCGGTGACCGTCGGGCGGTACGGGGAGCGGGAGCCCGAGGTGACGACGGCGGCCGGGGCCGTGGGGCGGATCGGCGGGCTGGCGGACGCGCGAGGGTGGGAGGTGTTCCTGCCGCGCGCGGTCACGCCCGGGGAGATCCGGTACGTGCGGGAGGTACGGCAGGTCAACGGCTGGCGGTACAAGCCGGACGCGCACGGCACCGCGCCCTGCGCCTGCGAGGCCTGCCGGGTGCCCGGCGGCTACAACGCGCGGCGCACGCGGGAACGGCACGCGCGCCCGGAGTACGGTCCCGCGCCCGCCTCCCGCCTGCTGCTCGCCCGCCTCGACCGGGCCGAACTCCGCGACGACACGGCGGCGTTGTGCGAGACCCTGCGCTGGTACCGGCTCCGCAGGCGCGGCCCGGTGGCCCGGCTCGCGCGCCTCGCCGGGCATCCGTACCCGGGGGTACGGCAGGAGCTCGCCCGGGCGGTGGCGCGATGGACCACGCCCGGAGTGGACGCGCTGCTGCGGGAGTTGGCGGGCGACACCGCCGACGCGGCGGTGCGCCAGGCCGTGGCCGAGAGCATCGCGTACCGCGACACCCCCGGCGCCGACGCCCTCCTGACCGACCTGGCCCGCGACCCCGACCCCGGCGTGCGCGACATCGTGGTCGAGGGCCTCGTCCACCGCGAGACACCCGAGGCGGACGCCCTGCTGCGGGTCCTGGCCGACGACCCGGACGAGCGGGTGCGCGAGACCGTGGCCGCGCTCACCGAGGAGTAGGCAGCAGCCGCCACGCCGTCGGGGCCAGCCGCGCCCGCGTCAGGCCCGTCAGGTCGGTCAGGTCCAGGCCCCGCCGCCAGATGTCCATCGCCATCAACCTCATGCGGTGGAGCGGAGCTCATCCCGTCAACGACGCGCTGTCGACACTGAGGCTGCGGACGCTGGGCTGTCCGGAGAGCGAACAGCTCTGACCGGATTCTGCTCTTGACGGGGAGTCAAACTCTCACTGAACATTCGTCCCACAAAAGCGCAGTCGTTCGGCGCTTTCCGCACAGCTCCACGCCTCGCGTCACCCACGGCGCGAGGCGCTCGCACGTTCCGTCCCATCCCCAGTTCGGAATCCGGAGCCCCCACATGAATCTCTCCGCGAGACTTTCCGCCTTGGCCGGTGCCTCGGCCCTCGTCCTCGGCGCCTTCGCGGGCGCCGTCCCGGCGATCGCCGCGCCGGCCTCGCCGGCCGTGCAGTCCGGCACCGCCGCCGTCACGCCGCCCGACATCTCGGTCACCAACGTCAAGCAGCACCTCGCCGACCTCCAGTCGATCGCCAACGCCAACGGCGGCAACCGCGCCCACGGCCGTACCGGCTACAAGGCGTCGATCGACTTCGTGAAGGCCAAGCTCGACGCGGCCGGGTACACCACCGCCATCCAGCAGTTCTCGTACAACGGCTCCACCGGCTACAACCTGATAGCCGACTGGCCGGGCGGCGACCCCAACCAGGTCGTCATGTCCGGCTCGCACCTGGACTCGGTGACCTCCGGGCCCGGCATCAACGACAACGGCTCGGGCTCCGCCGCCATCCTGGAGAACGCGCTCGCCGTCTCCCGCGCCCAGCTCCAGCCGACGAAGCACCTGCGTTTCGCCTGGTGGGGCGCCGAGGAGCTGGGCCTGGTCGGCTCGAAGTACTACGTGAACAACACGCCGTCCACCGAGCGCGCCAAGATCAAGGCGTATCTGAACTTCGACATGATCGGCTCGCCGAACCCGGGCTACTTCGTCTACGACGACGACCCGACGATCGAGCAGACCTTCAAGGCGTACTACGCGGGTCTCGGCATCCCGACCGAGATCGAGACCGAGGGCGACGGGCGCTCGGACCACGCGCCGTTCAAGAACGCGGGCGTCCCGGTCGGCGGCCTGTTCTCCGGCGCCGACTACACGAAGACCTCGGCGCAGGCGCAGAAGTGGGGCGGCACGGCCGGCCAGGCCTTCGACCGCTGCTACCACTCCTCGTGCGACACGACGGCGAACATCAACGACACGGCCCTGGACCGGAATTCGGACGCCGTCGCGTACGCGATCTGGAACCTGTCGAGCGGCTCCACCACTCCCCCGCCGACCGGCACGGTCTTCGAGAACACCGCCGACGTCTCCATCCCGGACTCCCCCGGCGCCGCGGTGACCTCCTCCGTGACCGTCAGCGGCGTGGCCGGCAACGCGCCGAGCAACCTCTCCGTCGGCGTCGACATCGTGCACACCTGGATCGGCGACCTGGTCGTCGACCTCGTCGCGCCGGACGGCTCGGTCTACAACCTGCACAACCGGACCGGCAGCAGCACGGACAACATCAACCAGACCTACACGGTGAACGCGTCGAGCGAGGTCGCGAACGGCGTGTGGAAGCTGCGCGTGCAGGACAAGGCCAGCGCCGACACGGGTTACATCAACAGCTTCAAGCTGACGTTCCCGTAAGAGACTCCCGGGTGGGTCGGTGACCATCGCCCCGACCCACCCGGGGTCCCAACCAGTGCTACTCCAGGCCTACTTGGCCTACTTGGCCTACTTGGCCGAGTCGGCCACGCTGACGAGCTTGTCGGGCGTGACCGCGCCGACGTAGACCGTGCCGGAGTCCGTCATCAGGACGTTGACGATCTTCGTCTTGAAGACGGTGCCGGAGCCGAACTTCCCGCTCACCTTGTCGCCGAGGGCGTCCAGGAAGCCCTGGACCTCCTTCGGCGCCTCGTCCGTCTTGGGCGCGGGGGCGCCCGTGTTCAGCTTGGCGACGGTGGTCCAGCCCTCGCCGATGATCTCCGGACCGGAACCGTCGGCGCCGCCCTTGCCGCCCTGCTCCAGGCCGGGGATGAGCCCGCCGAGGCCGCCACCGAACTCCTTGCCGAACTCGTCCTCGGCGTCCTTGCCGGCCCGGTCCGCCGCGCCCTCCGTCACCTTGGCGCCCTTCGGCGCCTTGAAGTCGAAGGTGTCGGCAGCCGGCTTGGCGAAGTCCACCTTGGTGAAGCCCGCGTCGACGACCGGCTTGCCGCCGCTGACGGAGTCGAGGGTGAACTTCAGCGGCGTACCGGTGGACGCGTCCACCGCGATCTTGACCGACTCGACCGTCGAGCCGGACTGCTTGGGCTTGATCACCAGCTGGTACGCGTCCCGGCCGGCCACCTTGGCCGTGCCGCCGACGGTGATCGAGGTGGTGTCGCCGGCCGCCTTCAGGACCTCGTCGGCGAGCTGCTTGGGCGTGGCCGGCAGCTTCTCGTGCTTGGGGGCCCCGCCCCGCGCGCCCTTCTCCGCCTTCTCCGCCTTCTCGGTCTTCTCGTGGAAGACCTCGTTCGACGTGCTGTCGTACGCCCAGACGTCGTCCCCGTTGTGGATCAGGCTGTACTCGTCCGAACCGTCCAGGACCGTGAGCTTCTGCCGGTCCGGGCCGTCGGCCGCGACCCGCAGCGTGTGCGAGCCCGAGACCAGCTCGGCGAGCTTCGCCGAGGGGTCGGCGGTCGAGGACCCGCCGGGCCCGGACGGCACGGCGGACGGGAACAGGCCGGCGACGGACGGCAGCCCCAGGTCGGTGCTGATCCTGAACGTGCCGGACAGCGTCTGCGTGTCCGAGGCGGCGATCTTCTCGATGAGCTGCTGTGCCGTGATCTCCGGCAGATCCGGGTCGCCGGACGCGGCGAGCGCCGGCACCAGGCCGATGGTCGCAGCGGCCACTCCGGCCACCGCGACCGGGACGACGTACCGACTCGCCTTGCGCTGTGCTGCCATGGTCTGCGTTCCCTCCGTGCCCTCATGGACCCTGCTTGATGGATCCATCTCACCAGGACGGCGCCGGCGAATCGTCAGCCCCCGGGATCAACCTGCCGTACCCCTCCAGGATGACCCACCCCTAGGGCGGCCCCCCGTACGGCGAGGGCGCGCAGAGGCTAACCCGCCCGGTGCACCACCGCGTCGCACATCTCCTGCAGGGCCGCCTTCGCGTAGCCCTCGGGGAGCGGGGAGAGCATCGAGCGGGCCTCCTCCGCGTAGCGGACGGTGTCGCGGCGGGCCTGCTCCAGGGCCGGGTGGAGGCGCAGGCGGCGCAGGGCCTCGGCGTGGCGGGCGTCGTCGGTGAGGTCGCTCTCGATCAGGGCCAGCAGCTCCAGGTCCTCCGGGCGGCCGTGGGCGGCCGCGGCCGCGCGCAGGTGGAGGACGGGCAGGGTGGGGACGCCCTCGCGGAGGTCGGTGCCGGGGGTCTTGCCGGACTCGTGGGAGTCGGAGGCGATGTCGAGGACGTCGTCGGCGAGCTGGAAGGCGACGCCGAGCCGCTCGCCGTACTGGGTGAGGATCTCGACGACGGACTCGTCGGCGCCGGACATCATCGCGCCGAAGCGGCAGGAGACGGCGACGAGCGAGCCGGTCTTGCCGCCGAGCACGTCGAGGTAGTGGTCGACCGGGTCGCGGCCCTCCTGCGGGCCCGCGGTCTCCAGGATCTGGCCGGTGACGAGCCGCTCGAACGCCTCGGACTGGATGCGTACGGCCTCGGGGCCGAGGTCCGCGAGGGTGTGCGAGGCGCGGGCGAAGAGGAAGTCGCCCGTGAGGACGGCGAGCGAGTTGCCCCAGCGGCTGTTGGCGCTGTCGACACCGCGCCGTACGGCCGCCTCGTCCATGACGTCGTCGTGGTAGAGCGTGGCGAGGTGGGTGAGTTCGACGACGACGGCGGAGGGCACGACGCCCGGCGCGTACGGGTCGCCGAACTGGGCGGCGAGCATCACGAGCAGCGGCCGGAACCGCTTGCCGCCGGCGAGCACCAGGTGCTGCGCGGCCTCGGTGATGAACGGCACGTCGCTCTTGGTGGCGTCGAGGAGGCCGGCCTCCACGGCGGCGAGACCGGTCTGGACGTCGGCTTCGAGGGCCTGGTCCCGCACGCTGAGGCCGAACGGCCCGACGACGGTCACGAGGGGTTCTCCTGTCTGCTGACGCCTACTGACGCTTGCCCTGACGCTTGCCGGACCGCGCGTCTGCGACACCCCGGTGACAGGGATTGTCGATGTGTCGGTCCACTCACTCAAGCCAGCGTATCCGGTCACGTTTCGATCACCGTGGGCGCCTTCCCGTCACCCCCGGTATGTTCGTGATCAGTCGATACGACCAGGAGTAGGCGTTATGTCCAGAACGAAGCCGTGGATCCGTACCGACTTCCCTTACGAGACCCGCCACGAGGACGTCCGCATCCCCCTTCCGGACGGCACCCGGCTGTACGCGCGCGTGTGGCGGCCGGTCACGGACGAGCCCGTACCGGCCCTGCTCGAATACCTGCCGCACCGCCTCACCGACGCGACCGCGCCGCGCGACCGGCAGCGGCATCCCTGGTACGCGGGCCACGGCTACGCCTCCGTACGGGTGGACGTGCGCGGGCACGGCAACAGCGAGGGGCTGCCCGGCGACGCGTACGACGCGGTCGAGCTCGCCGACGGCGTGGCGGTGGTGCACTGGCTCGCCGAGCAGCCCTGGTGCACCGGCAGGGTCGGCATGTTCGGCATCGCCTGGGGCGGTACCGGCAGCCTGCGGATCGCCGCGCTCGCGCCCGAGCCGCTGAAGGCGGTCGTGGCCGTCTGCTCCAGTGACGACCGCTACGACGCCGACGCGCACTACCGGGGCGGCTCGGTCCTCGCCGGCGCCATGCACGCCCGGGCCGCATCGCTGCTCGCCTTCGTGTCACGGCCGCCGGACCCGAAGTACGCCGGCGAGAAATGGCGCGATCTGTGGCTGCGGCGCATGGAGGCGGTACGCCCGTTCGTGCACACCTGGCTCTCCCACCAGACCCGTGACGCCTACTGGCGGCACGGCGGCGTCCGTGAGGACCACGCCTCGATCAGGGCGGCCGTGCTCGCCGTCGGCGGCCGGCACGACCCGTACCGGGACACCGTGCTGCGGCTCGTCGAGCACCTGCCGCAGGACCGGGTGCGCGGCATCGTCGGGCCCTGGTCGCACCAGTACCCGGACCGCTGCCTGCCGCCCGGCCCGGCTATCGGCTTCCTCCAGGAGACCCTGCGCTGGTGGGACCACCACCTCAAGGGCGTCGACAACGACGTGATGGCCGAGCCGCTGCTGCGCTCCTGGATCAGCGCGTCGCATCCGCCCGCCCCGGTGTACGAGGAGCTGCCGGGCCGCTGGGTCGCCGACCCGTCCTGGCCGTCGCCGAACGTCACCCCCGTGACGTACGCCTTCCAGGGGGCCCCGGTCGTCGTGGACTCGCCGCAGCGGACCGGGCTCGACGCGGGCCGCTTCGTACCACGCGGCAACGACGCCGACCTGCCGCCCGACCAGCGGGACGAGGACGCGCACTCGGCCTGCTTCGACTTCCCGGTGCCGGGCACGGGCGCAGGCCTGGAGGGCGGGGCACCCCTGGAGATCCTCGGGCGGCCCTCCGTCAGCCTCCGCCTGATGACACCGGCGCCCACCGGCCAAGTCGTCGCCCGGCTCTGCGACGTGGCGCCGGACGGCTCCTCCACCCTGGTCACCCGGGGCATGCTGAACCTCTCCGCCCGCTACGGCGCGGACCGCGCGGTCGAGGCGCAGATCGGCGAGTGGGAGTCGTACGTCTTCGATCTCGACGGCGCCGGCCACGCCTTCCCGCCCGGGCACCGGGTGCGGCTGGCCGTCTCCTCCACGTACTGGCCCTGGATCTGGCCGCAGCCGGACGCGGCGGGCTTCACCCTCGACCCGGCCGGCTCCTCCCTCACCCTCCCGGTCCGCGCGCCCGCCGAGGACGCCGTCGAGTGGGCGGAGCCCGAGCAGTCCGAACCCCTCGGCGTGAGCTACCCGCGCACGCTGGAGGAGCCGCGACCGGAGCGGGTGGTGGTCCGGGACGTGGCCAAGGGCGAATGGCGCCTGGAGGTCGACCCGCGCCCCGGCGGCACCCGGGTCCACCCGGACGGCCTGGAGTACACGGAGGAGGCGACCGAGACGTACACCATCGCCGACTCCGGCCCGCTGACCGCCCGCACCCGCTCCGACTGGACGATCCGGCTGCACCGCCCGGAACTGGCCTGGGACGTGCGGATCGAGACCCGCTCGGAGATCTCCTGCGACGCGGACGCGTTCCTCACGTCGGACGAGGTGATCTGCAAGGAGGGCGACGAGGTCGTCTTCCACCGCACGTGGGAGGAACGCATTCCGCGCACGGCGGGCTGAATTCCGTTTGAACGAACGGGTAATGACACGCGGAAAGGCCCGCATTCCGTGACGGAATGCGGGCCCTTTATCGCGCTGCGCTATCAGGCGTCCGAACCGGCCTTACGGCGGCGGACGATGACCATCGCACCGGCACCGAGCACCACGGCCGCGCCGCCCGCGAGGGCGATCGGCATGGTGGAGGAGCCCGCACCGGTCTTGGCGAGCGAGCCGCCGGTGGTCGACGAGCCGGACGTGCCGGTGGTCACCGGGGTGGTGGACTGGCCGCCCTGCTGGGAGGTGTTGCCGTTGCCACCGGTCGAGCCGCCGTTGCCCGTGCTGGGCTTGCCGGCCTTGACGATGCCGAACTCCGCGTAGGAGCCGTCCTCGGCCCAGCCGCAGGAGCCGTCCTCGTTGATGTAGGCGCCGCCGGCGACCACGACGCCGTCACCGGCGGGGGCCTTGGCGTCGACCGCGACCTTCAGCTTGAAGTCGAAGGACTTGCCCGGCTTGAGGGAGGAGAGGCTGGAGAAGCCCTCCTCGTTGTCGACCGCCTGCCACTTCGGGCTGGTGGCGGAGGACCAGGTGAGGTGGAGGTACTTGTCGAGGTCGTCGCTCATGTTGAAGGCCTCGGCGTAGCCGCCGACCTCGCCCAGCTCGACCTTGCCCTTGTTGGTGACGCGGAAGGTGAAGACGCCGCTGGCACCGGCGGTGATCTTCTTCGGGCCGGTCACGGACGTGACGAGGTTCTTGTCGACCTCGCACTCCTCGCCCGGCTCCTCCTCCAGGGCGTCCGCGAGCGCCTTCTTGGCGGCGTCGAGCTCCTTGGCCGCCTTCTTCTTGGCGTCCTGGGCCTTCCCGATCTCACGGGCGGCGGCGACGCGCGCGTCGTCCAGGGCGGTCTGCGCCTGGGCGGCGGCGGTGGCCTTGGTCTCGGCGGTGGTCTTGGCCGTGGCGGCGTCGGCCTCGGCGGCGGTGACGGCCTGCTGGGCGGCGGTCTTCTGCTCCTCCGTCGCGTTCTCGGGCAGGGCGGCCAGGTCCTTCTTGGCCTGCTCCAGCTTCGCGTCGGCGGCGGTCTTCGCGGCGGCGGCCTCGTCGGACGCCTTCTTCGCCGCGGTGGCGGCGTCGTACAGCGGGTTGCCGGCCTTGGCGAGGGCCTCGACGGCCTCCACAGCCTTCTGCTCGGCAATGACAGCGGCGTCGTACGCGGCCTGCGCCTTGGCGACCGCGAGCTTCAGCTCCTCGATCGTCGGCTGCTGGTCCTGCGTCTGCGCGGCCGGCTTCGTGTCGGCGAACGCGGGCGCGGCGGAAAGGAGCACGACCGGCGTGGTCACGGCGGCGGCCACGGCGGTCGCGAGAATGCGGCGGATCTTCAAGATGGACCTTTTCTGGTAGGACCAAAGGGAAAACAAACAGAGTTGTGGGGATCGCGCCCGCGGATACGTCACGCGGCGCGACATTGCCCGATCGTATGACCGGAATAAGGCCCGGAACAGCGAGATTGACGAGTCCGCGACAGGCGCTAAGTCGACACAGCGCCTTCACCGGCTCCACAAAGAACGCCAACCCGGACAGTTGCCCACGGAGGCCGCACTTTCTGTGTGACACATGTCATCAGCGCCTCGGCGCACGCCCCGTAACGTGTCCCCCACACACCTGGAAAGCGAGGCAAGCACCGATGCCCGAGCAGAGCCCGCTCGACCTGCCCGAGGGCGACCCCTTCGGCCCGCACAACCTTCCGTACGGCGTCTTCTCCACCGCCGACGAGCCGGACCGCCGGAGGGTCGGTGTCCGGATCGGCGGGTACGTGCTCGACGCCGGGGCCGCCGCGCACGCCCTCGGGTCGCCGTATGCCGCGCTGCTCGACCGGCCCAGCCTCAACCCGCTGCTCGCGGCCGGCCGCACCGCGTGGCGCGATGTGCGGCGGGCGCTCGTCGGCTGGGTCACCGTGCCCGCGCACCGGCCGGTCGTGGAGCCGCTGCTGCACCCGCTCGACGCGGTCACCCTGCATCTGCCGTACGAGGTCGCCGACTACGTCGACTTCTACGCGAGCGAGCACCACGCCACCAACGTCGGCAGGATGTTCCGCCCCGACGGCGACGCGCTCACCCCGAACTGGAAGCACCTCCCCATCGGGTACCACGGGCGCGCCGGCACCGTCGTCGTCTCCGGCACCGACGTCGTCCGTCCGGCCGGCCAGCGCAAGACCCCGACCGACCCGGCGCCCGTCTTCGGGCCGTCGGTCAAGCTGGACATCGAGGCGGAGGTCGGCTTCCTCGTCGGCACCCCGTCCACGCTCGGCACGCCCGTCCCGCTCGCCGACTTCCGCGAGCACGTCTTCGGTCTGTCCCTGCTCAACGACTGGTCGGCGCGGGACATCCAGGCCTGGGAGTACGTGCCGCTCGGCCCGTTCCTCGGCAAGTCCTTCCAGACCTCCGTGTCCGCCTGGGTGACCCCCCTGGAGGCCCTGGACGCGGCCCGGGTCGCCCCGCCCGCGCGGGACTTCGAGCTCCAGGCGTACCTGGACGACTCGGCCGAGGAGGAGCCCGGCGGCTTCGACCTGCGGATCAGCGTCGCCATCAACGGCGAGGTGGTGGCCGAGCCGCCGTTCGCCTCCATGTACTGGACGGCGGCCCAGCAGCTCGCCCACATGACCGTCAACGGCGCCTCGCTCCGTACCGGCGACCTCTACGGCTCCGGTACGGTCTCCGGCCCCGAGGTCGCCCAGCGCGGCTCGCTCCTCGAACTCACCTGGAACGGCCGCGACGCCCTCGACCTGTCCGACGGCAAGCGCACGTTCCTGGAGGACGGCGACGAGGTCACCCTGACCGCCTGGGCCCCCGGCCCCGACGGCACCCGCGTCGCCCTCGGCGAGGTCACCGGCCGGATCGTCCCGAACCCGGTCTAGCCTTCCGCTTCCGCTGCCGCCCTGTGTGCCTCCCCCGTGAGGCACACATGGCACAGGCAGTGCTCCGGGTGCGGGCTGTGCGGCGAGATCGCGGCCCGGTCCCGGCGCGCGTACCGCTCCAGCGTCCCGGCGATCTCGCCCGCCCGCTCCGCCGTGCCGAACCCGCCGCCGTACCGGTGTGCGGCGATGCGCTCCAGAACGCGCGGGCTGTGCACCTGCTTGGCCCGGAAGTTGTAGAGATGGCGCGTCGCCAGATCGACGACGACCCACCGGCTGGTGTGCCGCTCCCGGCCGAGCGCCGTGAGCCGGTCGCCTCCGGGCCCCCAATAGGCCCGCAGGACGTACACCTTCGCCCCGCCCCGGAACGCCTTCGTGCCGTTGCGCAGCTCCTGGCCGCCCTCTCCGCAGCGGCGCCAGGCCACCACGTTCGCGGCCACCAGCCAGACCGGTTCCGTCTCCGTCGGCTCGGTCGTCATCCGCCCACCCCCTGGTTCCGCATCAGGGTAGGGCGGGCTCCTCGGCGACCTCCAATGGGTCACCCCCGCGTGCGGCCTCCCCGGCCCGCGGGTGAGGCTTCAGGGGACGGCGGGTGCCCGGGGAGAGCCCGCCCGCGTCAGGCGGCCCGCTCCGGGCACGCCCACCCCTCCCGAGGAGCAGACACACATGTCCGCACGACCCCGCCCCCTCATGGCCGCGCTCGCGCTGGCCGCCGCGACCTCGCTGGCCCTGGGGGCCGCCCCGGCCGTCTCGGCCGCCGCACCCGTGACGAAGGCGCAGGACCCGAAGGGCCACGACTTCCCGCACCCGGACCTGCAGAAGACGTACGAGGCCACCAAGAAGTACAAGTCCGAGCAGGCGGCCATCGACGACGGCTATCTGCGCACCGACGACTGCGTGGAGGACCCGAAGCTCGGCGGCATGGGCTACCACTACGTGAAGCCCGCGAACGTCGGCTCCACCGACCCGACCAAGCCGGCCGCCGTGCTGTACGCACCGAACCACAAGACCGGCAAGCGCGAACTGGTCGCCGTCGAGTGGGTCGTCCCCAACACCGGCCAGCCCAGGCCGCGGATCTTCGACCGCGGCTTCGACGGACCCTTCGACTTCGAGCCCGTGGGGCCCCACTACTCGCTGCACGCCTGGATCTTCAAGAAGAACCCGAAGGGCGTCTTCACCCCGTACAACCCGCGCGTGCACTGCACCCCGTGCACCGAGAAGCACGAGAAGCCGTAGGGCGTACGACGAAGGGCCCGGCCCCCGCACGCGGAGACCGGGCCCTCTGTCCTGCCGTCAGCGCACGAACACGCTCGCCTGGCCTGCCAGGTCCAGGAAGTACTGCGGCGCGAAGCCGAGCACGAGGGTCACGACCACACCGGCCGTGATCGCCACCGAGGTGAGTCCGGAGGGCACGGCGACCGTGGGGCCGTCCGCCTTCGGCTCGCTGAAGAACATCAGCACGATCACCCGGATGTAGAAGAACGCGGCGATCGCCGAGGAGATCACACCGACCACGACGAGCCCGCCCGCGCCGCCGTCCGCCGCCGCCTTGAAGACCGCGAACTTGCCGGAGAATCCGGAGGTCAGCGGGATGCCGGCGAAGGCGAGCAGGAAGACCGCGAAGACCGCCGCGACGAGCGGCGAACGGCGGCCCAGACCGGCCCACTTGGACAGGTGGGTGGCCTCGCCGCCCGCGTCCCGCACCAGGGTGACGACGGCGAAGGCGCCGATCGTCACGAAGGTGTAGGCGCCCAGGTAGAACAGCACCGAGGAGACGCCGCTGGGCGTGGCCGCGATGACACCGGCCAGGATGAAGCCGGCGTGCGCGATCGACGAGTAGGCGAGCAGCCGCTTGATGTCGGTCTGGGTGATGGCGACGATCGCACCGCCCAGCATGGTGACGATGGCGACGCCCCACATGACCGGCCGCCAGTCCCAGGTGAGGCCCGGCAGCACCACGTACAGCAGGCGCAGCATCGCGCCGAAGGCGGCGACCTTGGTGGCCGCGGCCATGAAACCGGTGACCGGGGTCGGGGCGCCCTGGTAGACGTCCGGGGTCCACATGTGGAAGGGGACGGCGCCGACCTTGAAGAGCAGGCCCATCAGCACCATGGCGAAGCCGATGAGCAGCAGCACGTCGTTGCCCATGGTGCCGGCGAGCGCCGGGTCGATCGCGGGGACGTCACCGCTGACGACGTCGGCGATGGTGGCGTACGAGACGGAGCCCGCGTAGCCGTAGAGCAGGGCGATGCCGAACAGCAGGAACGCCGAGGAGAAGGCGCCGAGGAGGAAGTACTTGACCGCGGCCTCCTGCGACATCAGCCGCTTGCGGCGGGCGACGGCGCACAGCAGGTAGAGCGGCAGCGAGAAGACTTCCAGGGCGATGAAGAGGGTCAGCAGGTCGTTGGCGGCCGGGAAGACCAGCATGCCGGTGACCGCGAACAGGACCAGCGGGAAGACCTCGGTGGTGGTGAAGCCGGCCTTGACGGCCGCCTTCTCCTGCTCGCTGCCGGGCACGGCGGCGGCTTCGGCGGCGAAGGAGTCGACCTTGTGGCCGTGGTCGGCCGGGTCGAGCCTGCGCTCGGCGAAGGTGAGCACCGCGAGGACGGCGGCGAGCAGGATGGTGCCCTGGAGGAAGAGGGCGGGTCCGTCGACGGCGATGGCGCCCATGGCCGCGATGTGGGCCTTGGTGGAGCCGTAGCCGCCGGCGGCGAGGCCGACGACCGCCGCGAAGGCGGCGGCGAGCGCGAGGACGCTCAGGAACACCTGGGTGTGGTGGCGGCCCTTGCGCGGCACGAAGGCCTCGACGAGGACGCTGACCACGGCGGCGCCGACCACGATGAGGACGGGCGCCAGCTGGGTGTACTCGATGTGGGGTGCCGGGATCTTGTCGATCGGCCCGGCGGCCGTCGTCCACAGGGTGTGGACAGCCGTGGAAGTCACTTGGCCGCCTCCACTTCGGGCTCGGGGTCCGTCTGCTGGACATCGGACATGGTGTGCTGGACCGCCGGGTTGACGACGTCCGTCAGCGGCCGGGGGAAGACCCCGAGGAAGATCAGCACCGCGATCAGCGGGGCGACCACCGCGAGCTCGCGGACCCGCAGGTCCGGCATGGCGCGGGTCTCCTCCTTCACCGGGCCGGTCATCGTCCGCTGGTAGAGGACGAGGACGTAGAGCGCGGCGAGGACGATGCCGGTGGTGGCGATGATCCCGGCCACCGGATAGCGCGAGTAGGTGCCGACCAGGACCAGGAACTCGCTGACGAACGGGGCGAGTCCGGGCAGCGACAGGGTGGCCAGACCGCCGATCAGGAAGGTGCCGGCGAGCACCGGCGCGGCCTTCTGCACACCGCCGTAGTCGGCGATGAGCCGCGAGCCGCGCCGGGAGATCAGGAAGCCGGCGACCAGCATCAGGGCGGCGGTCGAGATGCCGTGGTTGACCATGTAGAGCGTGGCGCCGGACTGGCCCTGGCTGGTCATCGCGAAGATGCCCATGATGATGAAGCCGAAGTGGGAGATCGACGCGTAGGCCACCAGGCGCTTGATGTCGCGCTGGCCGACGGCGAGCAGTGCCCCGTAGACGATGCTGATCAGCGCCAGGACGACGATCGCCGGGGTGGCCCACTTGCTCGCCTCGGGGAAGAGCCCGAGGCAGTAGCGGAGCATCGCGAAGGTGCCGACCTTGTCGACGACGGCCGTGATGAGGACGGCGACCGGAGCGGTGGACTCCCCCATCGCGTTGGGCAGCCAGGTGTGCAGCGGCCACAGCGGCGCCTTCACCGCGAAGGCGAAGAAGAAGCCGAGGAACAGCCACCGCTCGGTGCTGGTCGCCATCTCCAGGCTGCCGTTGGCGCGCGCCTCGGCGATCTCCGTGAGGGAGAAGTTTCCGGCGACGACGTGGAGCCCGATGACCGCGGCCAGCATGATCAGGCCGCCGACCAGGTTGTAGAGCAGGAACTTGACCGCCGCGTACGAGCGCTGGGCCGCCGCGTTCTCGTCGGTGCCGCTGTGCGCGCGGTCGCCGAAGCCGCCGATGAGGAAGTACATCGGGATGAGCATGGCTTCGAACAGGATGTAGAAGAGGAAGACGTCGGTGGCCTCGAAGGAGAGGATCACCATCGCCTCGACCATGAGGATCAGGGCGAAGAAGCCCTGGGTGGGCCGCCACCGCTTGGAGGCGGTCTCCAGGGGGTCGGCGTCGTGCCAGCCGGCGAGCACGATGAACGGGATGAGCAGCGCGGTGAGCCCGATGAGGGCCACCCCGATGCCGTCCACGCCGAGTTCGTAGCGGACGCCGAAGTCCTTGATCCAGGCGTGCGACTCGACGAACTGGTACCGGTCGCCGCCGGGCTCGAAGGCGAAGAACACGACCGCGGCGAGCGCCAGCGTGGCGAGCGAGACGAGCAGTGCCAGCCACTTGGCGGCGGTGCGGCGGGCGGCCGGGACGGCGGCGGTGAGCACCGCGCCGACGGCCGGAACGGCCGCCGTGAACGTCAGGATCGGGAAGCCCGCGTTGACCACTTGGGACATGGCAGTCACACCGCCCTCATCAGCAGGGTCGCGGCGATGAGCACGGCCGTGCCTCCGAACATGGAGACCGCGTACGACCGGGCGTAGCCGTTCTGGAGTTTGCGCAGCCGGCCGGAGAGCCCGCCGACGGAGGCCGCGGTGCCGTTGACCACGCCGTCGACGAGGCTGTGGTCGACGTAGACCAGGGAGCGGGTCAGGTGGGTGCCGCCGCGGACGAAGACGACGTGGTTGAAGTCGTCCTGGAGCAGGTCGCGGCGGGCGGCCCGGGTGAGCAGGGAGCCGCGCGGGGCGACGACCGGCACCGGGCGGCGCCCGTACTGGAGCCAGGCGAGTCCGACGCCGAGGACCATGACGACCACGGTGGAGGCGGTGATCGCCCCGGCGCTGATCGGCGGGTGCCCGTGCTCGAAGGAGGTGACCGGCTCCAGCCAGGTCACGAAGCGGTCGCCGATGCCGAAGAAGCCGCCCGCGAACACCGAGCCGAAGGCCAGCAGGATCATCGGGATCGTCATCACCTTGGGCGACTCGTGCGGGTGCGGCAGCTCGCCCTTGTCGTCGGGCTGCCAGCGCTTCTCGCCGAAGAAGGTCATCAGCATCACGCGGGTCATGTAGTACGCGGTGATGGCGGCGCCCAGGAGGGCGCAGGCGCCGAGGATCCAGCCCTCGGTGCCGCCCTTGGCGAAGGCCGCCTCGATGATCTTGTCCTTGGAGAAGAAGCCGGACAGGCCGGGGAAGCCGATGATCGCGAGGTAGCCGAGGCCGAAGGTGGCGAAGGTGACCGGCAGGTACTTCCGCAGGCCGCCGTAGTGCCGCATGTCGACCTCGTCGTTCATGCCGTGCATGACCGAACCGGCGCCGAGGAAGAGCCCGGCCTTGAAGAAGCCGTGGGTGACCAGGTGCATGATCGCGAAGGCGTAGCCGATGGGGCCGAGGCCGGCCGCCAGGATCATGTAGCCGATCTGCGACATCGTCGAGCCGGCCAGCGCCTTCTTGATGTCGTCCTTCGCGCAACCGACGATCGCACCGAAGAGGAGCGTGACGGCGCCGACGACGGTGACGACGAGCTGGGCGTCCGGCGCCGCGTTGAAGACGGCGGCGGAGCGCACGATCAGATAGACACCGGCGGTCACCATGGTCGCGGCGTGGATGAGGGCCGAGACCGGGGTCGGGCCCTCCATCGCGTCGCCGAGCCAGGACTGCAGCGGCACCTGGGCGGACTTGCCGCAGGCGGCGAGCAGCAGCATCAGCGCGATGGCGGTGAGCTTGCCCTCGCTCGCCCCGTCGTGGGCCGCGGACTGCAGGACCGGGCCGAAGGTGAAGGTGCCGAAGGTGGTGAACATCAGCATGATCGCGATCGACAGGCCCATGTCACCGACCCGGTTGACCAGGAAGGCCTTCTTGGCGGCGGTGGCCGCGCTGGGCTTGTGCTGCCAGAAGCCGATCAGGAGGTACGAGGCGAGGCCGACGCCCTCCCAGCCGAAGTAGAGGAGCAGGTAGTTGTCGGCGAGGACGAGCAGCAGCATCGCCGCGACGAACAGGTTGAGGTAGCCGAAGAAGCGGCGCCGCCGCTCGTCGTGCTCCATGTACCCGATCGAGTACACGTGGATGAGCGTGCCGACCCCGGTGATGAGCAGGACGAAGGTCATCGAGAGCTGGTCGAGCTGGAAGGCGATGTTCGCCTGGAAGCTCCCGACCTGGATCCAGCTGAACAGGCTCTGGTACAGGGTCCGGTCGTCGGCGCTCCTGGAGAGCATGTCGGCGAACAGGACCAGGCCGATCACGAAGGACGAGCCGGCGAGCAGGGTGCCGAGCCAGTGCCCGGCCTTGTCGAGCCGCCGTCCGCCGCACAGCAGGACGGCCGCTCCGAGCAGGGGCGCCGCGACGAGCAGCGCGATGAGGTTGTCCACGGTCAGCCCCTCACAGCTTCATGAGACTGGCGTCGTCGACCGAGGCCGAGTGACGGGCACGGAAGACGGACACGATGATCGCGAGTCCGACGACGACCTCCGCGGCGGCCACGACCATCGTGAAGAAGGCGATGACCTGGCCGTCGAGGTTGCCGTGCATACGGGAGAAGGTGACGAACGCGAGGTTGCAGGCGTTGAGCATCAGCTCGACGCACATGAAGAGGACGATCGCGTTGCGCCGGATGAGCACCCCGGTGGCACCGATGGTGAACAGCAGTGCGGCGAGGTACAGGTAGTTGACGGGATTCACCGCGAGGCCTCCTCTCCGTCACGGGCCTTCCGCCCCAGGCGTTCGGCCGAGCGCTGTTCCAGCGCCTTGAGGTCGGCGAGCGCCTCCCCGGACACGTCGCGGATCTGGCCCCGCTTGCGCAGGGTGGAGATCACGGTCAGCTCGGCGGGGGTGCCGTCGGGCAGCAGTCCGGCGATGTCCACCGCGTTGTGCCGGGCGTAGACGCCGGGCGCGGGGAGCGGCGGCACGTGCGTGCCCTCGCGGACCCGCTGCTCGGCCAGTTCGCGCTGGGTGCGGGCGCGTTCGGTGCGCTCGCGGTGGGTCAGCACCATCGCGCCGACGGCGGCGGTGATGAGCAGGGCGCCGGTGATCTCGAAGGCGAAGACGTACTTGGTGAAGACGAGGGCGGCGAGGCCCTCCACGTTTCCGCCGTAGGCCCCGTTGGCCGCGCCGAGCCCGTTGAACCGGGTCAGGGAGGCGTGGCCGATGCCGGCGATCAGCAGGACGCCGAAGCCGAGCGCGCAGGCGGCGGCCCACCAGCGCTGGCCCTTGATGGTCTCCTTCACGGAGTCGGCGGCGGTGACGCCGACGAGCATGACCACGAAGAGGAACAGCATCATGATCGCGCCGGTGTAGACGACGATCTGCACGATGCCCAGGAAGTAGGCGCCGTTGGCGAGGTAGAACACCGCCAGGACGATCATGGTGCCGGCCAGGCAGAGCGCCGAGTGGATCGCCTTGCGCATCAGGATCGTGCACAGGGCGCCGATGACGGCGACGGTGCCGAGCACCCAGAACTGGAACGCCTCGCCCGTGGAGGTCGTGTACGCGGCGAGGGTGTTCGCGGCGAGCGCGCTCATGCGTCCACCTCCTCCGGTTCGCCCTTCTCCCCCTTGGAGACGGCGACCTGGCGGACCGTCCCGGGCGCGGCCTCGGTGACCCGGCCCCGGTAGTAGTCCTGCTCGTCCGTGCCCGGGTAGATGGCGTGCGGGCTGTCGACCATGCCCTCTTCCAGACCCGCGAGCAGCTGCTCCTTGGTGTAGATCAGGTTCTCGCGGGAGGAGTCGGCGAGCTCGAACTCGTTGGTCATCGTGAGCGCCCGGGTGGGGCAGGCCTCGATGCAGAGTCCGCACAGGATGCAGCGGGCGTAGTTGATCTGGTACACCCGCCCGTACCGCTCGCCCGGCGAGTAGCGCTCCTCGTCGGTGTTGTCGGCGCCCTCCACGTAGATGGCGTCGGCCGGGCAGGCCCAGGCGCACAGTTCGCAGCCGACGCACTTCTCCAGACCGTCGGGGTGACGGTTGAGCTGGTGCCGGCCGTGGAAGCGGGGCGCCGTCGTCTTCTGCTGCTCCGGGTACTGCTCGGTCAGCCGCTTCTTGAACATGGCCTTGAAGGTCACGCCGAAGCCGGCCACCGGATTCTGGAAATCAGACACCGTCCGTCTCCTTTCCATCACTCGCAGTAGCAGTATCGGGGCCACCACTGACAATCAGCTCCCGCTCGCCGCGGGACCGGCGCCGCGGTACGGGCGGCAGGGACTGTCCGGGCTTGGGCGGTACGGGGAAGCCGCCCGCCATCGGGTCGAACTCGCGGGTCCCGTCGCCCGAGGGCGCCTGCCCCTTGGCCTTCTTGTCGCGGAAGACGTCCGCAACGAAGGACAGCAGCAGCACCGCGAGCACGGCCCCGGCGACGTACAGCACGATCGTCTGGAAGTCGTAGTTCTCGTTGCGCAGCGCCCGGACGGTGGCGACCAGCATCAGCCAGACCACCGAGACCGGGATGAGCACCTTCCAGCCGAGCTTCATCAGCTGGTCGTAGCGGACCCGGGGCAGGGTGCCGCGCAGCCAGATGAAGAAGAACAGCAGCAGCTGGACCTTGAGGACGAACCAGAGCATCGGCCACCAGCCGTGGTTCGCGCCCTCCCAGAATCCGGAGACGGGCCACGGGGCCCGCCAGCCGCCGAGGAACAGGGTCACCGAGACGGCCGAGACGGTCACCATGTTCACGTACTCGGCGAGCATGAACAGCGCGAACTTGATGGACGAGTACTCGGTGTTGAAGCCGCCGACGAGGTCGCCCTCGGACTCCGGCATGTCGAAGGGGGCGCGGTTGGTCTCGCCCACCATGGTGACGATGTAGATGAGGAAGGAGACCGGCAGCAGGACGATGTACCAGCGGTCGGCCTGCGCCTCCACGATCGCCGAGGTCGACATCGACCCGGAGTAGAGGAAGACGGAGGCGAAGGCGGCGCCCATGGCGATCTCGTACGAGATCATCTGCGCGGCCGAGCGGAGTCCGCCGAGCAGCGGGTAGGTCGAGCCGGAGGACCAGCCGGCCAGGACGATGCCGTAGATGCCGACGGAGGCGACCGCGAGGATGTACAGCATCGCGATCGGCAGGTCGGTGAGCTGCATCGTGGTGCGCTGGCCGAAGATCGACACCTCGTTGCCGGCCGGGCCGAACGGGATCACCGCGATCGCCATGAAGGCCGGGATGGCCGCGACGACCGGGGCGAGCACGTAGACGACCTTGTCGGCCCGCTTGACGACCAGGTCCTCCTTCAGCATCAGCTTGACGCCGTCCGCGAGGGACTGGAGGAGGCCCCAGGGGCCGTGCCGGTTGGGGCCGATGCGCAGCTGCATCCAGGCGACGACCTTGCGCTCCCACACGATGGAGAAGAGCACGGTCACCATCAGGAACGCGAAGCAGAAGACCGCCTTGACCGCGACGAGCCACCAGGGGTCCGTGCCGAACAGGGAGAGGTCCTCGGCGGCGAGCAGGGTGTTCACGCCGGTGGTCACGCCTGCACCTCCTTCGTGGTGGTGGCCGGACCGATCCGGACCAGGTCGCCGGGGCGGGCGCCGGTGTCGGCGAGGACGCCGCGGCCCGCGGAGTTCAGCGGGAGCCAGACCACCCGGTCGGGCATCTCGGTGACGGCCAGCGGGAAGGTCACCGCACCGGCCGGGCCGGTGACTTCGAGCAGGTCGCCGTCCTTGACGCCGGTGTCCTCGGCGGTCTCCGCGGAGAGCCGGGCGACGGCGGCGTGCCGGGTGCCGGCCAGCGCCTCGTCGCCCTCCTGGAGCCGGCCGAGGTCGAGGAGCAGCCGGTGTCCGGCGAGGACGGCCTCGCCGTCGCCGGGGCGGGCGGCGGCCTGGCCGGGCTCGGCCGGCTCGGTGGCCCGCTCGCCGGTCCAGCCGCCGAGCCGGTCCAGCTCGCGCCGGATCGACCGCAGGTCGGGCAGCGCCAGATGGGCGTCCATGGCGTCGGCCAGCATGTGCAGGACGCGGGCGTCGGCGGGAGCCAGGGACCTGGTCATCTGCTCGGGCTTCAGCGCCGCCTCGAAGAGGCGGGCGCGGCCCTCCCAGTTGAGGAAGGTGCCGGGCTTCTCGACGACCGCCGCGACCGGCAGGACCACGTCGGCGCGCTCGGTGACCGCGCCGGGGCGCAGCTCCAGGGAGACGACGAAGGCCGCGTCGAGTGCCTCACGCGCGCGTGCCGGGTCCGGCAGGTCGTCGACGTCGACGCCGCCGACGAGCAGTGCGGTGAGTTCGCCGGTGGCGGCGGCCTCGACGATCTGGCCGGTGTCGCGGCCGTAGCCGTGCGGGAGTTCGCGGACGCCCCAGACGTCGGCGACCTCCTCACGCGCGCGTGGATCGGTCGCGGGCCGCCCGCCGGGCAGCAGGGCGGGGATGGCACCGGCCTCGACGGCGCCGCGCTCGCCGGCCCGGCGCGGGATCCACACCAGCTTCGCGCCGGTGGCGGTGGCGGCCCGGACGGCGGCGGTGAGCGCGCCGGGCACTCCGGCGAGCCGCTCGCCGACGGCGATCACGGCGCCGTCCTCGCGCAGCGCCTCGGCGGCGGCCAGGCCGTCCGCCGAGAGGCCCACCCGGGAGGTGAGGGCGTCGAGCCACTCGGTCTCGGTGCCGGGCGCTGCCGGCAGGAGCGTGCCGCCCGCCTTCTCCAGGCCGCGGGTGGCGTGCGAGGCGACCGCGTAGGTCCGCTGGCCCTTCTTCCGCCAGGACTTGCGGAGCTTCAGGAAGATGCCGGGCGCCTCCTCCTCGGACTCCAGGCCGACCAGGAGCACCGCCGGGGCGCCCTCCAGGGACCGGTACGTGACACCGCTGCCGTCCAGGTCGCGCCCGCGCCCGGCGACGACCGAGGCCAGGAAGTCGGCCTCCTCGCCGGAGTGGACCCGGGCCCGGAAGTCGACGTCGTTGGTGTCGAGGGCGACCCGGGCGAACTTGGCGTACGCGTAGGAGTCCTCGACCGTCAGGCGGCCGCCGCTCAGGACGCCGGTGCGCCCGCGGACGAGCCCGCGCGCGGCGGCCTCCAGGGCCTCGGGCCAGGACGCCGGTTCGAGGACGCCCGCCTCGTTCCGTACCAGAGGGGTCGTGAGCCGGTCGCGCTGCTGCGCGTACCGGAACGCGAACCGCCCCTTGTCGCAGATCCACTCCTCGTTGACCTCGGGGTCCTCGGCCGCGAGCCGCCGCATGACCTTGCCGCGCCGGTGGTCGGTGCGGGTCGCGCAGCCGCCGGCGCAGTGCTCGCACACGCTCGGCGAGGACACCAGGTCGAAGGGGCGGGAGCGGAAGCGGTACGCCGCCGACGTCAGGGCCCCGACCGGGCAGATCTGGATGGTGTTGCCGGAGAAGTACGACTCGAAGGGGTCGCTGTTGCCGAGGCCGACCTGCTGGAGCGCGCCGCGCTCGATCAGCTCGATCATCGGGTCGCCGGCGACCTGCTGCGAGAAGCGGGTGCAGCGCGCGCACAGCACGCAGCGCTCGCGGTCGAGCAGCACCTGGGTGGAGAGCGGGATCGGCTTCTCGTAGGTCCGCTTCTTCCCGTCGAAGCGGGATTCGGCCTGCCCGTGCGACATGGCCTGGTTCTGCAGCGGGCACTCGCCGCCCTTGTCGCAGACCGGGCAGTCCAGCGGGTGGTTGATGAGCAGCAGCTCCATCACCCCGTGCTGGGCCTTCTCCGCGACCGGCGACGTCAGCTGCGACCTGACCACCATGCCGTCGGTGCAGGTGATGGTGCAGGAGGCCATCGGCTTGCGCTGGCCCTCGACCTCGACGATGCACTGGCGGCAGGCGCCGGCCGGGTCGAGCAGCGGGTGGTCGCAGAACCGGGGGATCTCGATGCCGAGCTGCTCGGCGGCCCGGATCACCAGGGTCCCCTTGGGGACGGAGACCTCGATGCCGTCGATCGTCAGCGTGACGAGATCCTCCGGCGGCACCGCCGCGTTCCCGCCCCCATCGGAGGCGGACGTGGTGACCGTCATGCGTTCACCTCCCGGTGCTTGTCCGCCCAGGCCGTCGACTTGGCGGGGTCGAAGGGGCAGCCCTTGCCCGTGATGTGCTGCTCGTACTCGTCGCGGAAGTACTTGAGCGACGAGAAGATCGGCGAGGCGGCGCCGTCGCCGAGGGCGCAGAAGGACTTGCCGTTGATGTTGTCGGCGATGTCGTTCAGCTTGTCGAGGTCGGACATGACGCCCTTGCCGGCCTCGATGTCGCGGAGCAACTGGACCAGCCAGTAGGTGCCTTCGCGACAGGGCGTGCACTTGCCGCAGGACTCGTGGGCGTAGAACTCGGTCCAGCGGGTGACGGCCCGGACCACGCAGGTGGTCTCGTCGAAGCACTGCAGCGCCTTGGTGCCGAGCATGGAGCCGGCGGCGCCGACGCCCTCGTAGTCGAGCGGGACGTCGAGGTGCTCCTCGGTGAACATCGGGGTGGAGGAGCCGCCCGGGGTCCAGAACTTCAGCCGGTGCCCGGGCCGCATCCCGCCGCTCATGTCGAGCAGCTGGCGCAGGGTGATGCCGAGCGGGGCCTCGTACTGGCCGGGCGAGGCGACGTGGCCGCTGAGCGAGTAGAGCGTGAAGCCCGGGGACTTCTCGCTGCCCATCGAGGTGAACCAGTCCTTGCCGCGGTTCAGGATCGCGGGAACCGAGGCGATGGATTCGACGTTGTTCACCACAGTGGGGCACGCGTACAGACCGGCGACCGCGGGGAAGGGGGGTCGCAGCCGGGGCTGGCCGCGGCGCCCTTCGAGCGAGTCGAGCAGCGCGGTCTCCTCACCGCAGATGTACGCGCCGGCGCCCGCGTGCACGGTGAGCTCGACGTCCAGGCCGCTGCCCAGGACGTTCTCGCCGAGGTAGCCCGCCGCGTACGCCTCCCGCACGGCCTCGTGCAGGCGGCGCAGTACGGGGACGACCTCGCCGCGCAGATAGATGAAGGCGTGGCTGGAGCGGATCGCGTAGCAGGCGATCACGATGCCCTCGATGAGCGCGTGCGGGTTGGCGAAGAGGAGCGGGATGTCCTTGCAGGTGCCCGGCTCGGACTCGTCGGCGTTGACGACGAGGTAGTGCGGCTTGCCGTCGCCCTGCGGGATGAACTGCCACTTCATGCCCGTGGGGAAGCCGGCGCCGCCGCGACCGCGCAGACCGGAGTCCTTGACGTACGCGATGAGGTCGTCGGGCGACATCGCGAGGGCCTTGCGCAGGCCCTCGTACCCCTCGTGCCGGCGGTAGGTCTCCAGGGTCCAGGAGTTCGGCTGGTCCCAGAAGGCCGACAGGACGGGTGAGAGCAGCTTCTCGGGGCTGCTGTTGTTGATCTCGGCCGCCAAGGTCATCACTCCCCCTCCTCACTGGCTGCCTCGCCGCGCGGGTGGACGATTCGGGTGTGCGGGGCCTCGCCCTTGGCGAGGCGCAGGCCGACCAGGGAGGCCGGTCCGGCGCCGCCGGAGGCCTCGACGGCGCCTTCGCGCTCGTCGGGGAAGCCGGCCAGGATGCGGGCGGTCTCCTTGAAGGTGCACAGGGGCGCGCCGCGGGTGGGCGAGACGGGCCGCCCGGCGATCAGGTCGTCGACGAGCCGGGTGGCGGACTCGGGCGTCTGGTTGTCGAAGAACTCCCAGTTGACCATCACGACGGGCGCGAAGTCGCAGGCCGCGTTGCACTCGATGTGTTCGAGGGTGACCTTGCCGTCCGCGGTGGTCTCGTCGTTGCCGACCCCGAGGTGCTCCTTGAGCTCCTCGAAGATGGCGTCGCCGCCCATGACCGCGCACAGGGTGTTGGTGCAGACGCCGACCTGGTAGTCGCCGGACGGCCTGCGCCGGTACATCGTGTAGAAGGTGGCGACGGCGGTGACCTCGGCCGTGGTCAGGCCGAGCAGGTCGGCGCAGAACCGCATGCCCGTACGCGTCACATGGCCCTCCTCCGACTGCACGAGGTGCAGCATCGGCAGGAGCGCGGAGCGGGAGTCGGGGTAGCGGGAGATGATCTCCTCGGCGTCCGCCTCCAGGCGGGCGTGGACGTCCGCCGGGTAGCTGGGCGCGGGGAGCTGGGGCATCCCCAGGCTGACGTTCTCGGTCATCGATCGACGCCTCCCATCACGGGGTCGATGGAGGCGACGGCGACGATGACGTCGGCTACCTGGCCGCCTTCGCACATCGCGGCCATGGCCTGGAGGTTGGTGAACGACGGGTCGCGGAAGTGGACCCGGTAGGGGCGGGTGCCGCCGTCGGAGACGACATGGACGCCGAGCTCGCCCTTGGGTGACTCGACGGCCGCGTACGCCTGCCCGGCGGGGACCCGGAAGCCCTCGGTGACCAGCTTGAAGTGGTGGATCAGGGCCTCCATGGAGGTGCCCATGATCTTCTTGATGTGGTCGAGGGAGTTGCCGAGGCCGTCGGGGCCGAGGGCCAGCTGCGCGGGCCAGGCGATCTTCTTGTCGCCGACCATGACCGGGCCCGGCTCCAGGCGGTCCAGGCACTGTTCGACGATCCGCAGCGACTGGCGCATCTCCTCCAGGCGGACGAGGAAGCGCCCGTAGGCGTCGCAGCTGTCGGCGGTGGGGACCTCGAAGTCGTAGTTCTCGTAGCCGCAGTACGGGTCGGTCTTGCGCAGGTCGTGCGGGAGGCCCGCGGAGCGCAGGATCGGCCCGGTGGCGCCGAGCGCCATGCAGCCGGTGAGGTCGAGGTAGCCGACGTCCTGCATGCGGGCCTTGAAGATGGGGTTGCCGGTGGCGAGCTTGTCGTACTCCGGCAGGTTCTTCCTCATGGTCTTCACGAACTCGCGCACGGCGTCGACGGCGCCCGGCGGGAGGTCCTGGGCGAGGCCGCCGGGGCGGATGAACGCGTGGTTCATGCGCAGGCCGGTGATCAGCTCGTACAGGTCCAGGATCATCTCGCGGTCCCGGAAGCCGTAGATCATGATCGTGGTGGCGCCGAGCTCCATGCCGCCGGTGGCGATGGCGACCAGGTGCGAGGAGAGCCGGTTGAGCTCCATCAGCATCACGCGGATGGCGCTCGCCCGGTCCGGGACCTGGTCGGTGATGCCGAGCAGCTTCTCCACGCCGAGGCAGTACGCCGTCTCGTTGTAGAACGAGGTGAGGTAGTCCATGCGCGTGACGAAGGTGGTGCCCTGCGTCCAGGTCCGGTATTCGAGGTTCTTCTCGATGCCGGTGTGGAGGTAGCCGATGCCGCAGCGGGCCTCGGTGACGGTCTCGCCGTCGATCTCCAGGATGAGCCGGAGCACACCGTGCGTGGACGGGTGCTGGGGGCCCATGTTGACGACGATGCGCTCGTCGTCGGCCTTGGCGGCGGACTGGACGAACTCGTCCCAGTCGCCGCCGGTGACGGTGTAGACGCTGCCCTCGGTCGTCTCCCGGGCGGGCGCTTCGTTCGGGGTGTTCACGAGTACGACCTCCGCTGGTCCGGAGCCGGGATCTGGGCGCCCTTGTACTCGACGGCGATGCCGCCGAGGGGGTAGTCCTTGCGCTGCGGGTGGCCCTGCCAGTCGTCCGGCATCATGATCCGGGTCAGGGCGGGGTGGCCGTCGAAGACGATGCCGAAGAAGTCGTAGGTCTCGCGCTCGTGCCAGTCGTTGGTCGGGTAGACCGTGACGAGCGACGGGATCCGCGGTTCGGCGTCCGGCGCCGAGACCTCCAGGCGGATCAGCCGGCCGTGGGTGAGCGAGCGCAGGTGGTAGACCGCGTGCAGCTCGCGGCCCTTGTCGCCGGGGTAGTGGACGCCGGAGACGCCGGTGCAGAGCTCGAAGCGCAGGGCGGGGTCGTCGCGCAGGGTGCGGGCGACCCGGACGAGGTGCTCGCGCGCGATGTGGAAGGTGAGCTCGCCCCGGTCCACCACCGTCTTCTCGATGGCGTTCTCGGGGACGAGCCCCTGCTCCTCCAGGGCGCCCTCCAGCTCGTCGGCGACCTCGTCGAACCATCCGCCGTACGGGCGGGTGGCCTCGCCGGGGAGCCGGATCGAGCGGACCAGGCCGCCGTAGCCGGAGGTGTCGCCGCCGTTGTTGGCGCCGAACATGCCGCGCTGGACGCGGACCTCCTCGCCGTGCTCCCCGCGCTGGCCCGGCAGGTTCTGCGCGCTGAGCTCCTTCTCGGGGTTCGGTGTCTCGTCGCTCACCGGAGCAGACCCTTCATCTCAATGGTCGGCAGCGCCTTGAGCGCCGCCTCCTCCGCCTCGCGGGCCGCTTCCTTCGCGTTCACGCCGAGCTTGGAGCCCTGGATCTTCTGGTGGAGCTTGAGGATCGCGTCCATCAGCATCTCGGGGCGGGGCGGACAACCGGGCAGATAGATGTCGACCGGGACAATGTGGTCCACACCCTGCACGATCGCGTAATTGTTGAACATTCCGCCCGACGAGGCACAGACGCCCATCGAGATGACCCACTTGGGGTTCGGCATCTGGTCGTAGACCTGCCGCAGGACGGGCGCCATCTTCTGGCTCACCCGGCCGGCCACGATCATCAGGTCGGCCTGGCG
This sequence comes from Streptomyces sp. NPDC051909, assembly GCF_040681095.1. NCBI lineage: Bacteria > Bacillati > Actinomycetota > Actinomycetes > Kitasatosporales > Streptomycetaceae > Streptomyces > Streptomyces sp. NPDC051909. The sequence continues at coordinate 193,273 of NZ_JBFAYA010000001.1, read as the reverse complement.
CGGCGAGCCGCGGAAGACCTCCATGCCGAAGCGCGCCAGGTCGTAGCGGCCGGCGCCGGTCGTCATCATCTCGATGGCGCAGCAGGCGAGGCCGAAGGTCGCGGGGAAGACGGAGGCCTTCCGGACCCAGCCCGCGGCCTGTTCGACGGTCGTCAGCAGAAAACCGCTCGGCAGCTTCTCTTCGAGTCCCATGGGTACCCCTCAGCCCCTCAGTCCCATTCCAGGCCGCCGCGCCGCCACACGTACGCGTAGGCGACGAAGACGGTGAGCACGAAGAGCAGCATCTCCACGAGCCCGAAAAGCCCCAGGGCGTCGAAGGTGACGGCCCAGGGGTAGAGGAAGACGATCTCGATGTCGAAGACGATGAAGAGCATCGCCGTCAGGTAGTACTTGATCGGGAAGCGACCGCCCCCGGCCGGCGTCGGCGTGGGCTCGATGCCGCACTCGTACGCCTCAAGTTTCGCCCTGTTGTACCTCTTTGGCCCGATAAGCGTGGCCATGACCACGGAGAAGATCGCAAACCCCGCTCCCAGGGCACCGAGCACGAGGATGGGCGCGTACGCATTCACGCTCCTCGCTCCTTCCAGTCGTCCTTGACCGTTGGACCGCACCGTCGGATCCGCGGAGTCCCACCGGGGCGCGCCATTGAAGATCGCTCCCATGTGAGGCAGTTCACAAGCCCGACGTCCGCGTATCTTAAGCCCGCCCCTCTGTGATCTGCGACACGGGGTACACCAAGGACTTTGTGATCTCCACCACCTGACGAAGGATCATGAAGTCGGATGAGCGGTGATCTTGCCACTCGAAGCGCCCAGGTGATCACCAGATGTGACATCCACACCGGAAATCGCTGGTCGGAGCGGGTGTTGCACTATCAAGCGTTGGGGGCTACAAGCAAATTGGCGATGGTACGCGTGCGAGTGGTAAAGGATCCAGCCATCGCCCGGTCGAGGGGTCACGCGGACGCGAGTGGACACGTGCACGCGTTCACGAGCGGGACCGTGACGAGAATGTGACCTGCACCACACCGTCCCGCCCGCCGGAAGAACGGGGCTTGGCCATGGACGTGAAGAGGTGGTAAGTGGCGGGCAATTCGGACCTTTCCTCGAAAACCCGTGATCAAGGCCGCATTGAGGCGTGCCCGATTTGCCCGTTACGGCGTCAATAAGGGCGCACAAGAAGCGGATTCGATGGTTCCGAACGTAACTGTGGCGCAACCCACGTTTCTTGAAGGGAACCCTGAAGCCCTGATAGCGGTTGTTCCCATGTCCCAGACCGCTCCCATACGTAGCCACCGGAAGCCCCGCCAGAGCGCCTCGAAGCTCGCGCTCCGGGCCGGAGTTGCCGGTGGCGTCCTCAGCACCATCGCGGTGGCCGGTGCCGCCGGCCCTGCGAACGCCGAGCCGCTGACCGAGAAGACCCTCGAGATGCCCACCCTGGGCTCCCTCGACGCCGACCTCGCCAGCGCCGTCTCCGCCTCCGCCGAGGCGAGCCAGCAGGAGGCCCTGGACCAGAGCCTCGCGGCCCAGGAGAAGGCCGCCCTCGAGAAGGCCGCCAAGGACGCCAAGAAGGCGAAGGCGGAGGCCGACCGCAAGGCCGAGGCGGAGAAGGCCGAGAAGGCCCGCGCCGAGGCCCGGGAGCGCGCCTCCCGCACCGCGGCCCGCACCACCCTCTCGGCGAAGTCCTCGTCCTCCGCGGACGCCGTGGGCGGCTCCTCCAGCAGCTCGCAGGTCGCCACCGGCTCCGCCGCCGCGATCGTGGCCTTCGCCAGGGCCCAGGTCGGCGACGCGTACGTGATGGGCGGCACCGGCCCCAACTCCTGGGACTGCTCCGGCCTCGTCCAGGCCGCCTACCGCCAGGCCGGCATCGACCTGCCGCGCGTCTCCGGCTCCCAGTCGAGCATGGGCACCTCCGTCTCCCTGAGCAACCTCCAGCCGGGCGACGTCCTCTACTGGGGCTCGCGCAGCGGCTCGTACCACGTCGCGATCTACGTCGGCGGCGGCAAGTACGTCGGCGCACAGAACCCGTCGACCGGTGTCGTCGAGCGCTCCCTGGACTGGGACATGCCGTCGGGCGCCGTGCGGATCCTTTGATCCCACCCACACCCATGGCGAAGGGCCGTCACTCCTCGGGGGAGCGACGGCCCTGCGTCACGACCGGGGCCGTTCCGGCAGCGGCCAGGGCGCGTGACCGCTGAGATCGGCGGCCGGCCCCACCTCGTGGAACTCCAGGCCGAGATAGATGCGGCCCGCCCACTCCTCCGGCGTCTGGTGACCGATGTAGTCCAGATCGCCGACCTCGGACTCGTCCGTGAGATCCCAGTCCGCGAAATAGTCGAAGACCCGGATGCGGGCCTCCTCCTCCGACACCCCGAACCGGCCGGCCAGCGCCGCGACGATGTGGCGCACGGTGTCCGCGCCCCGCTCGGTCACCGGGACGGGGAAGTCGGTCATCATCTCGCCGATGTGGTGCCCGCGGGCCCGCAGCTCGGCCCGGAGCCGGTCCGCGTGACGCCGGGCGAAGGCGTCGCCGCGCGCCCACAGCGCCTCGGCGTCCGGCTCCCGGCCGCTCTCCCGCGCCGCGGCGAGCTCCGCGAGGTCCCGGGCCCGGTGCGCGCGCTCCTCGGCGGCCTGCTCCGGTCCCGCGAGCCGCTCGGCGAGGGCGCACGCCTCGGCGAAACGCTCCTCGTCGGCCGGGTCGGCGATGACGTCGTAGACCGCACGGGCCAGCGCCCGCTGCCCGTCGACGGACACCTCGGGGCGGCGGGCGGCCTCCGGCAGCTCGGTCACGCCCCGCAGCATCCAGCGGGTGAGCCCGATGTCGAAGGCGCTGACCGGACCCTCCGGGCCATAACCCTGCCGCAGCAGGATCTCGGCCGTACCGCGCGCCCGGGTCAGACAGTTGCGCACCGGACCGAACCACGGCGTCGCCACGACAGGCTCCAGGAGGGAGCAGTAGCGGACGACCAAGAGCGCCGCCGCCCGGACCCGGTCCCCCTGCGCCCCTTTGGGGAAGCCGGCCGGTTCCAGGCGCTCGGGGCCGTCCTCCGGCTGGTCGTCCTCGTCGTCTGTCATGCGGTCGTACACGGGTCTTCCGGGTCCTTCGGTCGGGTGCGGGCCGGTGATCGGAAGCAGATCACAGGCCAAGGGGGTTAGGGGGTTACGGGGGTTACTTCCGGAAGGCCTCGATGATCCGGGCGTACGAGTCCGCGCCGTGCTCGGCCACCGGGCGCGGCGGTCGCGGGCGCGCTCGCGCGCCGGCTGGTCGTCCCGGCACAACGGGCGGGCGACCGGCCGCAGTTCGTGGCGGCGCTGCTTCCGGCGGACGAGGCGGACCCGCTCGGGCCGGCCCTGGAGTGGGCGGTGGCGCACCTGCGCGAGCCGCTGACCGTGGACAAGCCGGCGCGCCGGGCCCGGATGAGCGCGCGCACCTTCCACCGCCACTTCACCCGGGCGGTCGGGGTGTCCCCGACCGCCTACCGGGCCCGCTTCCCCGGGGCGGCACTCACGCCTTCGGGGCCACCTTCGACAGGCCGTTGATGATGCGGTCCATGGCGTCGCCGCCCGTCGGGTCGGTGAGGTTGGCCAGCATCTTCAGGGTGAACTTCATGAGCAGCGGGTGGGTCAGTCCGCGCTGCGTCGCGATCTTCATGATCTTCGGGTTGCCGATGAGCTTCACGAAGGCGCGGCCGAGCGTGTAGTAGCCGCCGTAGGTGTCCTTGAGGATCTGCGGGTAGTTCCGCAGGGCCAGTTCGCGCTGGGCGGGGGTGGCGCGGGCGTGCGCCTGGACGATGACGTCGGCCGCGATCTGGCCGGATTCCATCGCGTAGGCGATGCCCTCGCCGTTGAACGGGTTGACCAGGCCGCCGGCGTCGCCGACGAGCAGCAGGCCCTTGGTGTAGTGCGGCTGCCGGTTGAAGGCCATCGGCAGGGCCGCGCCGCGGATCGGGGTGGTCATGTTGTCCGGCGTGAAGCCCCAGTCCTCCGGCATGGACGCGCACCAGGCCTTGAGGACCTCGCGCCAGTCCAGCTCGCGGAAGGCCTTGGAGGAGTCGAGGATGCCGAGGCCGACGTTGGACGTGCCGTCGCCCATGCCGAAGATCCAGCCGTAGCCGGGGAGCAGGCGGTCCTGCGGGCCGCGCCGGTCCCACAGCTCCAGCCAGGACTCCAGGTAGTCGTCCTGGTGCCGCGGGGTCGTGAAGTACGTGCGGACGGCGACGCCCATCGGCCGGTCCTCGCGCCGGTGCAGACCCATCGCGAGCGACAGGCGGGTCGAGTTGCCGTCGGCGGCGACGACGAGCGGCGCGTGGAAGGTGACCTCGCGCTTCTCCTCGCCGAGCTTGGCGTGCACGCCGGTGATCCGCCCGGTGCGGTCGTCGGTGATCGGCGCGCCGACGTTGCAGCGCTCGTACAGCCGGGCGCCCGCCTTCTGCGCCTGCCGGGCCAGCATCTCGTCGAAGTCGTCGCGCTTGCGGACGAGTCCGTAGTCCGGGTAGGAGGCGAGATCCGGCCAGTCCAGCTGCAGCCGCACGCCGCCGCCGATGATCCGCAGGCCCCTGTTGCGGAGCCAGCCGGCCTCCTCGGAGATGTCGATGCCCATCGACACCAGCTGCTTGGTGGCCCGCGGGGTGAGTCCGTCGCCGCAGACCTTCTCGCGCGGGAACGCGGTCTTCTCCAGGAGCAGGACGTCGAGCCCCGCCTTGGCCAGGTAGTACGCGGTGGTCGAGCCGGCCGGGCCGGCCCCGACGACGATCACGTCCGCGCTGTGCTCGGAGAGGGGCTGCTGCTCGGTCACGGCGGGGTCTCCCGAGGGGGTCGAGGGTCGAGGGTCGAGGAAGGGGCGGGGGAAGTCTATGGGTGGGGCCTTGCGGCCGGTCCGGGACCTACGCCTTGAAGCCGCGGTGCATCGCGACGATGCCGCCCGTCAGGTTCCGCCAGGCCACCCGCTCCCAGCCCGCCTTCTGCATCATGGCCGCGAGGACCGGCTGGTCGGGCCAGGACTGGATGGACTCGGCGAGGTACACGTACGCGTCGGGGTTGGACGACACGGCGCGGGCGATCGGCGGCAACGCGCGCATCAGGTACTCCTCGTACACCGTGCGGAACGGGCCCCAGGTGGCGTGCGAGAACTCGCAGATGACGACCCGGCCGCCGGGCTTCGTCACCCGGTACAGCTCGCGCAGCGCCTGGTCGGTGTCCTGGATGTTGCGCAGGCCGAAGGAGATGGTGACGGCGTCGAAGACGTCGTCCTTGAAGGGCAGCTTCGTGCCGTCGCCCGCCGTGAACGGCATCCACGGGTGGTTCTTCTTGCCGACCCGCAGCATGCCGAGCGAGAAGTCGCAGGGCACGACGTACGCCCCGGCGCGCGCGAAGGGCTGCGAGGAGGTGGCGGTGCCGGCGGCCAGGTCCAGGATCTTCTGCGCGGGCCGCGCGTCGACCGCCTTGGCGACCTCCTTGCGCCAGCGCCGGTCCTGGCCGAGCGACAGCACGTCGTTGGTGAGGTCGTAGTTCGCGGCGACGTCGTCGAACATCGAGGCGACTTCGTGCGGCTGCTTGTCCAGGGTTGCGCGGGTCACTGGTGTTCGCCTCACCTTGTGTCGTACGGCGGGATGACGTTACGCCCGCATTGTCGCAGGGCGGGTCTACGGAGCCGGTCAGCGGGCCCGGTACACCAGCCGCCCGCCGATGACCGTCGCCACGCACGTGGCCGGGCCCCGCCGGACCAGGTCCGCGCGGTCTGCCACGTCGAAGACGGCGAAGCGCGCCGGGCCGCCCGCCGCCAGGGCGGGCAGCAGGACGAGCGGCTTCGGCCACAGGGACGGCGGGCCCGGCAGGTTCGGCGGGCGCTGTCCGACCGCGAGGCCGGCCCGGCGCACCGCGTCCTGCGCGGCACGGGCGCGCAGTTCGCCGCCGATGGCGACGGTGCCGTGCGCGAGGAGACGCTGCACCCCGCGCCGGGCGCTGGCGCCGAGCCGCACCGGGTCGGTGCGCAGGATCTCCCGCCCCCGCTCCCCGGTGACCGGCTCCGTGCCGTACGTGTCGGCCTCGCGCGGATCGGGGTGGTAGGTGTGTTCGAGCAGCTCGGGACCGTACGGGTTGAGCAGCCCGGGCGTCAGGATGCCGGGCCAGCGGCGCAGCCGCGCGTCCTCGTGCGCGGCGGCCAGCTCCTCGTACGGGCCGACGGCCGCGATCCGCGACCCGTCCACCAGGAGCGCGGTCTCGGGCGAGGCGTCGGCGGCGTGCAGGGTGAGCATCCGGGCCTCAGTTGGCGTCGAGGAGCTTCAGCTCGGGGTGCGCCGTCCCGCCCTCGATCGCGATCGAGGAGATGTGCGAGACCACCCGCTCGTCGACCGGGTCGTTCGCCGGGTCCTCGTGGACGACCAGGTGCTCGTACGTCGTCGAGCGCTGCGCCGGCACCCGGCCCGCCTTGCGGATCAGGTCGATGATCTCCAGGCGGTTGGAGCGGTGCTTGGCGCCGGCCGAGGAGACCACGTTCTCCTCCAGCATGATCGAGCCGAGGTCGTCCGCGCCGTAGTGCAGCGACAGCTGGCCGACCTCCTTGCCGGTGGTGAGCCAGGAGCCCTGGATGTGCGCCACGTTGTCGAGGAAGAGGCGGGCGATCGCGATCATCCGCAGGTACTCGAAGAGGGTGGCCTGCGTCCGCCCCTTCAGGTGGTTGTTCTCCGGCTGGTACGTGTAGGGGATGAAGGCCCGGAAGCCGCCCGTCCGGTCCTGCACGTCACGGATCATCCGCAGGTGCTCGATGCGCTCGGCGTTGGTCTCGCCGGTGCCCATCAGCATGGTGGAGGTCGACTCGACGCCCAGGCCGTGGGCGATCTCCATGATCTCCAGCCAGCGCTCGCCGCTCTCCTTCAGCGGGGCGATGGCCTTGCGGGGCCGCTCCGGGAGCAGTTCGGCGCCCGCGCCCGCGAAGGAGTCCAGACCGGCCCGGTGGATCCGGGTGATGGCCTCCTCCACGGAGACCTTGGAGATCCGGGCCATGTGCTCGACCTCGGACGCGCCGAGGGAGTGGATGACCAGCTCCGGGAACTCCTTCTTGATGGCCGAGAAGTGCTCCTCGTAGTACTCCACGCCGTAGTCGGGGTGGTGGCCGCCCTGGAACATGATCTGGGTGCCGCCGAGTTCCACGGTCTCCGCGCAGCGGCGCAGGATGTCGTCGAGGTCGCGGGTCCAGCCCTTCTTGGTGTCCTTCGGGGCCGCGTAGAAGGCACAGAACTTGCACGCCGTCACACAGACGTTCGTGTAGTTGATGTTGCGCTCGATGATGTACGTCGCGATGTGCTCGGTCCCCGCGTAGCGCCGGCGGCGCACCGCGTCGGCGGCGGCGCCCAGCGCGTGCAGCGGCGCCGAGCGGTACAGGTCGAGCGCCTCCTCGGGGGTGATCCGGCCACCCGCGGCGGCGCGGTCGAGAACGGACTGCAGATCGGCCTTCTCGGTCACCGGGTGTGTCCCTTTCGGAGGGGTGCGGACGCGTGCTTCTCGGACCCGGCCAGCCTACGCCAGGGCCCTCCGGCGGATTCGTGGCGGTCCCGAGCCAACCGAACCGCCGCCGCGGCACTCTCCCTCTCCGGAATCCTCCGTATCGCCCGAATCGCACCCGGAGCACGTCATGACACGCCGTCGCCGCCCGACCAGGACCCTCGCGGCCCTCGTCGCCCTCGGCTCCACCCTCGCCCTGGTCGCCGGCTGCGCCTCGTCCGACGAGGGCGGTGACCCGTTCTCGTTCGACACGCCCCGGGGCGGCCGTCACCCGCAGCAGGCCTCACAGCAGCAGCACGGCAGGGACACGCCGACGGTGCCCGAGACCGTCTTCCCCACCGGCCCGAAGGCCTCCTTCACGGTGCAGCGCGAACTCGACGACGGCACCAGGATCGGGGTGACCGAGCTCCGGGGCGGAAAGTCGGGATTCACCGGTCGCGTGTGGGTGTGGGCACCCAAACAGTATTTCGACCCGGCCTACGCGGAGACCGGCTTCCCGGTGCTCATCGCCCTGCCCGGCGGAAGGGGCTACCCGACGAATTACTGGGCGCGCGAGGACATCGACTTCCCCGGACACATCAGCCGATGGGTCGACGAGGGAAAGGGCCTTCCGTTCATCGTCGTGATGCCCGTACTCAACCCGGACGCCAAGTTCTACTACGACGGAAGCGATATTCCGGGCCATCCGAAAATGGGCAGCTGGCTGACCGAGGACGTGCCGGATTTCGTCCGGGCGAATTTCCGCACCTTCACGTCCCGGGACGGCTGGGCCTTCATGGGCTCGTCCTCGGGTGGCTTCGTCGGCCTCAAGTCGGTGCTGCAGAGGCCGGACCGGTTCAAGGCCGTGATCGCCTCCGGCCCCGACCTCGTGCCCGACTCGCCGCTGTGGAAGGGGCACGAGAAGGAGCGGCAGGCGAACAACCCCGAGCGGCTGGCCGCCGCCCTCGGCCGGAAGCGCGACACGCCCGGCAACCAGGTCTTCCTCGCCTTCCAGGTCGGCACCAAGGAAGTGGGGCTCAAGAAGAAGGTGCAGGCCTTCATGCGCGACTACACCAAGGGCCCGGTCAAGACCCGGCTCCAGGTCGTCCAGGACGGCGAGCACAACCCGGACTCGTACATGCGGGGCATGGACGAGGGCAGCATGGCGTGGCTGAGCGCCCATCTGCAGGGTCCGGTGCCGGTGCAGACACCGGACTCCACGTCGTAACCCTCCCCCGACGCCCTACGGGGTCAGGCGCGCGGGTCGAGCAGCTCCACCCGTACGTCCGCCGGGAAACCGGTCGTCGGACCGGTCCGGCGGGCGAACTCCCGCACCCCCGCGAGCTGCTCGGGCCCGAAGCGGAAGTCGAGCGTACGGAAGTAGCGCTCAAGCAGCTCCGCGTCGAAGGACTCCCAGCGCGCCGCCTGTTCGGCCACCTTGGTGACCTCCTCAAGGGACAGATCACGCGAGGCCAGGAACGCCCGGTGCACGTCACGGACGGTCTCCGGCTCGCGCGCCAGGAAGTCCTTGCGGACCGCCCACACCGCGAAGACGAACGGAAGGCCCGTCCACTCCTTCCACATCAGCCCCAGGTCGTGGACCTGGAGCCCGAGCCGCGGCGCGTCGTGCAGCGAGGCCCGCAGCGCGGCGTCGCCGATCAGCACCGCCGCCTCCGCCTCCTGCATCATCAGACCGAGGTCGGGCGGGCAGCTGAAGTAGTCGGGCGTCACTCCGTACGACTCCGCGAGCAGCAGCTGGGCCAGACGCACGGAGGTGCGCGAGGTGGAGCCGAGCGCGACCCGCGCGCCGTCCAGCTCGGCCAGCGGCCGCTGGGAGACGATCACGCAGGACATGACGGGCCCGTCGCAGCCGACGGCGATGTCCGGCAGCGCGACCAGCTCGTCCGCGTGCCGGAGGTATTCGACGAGGGTGATGGGACCGATGTCGAGGTCGCCGCGGACCAGCCGCTCGCTGAGCTTCTCCGGGGTGTCCTTCGTCAGCTCCAGGTCGAGCAGCGTCCCCGTACGGGCCAGCCCCCAGTAGAGGGGCAGACAGTTCAGGAACTGGATGTGGCCGACCCGGGGCCGGCTCCGCTGGTGGTCATCGGTTGCATTGTCCACATCGCGAGGCTAGACCCGTCTCGAACGATGGACATCGCCGGGGCCGCGCCGGGCGCGCCGCCCCCTCCGCGCGAGCACAACTCGCGGCCTCGCGGCCCGCACATCGCCCGCACATGGCCCTCGGATCGCGCGCACATCGTGTGCTCATCCGAAGCGCGTCAAACATGTGGGTGACGTGATCTTTCCCTCTACCGCTTCGCGCACGCTGCGTGCTACGCTCGACGCAAGTTGCAGTTTGGTTTCCCTTGCAGTACAGAGCCTGCGGAGCATGTGACCCGCAGGCTTTTGTAGTTTTCAGACTTGGTTGCAGGTTCTGGAGCAGGGCGACCCTTTGGCCCATAGGAGGGCTCATGGCTACCGGAACCGTGAAGTGGTTCAACGCTGAAAAGGGCTTCGGCTTCATTGCCCAGGAAGGCGGCGGCCCGGATGTCTTCGTCCACTACTCCGCGATCAACGCGTCTGGTTTCCGCTCCCTCGAGGAGAACCAGCAGGTGAACTTCGACGTCACCCAGGGCCCGAAGGGCCCGCAGGCGGAGAACGTCACCCCGGTCTAAGGACCCCCGGGTCGACGATCGCGATCCTCTAGAGCTGTACCCAAGGAGCCCCGCTCCGTGCGCGCGACGTGCACGAGCGGGGCTCCTGCCCGTTTCCGGGCCCGACGGCGGACCTCGTCGGGTCTCGTCGGGTCTCGTCGGGTCTCAGCAGTTCGGGATCACGGTTCCGTTGTTGTCCCGGGCCTCGTCGTTGCCCCAGCGCGACAGGTAGTAGGCGGAGACATACGCTCCGCGCCCGTTCTTCCCGGCGTAGACGGAGTCCAGGTCGGTCCTGAGCCACCAGTGGTTGAAGTTGCCGGCGCCGTCCCTGACCTCCTGCCCCCAGACCTTGCAGTAGACGTAGTTCGTGCCCGCGTACAGCACGCCCTGCGGGTCGGCGGTGTTCGGCTGCGCGTAGCCGACGGCGTTGGCGAAGGTGTCCACCCAGTACTTCCCGGTGCCGCCGCCCGAGCAGCCGTTGTCGCTGGTCAGGTACTTGGCGTAGTACGAGGAGGGGTAGGGGGCGAGCGAGCTCCCGTTGATCACGACGGGCTGGCCGACGCCGTTGTAGAGCTGCTCGTAGTGGATGTGGGCGCCGGAGCTGTTGCCGGTGGAGCCGGTGGTTCCGATCTGCTGGCCCTGGCCGACCCAGGCGCCGTGGGCGACGGAGTACGCGGCGAGGTGGAAGTAGTACGTCTTCCAGCCGCCGCCGTGGTCGATCACGATGTAGTTGCCGGCGCCGTTCGCCTCGTAGTAGCGGTACGCGGTCCCGGCGGCGGACGCGAGGACCGGGGTCCCCGCGGTGGTCCCGCCGTCGGACCTGACGAAGTCGAGCGCCTGGCGCACCTCGGCCGAGTGGTGGCTGTAGGTCCACTGCTGTCCGCAGGGGAACGGCGCCTTGAAGACGGGCGCGGCCTGGGCCGCCGGTGCGGCGACGAGGACGGTGAGCAGCCCGGCGAGCAGGGCGAGCAGCCCGCCGAGGGCGGTGGTGCGGTGAGGTCTGGAACGCATGGGCCGTACTCCTGTTCCTGAGGGGTCGACGCGCGTTGAACGGAGGACAGCGTGCCGGAAGATCGCGTCGGCGACGAGACCGCCCGCACGGCCGACCGCGCTCCCGCCCCGCTCTCGCCCCCTCTCCCGCCCCGCCCCCGTACGCCCGCCCCGGTCCGTACGCTGGACGCATGACCGAACGGAAACCGCCCGGAGTCAGCTTCGAGTCATTCGTCGACAAGCAGATCCGCGAGGCGACCGAGCGCGGGGACTTCGCCCGGCTCGAAGGCTTCGGCAAGCCCCTCGACGACGACACCGCGCCGTACGACGAGCTGTGGTGGATCAAGCGGAAGATGCACCGCGAGGGCATGTCCGCGCTGCCGCCCGCCCTGGCCCTGCGCAAGGAGGCCGAGGACGCGGCCGAGGCGGCCCGTACCGCCGTCTCCGAGTCCCGGCTCCGCCGTGTCCTCGGCGACATCAACACCAAGATCCTCGAAGCCCTGGCCCGCCCGCCGGCCGGCCCGCCGCTGAACCTGCGGCCCTTCGACGTGGAGGCGGCGGCCGAGGAGTGGCGAAGGGCGCACCCCGGGCACTGAGGCGCCCGCCGGCGCCCGTCCGGAACCGGCATCCCCTGCTCGTGAGTCCTCATCTACCCTGAGGCGCGATCGACTTGACCATGCATCAGGTGTGACTGACCAGGGGGACCGGACCGGCATGAGCGGCGACAACGGGAAAGGCACGCCCGCGGGCGAGAGCGGGATGACACCGCTCCGGGCCGGTGATCCGCGGGTGATCGGGGCGTACCGGCTGCTCGGCCGGCTCGGGTCCGGCGGGATGGGGCGGGTGTATCTGGCGCGCTCCGAGGGCGGGCGGACCGTCGCGGTCAAGATCGTGCACGCCGAGCACGCGCAGGACCCGCAGTTCCGGGCCCGCTTCCGCCGGGAGATCGAGTCCGTGCGCAAGGTCGGCGAGCACTACACCGCGCCCGTCCTCGACGCCGACCCCGAGGCCGACCGGCCCTGGGTCGCGACCGGCTTCGTGCCCGGGCCGTCCCTGGAGCAGGTGGTCCGGGAGCACGGGCCGCTGCCCGCCGACTCCGTCCTGACGCTCGCGCTCGGCCTGCTGCGGGCCCTCCAGGGCATCCATGGCGCCGGGATCCTGCACCGGGATCTCAAGCCGTCCAACGTGATGCTCACCGTCGAGGGCCCCCGGGTGATCGACTTCGGCATCGCGCGGGCCCTGGAGCCCTCCGTCGAATCGCTCCTGACCAGCACCGGAATGGTCGTCGGCTCGCCCGGCTTCATGGCCCCCGAGCAGGTCCGCGGCGAGTCCCTCGGCCCGGCGGCCGACGTCTTCGCGCTCGGCTGCGTGCTGATGTACGCGGTGACCGGGCGGCTGCCGTTCGGGCACGGTGCCAGCAACCAGCACGCGATCATGTTCCAGATCGTGGAGGCGGAGCCCGAGCTCGACCGGGTCGAGTCCGAGGCGCTGCGCGCCTTCCTCGCCCGCTGCCTGATCAAGGACCCCGCCGAGCGCCCCACCATCGCCGCCCTGCTCGCGGACCCGGCGCTCCCGGGCGAGGAGTCCGGGCGCGGCCCGGCGACGGGCGGCGCCTGGCTGCCGCCGGACCTCGTGGCCCGGCTCGCCCGGCAGGCGGCCCGGCTCCTCGACGTCGAGGCGCTGTCGGAGGAGCTGGAGCGGGAGGCGGCGACCGCCGGGGGCGAGGAGCCGGACACGGGGACGGTCGGGCTGCGCCCGAAGGCCTCGAAGGCCCCGGGGGCCCCGGGGGCCGCTGATGCCTCCGCCACCCCGGACCCGATGAGCGTGACCCCGGTCGCCGTGCGCCGCGAGCCGCGCCGCGCCTCCCGGATCTGGATGATCGTCGCGGCCGTCTTCGCCGTCCTCGGCATCAGCGGCACCGTCGTGAAGCTCATCGACGACAACGCCCGGGAGCGGGACCTGGCGGGCACGCCGGGCGCGTCGAGCAGCGCCCCGCCGCCCGCGACGACCACCACCGGCCCCTCGTCCGCTCCCCCGCCCGGCACTGCCGCCACGCCCCCGGGCCAGAGCCCGACGGCGGCCACGCCGCCGCCCGGGGACGCGGCGGCCGGGGGCGGCGGCACAGTCGGCGGTCTGCCCGCCGGCAGTGGCGGCACGACCTCGGGAGGCGGTTCCGGAGGCGGGTCCTCGACCACGTCCGGCGGATCCTCCAGCGGGTCCTCCGGCGGGTCCTCCGGCGGCTCGTCCACCACGAGTGGCGGTACGACGACCAGGCCGCCCGCCACCACCGCACCCAAGACCACCGCCCCGAGCAGCACCGGTCAGGTCCCGTCGGCGTTCGTCGGCACCTGGAAGTACACGAGCGCGTACAACATCGGCCAGCCCAAGACCGTGTACATCTACCGCGTCTCTCCCGGCCAGATCGCCGCCCGGATGATCACGGAGATCAACGGCGCCCACTGCGAGCACGTGGCCAAGCTGGTCTCGATCACCGACGGCGGCAAGCGCATCAACCTGGGCACCAACATCCTCGATCAGGCCAAGTCCAGCGGCTACCCGTCCTGCACGAACGGCGACGCGTCCGCGTTCGTACTCGCCGTGCCGACCGGCCTCACCCACGACGTCGGCCCGGCCCACGGCGAGGGCTACCACTACGAGCGCGCCTGAGCGCGTACCGTGACGCCATGAAGAGCGCGGAGCTTCTCCTTGACGCCTTCGGCCGCATCCAGGAGGCCGTCCACGAGGCCGTCGAAGGCCTGTCTGACGACGAGCTGACCACCCGTGTCGATCCCGACGCCAACACGATCGCCTGGCTCGTGTGGCACCTGACGCGGATTCAGGACGACCACATGGCCGACGCGTTCGGCACGGAGCAGATCTGGACCTCGGACGGCTTCTCCGGCCGCTTCGGCCTCCCCTTCCCCGAGGACGCCACCGGCTTCGGCCACAGCAGTGCCCAGGTCGCCGCCGTCCGCGCCCCCGCCGACCTGCTCCTGGCCTACTACGACGCGGTCCACGCCCGCAGCCTCGCCCACCTCGCCGCCCTCACGAACGCCGACCTCGACCGCGTGGTCGACACCCGCTGGACCCCGCACGTCACCCTCGGCGTGCGCCTGATCAGCGTGGTCGCCGAGGACAACCAGCACGCGGGGCAGGCGGCGTACGTGCGGGGCGTGGTGGAGCGGCGGGCGGGCTGAGGCCTGTCCGGCGGCCGGCACCGGGCCCCCGAGACCCGTCGGAGTAACCTCCCCGCGTGACCAGCGAGAACACCTTCGTACTCTTCGACGTCGACGGCACCCTGATGGACGCCGTCGAGAACCAGCGGCGCGTCTGGCACGCGTGGGCCGGGCGGCACGGGCTCGACGGGGACGAGGTGTATGCCGTCGCGCTGCGGACGCGGCCGGTGGAGACCTTCGCGGCCGTGGCGCCCGGGGCGGACCCGGAGGAGTGTCTGGCGCTGTTGCACGCGCTGGAGGACGAGGACGTACGGACGGGGGTGTACGAGGCGTTCGCCGGCGCCGCCGAGCTCCTGAAGGGGCTGCCGGCGGGCCGCTGGGCGCTCGTCACCTCCAACTACGAGCACCGGGTGCGCGGGCGGTTCGGGCGGACGGGCCTGCCCGTGCCCGAGGTCGTCGTGGACGCGGCGTCCGTGGCGGAGGGCAAGCCGTCGCCCGTGCCGTACCTGCGGGCGGCGGAGATCCTGGGGGCCGACCCCGCCCGCTGTCTGGTGATCGAGGACGCGCCGTCGGGGGTGCGGTCGGGGCGGGCGGCCGGGATGACGGTCTGGACGGTCAACACGGCGACGGCGGCGGAGGGTTCGCACCGGCACTTCACGACGCTGGCGGAGGCGGCGCCGGAGATCCTGGCGTGGGTGTGAGCCGCCGCCGGCCGGCGTGAATCCCGGGGTGGAGGGGGCTGCGACCGGCTCCGCGGTCGCACCGTTCACACCCGCCCCACCCCCCGCCCGCGATTCGTCGCCAGGTTCCGCCCTGCGGGAGCTACTTGCCGATCGGCAGTCCGGCACCGAGGTCCGTCACGCCGCCGAGGCCCGACGTCGTGGCGCCGTCGAGCGGCAGGGCCTTGGTGGCGCTGGTGAGGCCGCCGACCTTCTCCGTCACCTGGCCCAGCGGCGAACCCTCCGCGGCGAACGCGGGCGCGGCGGCACCGGCGACGGCGAGGGAGCCGAGCACGACGGCGGCAACCTTGAGGGGCTTCATGGGGGGTCCTGCCTTTCATCGGCGATCAGTACGCCGTGGATAACGACAAGGTCACGGTGCGGACACCCCTTCTCGCCCGGCTTCCGCCCGGGGCGCCACCCGATCGTTCCGGGCACGGATCGTCGGGTGCTGGGAGGGTGGGGGTTCCTACGGTGAAGACACCCCGGGAGCTCCGGGGTGGAAGGAAGAGCGGAGGCGCGAGGTGCTGGAGGGGCTGAACCGGGCGCTGGACCATGTGGAGCGCCGTCTCGCCGAGCACGAGGTGGACGTCGCCGAGGCCGCGCGGATCGCGGCGACTTCGGAGTACCACTTCCGGCGCCTGTTCTCGGCGCTCGCCGGGATGCCGCTGTCGGTGTACGTGCGGCGCAGGCGGATGACGCTGGCCGGGGCCGAGGTGCTGTCCGGCGAGCGGACCCTCCTGGACGTGGCCGTGTCGTACGGCTACGGCTCGGGCGAGGCCTTCGCCCGCGCGTTCCGCTCCGTGCACGGCATCGGGCCGGGCGAGGCCCGGCGCACCGGCGCCGAGCTCGTCTCGCAGCCGCGGATGTCCTTCCGAGTCGTCGTCGAAGGGAGCAGCAGCATGCGATACCGGATCATCGAGCACGACGCGTTCCGTCTGGTCGGGCGGAAGGCCCGGATCCCGCTCGTCCACGAGGGGGTCAACCCGGCCGGCGCCGCGTTCGTGGAGAGCCTGGGCACGGAGGCGGTCGTACGGATGAAGGCGCTGTCCGACCGGGAGCCGGCGGGGGTCCTGTCGGCCGTGGAGCATCTGACCGAGAGCCGCGAGGAGGGCGCCGAGGTCGACTACTGGATCGGCGTCGCGACCGGGCCGGACACGGCGCCCGCGGAAGAGCTCGACGGCCTCGACGTGCCGGCCGGGACCTGGGCGGTCTTCGAGAACCACGGTCCCTACCCGAGCGCCCTCCAGGAGCTGTGGCGGGACGTGTTCACGCAGTGGTTCCCGTCGAATCCGTACACGAGCCGGCCGGGTCCGGAGCTGTTGCGGACCCAGCCGGTGACGGTCGGCGAGAACACGGACTCCGAGCTGTGGATCCCGGTCGAGCGGATCACGAACCCGGAGGCCTGAACACGGGCACCTGGAGCTCGCCTTCCGGCCTGAAGGCGAGCTCCAGGTCCATGCCGATCCGCAGCTCCGCCTCCGGGCAGTCGACGATCTCGGTCATCATCCGGGGCCCCTCGGCGAGGTCGACGACGGCGGCGACGTACGGGACGCGGTCGCCGAACGGCGGGAGGTCGTTGCGGTGCACGACGGACCAGGTGTAGAGCACCGCGCGGCCCTCCGCCCGGCGCCATACGACCTCCTCGCTCCAGCAGTGCGGGCAGAACTCGCGCGGGTAGTGGTGGGGCCGGTCGCAGGCGGTGCAGTGGCGGATCAGGAGGCGGCCCTCGGCGGCGGCGTCCCAGTAGGGCCGGGTGAAGGCGTCGACGTCCGGGACGCTCGCGGGCACGGCGGTCATCAGAAGAGTCCGATCGCGTGGTCGAGGGACCAGGTCTGCCAGGACATCGCGAACAGGGCGACGACCGATATGAGCGCCATCATCGCGTTCTGTCCCTGCTCGGCCCAGTCGTGGATCATCAGGACGAGGTAGAAGAGGTTGAGCAGCAGGCCGCCGGCGAGGGCGACGGGCGTGAGCAGGCCGGTGATCAGGCCGAGGCCGAGGGCGAGTTCGGCGTAGACGACCACGTACGCCATGAGCCTGGGGCGCGGGGCCACCACGCTCCGGAAGCCGGTGCGCACCGCCGCCCAGCGGTGCTTCTCCGCGACGTCCGCCGCCCAGGCGATGCCCGTGCCGCGTTCGAACCAGCCCTTCCTGTCCTTGTGGCGCCAGCTCTCCAGCCACCACAGGCCGAGGCCGATGCGGAGGACGGCGAGCCATTCGGCGCCGGTGAGCCAGATCGTCTGCGTCTGCGTCTGCATGTGCCCCGACCGCCCTTCGGACATGGACTCCGGCATGAATCCCGACACGGAATCTGACAGGCCGTCAGTTCAGCGGATGTCGATGCCTCTTCGCAAGACCTCTGCGGGCGTGATCGATTCGCAACCGAACTCCCTCTTGACCGAGACCCACGGCGTGTACGCGTCATTACGCTCAGCATTCATGACCGTCACCCCCCAGCCCCACCCCGTTTACGTCGTCGGCGCAGGCCCCGGCGGCCTCGCCGTCGCCGCCGCCCTGCGCGCGCGGGGCGTACGGGCCGTCGTCCTGGAGAAATCGGACGCCGTCGGCGCCTCCTGGCGCCACCACTACGACCGGCTGCGGCTGCACACCACCCGGCGCCTCTCCTCGCTGCCCGGGCTGCGCATACCGCGCTCCTTCGGGCGGTGGGTGGCCCGCGCGGACGTGGTGCGCTACCTGGAGAAGTACGCCGAGTTCCACGACCTGGAGATCGTGACGGGTGTGGAGGTGACCCGGATCGAGCGCGAGGAAGTGCGGCAGGACGCGGCGGACACCGCAGGCACGTCGCGCACGGCGGACGCGAACTGGGTCCTGCACGCGACCGGCGGGCGGCGGCTCGTCGGCCGCGCCGTCGTCGTCGCCACCGGCTACAACCACACGCCCCGGCTGCCGGACTGGCCCGGCCTGGACACGTACACGGCGAAGGCCGACCTCGTGCACGCGAGCGCGTACCGCAACCCCACGCCGTACGAGGGACGGGACGTCCTCGTCGTCGGCGCCGGCAACACCGGCGCGGAGATCGCGGCGGACCTGGCCGGCGGCGGCGCCGCGCGCGTCCGGCTCGCGGTGCGCACGCCCCCGTACATCGTGCGCCGCTCCACCCTCGGCTGGCCCACCCAGCGCAGCGGCATCCTGATCCGCCGCCTCCCGGTGGGCCTGGTCGACCGGCTGACCGGGCTGCTCGGCCGCGTCATGACGGCCGACCTCTCCGCGTACGGCCTCCCCCGGCCCACCGGCGGCCTCTACTCCCGCGTGCGCGCCGGGGCGATCCCGGTGCAGGACGTGGGCCTGGTCGCCGCCGTACGCTCCGGGCAGGTCGAACCGGTGGCGGCCGTCGCCTCCTTCGACGGCCCCGAGGTCGTCCTCGCGGACGGCTCGCGCATCACCCCGGACGCGGTCGTCGCGGCCACCGGCTACCACCGCGCCCTGGAGCCGCTCCTCGGGCACCTCGGCGTGCTCGACGAGCGCGGCCGCCCGGTCACGGGCAAGGCCGGCAAGAGCGGCAAGACCGGCAAGGCGCTGCCGCCGGGGCTGTACTTCACCGGGTTCACCAATCCGATCAGCGGGATGTTCCGGGAGATGGCGCGGGACGCGGAGAAGATCGCGGGGCGGATCGCCAGGCACCGCGCGTGATGCGGCGCGTGCCGGTCGCGGGACGGGGGCGCCGAGCGCCGTAGGTTCGGGGGTGTTCTGTATCCGTTCGAAAGGCACCGGATCATGCGACACACCAACCGTCGGGCCGTCCTCGCCGCAGGCGCCGGGGCGGCCCTCGCGGCCGCCCTGCCCGCCGCCCCCGCACATGCCGGGACCGGGGGTCGGGCCCGGCAGCGGTTACGCGCCCTGGAGCGGGAGCACGGGGCGCGGCTCGGGGCGTACGCGTACGACACCGGGAGCGGGCGGCTCGTCACGTACCGCGCGGACGAACTGTTCCCGATGTGCTCCACGTTCAAGACGCTCGGCGCGGCGGCGGTCCTGCGGGACCTGGACCGGGACGGGGAGTTCCTGGGGCGGCGGATCCGCTACACGCAGGAGTACGTGACGCGTTCGGGCTGGTCGCCCGTCACGAAGGACCATGTCGGCGACGGGATGACGGTCGCCGAACTGTGCCGGTACTCGATCACCCACAGCGACAACACCGCCGCCAACCTGCTGCTGCGCGAGCTGGGCGGGCCCACGTCGATCACGCGCTTCGCGCGCTCGGTCGGCGACCCGGTCACCCGGCTCGACCGCTGGGAGCCCGAGCTGAACTCGGCCGAGCCGTGGCGGACGACGGACACGACCAGCCCGCGCGCGCTCGGGCGCACGTACGGACGCCTCGTCCTGGGCGACGCGCTCGCGCCGGACGACCGGCGGCTGCTGACCGACTGGCTGCTCGCCAACACGACCAGCGAGCAGCGCTTCCGCAAGGGGCTGCCGGCGGACTGGACCGTGGCCGACAAGACGGGCGGCGGGCGGTACGGAGGCAACAACGACGCGGGGGTCGCCTGGCCGCCGGGGCGCCCGCCGGTGGTGCTGACGGTCCTGACGACGAAGCCGGCCGAGGACGCGGTGGCCGACGACGTGTTGGTGGCGCGGGCGGCGGGGATCCTGGCCGATGCGGTGAGCACGCCGTGAGCGCCGGGTAGCACCGCAAGGGGCGCGCGGGCCGGACGGCCACCGGTTTCCGCACGACCTATTCCTGACTGACCGTCAGTTGAGTAATCTGACTCATCGTCAGATCGGTCGGGCTTCGGGATGGGCGGTGCGGACGACGATGCTGGGATCGACTCACGGGACCTTCACCACCGACCTCCGGGCGCGGGTCGTCGCCTGCGGGGAGCAACCCGACCGGACCGTCGTGCACGGCGTCACCGCCGTCGAGGGCGACACGGACGTCAGCGGGCGCCCGCTGTACGCGCCGGTGCCCGAGCTCGACCGGTTCTTCCGGCCCGAGGTGGTGGCGGTGGTCGGGGCCTCGGACACCGAGGGGCGGCCCAACACCGGGATCACCAGGCAACTGCTCGACTGGGCCGGGCGGGTCGGGGCGCGGGTGGTGCCCGTGCACCCGACCCGTACGGCCGTGTTCGGGATCGACTGCGTGCCGTCCGTGGCCGAGCTCGGCACCCTCGACACGCCCGTCGACCTGGCCGTGCTGCTCGTCGCCGACCCGCTGCCGGTGATCGAGCGGCTCGCCGAGTCGAAGGTGAGGTTCGCGGTCGCCTTCGCCTCCGGCTTCGCCGAGACCGGGGAGGCGGGGGCCCGCGCCCAGGAGCGCCTCGCGGCGGCCGTCGAGCGCTCCGGGATCCGCCTCCTCGGACCCAACACCAACCTCAACGCCTTCGAGCGCTTCCGCGAGGACCTCGAAGGCCCGGCGGTGGCCCTGATCACCCAGTCCGGGCACCAGGGCCGGCCCGTGTTCACCCTCCAGGAGCTGGGTGTCCGGCTCTCGCACTGGGCGCCCACCGGCAACGAGGCCGACCTGGAGACCGCCGACTTCATCTCGTACTTCGCGCACCGGCCCGAGGTCGGGGCCATCGCCTGTTACGTGGAGGGGCTGAAGGACGGCCGGTCGTTCCTGCTCGCCGCCGACCAGGCCGCACGGCGCGGGGTGCCCGTCGTCGCCGTGAAGGTCGGCCGCACCGAGGCCGGCGCGCGGATGGCCGCCTCGCACACCGGGAAGCTCACCGGGGCCGACCAGGTCGTCGACGCGGCCATGCGCCAGTTCGGGGTGATCCGGGTCGACGGGCTCGACCAGCTCCAGGACACCGCCGCGCTGCTCGCCCGGGCGCGTAGGCCGGTCGCGGACGGGGTCGTCGTCTACTCCATCTCCGGCGGTACGGGTGCCCACTTCGCCGACCTCGCCACGGCGGCGGGACTGCGGCTCCCGGCCCTCTCGCAGGCCAGGCAGGACGAGCTGCACCAGTGGATCCCCGACTACCTGAGCGTGGCCAACCCGGTCGACAACGGCGGGCACCCGGTGGGCGACTGGCGCGGCCGGAAGATCATCGACGCGATCCTCGCCGACCCGGCGGTGGGGGTGCTGATCTGTCCCATCACCGGCCCCTTCCCGCCCATGAGCGACCGACTCGCACAGGACCTGGTCGACGCCGCCGAGCAGACGGACAAGCTGGTGTGCGTGGTGTGGGGGTCGCCGGTCGGGACCGAGGAGGCCTACCGCACCACCCTCCTCGGCTCCTCCCGCGTCGCCACCTTCCGGACCTTCGGCAACTGCATCGGCGCGGTCAAGGCCTATCTCGACCACCATCGCTTCACCACCGGCTACCGCTCCCCCTTCGACGAGGCCCCGCGCACCCCGTCCCCGTCCCTGCGCAAGGCACGGGCCCTGATGCGGCCCGGCCACCGGCTCAGCGAGCACGCGGCGAAGCAGCTGCTTCGCGCGTACGGGATACGGGTGCCCCGCGAGCAGCTGGTGACCAGCGCCGCGGCGGCGGTGCGGGCGGCCGGGCTCGTCGGCTACCCGGTCGTGATGAAGGCCTCGGGGCCGCGGCTCGCGCACAAGACGGAGCTCGGCCTGGTGAAGGTCGGACTGACCTCGGCGAGCCAGATCCGGGACGCCTACCGGGAGTTGACCGACATCGCCCGTTACGAGGGCATCGACCTCGACGGCATCCTGGTGTGCCAGATGGTCGGGCGCGGGGTCGAGATGGTGGTGGGCGTCACGCACGACCGGCTCTTCGGGCCCACGGTCACGGTGGGGTTGGGCGGGGTCCTGGTGGAGGTCCTGAACGACGCGGCCGTGCGCGTGCCGCCGTTCGGCGAGCGCGAGGCCCGCGGCATGCTCGGCGAGCTGCGCGGCCGGGCGCTGCTCGACGGGGTGCGGGGGGCGCCGGCGGCGGACGTGGACGCGCTGGTGGAGGTGGTCCTGCGGGTGCAGCGCATGGCGCTCGAACTCGACGAGGACCTGGCCGAGTTGGACATCAATCCGCTGATGGTGCTGCCGCGGGGGCAGGGGGCGGTGGCCCTGGACGCGCTCGCGGTCTGCCGATAACCGAGGGGCTTCCCGTGCCGGATGTGCTGCATGCCGTCGAGAACGGCGTCTCGTGGATCACGCTCAACCGCCCGGAGGCGATGAACGCGGTCACCTGGGACCAGCGGGAGCGGATCATCACGCTCCTTGCGGAGGCCTCCGCCGACCCGGCGGTCCGCGCGGTGGTGATCACGGCCACCGGCCGCGGCTTCTGCGCGGGCGCGGACCTGCGGGGCGGGCCTTCGGCGAGCGGGGAGAGGGTGCAGGGCGACGTCTCCCGGATGATCCGCCAGGGCGCACAGCGCTTCGTCTCCGCCGTCCTCGACTGCGAGAAGCCGGTGATCGCGGCGGTGAACGGCACGGCGGCCGGGCTCGGCGCGCATCTCGCGTTCGCCTGCGACCTGGTGCTCGCGGCGGAGCAGGCGACGTTCGTGGAGGTGTTCGTACGACGCGGGATCGTCCCGGACGGCGGCGGGGCGTATCTCCTCCCGCGGCTCGTCGGCCCGCAGCGGGCGAAGGAGCTGATGTTCTTCGGCGACGCCCTGCCGGCGGCGGAGGCCCGGGCGATGGGCCTGGTGAACCGGGTGGTCCCGGCGCAGGACCTGGAGAAGACGGCCCGCGCGTGGGCCGAACGCCTCGCCCAGGGCCCCACCCGCGCCCTCGCCCTCACCAAGCACCTCGTCAACGCCTCCCTGGACACCGACCGCGCCACCGCCTTCACGGCGGAGGCGACGGCGCAGGAGCTGTGCATGACGACCCGGGACGCGCGGGAGGGGGTGGCGGCGTTCGTGGAGCGGCGGACGCCGTCGTACGAGGGCCGCTGACCGATTCCTCCGAGGCCTCCGAGCCCCTCCAAGCCTTCCGAGCCCTCCGAGCTCGGGACGCCGCACTCCCGGGCCTGGCCGAATGCGTACAGGCGGCCTTACGATCTTGCTCCTGGATCACGGGGGGTGGTCCTTTCCGGAGAGGGCAAGCCGGCCATGGCGTACCACTTCATCGGCATCATGTTGATCATCTTCGGGGCGCCGCTCGTCGGCATCCTCGGGAATGTGATCGGCGAGTACGTGAACGACGTCCTCGGGCGGATCGTCTCGATCGGCGGCGTCCTGGCGGTACTGGGCGTCGCCGCCTGGTTCATCGTGCGGAGTTTCTGAACCGCTCGCACGGACCTTCTCATCTGACGATGCGTCAGCTTCAATGGCGGACATGATGGGACACGCTGGGATGGCGGCCACCGCCGTCCGATACCTCAGGTCGGCCGGAGCGCCCACGGCCGTGGAGCCACTGCCCCGCCCGGCGCTCCGGGCGGTTCGGGACGACGAGCGGATGCCCGTCGATCCGGGCGGGTTCCGGCGCGTCCTCGGGCACTTCGCGACCGGTGTCACGATCGTGACGGCCCTGGACGAGGGCGGCCCGACAGGCTTCGCCTGTCAGTCCTTCTCCTCGCTGTCGCTCGACCCGCCCCTGGTCGTCTTCATGGTCGCCCGCACGTCGACCACCTGGCCCCGGATCGCCCGCGCGGGCCGCTTCTGCGTGAACATCCTCGGCGCGGGGCAGGCCGAACTGTGCCGCGCCTTCGCGGTGAGCGGCGCGGACAAGTTCGCGGGCGTGCCGTGGACCCCGGCCCCGACCACCGGCTCACCCCGTCTGCCGGACGCCCCGGCCTGGGTGGACTGCACGATCGCGGCGGTCCACCCGGGCGGCGACCACCTGCTCGTCGTGGGCCGGGTGGAGTCCCTGGGCGCTACGGACGAGGAGGGCGAGCCGCTGCTCTTCCACCGGGGCCGCTTCGGGCGCTTCGAGAGCTGACGCCGTCAGGAGTCGATGACGCCCGCCCACAGACCGATGCCGCCGAGGCCGAACACGGCGAGGATCACGAGCGTCCCCCACACCAGCACCCGCACGAAGTACCCCCGCCGCGCGTGCCGGGCCACGGCCGTCGCCACGCCCAGGCACGCCCACGCCACCAGCCAGCCGCGCCATCCGGCGAACGGCCAGAGGAGCACGCACGCGACGCCCGTCAGGAGCAGCTGCCACCCGAGCGGCCGGCCCCCGACCTGCCCCCCGGCCCGGCCCCCGGCCCGGCGCCCGGCGGCCTCGCCGAGCAGCACGGACGGCGCCACCACAGCCGCCGACACCGCGGCCGTGGCCAGCAGCGCGAACACCGTGAAGAACGGGAAGAACACGAACGACCACGCGCTGATCCCCTCCTCCCCCGGCTCGGGCTCCCGGGTCTCGCCGAACACCACCCCCAGGACCAGCGCGAGCGCCGCTTCCAGGAACAGCACGAGCATCGAGACCCGGAGCATCCGCCAGAACGTGCGGTCTTCCTGTTCTGAACGCATTCAAATCCCCTCCGGCACCGCAGCCTACGCCATGGCGCCCACCGGCCTGCGCCGGATCACCAGCGCCATCAGGGCCGCCGCCGCGCAGAGCGCGCCCGAGGCGTACCAGACGATGTCGTAGGAGCCGAAGAGGTCGCGGGCCAGGCCGCCCGCGAAGGCGATGACGGCGGCGCCGACCTGGTGGGAGGCGAGGACCCAGCCGAAGACGATGGCGCTGTCCTCGCCGTAGTGCTCGCGGCACAGCGCGATGGTGGGCGGGACGGTGGCGACCCAGTCGAGGCCGTAGAAGACGATGAAGAAGAGCATCGGCGGGTGCACGGCGGGCGCGAGCAGCATCGGGAGGAAGAGCAGCGAGATGCCGCGCAGCGCGTAGTAGACGGCGAGCAGGCGGCGCGCCTCGAAGCGGTCGGTGAACCAGCCGGAGGCGACCGTGCCGACGACGTCGAAGACGCCGATCACCGCGAGGAGTCCGGCGGCCGCCGTCACCGGCATGCCGTGGTCGTGGGCGGCGGGCACGAAGTGGGTCTTGACCAGGCCGTTCGTCGAGGCGCCGCAGATCGCGAAGGTGCCGGCGAGCAGCCAGAAGGGGCCGGTGCGGGCCGCCTTGAAGAGGACGGTGACCGCGCGGCGGGCGGCTCCGGTGACGGGCGCGGGCTTCTCGGCGTACTCCCCGCCGTACGGGGCGAGCCCGACGTCCGCCGGGTGGTCGCGGAGCAGCAGCCAGACGAACGGGACGACGGCGAGCGCGGCGAGCGCCACGGTCACGGCGGCCGGGCGCCAGCCGTGGTGCTCGACCAGCCAGGAGAGGAGCGGCAGGAAGATCAGCTGGCCGGAGGCTCCCGCCGCCGTCAGGATGCCGGTGACCAGACCGCGCCGGGCGGTGAACCAGCGGTTGGTGACGGTCGCGGCGAAGGCGAGCGCCATGGAGCCGCTGCCGAGGCCCACCAGGACGCCCCAGAAGAGGATCAGCTGCCAGGCCGCCGTCATCCAGACGGTCAGCAGTGAGCCGGCCGCGATGACCGTGAGCGCCACGGCGACGACCCGGCGGATGCCGAAGCGGTCCATGAGCGCGGCGGCGAACGGCGCCGTCAGGCCGTACAGCGCGAGGTTCACCGACACCGCGAAGCCGATCGTGCCCCGCGACCAGTGGAACTCGCCGTGCAGCGGCTCGATGAGCAGTCCGGGGAGCGAGGCGAAGGCCGCCGCGCCGATGATCGTGACGAAGGTGACGGCCGCGACGAACCATGCGCGGTGGATACGAGGGGTGCGGACCGGCGGGCGGACTGAGGCGGCAAGGGGCTCGGTTGTCTGGGTCACGTCACCAGCATCCCGAGCGGACCCCCGCTCCCGCCATTGGCCCGAATGACAGCTTTCCAAAGGATCGGGCCAAACGATCGGGCCTAGGGATCGGGCCACTCAGACGCGCGGCAGCGTCCTGATCGGGCGCACCACCAGCAGCGCCGCCACCACGAGCACCGCGATCCCCGCCCCCACCACCAGCACCCGCTCCGCTCCCACCACCGCCGCCACCGGACCCGAGAGCGCCCGGCCCACGCCCATCATCAGCAGGGATCCGGCCACGTCGTACGCGTGCATCCGGTTCAGCGCGTCCTGCGGCACATGGGTCTGCACCGAGGTCGACCACATCACCAGCCAGAACGCGAAG
Organism: Streptomyces sp. NPDC051909; assembly: GCF_040681095.1. Lineage (NCBI taxonomy): Bacteria > Bacillati > Actinomycetota > Actinomycetes > Kitasatosporales > Streptomycetaceae > Streptomyces > Streptomyces sp. NPDC051909. Next base: position 167,257 of record NZ_JBFAYA010000001.1, on the reverse strand, counting down.
GCCGCACCCGCCAGGAACGCGCCCGAGTGCAGCCACGCCACCGGCGCCCCGATCCCGAGCAGCAGCAGGTTCACCGGCAGGCCGAGCAGCGCCACCGCGCCGGCCGCGAGCGGGCGCACCGGCCGCAGCCGGAGCGCGAGGAGGCCGCCGGCGGCGCTGCCCGCGCCGTTGACGGCCATCAGCACGCCGTAGGTGGCGGAGCCGTACTCCTCGGTGATCAGGCTCGCGGTGAGCGGCACCATCGGCCCGGCGACCGTCAGGCCGTACACCGTCCAGATCGCGATGACCCCCCACAGCCAGCTCCGGGCCCGGAACTCCCGCCACCCGAGGGCCATTTCGGAGAGCAGCGAGCCGCGCGGGGCGGCGTCGGACGGCACCGGGGAAACGCGCAGCAGGACGAAGCAGACGGCGCTGACGGCGAAGGTGGAGGCGTTGACGGCGAAGGCCGCGCCCGCGTTCCAGAGCGCGACGAGCAGACCGGCGAGGGCCGGTCCCGCCATGGTCATCAGCGCCTCGACGACCCGCAGCACGGCGTTGGCGCGCTGCACGTCGGGCGCGATGCGCGGGATGGTGGACGCGACGCCCGGCTGGAACAGCGCGGCGCCGACGCCGGCGACGGCGGACAGCACGTACACCGCCCACAGCGGCGGGCTGCCGAGCGCGAAGGCGACCGCGAGGAGCAGCGCCCCGGGGAGGCGCAGCAGATCGGCGATGACCATCATCCGGCGGGCGGTGAAGCGGTCCGCGAGGACCCCGCCGAACAGCACGAAGACGGCGAAGGCCGCCGTCCACAGGCCGAGCGCGTAGCCGACGGAGGAGCCGGAGTGGCCGGCGCCGATGAGTCCGGCCGCGAAGGCGACCGGGACCATGCCCTCGCCGAGGACGGCGACGGCGCGGGCGACGAAGAAGAGCCGGAAGTCGCGGTTCCAGAGCGCGGGCGGCCCCGCCGCGGCAGAGGCCGCTTCGGGAATCCGCTCGGTGGTCCCAGACTTGTACGTGTTGGCCTTGAACGTGTTGTCCTTGAACGTGTTGTCCGTCACGAACACACACACGTACCAGCAAGGTGGTCTGGACCACCACTGCTTTACGCAACCGCTTTCCGGAGGGAGCTCGCCATGCGGGCGCACCGCGTCGCCGTCCTCGCCCTGCCCGGGCTGCTGCCCTTCGAACTTGGCATCCCGCACCGGATCTTCGGCCGCGCCAAGGACCCGGAGGGCCGGCCGCTGTACGAGATCGTCACCTGCGCCCCGGTCCCCGGCCCGGTCCGGACGGACGCCGACTTCGCCATCCACGTCGAGCACGGCCCGGAGGCGCTGGCCACCGCCGACACGGTGGTCGTGCCCGCCTCGTACGAGCTGGGGCCGGTGTACGAGGAGGGGCGGCTCACCGACGAGCTGGCCGCCGCGCTCGCGCGGATCCGGCCCGGCACGCGCCTGGTCTCCATCTGCACCGGCGGGTACGTGCTCGCCGCGGCCGGGTTCCTCGACGGGCGCCCGGCGACCACGCACTGGGCCTCCGCCGAGCACTTCCAGCGGATCTTCCCGAAGGTGCGGGTCGACGCGGACGTGCTGTTCGTGGACGACGGGGACGTGCTGACCTCGGCCGGGGTGGCCGCCGGGATCGACCTGTGCCTGCACATCGTGCGCCGCGACCACGGCACGGCCGTCGCCAACGAGGTGGCCCGGCGCACGGTGGTGCCGCCGCACCGGGACGGCGGGCAGGCGCAGTACATCGCGCGGCCCGTGCCCGAGCCGGGGAGCTCGACCACGACCGCCGCCCGGGCCTGGGCCCTCGCCCACCTGCACGAGCCGATCCAACTGCGCGACCTGGCCGTACGGGAGTCGATGAGCGTACGGACCTTCACCCGCCGCTTCCGCGAGGAGGTCGGCGTCAGCCCCGGCCAGTGGCTCACCCAGCAGCGGGTGGAGCGCGCCCGGCACCTGCTGGAGTCCACGGACCTGCCGGTCGACCAGATCGCCCGTGACGCCGGCTTCGGCACCGCCCAGTCGCTGCGGACGCACCTCCAGGCGGCGATCGGGGTCACGCCGACGGCGTACCGGCGCACCTTCCGTACGGCGACGGCGGGTGCGCCGGCGGCCTGAGCCCGCGGGTCCGTGAGGCTCAGAAGGTGAGCACGCCCCTGGCCACCTTCCCCTGCTCGGCGTCCTCCGCGGCCCGCGCGAACTCCTCCACCGGGTAGGTGGCGGTGACGAGTTCGTCGAGCAGGAGCCGGCCGGAGCGGTAGAGCTCGGCGTACAGCGCGATGTCCTTCTGGGGACGCGAGGAGCCGTAGCGGCAGCCGAGGATCGACTTGTCCAGGAACATCGCGGCGGGCGGGAAGCTCGCCTCGGCGGCGGGCGCGGTCATCCCGAGCAGGATCGCCTGGCCGTGCCGGTCGAGCAGGTCGATCGCGGTGCGGACGAGTCCGGTGTGGCCGACGCACTCGAAGACGTGGTCGGCGCCGGTGGGAAGCACCTCCCGTACCTCGTCCGTCGAGGTGAGGAAGTGCGTGGCGCCGAAGCGCAGGGCCGGGTCCTCCTTGGCCGGGTTGGTGTCGACGGCGACGATCGTGCCCGCGCCGGCGATCCGCGCGCCCTGGATCACGTTGAGGCCGATGCCGCCGGTGCCGATGACGACGACGGTCTCGCCGTGCGCCACCTTCGCCCGGTTGAGGACGGCGCCGACGCCGGTCAGGACGCCGCAGCCCATGAGGGCGGCGGAGGTCAGCGGGATGTCCTCCGGGATCCTGACCGCCTGGACGGCCTTGACGACGGTCCGCTCGGCGAAGGAGGAGTTGGAGGCGAACTGGAAGAGGGGGTTGCCGGCCCGCGAGAAGGGCCGGCCGGGCCTGCCGATGGCCTTGCGGCACATGGTGGGGCGGCCGCGGTCGCAGTCGGCGCAGGCGCCGCAGTTGGCGAGCGTGGACAGGGCGACGTGGTCGCCGGCCGCGACGTGCGTGACGCCGGGGCCGACGGCCTCGACGACCCCGGCGCCCTCGTGGCCGAGGACGACGGGCGCGGGGAAGGGAATGGTCCCGTCCACGACGGCCAGATCGCTGTGACACAGCCCGGCGGCCCGGACCCCGACAAGGACCTCGCCCGGACCGGGCTCGCGGACCTCCAGGTCGTCGACGACCCGGACCTCCTTGCCGTCGAAGACGACGCCTCTCATGAGCATGCACCTCCGTCGTGGGCGGGGTTCGGGGAACTCCCCCACCCCGCCCCTTCCTGACACTCTGACGAGACTGGCGGGACCTGGGGCATGCGCCCCGGTCCGGATCGCCGCGGACGGCCCGGCCGCGGCCGGGGGCCATGCGCCACCGCGCCCCCTACGCGTTCGGGCGCGAGCCCCGCGCCGCCGCGCGGGCCATCTCCTCCAGCTGCCGGAGCATCGGCATCGGGTCGATGCCGACCGTGCCCGGCAGGAAGTCGGCGATGCGGTCCGGGGTCCACGCCCCGCCCTCCGCGTATCCGGCCCGCAGCTCTCGCGGCTGGGCCCAGACGGCGATCTTGGGGCCGGCGATCGTGTAGACCTGTCCGGTGATCCGCTCGGCCTTGGCGCGGTCGGAGAGCAGGTAGACGACGAGCGCGGCGACGTCCTCGGGCTCGCCGATCTCCTTCAGCTCCATGGGGACGTTGGCGGACATGCGAGTGCGGGCCACCGGGGCGACGGCGTTGGCCGTGACGCCGTACTTGTGCAGGCCGAGGGCGGCGCTGCGGACGAGCGAGATGATGCCGCCCTTGGCGGCCGAGTAGTTGGCCTGGGCCACCGAACCCGCGTGGTTGCCGCTGGTGAAGCCGACGAGGGTGCCCGAGCCCTGGCGGCGCATCACGGCGGCGGCGGCCCGGAAGACGGTGAAGGTGCCCTTGAGGTGGGTGGCGACGACGGGGTCCCACTCCTCCTCGGACATGTTGAAGAGCATCCGCTCGCGCAGGATGCCGGCCACGCACACGACGCCGTCGATGCGCCCGTACTCGGCGAGCGCCACGTCGACCAGGCGCTGGCCGCCCGCCATCGTCGAGATGTCGTCGGCGACGGCGACCGCCGCGCCGCCCGCCGTCTCGATCTCCTTGACGACGGCCTCGGCGACCTCGCTCGTCGGCTCGCCGCCCTCGATGGAGACCCCGTAGTCGTTGACGACGACCTTCGCGCCCTCGGCGGCGCAGGCGAGGGCGACCGCGCGGCCGATCCCCCGCCCGGCGCCCGTGACGGCGACGACCTTCCCTGCCAAGAAGTTCCCCACGCCCGGCCCCTTCCCGCAATTTCTGACGGTCCGTTAGATTCGTGCGTCAGCGGGATTCTACGACCCGTCGGATACCGGAGAACAAGACCTCGGAGGCGCCTGATGTCACTTCCCGTCGAGTTCCACGACATCGCCAAGCGCGTGAACAACTGGGGGCGTTGGGGTCGCGACGACGAGATCGGCACGCTCAACCTGATCACCGACGAGGTGGTGCGGAACGCGGCCGCGACCGTCCGGACCGGCCGGCGCGTCCCGCTCGCCGTCGACCTGAAGCAGGACGGCGTGCAGACCGGCATGATCCCGGGCCGGGTCAACCCGCTGCACGTCATGGTGCAGGTCAACCAGGAGCTCTTCGGCCCCGGCACCGTCGCCACCAGCGACGACGCGGTGACCATGGGCCTGCAGGCCGGCACCCACTGGGACGCGCTCACGCACGCCTCGCACTCGGGCCGGATCTACAACGGGCGCCCCGCCGCCACCGTCACCGCGCACGGGCGCGCGGAGTTCAGCGGCATCCACACCGCCCGGCACGTCGTGAGCCGCGGGGTGCTGCTCGACGTGGCGGCGGCCAAGGGGGTGGACCGCCTGCCCGGGGACCACGCGGTCACGCCCGAGGACCTCAACGAGGCGGCGGAGTTCGGCGGGGTCACCGTACGGTCCGGGGACGTCGTGCTCGTACGCACCGGGCAGATCCAGGCCTATCTGGCCGGGGACAGGCACGGCTACGCCTTCCCGTCACCCGGACTCTCCGTCCGCACCCCCGAGTGGTTCCACGCCCGGGACGTGGCGGCGGTCGCCAACGACACGCTCACCTTCGAGATCTTCCCGCCGGAGATCGAGAACCTGTGGCTGCCGGTGCACGCGCTCGACCTGGTCGAGATGGGCATGCTGCAGGGCCAGAACTGGAACCTGGAAGAGTTGTCCACAGCCTGTGCACAGGAGCGGCGTCACGCGTTCCTGCTCTCCGCGATGCCCGAGCCCTTCGTCGGCGGCACGGGCACACCGGTGGCACCGGTGGCGGTGTTCTAGAAGCCGAGAGCGGGAAGACCGCGGGTGGCGGCACGCTCGCGCGCGCCCCGAGCACGGCACGAGAGCCGCCACCCGTCACGACCCGCGCCCGTCGAGGGGCACGGCGCGGCCCCTCGACTCCCCTCACAGAACGAATCGCTCACCCAAGGGTGATCAATTCACCACGAACCGTCAACAGCGCACCCGTGAGGGTGACACCGGCGAGACGGAGTCCTCCGCCGGCGCGCGGTCGACCTCGCACCAGATGCTCTTGCCGGCACCCTCGCGCTGCCAGCCCCACCGGTCGGCGAGCCCGTCCACCAACTCCAGGCCGCGCCCGTTGGTGTCCTCGCCCTCCGCGTGCCGGGGCCGCGGCGGCCGGTCGCTCGTGTCGGCGACCTCGACCCGCACCCCGCCCCCGCCGAACAGCATCCGCAGCACCGCCGGACACCCCGTGTGGACCACGGCGTTGGTCACGAGCTCGGAGATGAGCAGCACCAGCGTCTCCGCCAGCGGCTCGTCCTCCCCTATGCCCGACCCGGCCATTCGCGAACGCGCCCATCGCCTGGCGCGCCCCACCTCGGCCGGGTCGGGCCCGACCTCCAACTGCACCTGAAGCACCTGCACCGTTCACACCATCCGAACCGGCGGACACACCTTTACGGAACGTGATTCCCTTGTGGGACAGCATGGTTGACGTACAGTCACGGCAACAAGCGCTTCGGGCATATTCCAGCGCGAAGGAGTACGCAGGGTCCATACTGTGCGACGCACTCCGCGAGGAGTCGAACGCGGGGCACGCCGGCCTGTGCGAACGGCGGGCATTCCCCGGCCCGGAGCCACCGCATCGGCGGCACCGGCACGATCCGGGCACACAAGCACTCGCATCCCACGGAGCGTACCGGAGCCGACGGCCGACTCCGGCGCGTGACGAGCCCCGCGAAGGACACAACACGGTATCGACGCTGAGTGACCCGGCCACTACACGCCGGCCGCTACAGCCGGGCCGCCACCAGCTCCTCGGCCGCCGCCCCGCCGAGGCCGCGCTCGGCCCGTACCCAGGCCCTTTTCAGATGCAGATGCACATCGGCCTCCCAGGTGAAGCCCATCCCGCCGTGCACCTGGAGACAGTCACGGGCGCCGGCCACGGCGGCCTCGTCGGCGAGCAGCCGGGCCCCGGCGATCTCGACGGGGTCGGCGGTGACGGCGGCCGCGTAGACGGCGGCGCGGGCGAGCTCCGTCCGTACGAGCATCCCGGCGCACAGGTGCTTGACCGCCTGGAAGCCGCCCACGGGCCGCCCGAACTGCTCCCGGGTACGGGCGTACGAGACGGCCAGCTCGGTCGTACGGCCCGCGCTGCCGAGCTGTTCGGCGGCGCTGAGGAGGGAGACCAGGTCGGCCGTCCCCGGCCGCGGGACGCCTCCGGGCAGCCGGTGCAGCGGCGTCAGCGGATCGACCGACCGGATCGGAGAGGCCCCTTCGGCCGGACCGAGCACCACGTCGGCCGCGTCCAGCCACTCGACGAGCTCTCCGTCGGCCGCGGCGACCACGGCCTGCCCCTCCGCCGCCCCCGGCACCTCGCCGGCCGCCAGGTGCGTGGCGATCAGCGGCCCGGGCAGCAGCGCCCGCCCGGCCTCCTCGAAGAGGAGCACGGCCTCGGGCAGTCCGAGCCCGACCCCGCCCGCCGCCTCCGGCAGCCGCAGCGCGAAGAACCCGGCCGCGCCGAGCTCCCGCCACAACGCGCGGTCGAGCACCCCGCCCCCGTCGACGGCCGCCCGGAGCGCCTCCCGCCCGAAACGGCGGTCGAGGAGCACCCGTACACCCCGCTTGAGCGCCCGCTGGTCCTCGGTGAGTCGGAAGTCCACGGTGCCGGTCACCGGCCCTTCGGCAGGCCGAGGATGCGCTCGGCGACGATGTTCCGCTGGATCTGGGAGGTGCCCGCGGCGATCGTGTACGACAGCGAGGACAGCCGGTCCGGGTTCCAGTCGCGCCCGAGGTCGAGCGCGTCGGGTCCGAGGACGGCGGCGGCCGTGTCGTACAGCTCCTGACGGGCGTGCGAGTAGCGCAGCTTGAAGACGGATCCGCCGACTCCGGGGACGCCTCCGGTGGCCTGGGCCTCGCTGACGTTCCACTGGGTGAGCCGCCACAGGGCCTGGAACTCGGCGCCCAGCCTGCCGAGCCGGCGGCGCAGGACGGGGTCGTCCCAGCGCCCGTTCCCGCGTGCCTCGCGGGCGAGTTCGCCGAGCACGCGGCGGCAGGCGACGACCTCGCCGACGAAGGCGGTGCCGCGCTCGAAGGACAGGGTCACCATGGTGACCCGCCAGCCGTCGTTCTCCTCCCCCACCCGGTTCGCCACCGGCACCCGTACCTCGTCGAGGAACACCTCGGCGAACTCGGTGGACCCGGCGAGGGTGCGCAGCGGCCGTACGGTGACGCCGGGGGCGTCCATGGGCATGGCGAGCCAGCTGATCCCACGGTGCTTCGGGGCCTCCGGGTCGGTCCGTACGAGGAGTTCGCACCAGTCGGCCGCCTCGGCGTGCGAGGTCCAGATCTTCTGCCCGGTGACGACGTACGCGTCCCCGTCCCGTACGGCCCTGGTCCGCAGCGCGGCCAGGTCGGAGCCGGCCTCGGGCTCGCTGAAGCCCTGGCACCACACCTCGTCGCCGCGCAGCACCGGCTCCAGCCAGCGGGCCTTCTGCTCCGCCGTGCCCTCGGCGGCGATGGTCGGTCCGGCGTGGAGGAGGCCGACGAAGTTGGCGCCGACGTACGGGGCCCCGGCCCGTTCGGTCTCCTCCAGGAAGATCAGCCGCTGGGTCGGGGAGGCGTCCCAGTGGACGTGCCCGTACCCGGCGTCGTAGAGCCGGCGCTGCCAGCCGCAGTCGTAGGAGCGGCGGCCGGGCCAGTCGAGCGGGTCGGGCCTGGCGGGCAGCCTGGGCAGCTCGCGGGCCAGCCACTCCCGCAGCCGCGCCCGGAACTCCTCCTCCTCGTCCGTGTACGCGAGGTCCATCAGACGATGCCCAGACCCAGCATGCGGATGGCGTTTCCGCGCATCAGTTTGTAGACGGTCTCGTCGTCCAGTCCCTTGACGTGGTCGAGGGCGATCTCCTTGGTGTGCGGGAAGGTGGAGTCGACGTGCGGGTAGTCGGTCTCGAAGGTGGCGTTGTCGCGCCCGACCACGTCCAGGGACGCGATGCCGTGCTTGTCGCGGAAGAAGCAGCAGAAGATCTGCCGGTAGTAGTACGTGGACGGCGGCTCGGGGATCAGACCGCGCACCCCGCCCCAGGCCCGGTGCTCCTCCCACACGTCGTCGGCGCGCTCCAGGGCGTACGGGATCCAGCCCATCTGGCCCTCGCTGTAGGCGAGCTTGAGCGTCGGGAACTTCACGAGCACGCCGCTGAACAGGAAGTCCATCATCGAGGCCATCGCGTTGTTGAAGCTGAGCGAGGCCTGGACGGCGGGCGGGGCGTCGGGGGAGGCCGCGGGCATCTGGCTGCTGGAGCCGATGTGCATGTTGACCACGGTCCCGGTCTCCTGGCACACGGCGAAGAAGGGGTCCCAGTAGCCGGAGTGGATCGACGGCAGGCCGAGGTGGGTGGGGATCTCGGAGAAGGTCACGGCCCGGACCCCGCGCTCGGCGTTGCGCCGGATCTCGGCGACGGCCAGGTCGATGTCCCAGAGCGGGATGATGCACAGCGGGATGAGCCGGCCGCCGCTGTCGCCGCACCACTCCTCGACCATCCAGTCGTTGTAGGCGCGGACGCAGGCGAGCGCGACCTCCTTGTCCTTCGCCTCGGCGAAGGTCTGCCCGCAGAAGCGCGGGAAGGTGGGGAAGCAGAGCGAGGCCTCGACGTGGTTGAGGTCCATGTCCTTCAGGCGCGCGGCCGGGTCCCAGCAGCCGCGCCGCATCTCCTCCCTCGTGATGCCCTCCAGGGTCATGTCGTCCCGGTCGAAGCCGACGGCGGCGATGTTGCGCTTGTACGGGAACTTCAGGTCCTCGTAGATCCACCAGTCGGTGGGCGGCCCGTCGGGGTCCATGGTGATCTGGTACTTCCCGCCGACGTACGCGAGCTCCCCGATGCCCGCGGTGAGGGGCTTGGGCCCCCGGTCCCGGTACTTCGCGGGGAGCCAGGTCTCGAAGAGGTGGGCGGGTTCGATCACGTGGTCGTCGACGCTGATGATGCGGGGCAGTTCCGTCATGACCCCTCCAGATTCCCGAAGCGTTTCTGATGACCCGTCAGATACGGACTCAGGCATCAGGCTAGCCCCGCACCCCTGGACCGACAAGGACCGGCCCTCTACGCTCTCCGCACTATCTGACGGATCGTCAGTCATGAGGAGTACGGGATGAACGAGACCGCACACGCCCTGGGCGCCTCCCGCACGCTCTGGGAGCTCGTCGACCGCCGCGCCGCGCTCACCCCCGACCGGCCCGTCCTGCTCCAGGGGGACCGGGTGCTCACCTTCGGGCAGCTGCGCGAGCGGGCCGAGCGCTGTGCCGCCGGGCTGTACGGGATGGGGGTGCGGGCCGGGAGCGTGGTGGCCTGGCAGCTGCCGACCCGGATCGAGACCGCGGTGTTGTCCTTCGCGCTGGCCCGGCTCGGGGCCGTGCAGTCACCGGTCATCCCGTTCTACCGGGACAAGGAGGTCGGCTTCGCGCTGCGCGAGTCCGGCGCCGAGTTCTTCGCCGTACCCGGGGTGTGGCGGGGCTTCGACCACACGGAGATGGCCCGCCGGCTCGGCGCGCGCGGGGTCTTCGAGGCGTACGAGAGCCTGCCGGAGGGGGATCCGGCCGTGCTGCCGCCCGCGCCCGCCTCCGGCACCGACGTGCGGTGGATCTACTGGACCTCGGGCACCACCTCGGACCCCAAGGGCGTGCTGCACACCGACCGCTCGCTGATCGCGGGCGGCTCCTGCCTCGCCCACGCGCTGCACCTGAGCGAGACCGACGTCGGCTCGATGGCCTTCCCGTACGCGCACATCGCCGGCCCCGACTACACGGTCATGCTGCTGCTGTACGGGTTCCCGGCGGTCATGTTCGAACAGTTCGCGCTGCCGGACGCGCTGGAGGAGTACCGCAAGCACGGCGTCACGGTGGCCGGCGGCTCCACCGCCTTCTACTCGATGTTCCTCGCCGAGCAGCGCAAGCGGCCGGGCGAGCCGATCATCCCCACCCTGCGACTGCTCGCGGGCGGCGGCGCCCCCAAGCCGCCGGAGGTCTACCACGCGGTGGTCCGCGAGCTGGGCTGCCAACTGACCCACGGCTACGGCATGACCGAGGTCCCGATGATCACCATGGGCGACCCGGGCGACACCGCCGAGAACCTGGCCACCACCGAGGGCCGGCCGCCCGCCGGGATGCGGATACGGATCGCCGAGGGCGGCGAGATACGGCTGCGCGGCGAGGCGGTGTGCCGCGGCTACCTCGACCCTGCCCAGACCGCCGCCGCCTTCGACGCGGACGGCTTCCTCATCACCGGCGACCTCGGACACCTCACGCCCGACGGGCACCTCGTCCTGACCGGCCGCCTGAAGGACATCATCATCCGCAAGGGGGAGAACATCTCCGCCAAAGAGATCGAGGACCTGCTGCACGAACACCCCGGCGTCGGCGACGCGGCCGTCGTCGGCCTGCCGGACGCCGAACGCGGCGAGCGGGTCTGCGCGGTGATCGAGCAGCCGGCGGACGCCGCACCGCTCACCCTGGAGGAGGTCACCGCCTTCCTCCGCGCGGCCGGCCTGTCCGTCTTCAAACTGCCGGAGCAGCTGGAGGTGGTGGACGCGCTGCCGCGGAACGAGACGCTGCGGAAGGTCCTCAAGTACAAGCTGCGCGAGCGATACGCGTAGCCCGTCCCGCCGCCGCTCAGGCCGACAGGGGCGCGGCCGTGTCGTCGAGGGCGGCGGGGACGTCCGCGTACACCTCGAAGAGGCGGCGGACGCCGAGGGCGGCGAGCACGCGGTTGACGTGGGCGCCGTCCTCCGCGCCGCGGGCGGGCAGGATCAGCCGGAGCCGGCCGCCGCAGGAGCGCATCAGACGGCGGGCGGCGACGAGCACGCCGACGCCGCTGGAGTCGCAGAAGCGGACCGCGGAGAGGTCGAGGACCACGTCGTGGCGGCCGCCCGCCACGGCCTCGTGGAGGCGTCTGCGGATCAGCGGGGAGGTCACGAGGTCGAGCTCCCCGCTGATCCGCAGCACGGTCCATGGTTCCTGCCGGTCCTCGTCGACCTGGATCGTCACGGGCGGCGCCTTTCAGACGTGGGGGGAATCACCGGAGCGATCACCGGGGGCGATCACTGGAACGATCAAGCGGAGGGGTGCCTTCCTGTCCCCTCCCGCTGCCCCGACAGCCCGCGCCGAAACCCCCGGATCCAAGACTGTCGCTTTCCTTACCATCCGGCGGGCCCGTCAAGAGGGCACTTGCGGCAAAGCATCGTGCTCCGCAGCTCCGCGCATTACTTTGGAGTTCGGAAGTCGGGTCGGGAAGGTGTCGGATGGCGACGAAGGACACACCGCCGCGCTGGGACCGCAGGATGCAGCAGCGGCTGGCGCGCGGCGAGGCCGCGGCGCTCGGCGAGTTCTACGACCGCTTCGCCTCGCTCGTGCACAGCCTGGCCCACCGGGTCCTCGACGACGACGAGGCCGCCGACCATGTCACCCGCGAGGTCTTCGGCTACATCTGGGAGAACCCCGACGCCTACGACCCCAAGCAGGGCAACATGCGCGCCTGGGTCGCCCGGCTCGCCCAGCGGCAGGCCGTGCACCGGCTGCGCCAGGCCGAGGCGCTGGCCTTCGCGGAGAGCGGCGAGGGCACGGCGGAGGAGCTGGAGCAGAAGGTGCGCCGGGCCTCGGTCGCGGCCCGCGCCGACTACATCGTGACCTCGATGCCGACGCCCTTGCGGCAGGCGCTGGAACTGGCGTATTTCCAGCGCCGCGACTACCGGCAGACGGCGGCCGACCTCGGGGTGACCGAGGACGAGGCACGGCGCCGGCTGCGGCTCGGCCTTCAGCTGCTCTCCACCGCCAACACCCGCCCGCTGGAGGGCTCGCCGCCCGGCGGCGGCGGATACGGACGGACGCTGTGAGCGGCGCGGACGACGACCCCGAGGAGGTCGCACGCACCCCGTGGATACCGGGCCCGCGCCGCTCGGCGGACGACCACGCGGACCTGACGTCGCCGTTCGGCGGCCCGTACGAGGAGCCGGAGCCGCAGTACGAGGCGGAGCCCGAGCCCGCACCGGAGCCCGACCTCGAACCCGAACGCGCCCCCGAGCCCGACCCCGACCCCGAGCCCGTGCTCGAACTGCCGCACCGGGTGCTGAAGTCGCTGCTCGGCGCCTGGGCGCTCTCCGCCTGTTCGGCCGCCGAGACCCGGGCCGTCGAGGACCACCTCACCGAGTGCGCCCCCTGCGCGGACGAGGCGCTGCGGCTGCGCGACGCGGTCGGGCTGCTGCACGCCGAGCGCGATCTGGACCTCGACCCGCTGCTGCGCTCGCGGGTCCTGGAGAACTGTCTGGGCCGCCGCCCGGCCCGTATCCCCGTACCGGCGTGGGCGACTCCGTACGACGCCGAGACCGCCCGGCTCGACGCGCTGCTCCGCGACATCGGCGAGGCGGAGTGGCACGCGCCGGTGCGGCTGCGCTGGTTCGAGGGCGAGCGGGCGGTGAACCGGAAGACCACGGTGGCCGGGGTGATCGGGCATCTGCTGGCCGTGGACGGCCTGGTGGCTGCCTCGCTCGGCCTGGACGACCCGCTGGGGAAGGTCGGCGAGCTGGCGCCGGCCGAGCGGACGGAGACGTACTGGAAGACCGCGCACCGGCCGCCGACCCGCGCGATCCGCGAGCCCTGGCGGGACCAGAGCCACACCCTGATCCGCACGGTGTCCTTCGCCGGGCGCGGGGTCGCGGACCTCACGGTCACCTACGGGGACTTCGCGCTGCCGCTGCGGGACTCGCTCCTGGAGCGGGCCTTCGAGTGCTGGCGGCACGCGGAGGACATCGCGAACGCGGTGGCCTATCCGTACGACCCGCCGAGCGGCAGCCATCTGCACGGCATGATCGACCTGGCCGCCCGGCTCCTCCCGGCGGCCCTCGCCGACCGCCGCCGCACCGGTCTCGCGGGCCCGCCCCGGGAACTCGTCGCGGCCGGCGCTCCCGGCCGCTCGGTGCATCTGGAGATCGAGGGCGCGGGCGGCGGCCACTGGTACATCGCCCTGGACTCCCCCGCCGCCCTCGGCTCCCCGGACCACACGGTGGCCCAGGTCGCCATGGACGGCGTCGAGTTCTGCCAGCTCATCGCGGGCCAGGTGCCCCCGCAGGACGCGGCGGCGGGCCAGGACGGCGACCGCGAGGCGATCCGGGACGTCCTGTTCGCGGCGGCCTCGCTGAGCCGGATGTAGGGCGGGGCGGGCGGGCCGGGTTCGCTACGCGAAGACGACCGTACGGCGCCCGTTCAGCAGGATCCGCCGCTCCGCGTGCCACTTCACGGCCCGTGCGAGCGCCTGGCACTCCACGTCGCGGCCGATCGCGACGAGCTGGTCGGGGGTCACCTCGTGGCCGACGCGCTCGACCTCCTGCTCGATGATCGGGCCCTCGTCGAGGTCGGCCGTCACGTAGTGCGCGGTGGCGCCGATGAGCTTCACGCCGCGCGCGTGCGCCTGGTGGTAGGGCTTGGCGCCCTTGAAGCTCGGGAGGAAGGAGTGGTGGATGTTGATGATCCGGCCGGAGAGCTGCTTGCACAGGTCGTCGGAGAGCACCTGCATGTAGCGGGCCAGGACGACCAGCTCCACGTTCTCCTCGCGGACCAGCTCCAGGAGCTCCGCCTCCGCCTCCGCCTTGGTGTCCTTGGTGACCGGGATGTGGCGGAACGGGATGTCGTACGAGCCGACCAGCTCGGCGAAGTCGGTGTGGTTGGACACCACGGCGACGATCTCGACCGGCAGCGCGCCGATCGAGGAGCGGAAGAGCAGGTCGTTCAGGCAGTGGCCGAACTTCGACACCATCAGGACGACGCGCATCCGGTCGTCGGCCCGGTCGATGTGCCAGTCCATGGCGAAGGAGTCACCGACGGCCGCGAAGCTCGCCCGCAGCTTGTCCACCGTGACCGGTGCCTCGGCGGAGAAGTGGACGCGCATGAAGAAGAGACCGGTGTCACGGTCTCCGAACTGCCGGCTGTCCTCGATGTTGCAGCCGGTGATGAAGAGGTAGCTCGACACGGCGTGCACGATGCCCTGCTTGTCGGGGCAGGAGAGGGTGAGGACGTACTGGTCGGTCATCCGCCTAGCCTGCCACACGGGACGGGGCCGGAACGGCCGCCGTCCGTCAGACGGACCGGTCGGCCGGACGGACCGGTCGGCCGGACCGGTCAGACGGACCGCGTGATGATCCGCAGCACTTCCAGCGAGCGCGGCGGCTCGTCCGGGTCCTCCTCGTCCGCCGTCGCCATCCGTACGTGCGCCTCGCGCGCCGCGCGGACGGCCTCCGGCCAGGCGTGGTGCTCCATGAACGCGGACACATGGGCGTCCGCGCCCACCTGGTGCATGATGCGCAGCACCCGCAGCACGGCCACGTCGACGAGGGCGGCCTCGTTGGAGTCGCGGAAGATCGTTCCGACGTACTTCTCCGCTGACCAGCTGTCCAGCCAGGTGTCCTCCACGAGGCGGTAGACGGCGTCGGTGACGTCGCCGTACCCGTCCTGGCCGGCGAGCCAGGTCGTCTCGTGGAAGCCCGGGTCCGAGAGCATGTGCAGCGCGGAGCGCACGTTGGCGCGCCAGCGCCACCAGGGCATGTCGTTGAGCGGCATGCCGCCCATGGTGGAGGAGCGACGGCCGCGACGGGAAGAGTTCATGGAAGGGGAGGTGCTACCGGACACCGTTCGATCGTACGTTCCCGCGGATCCGGAACCGATCGACCCCCGTAATTCACCTTCACGTCACCCAGCGTTGATTCTCGCTCACTGCCGCGTTACCCGTGGGGCGGAATTGTGCATGCCCATGACCGGTAGGCGACTCACTTCCCTTCTCGCGTACGTCACGACAGCGGCGGCCAGTGCGTCGCTGCTCGCCGGCTGCGGCGTACTCCCTGGGGCCACGGGGGGCTCCAGGGAGCCCGTCACCGTCATGACCTGGGCTCCCGACCAGACCCGCGCCACCAATATGCCCGGAATGCCCGCCATGGCCCAGGCCTACGCCCGCTGGGTCAACGCCAACGGCGGCATCGACGGGCACGAGCTGCGCGTCCTGACCTGCAACGAACAGAACACCAACGCGGGCGCCTCCGCCTGCGCCCGCCGCGCCGTCCACGAGGGCGCGGTCGCCGTCGTCGGCTCGTACAGCCAGTTCGGGCGGTCCTTCATGGCCCCGCTGGAGTCGGCGGGCATTCCCTACATCGGCGGCTACGGGATCTCCGAGGACGAGTTCACCAGCCCCCTCTCCTACCCCGTGAACGGCGGCCAGGCCTCGCTGCTCGCCGGGCACGGCATGCAGCTCGCCGAGAGCTGCCGCAAGGTCTCCCTCGTCCGCCCCGACACCATCGCCGGCGACCGGCTGCTCGACCTGCTGAACTCCGGCCTGCGCAAGGCGAGTCACCGCAGCGCGGTGGACATCCCGGCGCGCGAGGACTCCGCCGAGTACACCCAGCCCGCCGCCCGCGCCCGTACCAAGGCGGGCACCGACGAGGGCTGCGTCACCGCGGTCCTCGGCGAGCGCACCCAGACCTTCTTCGACTCCTTCCGCCGGCTGCCCGGACAGGAGGTGCCGGAGAAGACCGAGGGCGGAGGCGGCACGGCCGGAGACGGCAAGGGGGGAGACGGCAAGGGCGGAGACGGCAAGGGCGAGGACTCCGCCGTCCGGATCTCCTCGGTCCTCGGCAGCGTCGGACAGCCGCTCATCGACCGCTCCGGCGGCGCGCACAGCCCCTTCGAGGGCGCCTACGTCACCGGCTGGTACCCCTCCGCCGACAGCAGTGCCTGGGACCCGATGCGGAAGGTGATCAAGGAGCACGCCTTCGTCGACAACCGGGTCGACCCGACGGACGCGGGCGTGCAGACCACCTGGATCGGCTACACCGCGCTCAAGCAGGTCATCGAGTCGCTCGACAGCGACAAGATCACCTCGCTGCAGATCAGCCACGCCCTCGACCAGGGCGCGAAGATCGACACCGGCGGTCTCACCCCGCCGCTGCGCTGGCGCTACGACGACCTGCTCGGCGCCCGCGACTTCCCCCGGATCGTCAACCACGACGTGACCTTCCAGGTGGTACGGGAAGGGCAGCTGGTGGCCCAGAAGCCGGGCTTCGTCGACGTGGGCGAGACGGTCCTGGCCGCGCCGTGACGGCCGGGACCCGTGCCACACGGCCGGCGGTCTACAGCTGGGTGTAGGTGCGCCTCGTCAGTCCGTACTTGTCGGCGGTCGGGTTCCAGAGCCCGGCCGCCTGCTTCTTGGCGGCGGTCGCCTCGACGCTCTTCTTGTCGCCCTCGTTCTTCTGGCTGGTGGGCCGGGCGCGGTCGTCCTTGCAGACCTTCTTGTTGGTCCTCGCCTGGTCCGCCCAGGCCGCGTAGTAGTCGTCCGCGGCGGCCGAGGCCTTCCAGGCCTTGACGAGGGCGGCGGACAGGGCCGCGTGGTCCGGCACCTTGTCCACGGTCAACCCCTGGAGGCGGGTGACCAGTTCACGCCGCTGCTTGGCCGCGCCGCGCAGATCGCTCGCCGCCTGGTCGAGGTTCTGGCACTTCCCGATCGACGCGACGGCGCTGATCACCGCGTCACGGCTGTTGTTGCTGTCCGCGAGGAGCTTGTCGAGCTCCTCGGCCTGGCCCTTGGCCGGGTCGGCCGCCGGCTCGCCCGAGGGCCGGCCGGAGGGCGCGGCCGAGCTCGCGGCGACGTTCTGGCCGCCCTTCCCGGTCGCGTCGTCCTTCTTGTCGTCGTCGCCCCCACTGAGCAGCATGCCCGCACCGAGGCCGACCACGGCGCACCCGACGACGACGGCGGCGATCAGCGCGAGCGGGGACTTGCGGCGCGGCGGCTCGGGCTCGTCGTCGTAGTACGCGTCCTGGTAGGCCTGCTGCTGGTACTGCTGCGGGGGCTGCTGAGGCTGTTGGTACTGCTGCGGCGGGCCCTGCTGCTGGTAGCCGTACGGCTGCTGCGGCGGCGCCGGCGGCTGTTGCGGGTAGCCGTACCCGGGCGCCGGGGCGGGCGCCGGGTTCGGGGTCTCGCTGCGGAAGAGGTTGTCGAAGTCGGCCAGCGGCGGCCGCTCACCCGGCACGGGCGCCGCGGGCGGTACGGGCGCCATGTACTGGGTCGCGGCCTCCTGCGGGGCCTGCGGGGCCTGGTGCGGCACCGGCGGCAGGTACTGCGTCGCCTGCGCGTCCGGGCCCGGGTACCCGTACCCCGGCTGCGGGGCCTGAGGCTGGGGATACCCGTACGCCGGCGGCTGCTGCGGCGGGACCGGCGGCAGGTACTGCGTGGCCTGGGCGTCCGAGGGGCCACCAGGGGTCACCTCAGGGGGGAGGGGCTGAGCGGCCGGATAGTGCTGCTCCGGCCCCTGTCCGCTGTGCGTCACCGGGACTCCTACTGATGGACCTACGACATCGTCGGCCCACGCTACCGGCTGCGCCAAGGCGTCCGCACACACGTGTGACAGAGGTGTGACGTTCGCCGCTTCCCCTGTCACGCCTCGTGGTCACGCCGCGTACAGATCAGCCGCATACAGATCAAGCACATACAGATCAAGCCGCATACAGATCGAGCCGCGCCCCGAACTCGCGGACCGCCGCCTCCGCCGCGTACGGCTCCAGACGCTCGCGGAGGTCGCCCAGGTACTCGACGCCGCGGCTGGAGCGCAGGGTGCCGAGGAGTTCGAGCGCGCGGACGCCGGTGTGGCAGGCCTCCTCGACCTCCCGCTGCTGGACCTGCGCCGCGGCGAGCAGGGCGAGGCCGATCGCGCGGCGGCGGGCCCGCGACTCGGGGTGCCCGGCGAGCGAGCGCTCGGCCGCGCGGGCCGCCTCGTGGGCCTGCCCGAGGTCGCGGTGGCAGTGCGCCAGCTCGTCCGCCAGATAGGCCTCGTCGAAGTGGGCGATCCAGGCCGGGTCGTCGCCCGACTCCGGATCGGCCCGGTCCAGGGCCTCCTCGGCGCACGCCGCGACGAACGCGAAGGAGCGGGCGTCGCCGAGCAGCGCGTGCCCGCGCGCCTCCGCCGCCAGGAACATCGCCTCCGCGCGCGGCGGCACCTGCCCGCGGGCGCCCTCCTGCGCGGCCCGGGCCAGCTGCGCGATCTCGCGCGGGTTGCCGAGCTGCGCGGCGAGGTGGCTCATCGACGCGGCGAGGACGTAGCCGCCGTACGCCCGGTCCCCGGCGGCCTGCGCGAGCCGCAGGGCCTGGATGTAGTAGCGCTGGGCGAGCCCCGCCTGCCCGGTGTCCACGGCCATGTAGCCGGCCAGCTCGGTCAGTCGCGCGGCCGCCGCGAACAACTCGCGCCCCACGGCCTCCCGGTAGGAGCCGGACAGCATCCCGGACACCACGCTGTTGAGGTAGTGGACGAGCACCGGCCGCACGTGCCCGCTGCCGAACTGCCGGTCCAGGTCGACCAGGGCGCTCGTCATCGCCCGGACCGCCGCGACGTCCGAGGCGCCGACCCGCGCCCCGGCGTGCCGCGCGACCTGCGGGTCGGCGCCGGTGATCAGCCAGTCGCGGCTGGGCTCGACGAGCGCGGACGCGGCGACGGTGGATCCGGACAGGAAGTCCCGCCGCCCCACGTCGCTCCGCCACAGCTCGCAGACCTGCTCGATGGCCCCGAGCACGGTCGGCGCGAACTGCAGGCCCACACCGGACGCGAGGTTGCGCCCGTTGGCCATGCCGACCTCGTCGATGGTGACCGTGCGCCCGAGCTTGCGGCCGAGGGCCTCGGCGATGATGCCCGGCGCCCGGCCGCGCGGCTGCTGCCCGCGCAGCCAGCGCGCCACCGACGTCTTGTCGTAGCGCAGGTCGAGGCCGCGCTCCGCGCCGACCATGTTGACCCTGCGGGCGAGGCCGGCGTTGGAGCACCCGGCCTCCTGGATGAGCGCCTGCAGCCGTTCGTTGGGCTGGCGGGCGACGAGTGGCCTGGCTGCCATGGTGAACCCCCTGAGGCCGGTGCGGTGATCGGCTCCGGCGCTGGAGTGCGGTGACGGAACGGCTGATCACTGCCCGGCGGATATCCGGTCAATGCCGATGTGAACACGCGAAACCGGACACGACGGTCGACACGGCCGCGGAGCAGCCGGGCGCCGACGCCCCCCGTCCCCTTCCGTACCCGCCCGCCGCTCCCCGGTCCCACGCGCGCCCCCGCCCGTGCACCTGTGCGCCCCACATGCAGGATCGATGCGCCACACCGCTGTTCACGACGCCCGTAACCCCAGGTGACTGCGGGAGTTGTCTTCGACGTGGAAGAGACCATGGGAGTCACGGAAGCCGCACAGATCCCCAAGCAGCGGGGCGAGCTGCTGCTGGACAACGCGGTGCGGTACGCGGAAGAGCGGCACTGGGACGTGTTCCCCGGGACCTGGCTGGAGGCGGTCGAGGGCAGGGAGCGCTGCTCGTGCGGCGCGGAGGAGTGCCCGGCGCCCGGCGCGCACGCGGCCCGTCCCGACTGGTCGACCCAGGCGACGGGCAGCGCCGTGGGGGCGCGGCGGATGTGGTCGAAGCAGCCGAAGGCGTCGATCCTGCTGCCCACGGGCCGTACCTTCGACGCGATCGAGGTGCCCGAGTCGGCCGGCTTCCTCGCCCTGGCCCGTATGGAGCGGATGGAGCTGACGCTCGGCCCGGTGACCTGCACGCCGGACCGCCGGATGTACTTCTTCGTGCTGCCGGGCGCCGCCGTGAAGGTGCCGGACCTGGTGCGGAAGCTGGGCTGGGTGCCGTCCTCGATCGATCTCACCACCCGTGGCGAGGGTTTCTACGTGGCGGCCCCGCCCACCCGTGTCGGCGGGTCGGGCGCGGTGCAGTGGGCCCGCAAGCCCACGCCCGCCAACCGCTGGCTGCCGGACGCGGAGGAGCTGATCAGTCCGCTCGCGTACGCGTGCGGCCGGGAGGCCGCGGACACCCGGGCACGCCGGTCCTAGAGTCGGTCCTGGGACCGGGGCCGAATGCCTGGCTCCGGCAGTTTTCCGGCCCGGATCTGGCCGGGACCTTGCCATGTGGCGCGATCAAGCTCAGCCGTAAGGTGGTTCCCGACTACACGGGGACAACCGAAGGGTTGACGCAGCATGGTGCCTGACCAGGCATTCGAGGGAGAGTTCGCGGCGGCGGGCGGTGCACCGGACCACGGTGCGCCGCCCGCTGTACATGTCGAGGGGCTCTGGAAGCGTTTCGGACAGCAGATCGCGGTCAACGGCATCGATCTGATACTGCCCGCGGGCAGGTTCATCGGTCTCGTCGGCCCGAACGGCGCCGGCAAGACCACGACCCTCTCGATGATCACCGGTCTGCTGCGGCCGGACGCCGGCCGGATCCGGGTCGGCGGGCACGACGTGTGGGCCGACCCCGAGTCCGTCGCCCAGGTGAAGTCCCGGATCGGCATCCTGCCGGAGGGCCTGCGGCTCTTCGAGCGCCTCTCCGGCCGTGAACTCCTCGCGTACAGCGGCCGGTTGCGCGGGCTGCCGGGCGCCGAGGTCGACAAGCGGGCGACGCAGCTGCTCGACGTGCTCGACCTGGCGGGCGCGCAGCACAAGCTGGTCGTGGACTACTCGACCGGCATGCGCAAGAAGATCGGTCTCGCCGCGGCGCTCCTGCACAACCCCGAAGTGCTGTTCCTGGACGAGCCGTTCGAGGGCGTCGACCCGGTGTCCGCGCAGACCATCCGCGGGGTCCTGGAGCGCTACACCTCCTCCGGCGCCACCGTCGTCTTCTCCAGCCATGTCATGGAGCTGGTGGAGTCGCTGTGCGACTGGGTGGCCGTGATGGCCGCCGGCCAGATCCGCGCGCAGGGCCCGCTGGCACAGGTACGGGGCGAGGCGCCGTCGCTGCAGGCCGCGTTCCTGGAGCTGGTGGGCGCGAACGGGCGGGACGCCGGCGAGTCGCTGGACTGGCTGGGCGGCGGTTCGGCCCGATGACCACAGCTCCCGCCGCGGCGGCTCCCTCGCTGACCTCGTCGGCCTCGTCGGCCTCGCTGACCTCGGTCTTCGTACGGCTCAAGCTGTCGCTCCTGAAGAACGGCCTGAAGCAGTCCGGCGGCCGGACCGCCGCCTACGTCGCGTCGATCGTCGTCTCGGCGCTCTTCGCCGCCGGCATGATGCTCGCCTTCCTGCTGCTGCGCGGCAGCGCCGACGCCGCCCTCGTGACGGTGCTGATCGCGGGCGTGCTCGCGCTGTCCTGGACGGTCATGCCGCTGTTCGTGCCGAGCGGCGACGAGACCCTCGACCCCTCGCGCCTGACGATGCTGCCGCTGCGGCCCCGGCCTCTGGTCCGCGCCCTGCTGGTGGCCTCGCTGGTCGGCGTCGGCCCTGTCCTCACCCTGTGCCTGGCGATCGGCTCGGCCCTCGCGCTCGCGCACGGCCCGGCCGGCGTGGGCGCCGCCGTGCTCGCCGTACCGCTGCTCGTCGTGGGCTGCGTGGCGCTCTCCCGGTCCGTGGCCGCCGCGAACGTACGGCTCCTGACGTCACGCAAGGGCCGCGACCTGGCCGTGCTCTCCGGCCTGGTCATCGCGGTCGGCATGCAGCTGGTCAACTTCGGCGCCCAGCGGCTCAGCCGGGCGGGCGGCCTGTCCAGCCTCGAACCGGCCGCCGACCTCGTCGGCTGGCTGCCGCCCGCGTCCGCGGTCTCCGCGATCGACGCGGCGAGCACCGGCGACCACGCGGTCGCCGCCGCCAAGCTGCTGATCACGGCCGCGGCCCTCGCGGGGCTCGTGTACTGGTGGCAGCGCTCGCTGGTGCGGCTGATGGTCGAGCCGGACGGCTCCACCATCGGCGCCTCCTCCGACTCCGCCGCCAAGGACAAGTCGGCCTCCTCCGGCCTGCTCGGCCGCATCCTGCCCGGCGGACGCACGGGAACGGTCATGGAACGCAGCCTGCGCTACATCTGGCGCGACCCGAAGACGAAGGGCGCGTGGGTGACCTCGCTGGCGATCGGCGCGATCGTCCCGCTCTTCAACGCGATGCAGGGCACCGGCTCGCTGTACTTCGCCTGCTTCGCCACGGGCATGCTCGGCGTGCAGATGTACAACCAGTTCGGCCAGGACACCTCCGCCTTCTGGATGGTGGCGCAGACCATCTCGACGACGGCCGACGCCTACGCCGAGCTCCGTGCCCGTGCCCTGGCCGTCCTGCTGATCACCCTGCCGTACACGCTGCTCGTGGTCGTCGCCACGGCCGCCGTCCTCGGCGACTGGGGCGCCTTCCCCGAGGCCCTCGGCACAGCACTGGCGCTGCTCGGCGCGATGATGGCGACGGGCGCGGTCACCTCGGCGAACTTCCCGTACTCGATCCCCCAGGACAGTGCCTACAAGAACGTGGCCCCCGGCCAGGGCGGCCTCGCCTGGATCTCCATCTTCGGCGGCATGCTCGCCGGCGCGATCCTCTGCGCCCCGGTCCTCGTCACCAACCTCGTCCTGCACCTCACGGACCAGGAGTCGATGCTGTGGCTGCTCCTCCCGGGCGGCGCGCTCTACGGCGCGCTCCTCATCTGGGGCGGCCTGAAGCTGGCGGCACCGCGGGTGGCGAGCCGGCTGCCGGAGATCCTGGCGGCGGTGAGCAAGGGGTAGTCAGGAGCGCGCGTACACGGTGAAGGGCCGTACGCCCGGTCCGTGGCGGAAGGCGATGACGAGGTCCTCGTACGTGAGGATCTCGCCGCCGCGGTCGAGGCGGTCACGGAAGGCGCGGGTCTCCTCCTCGTGGCCGGTGGCGGCGTCGTGGACGTGGAACTGGTCGCCGTACTTGTACGACGTGGTGAGAACCGTGACCCGGCCGTCCTGGGCGGACCAGCCCGCGGTGTCCATGAAGTTGCCGGTCACGGTCTCGCGCCACAGCTCGTTCCCGCTCGCCAGGTCGAAGGCGACGAGCCGGTCGAAGGTGTCGCCCCGGCTGATGTCGCCGGTGGCGAGCGCGACCAGCCGCCCGTGGTCGACGGTCGCCCCCGTGAGCTGGCCGTAGCCGCCGACCTCGTCGATCACACCCTGAGGCCGGCCGTCCGGGCCGAACACACGGTAGGAGTACGGCGCGCTGCCATCCGGCTCCCCGACCCGCACCACCGCGGGATCGGCCGACGTGAAGGTGGCGTCGGCGCCGGTGGACACGCCGCGACGGGCGTCCAGCGGCACCGTCCACCGTTCCCTGCCGTCGGCCGGGTCGAACGCGGCGAGCTTCAGTTCGCCGCCGCAGGCGACGACGGCGAGGACGTGGCGCGCGGCGGCGGCGACCCGGCCCGGCCCGCAGCCCTTCGGGACGGCGGCCGTCCAGCGGGGCGCGCCGGAGCGCAGGTCGACGGCGCGCACGGTGTGCGCGCGTTCGTCGCGGAACACGGCGAGCCCGGCGCCGACGGTCATGACGTCGCCGGTCGAGGTGTCGCCCATCAGGGTGCGGGGTGTGCGCCACAGCTCGCGGCCGCGGGTGAGGTCGAGCGCGGCGAGGGTGTCGCAGCCCTTGCGCGGCTCGCCGTAGAAGATCAGGGCCACCCCGCCGTCGGCGGTCGCGCTGGTGGAGCAGATGTCGGCCCGGCCGGGCACGTACTCCCAGCGCTTCGCACCCGACCTGACGTCGAATCCGGTCACCGCGTCGACGCGGCTGCGGACGACGGTGTCGCCGACGAGCCAGGCACGGTTGCCCTGTTCGGTGGCGTTGCGGTCGTACGGGGCCTCCCAGGCGGTCGTCATCGACGAGCCAGGCCAGTAGCCCGAGTCCTTCAGGAGCAGCCAGGCGATGCCGGCGAGAAGGCCCAGCACGACGACCAGTGCCGTCACGCAGCCCAGAACTCCGGGCCGTGCCCCGCCGCCGTCACCACTGCCGTTCGATCGCGTTGCCATACGAAGCCCCCACCCCTGGTCCGGCCGCTCGAATGACCAGCAGGGTAGGCGATCGGTGATCACCGCCTCCAGCCACCGATCGCCTGGCCCGGACCGGGGTCCCTCGCGTCCCAGGCATTCCAAGGCGGCGGTTCCGGACGATCATGGTCGCGACGGTTTCGGAATCCTCGCAGGTCAGAGGATCGTTTCAGCTTGTACGGCCCTGGCGCGCGGCCCGCCCGAAGACCGGAGCACCGCCTCCCAACTGCCCGAACGACCAGTCGGTCGCAGGGCGGGGCGACTCGTACACGCGTGCGGCCGGATCCTTGCGACCGGATGTGCGATCACACTCCGCGTCGACAAGACTCCGGAACGCAGTCGGCGGGCGCCGCGCCCGACCATCGCGGCCGAGCCGACGCGCATCCCCCGATACCCCGTGAAGGGACAGCCCCGTGCGTTACTTCCGTACCCTCGGCGCGACCGCGTTCGCCACCGCGACCGGCCTCGCCCTGCTCAGCACCGCGTTCACCGGCTCGGCCACCGCCGAACCCGCGCGCGCGGACGCCGCCACGACGCCCGGCCTGTACGCGCCGACGGCCCTGGTCCTCACCGTCGGCCAGGGCGAACACCCCCGCACGGCCACGGTGATCCGCGCGGTCACCCTCGCCTGCTCCCCGACCCCCTCCGGCACCCACCCGGCCCCCGTCGAGGCCTGCCGCGAACTCACCGAGGCGAAGGGCGACTTCTCCCACCTGGGCGCGGGGTCGCGCCACCGCCCCTGCACGCGCGAGTGGGAACCGGTCACGGTCACCGGCGACGGCGTCTGGCACGGCAAGCGGGTGCGCTGGACGGCGACGTACGGGAATGAGTGCGAGCTGCGGGCGGCGACGGGCGAGGGCACGGTCTTCGCGTTCTGACGCGTCTCGACTCCTGACCGACCACGTCCGGCCTGGCCCGGCCGGGCGCCTGCTCGGACTTGTGGGTACGGGTACGTACCCGTACCCTTCCGTTCAGGAAGGAGAACGCCCATGCCCGACGCCAACGTCCGTATCCCCGAGGAAGCCAAGGACCGGCTCGCCGCCATAGCGGCCGCCGAAGGACTGTCGCTGCGCGCCTACCTGGCCCGCCTCGCCGAGACCCTGCTCACCCCCGCTGAACGGGCGGAGCGAGCCGAGCGAGCCCTCGCGGCACTCAAGGAATGGAACGGCTACGACCCGTCACCGGCCGAGCAGCGAGACCTGGACGACGAGCTGGACCGACGCCTTGCCGAGGCGGTCGCCCGGTGAGCGACGCCGTACACATCGTCTTGGACGACACCGCGATGACAGCGGCCGGCCAGGGCAACATCCTCGCGTCCCGGCTGATCCATCGGGCCCACGCAGAGTCGGGGTGGTTCCTGTACGCCCCGACCTGCGCCCTCGTCGAAGCCGATCGCACCCGCCCCGGCACGGCGGAGCACCTGGCCTCACTGCCCGCCATCACCGTCCTCGATCTCGACCTCCCCGCCTCACTGGCCGTCGCACGACAGGGCACGTGGGCCGCCGCGCACAGCCAGTACGCGGCGCAACCCGCCCCCGACCGGCCCGACGGGGCGATCATCGCCACCACCGCCCCGGAGCGCTGGGCGGGCGAGCAGGTGCGTGTCCTGAATCTCGCCCCCTGAGCGAGCACGGACATGACCCGTCTCACCTTTGCCGGGTGCGACCGGTCATGCGAGGATCACCCTCCGAATCCTGAAATAAGCGACGAGCAGGGGGAGTTGACATGCGAAGATCGGTAGCCGCGGGGGCGGTCCTGGCGGCGGTTCTGCTGGCGGGGTGTGGTGGCGGTGACACGGGCGGATCGGCCAAGCCGAACGCCTCGGCGACGACCGGCGCGGGGCAGGGCGAACAAGGCGGACAGGGCAAGCCGAGCGCGACGGGCGACGGCAAGCCGAAGACGGACCCCGGCAAGCCCGCGGCTCCCCCGCTCACGGACGCCCAGTTGTCCACCGCGCTCCTGAACCTCGCCGACATCAGCGGCTACATGTTCCAGGAGTGGCCGATCAGCCCGAGGGACACCCTGAAGACGTCCCCGGCCGAATGCCAGCCGATCTTCGAGATCACCATCCCGAGCAAGACCCCGGCGCCGAAGGCCGCCAAGGGCCAGATGGCGCTCAGCATGATGGGCCCGACCAACGGTTCCGGTTTCACCGTCGTCCTGCTCTCGTACGAGCAGTCCGACGCCGAGAAGCTCCTCGGCAACCTGCGTACCGCCCTGGAGAAGTGCACGGCGTACGAGGGCGGCGCCCCCGCCCGTACGACGGTCAAGCCCCTCAAGGCCCCGGACGCCGGCGACGAGGCGGTCGCCTTCCATCTGTCCAGCGCGAACGCGCCGAGCAGCTACGTCACCGTCGTGCGCCGCGGCTCCACGGCGGCCCTGTTCCTCACGGCCCCGTACGACAAGAAGCCGGTCGAGCCGCCGAAGGAACTCATCGACGCCCAGGTCAAGAAGCTGGGCTGAGCGGTCTCAACCGACGGCCCTGACCACCATCTGGTGGAGCAGGGCCGCTTCCACGAAGGGGTCGTCGTCGGTCGGCCGCGAGCGCCAGTCGAGCGGCCAGGTGACCCCGTACAGCGCCGGAATCCCGACGAACGCCTCCCCGCCCCCGACGCCCCCGCTCCGCCCCAACGCCCGGGCCGGGGCGGGCCACGCGTGGCCGGCGGCCGCGCCGGGCGCGAGCAGGAAGTAGTGGTACTGCGGCCCGGTCTCGGCGCGCACGATGGGCCCGGCACGGAAGTCCGTGAACTCCATGAGCCGGTACGCCACGTCCTCCCCGAGAAACCCGGCGATGCGGACGGCGTCGAAGTGGACGCCGACGTGACGGAGAGCGTGCCCGGTCGGGGGTACCCAATGGGGCAGCGTGTCAAGTGACTTGCGCGAATTCATGCGGTCAGCTTGGTGGGGCGGCTGTACTTGTGACCAGCGCCACAGCGTTGATGTGGCGGACTGTGCACGTGGGAGGCCGGGTGTGAACACAGGGAAGAGCAAGGGCCCAGGAGCCGCGAAGGCGTTCGGGAGGCTGCTCCGCTTCTACCGGGAGCGGGCGAAGGTGTCGATGGAGCGGCTGGGGTTGGAGACCGGCTATTCCAAGTCCCAGGTGGCGATGATCGAGCGGGGCGAGAGGAAGGCGAAGGGCGACTTCGTCGCGATCTCGGACAAGTTCCTGGGTGCACAAGGTGCACTGTTGGAGGTTGCGGAGGAGGTGACGGCGAGCGGTGTGGCCGCGTGGTTCGAGGACTACTTGGAGGAGGAGAAGAAGGCGGCGGGCATCCACATGTATGAGAACCACCTCGTGCCCGGTCCGCTCCAGACCGAGGACTACGCGTACGCCGTCTTCCGCAGCGCCGTACCGGCCTTGGACGACGACGAGATCGAGGCGGGCGTCGTCGCCCGGCTGAAGCGGCAGGAGATGTTCTTCCGTGCGCCCTCGCCGTTGGTCACGTTCGTCCTCGAACGGGCCGCGCTCACCAAGCCGCTCGGCGGCAAGGACGTCCTCCGCAAGTGCCTGGCGTACGTGCGCGAGTGCGCAGAGCTGCGAAACGTGACCGTCCAGGTCATGCCGGAGGACAGGGAAACCCACGCCGGGCTCAGCGGTCCCTTCATCCTCCTTGAGACCAAGGACCGCGAAGGCCAAATCGTCTATGTCGAGGGGCAGGGCGGAAGGTACTTTCTCAGCGAACAGCCGGACGTGGGAGTCGTCTTCGCTCGCTACAGCATGCTGCGAGCGCAGGCCTTCACTCCGGAAGACTCCGTACGACTGATCGAACAGGTGGCACGAGAGCTATGAGCACCGACCTCAACTGGTTCAAGAGCAGCTACAGCAGCGAGCAGGGCGGCAACTGCATCGAGGTCGCCTTCGCCTGGACGAAGTCCTCGTACAGCGGCGACCAGGGCGGCAACTGCGTCGAGGTCGCCACCTGCCCCCACGCCGTTCACGTCCGCGACTCCAAGGACACCGCCCTCCCCTCCCTCACCCTCTCCCCCACCGCCTGGGCGGCCTTCGTCGACTCCGCCGCCCGCTGACCCGCCTCCGCCACCAGGCGACCCCCAAGCGCGACTGTTTCGGCCTTGATCGGCACAAGTTGGCCGAATGGCACGACATTGCTTCCGTTAATGAGCAATCATCGGTCAGCTAAAATGACCGGCCGGTCGTGAAACATTCGAATGGGGGCGCCTGATGGCGTGGGACGAGTGGGAAAAGATCAAGGCCGAAGGAACGCAGCACCAGCCGACGCAGATGCGGCTGAATCAAGTCGACGGCGGACCGGGGGCCTCCGTCGGTGCGGCTGATCTGGTGGTGCACAGCGATGACCTCGGAGCGGTCGGGCACGAGGCGTATCTGCTGTACGGGCGGCTCTCTCGCGACGGCGATCACGCCCGCCCTGCCACCTTCAACGCGTCGCTCGCCCTGACGAACGGGAACTTCACCAGCGGATCGGAGCTGCTGAAGGTGCACGACCGGTAGAACAGCCAGTTGCGGACGCTCCTGGACGCCTGCGCCCAGATCTCCAACCACCTCGACTACAGCAAGGCCGCTCACGCGAAGGACGACGTGGAGATCAGCGGCGACCTGCTCTCCGTGTCCAAGCTCGGCGAATACCTCAAGTAGGACGACAGCGGGGGGGGGAGAAGCACCGTGCTGACATTCGATGACGTCGTCAATGCGCCCGTCGACAAGCTGAAGGAGGCTGTGGACGACTGGTCGGAGATGGCGACGAAGTTGGAGAAGCTCGCCGAAGACGCCCGACAGGGCATGAAGGCGAAAGCCGACAAGGCCCAATGGCAGGGCGTGAATTCCGACGTCACCAAGGCGTTCATCGCCAAGACGGCCAAGGAGTTCGAGGACGCCGAGGCGGAGGCGAAGGGCATCAAGCTGCTGCTGGCGGACGCGCACACGTCGTTCAAGACCGCCAGGGACGCGCTCGTCAGGATCAGGGACGAGGAGGGGCCGGCCGCCGGGGTCCATGTGGACGCCCAGGGCAAGGTCACGCCGCGGCACGACCTGGAGAAGGACACGACGGCGCGCCACGACCCGGATTCGAACTACGCGGGAGAGGTTCGAAAGCAGAAGGAGGCCGTGGCCGCCTGGCAGAGGAGGATCGACCGCCTCGTCGAGGACTGCGCCGATGCCGACGACTCGCTGAAGCGCGCCCTCGCTGCGAACGTGAAGGACGACCACGACTTCACCGCCGCCACGTACAAGAGCCTGGACGCCGAGCAGGTGGACCGGGCGACGAAGCTGCTGAAGACGGTCACCGGGGAGGGTGGCACGGCACGCAATGTGGCGGCGCTGCGGGAACTCGAAGACCTCCTGGACGACAACCGCAAGGATCCCGAGTTCTCCTCGGCCTTCTACCGGGGGCTGGGGGCCGAAGGCACCCTTGAGGCGTACACGAAGATGTCGCTGGACGCGACATCTCTCGGCCCGGCCGGCCAGGACCGGGCGAACATGGTCCGCAACATCCAGAGCGACATGGGCGCCATGCTGGGTCTCGCCACCCAGCCGACGACCCCGGACCACCTCGACGGCGCCTGGACCACGCAGCTCATGAAGGCGGGCCGCAAGCAGATCGACGTACCGGGCGCGGGTTTCGCCAAGCTCTACGGGTACCAGGCCCTGGGCGCGCTCCTCAGGGACGGAACGTACGACAAGGACTTCCTGGTGTCCGTGGGCCGGGACATGGTCGCCATGGACAAGAAGGACCCGAACATCTGGTCCCAGAGCCTGCCGGTCGACCAGAACATGCGCATCAACCTCGACGAGAAGGGCGGCAAGGGCTTCAATCCCCTGACCGGCCTCATGGAGGCGATGGCCAACAACCCCGAGTCGTCCGCCACCTTCTTCGACGAACCGCTGCGTGAGGACACCAACTACGACGGCATCGTGACCCTGGCGGACGATCCGATCAAGGGCACGGGCGCGCAGGACGTCGTCGACTACTTCCTGGACAGGAAGCCCTCGTACGACTGGTACGACACGAGCTCTCTCGGAGAGTCGAGTCCCGGCCAGACGGCCATGGGCAACGCCCTGGAGGCGGCCGTCACCGGACGGGTGCCCGGCGACGGGGAGGCGGCACCGGTGTCACACAGCAAGACCATGAGCAGCGTGATGGAGAAGGTCGTCGCGAAGATCGGCGAGTCACCCGAACTCGTGGTGGCGAAGCCGGGCGACCCGCCGGGGCCGCTCAGTGGGCTCACCGGAAACTTCGGCAACATGGCCGCCGAGTACATGCCCGACCTGCAGGCCACCGCCGAAAACGGGGCGCATCAGATCAAACCGTTCGGCGAGTGGGCGAAATTCGACAAGGGTCAGATGGCCCAGTTCCTCGGTGCCGTCGGCCAGGACCCCGATGCCTACGGCGCCATCACCAACGCGCAGCAGGCGTACACCACAGCTCTGGTGTCGGATGTCTTCCAGCACCCCGAGAGGCACGGCGACACGGGCGAGGCCGTACGGAATGCCGTCCACCCGGGGGGTGAGATCGCGGGCATGATGAGTGAGGCGAGGGCGCAGGCCGTTGTCGACGCCGGGGCCCACGAGGACAGCGAATACAACAAGGGCGTCGCGGAGAACGCGAAGTGGACAAACCGCATCATCGACGCGGTGGGGGCCAAGTACATCGAGATGTTGCCCGCGGGCGGCGATCTCGTGGAGTGGATCAAGGAAGACACCTCCGAGGCCGCTGTGAAGAACGCGGAGCACGACAAGTCGGAGGAGTACCGCCGCGACGCCGCGAATGGCTACGCGGAGGCCGAGAATGCCGCCAGGGGGGCCGCTACGTCCGCGGTGGAGAGAGCCGCGCGAGGAACCGATCTCACAGCAGCACAGATTCGGGAGTACCAGGGCACTGCCTCGACCGCGGTGTCATCGGCACACTCGACGGGGCGTGATTTCGCCGTACTTCGAACGACCAAGGTGAGTTGATCATGCGCCGCTTCGCCCATGCCGCTGTACGGGCATCAGTCTTTGTGATCGCGACCGGCCTTCTGACGGGCTGCTCGAAGGGTGACGAGAAGGCCGTCCCGAAGCTGCCCGAGCGCGTCTGCTGGGGTGCTTTCGCCGGCAGCGACGTAGCCTCCATCCTGCCGCCCGGCGACAAAGCCGAGTTCGACGTCGACGGGGCCTCCTTCTTCTTGACCGGGGACCACGACTCGGCGTCCTGCAACCTCTATATCGATGGAAACACGGGCTTCCTGGCCACCGCTGATCTCCAGGAGTTCGAAGAATCCATCGATTGGACGACGTGGTACAAAGCCAAGCCAAAGCCGCTCGACGCAGGGGACAGAGCAATCGTCTGGCACAACGGCGCCGCCGCCTACTTCACCTGCGAACCCGCCAAGAACCCCAACTCGCCCGGAAAGTACGTCGAGCTGAGCCTCTCCGTGCACTTCGCCGCTGACGAGAGCAAGGTGCCGGGCGTCCTGTCCCCGCTGATGAAGCAGTTCGTGGCGTTCGCCCAGCGCGAGCTGAAGTGCGGGGCGGACGCCACGAACTGACGGGGGGCCGACTCCCCAGCGACCGGGAACCGCCAGGCCATAGGCTCGGCGGTTCCTGATCGTTTTCCGAGGAGTCGTCGCGTGATCAAGCTCGCTTCCCCCGTCAGACCGGTCCTCGTCGCCGGTGCCCCGCTCGCCAACGAGGCGGCCGTCGCGCAGGCGATCTACTGGGATCCGGTCGATCAGCTCTGGTACGTGTCACAGCACGACGGCACCGTGGGGAACGAGACCCGCGTCATCATTTCGCGGTACACCGTGGACGGGACGCCGAAGGACGCGATGTACGTCGTCGAGGCGGGGCACGGGGTGAGCCTCGGGGTCGAGCACACCCCGGCCGGCGTCCATGTCTGGACCGATGCCCTGCAGGACGGCGGCTGGGCGACGGCGCTGGCCCGCATACCGTACGTGCCCGGCGACGGCACGCCCGGCACCGAGGTGAACACCACCTCTCCGTCGGTCACGACGTTCCGGCCGCGCACCGGCGTCTACCGGATCTCGGCGAAGATCGACCCGACCCGGAACGAGCTGATCTACCGCTGGCAGTCGAACGACAGGTCGTCCTCCACGGCCAGCGGCGGCTACGACCGCTACGACCTGGCGGCCGCCGCTGCCGGAACGTTCACTCCGCTGCAGACGATGGCCTTCGGCCCCTCCGGGAGGACCCTTCAGGGCTACACCAGCCTGGACGGCTACCTGTACCAGTACTACGGCGACCAGGAGGTCGACAACGCGACCGTGACCTGCACGGACTGGGCGACCGGGGCACAGCTCCAGTCCGTCCTGCTCAAGGACTTCCCCGGACTCAACAACCGGGAGCCGGAAGGTCTTTGCACGTACGTGGGGACTCCGGGCGACCCGGTCGGCTCCCCCGGCACCGTGGCCTTCGCCATCGCCGCCAAGCCGGCCGGCGGGCGGCAGATCAACATCGCGCGCTTCCCGCACGCGGGGACGAACCCGTGGGTGAAGTTCCCGTACGACACCGCGCTCTACCAGCCGAACAGTGCCAACTACGACCCGCAGTACCGGATATCGGGCGACCAGGTGCATGTGCACTTCTCGCTGTCGAAGAAGCCCGTGCCGCCGTCCACGACCGTTCCCGCGTGGGGGCAGACGGAGACGCTGTTCGTGCTGCCGCCGCAGGCCCGGCCGCACCGGACCCAGCGGCTCGTCGGCGTGGTGAGCGGGGGCGCGGTGGACGGGGACACGCAGACCGTGCGGTTCGAGGTGACGACGGACGGCGGGGTGACCCTTTACGACGAGCGGAACCTGGTCGGCTGGGTCGGCGGCGACTTCTCCTTCTGGCTCTGCTGAGAAGAGACCCCCGGGTCCCGCGTCTCCTGGGCCCCCGGGCCTCCTAGCCCCCGGGGTCCCCTAGGCCAGGGCGGCCTCGATTCTGGCGGCGAGGGTGAGGGCGGTGAGCGGCACCGCGTACTGGAGCAGGGGGTCCCGGCGGCGGCCGGTCCAGTTGGCGATGGCCATCGGAGATCCCTCCGCGCTCAGGCCGAACCGGCGCGGGTGCGCAGTTCCTGGAGGCGCAGCAGCGCGGCCTGCCGTTCGCCCTGGAACCGGCCGACGCGGGCCTGGGTGAGGGCGGTCCAGTGGTCGACCGCCTCCTGGGCCGGACCGAGCGCTTCGGCGAGGCGGCCCTGGGTGGTCAGTTCGTCCCGCGCGCGGTCGGCCTGCTCGGCGTGCCCGAGCAGTGCCTGGGTGGGGTCCTCGATCGAGGTCCCGGTCGCCTCCGCGCGGGCGACCTGCCGACGGCGGCGCGCGACGCTCGCGTAGCCGACGAGGGCGATCAGCCCACCCGTGATGGCCGCGGAGACAAGCTTCATCAACAGATCATCCATGGCCGCAGTATGGACCGGCGAGCCATGGTTTTGGAGATTGTTTCTAGAAAAATATTCGAGTTCTTCACCCCTGCCTATACTCCCTGCATGGCAAAGCAGTCCCGTGGCGAGGCCACCGTCGAACGTCTCCTGGCCGCGGCACTGGAGGTGTTCGCCACGTCCGGGCAGGCCGGGTTCACCGTCAACGCGGTGACGCGGGCGAGCGGGGTCAGCCTCGGCAGCCTGTACCACCACTTCGGCAGCTTCGACGGCCTGGCGGCGGCCCTGTACGGCCACTGCCTGCAACGGACGTACGCGGAGGCGCTCGGCGCCCACGACCGGGCACGGACCGCCCGGACCGGGATCCGGGCGTTCGTGACGACGTACCTGCGCTTCATCGAGGAACACCCGGCCGTGGCCCGCTATCTGCACGGCTCCGCGTACTCCAGCTATCTGGCCGTCGACGCCGACCGGGCGCGCGGCGTCCCGTCGGACCACTTCCCCCGGGTCGCCGACCATCTGAGGCGCTGGGTCGACGCGGGCGAGATCGCGCCGCTCCCCGGTCCGCTCCTGGAGGTGCTGATCGTCGGCCCGGTCGCGGTGGCCGCGCACCGCTGGCTGGCCGCTCCAGAGGACATCGACCTCGGCCAGGCGGCCCGGGTCCTGTCGGACCGCGTCTGGGCGTCCGTACGGGCCGACCAGCCGGTCCCGGCCTAGTCCGTACCCGGGCGAGTCCGTCCGGGGCCGAGTCCGCACGGGCCGACTGGGCGGGAGAAGTGCACGAAGCAGGCCAGCCGGCTCCTGCAGACGGCACCCGACACCAAGCGCTCGTAGTTCCGGGGGCGCCGAGCGCCTGTCTCGTCAGTCGGTCCCAGGGCCGTCTGGTGGAGCTGAGCGGGACGTTCCTCCGGTGAACGGCGCCGGGCAGCGGGCCGAGGTTCTTCGCCTTCGTGCGGGCGGCCTCGATGACGCCGTTCAGGCGCCACGTCCGCACGACTGCGCCGTCAAGCCAGGTCGGTGGTGTCGAGCTCGAGGTCGAACGGCTCCGGCAGCCGGATCCGGGCGCCGAAGGGGTGAGGTCCATCGACGCGGGTGTAGCCGAGCCGGCTGGGCTCGGAGTACAGGGTGACGCTCTGCTCCTGCCGGTCGACGACCAGGTAGAGCGGGGCGTGGTACTCGGCGTACCGCTTCCGCTTCACAACTCGGTCGGTGTCCCGGTTCGACTCGGAGGTGACCTCGACGATGAGGAGGGTGTCCTCGGGTAGGAGCGCAGCGGCACCCTTCGCCTGAGCGGCCGGGACGACAGCGATGTCGGGGACGTACCAGTTCGACGAGCCGGGCAGATCGAGGTTCCCAGAGCCGGTCACGCAGCCAAGTTCCCGGGCCCGCGGCCGGATCTGGTCACGGATGGCTTCGGCGGCGGTTTCGTGGTCCCAGGTCGGCGACACGGGCTCGATGATTCCCTCGATGATCTGGGCGCGGTCGCCTCGAATGTGCTGGACGGCGTACTTGAGCGCTCGTTCGGGGTCGTCGATGCCGTGGTAGTCGGGGGCTGTGCTCATCGTCCGTCCTACGTCCCGTCCAGGGGTGGGTGGGCTGTACTGAAGTCGACGCTACCGCGCACAGGTGTCCCGTAGGGGTGATCTGCAGCGGGAACGTCAGTCCGCCGAGTATCCCCAGCGGCCACCGACGCCCCCGGCCGGAATCCGCCACGCCGCATGCTCTCGGCCAGATACCCGGCACGAACGTTGTGGCTCGCGGGGGACAGAGCGGACGATCACGAGATGGCGATGTTGGAGACGATCCTCGCGACGGTCAGCGGCCTTGGCGGTGCCGGCCTCGGCGCCGCTGGCACTCTCCAGCGGAGGGCGGCCGACCCCGAACGCTATGACGAACAGCTTCAGGGAGAACTGAAGGAGTTCACCAATCGCCCGTTCCCGTTCCGGGCGGCGGTGCGTGCGGCGCCGACGGGCCCAAGCACTGGTGGAACAGACCCCGATCGGGACGACGTCTGGTAGCACCGTGAACGCTAGGGCATGTCCCGGAGCCGTTCGGCGAACGCCCGCGCGGCGGCCAGGTCCGCGGCGTTCGGCCGCTCCTTGCCGATGCCTCCGACGAGCTTGAAGGGCAGCATGGTGTCCAGCGCCCGGCACGTGAAGCTCTCGTGCACCTCGAAGCCCTTGCCTTCCAGGAGTTTGGCCAAGGGGCGGGTGAAGGGCGCCAGTGGAATCTCGGGGAGCCCGCTGGTGGCGAACACGAACGCCCGGCCCCGCCGCCCGGCCGGCAGTGCCTTGACGACGTCGGTCAGGCGGGGGTGGAGCCGCTGATAGAACACGCCCGAGCCGAACCCGACGAGGTCGGCCTCGGCCAGCTCCGCCGGGTCGGCCTGCTCGGGGGAGACGACCTCGGCGTCCAGCACCTCGGCCATGCTCTCCGCGACGCGACGCGTATTGCCGTGCGACACGGAGGCGCACACGATGACGGTCTTCATCCTGACGATCCCTTCTCTCGGCTGCCGTGATGAAGACAGCGCAGCGGCACCGGATCTGACACTCCGTCGGCGTGACGGTGGTCACATCGCAGGCCTCGCGGAGATCGTCGTCTACGGCCGGCGTACCAGCCCGTCGAGGAGCGCGGCCGCCTGCCGGCGGGCCTCCGGGTCGATGTGGCCGGGCTCTGCCAGGGCCAGCGGGCGGCGCAGCGCCACGGAACCGGGGACGGCGGCCGGGCGGGCGGCGGCCGAGGAGTGGACGACGGCGCGGTGGCGGCGCGGGTCGACCCGGCGGGCCCGTACGTCCTCCTCGGTCGCGTACGTGACGTCGTAACCGGCCTCCTCCAGCCAGCGGTACGCGCTGACGTCGGCGCCGAATGTCGCGGGCGTGCCCAGGCCGGGGTACGGGCGCAGGCCCGGGTAGGCGAGGGGGACGACGGCGAGGACGTCGGAGGAGCGGGCGGGTTCGCGGACGACGAAGGGGGCGTAGGCGCGGTAGCCGTCGGCGGTGAGGACCGCGAGGAATACGCCGGACACCCAGGCGCCGGGGACGGGCAGCCGCCAGAGCCGGCCGACCGGGACCTCGGCGGCCGTGTGGAGGAGGCGGGAGCGCTCGCCGCCGTAGAAGCCGAAGCGGTGGATCTCGATCTCACAGGTGCGGGCGGTACGGGTGGTGGCCGCCGACAGGTGGAGGGTGAGGGTCTCGCCGGGCGCGACGGAGGCGGTGGCGGGGCAGCCCTGGATCTGGGGGCGGCGGAGGTCCACGCCGCGGGTCTCCTTGGCGCCGATGATCCAGCGGCCGGAGCCGGGGTTCCGGTTCTCCCGGACGACGGGGTTGTCGCCGGTGCGGGGCGGCAGGTGTGCGGGGTCCCCGGCGGCGGCCGCACCCGTTGCCGACGCCATCGCGGCGCCCGCCGCACCCGCCGCGATCAGGACCGTACGGCGGGTCGGACCCGCCAGGAGTCTGCTTGTCATGGGGCGATCATCGTATGGAGGTCACGGCGGTGTCGATCATGGTCGTCACGAGGTGAGCACGCCGTTCAGGAACGGCGCCACGGCCTCCCACCACGCGTCGGCGTGCTCGTAGTGGAGGAGGTGACCGGCGTCCGGGATCTCCGCGTAGGCGCCGTGCGGGAGGACGCGGACCATCTCCTGGGCCTCGGCGCGGCCCAGTTCGCCGTCCAGGCCGCGGACGACGAGGGTGGGGCAGCGGACCTGGGCGAGGGAGTCCCAGTGGGCGTCGTGGACCCAGGTCTCGCGGGAGGTGAGCATCTGGGCGGGGTCGAAGACCGGGCCCCAGCCTCCGTCCGGCCGCTCGGTCATCACCTCGGCGAAGAAGGCGCCGCGGGCCGGGTTCGGGCGCTCCACCCACGGGTCGTCCTCGCCGAACCACCGGCGGACGGCGTCCAGGGAGTCGAACGGCGCCGGCCAGCGGCGGAACCAGTCCTGCCACTCGCGCTGCGAGGCCGCGCCGAGCGCGGAGGCCCGCATGTCGCAGATGACCAGCGCGTGCACCAGGTCGGGGCGCTCGGCGGCCAGTTGCCAGGCGGTGAGCGCGCCCATGGAGTGCCCGACGAGGGTGACCGGGCCGAGCCCGAGCCGCTCGACGGCGGCGAGCGCGTCCGCGACGTACGCCTCGCGCGTGAAGGGGCCGGACGCGGGCTTCTCGCTCGCGCCGTGGCCGCGCTGGTCGAGGGCGATCGTGCGGTGGCGCGCCGCGAGCCGGGCGGCCGCCGGGGCCCAGTGGGAGGCGCGGCCCATCAGCCCGTGGAGCAGTAACACGCCCGGCCCGGTCTGCGGTGCCGTCCGTTCCGTGAAGTCCCAGGCCGCCAGGCGTACGCCGTCGGCTCCCGTGACGTCGAGTCGTCGCACCATGCTGCTCGGCACCCCCTCTTTCCCGTGGAACTGCGCCAGACTATCGAACCTGTATTCGAAAATGCGCTGATGCCGCTCAACACCCCACGTTCGAGTGACAGCGCTCAAGGATTGACGGCTGCGGCCGAGGGGAGATCTTTTGCGGGAGGCGGACCGCTCGGGGAAATCGGTCCGAGGGGATTGACCCTGGGAGCTCGGGGCTCCGGGTCAGCACAGGGGAGGACGGACCCCGGCACCTACGGGCGCCGGGGTTCTTCGTCTCGTCCCTCGTCTCATGGGCGACGACCCTCATCGCACCAGCGTGGCACGGGAAGGCCCGCGGGCGTGGCGATTCCGCCGTAAAACGGGCCCGGCGTGAACCGGGCGCGTCAACGGAGCGCGTCAACCCGCCCGGGGCGCGGACCGGCGCCGCACGCCGGGCGTCGTACGCCGGGCGTCAGCGCCGTACGCGGCGCGGCGGGCGGCAGCGACCGCCGTCGGGCCCGCCGACGACGACCTGCCGCGCGACCCGCCGTCAGCGCTTGGCGACGAAGACGTGCGCCGCGACCTCGGCGTCCAGCTCGGCGGCCTCACCGCTGCTGCCCACCAGGACGCCGCCGGGCGACTCCGTCACCGACACCACGGAGCCGGGCTGCACGCCCGCGCGGCGCAGCGTGTACATCAGCTGGGCGTCCGTCTGGATCGGCTCGCCGATGCGGCGGACGATCACCGTCTTGCTCTCGCCCGCGGCCTCCAGGTCGGCGAGCGAGACCATCGAGTCGTCGAGGAAGGACTCCGTCTCGGCCTTCTCGCCCAGCTCCTCCAGGCCCGGGATCGGGTTGCCGTACGGCGACTCCGTCGGGTGGCGGAGCAGTTCGAGGACGCGGCGCTCCACGGCCTCGCTCATCACGTGCTCCCAGCGGCAGGCCTCGGCGTGGACCTGCTCCCACTCCAGACCGATCACGTCGACGAGCAGGCACTCCGCGAGGCGGTGCTTGCGCATCACCCGGGTGGCCAGGCGGCGGCCCTCCTCCGTGAGCTCCAGGTGGCGGTCGCTCGCCACGGCCACCAGGCCGTCGCGCTCCATGCGGGCCACGGTCTGGCTCACGGTCGGACCGCTCTGGTCCAGCCGTTCGGCGATCCGGGCGCGCATGGGGACCACACCTTCCTCCTCGAGCTCAAGGATGGTGCGGAGATACATCTCCGTGGTGTCGATCAGTCCGGACATACGTGCCCCTCGATAGGTCGTGCGCTGGCCCTGCACCAATTCTGACGCATCGCACCGACAACCGGGGCTCGCCCGGACGAGGTGCTATTGACAGAGCAATGGTCCAGACCGCACGGTGATCCGCGACCACGACGAGAAGGAGCCTCCACCATGGGCGAGAGCAAGCTGGCCGGACAGTTCTTCGACGCCGCGATCGGCCTGCTCCAGCAGGTGCGGGACGAGGACGCCGACGACATCGCGGCCGCCGGCACGGCGATCGCCGAGGCCGTCGCGGCGGGCGGCCGGCTGTTCGCGTTCGGCGCCGGTCACTCCTCGCTCGCCGCCCAGGACGTGGTCTACCGGGCCGGCGGCCTGGCCCTGATGAACCTGCTCGCCGTCCCCGGCGTCGTCGGCGTCGACGTGATGCCCGCGACCCTCGGCTCCGCCCTGGAGCGGGTCGACGGCCTGGCCGGCGCGGTCCTGGACTCCTCCCCGGCCCGGGCCGGCGACGTCCTGATCATCATCTCCCTGTCCGGCCGCAACGCCCTGCCGGTCGAGATGGCGATGAACGCGCGCGCCCTCGGCCTCACCGTGATCGGCGTGACCTCGGTCGCGTACGCCACGGAGACGAAGTCCCGGCATGTCTCCGGCACGTACCTCAAGGACCACTGCGACATCGTCCTCGACTCCAGGATCGCGGTCGGCGACGCCGAACTCACCCACGAGGCCGTCGCGGCCCCCTTCGCCCCCGCCTCGACCGTCGTCACCAGCGCCCTGATGCAGGCCACCATGGCCGCGGCGGCCGAGGAGATGGTCCGCCTCGGCATCGAGCCCCCGCTGCTGCGCTCCGGCAACGTGGACGGCGGGCACGAGTGGAACGGCCGCGTGATGACGGAGTACGGCGACCGGATCTTCTACCGCCACTAGGGCGGGTCTCCGTCAGGTCCGCCAGCTCGGGTCCGCCCCGTCGAGCGCCGCCGCGTCGAGCGCCGCCGCCACCCGCGCCGCGACCGTCTCCGCGTACACCGTGTCCTCGCGCCCGAAGGCGGGACGGGACGGAGAGCGGAGGAAGGTCGCGACGCCGAGGGTGCGGGCACGGGAGCGGAGCGGGACGCACAGGGCGTGCGCCGCGTCGGGCGGCCAGAGGCGGTCGGAGCCGGGAGTCGTGCTCGTACGGGTGGTCCCGGGGCGGGCCAGGGCCTGGACGGCGGGGTGGGCCGGGCCGTAGCGCAGCGGGACGCCCGCGGTGGCGAGCGGGGCGACCGGGCCCGGCGCGCCGGAGGGGGTGGCGAGGGCGCGGACCAGGCGTCCGTCCGGGGTCGCGCGGTCCACCAGGACGTGGTCGGCGAAGCCCGCGAGCGCGAAGTCGAGGAGCACGGCGGCGGCCCGCACCGGGTCCTCGACCTCGGCGGCGGCCACGCCCGCCCGGTGCAGCTGGCTCCAGCGGAAGCGCAGCCGGTCGGCGTCCTGCGCGGCGAGCCGGTCCTCCGTGACGTCCTGGAACAGCCAGGCCACCCCCAGCGGCACCGGCTCCGGCCCCTCGGCCAGCGGGGAGGCGAGCCGGACGAAACCGCAGCGCCAGCAGCGGCGGCGTTCGCCGCGCGCGCCGCGCAGGGTGACCCACACGTCGGCGGGCGCGGCCGGGGAGCCCTCGGCCAGGACGTGCTGGAGGGCGCCCTCCAGCTCCTCCACGCCCTGGGTGACCAGCTCGCCGAGCGGCCGCCCGAGCAGCGAGCCGCGCGCCGCGCCGAGCGCCCGGGCCGCGTGACCGTTCACGACGGCGGGCCGCAGGTCCACGTCGACCAGGACCACGCCCCAGGCGGCGTCCGCGAACAGCGCCTCGCTCAGACCGAGCGAGCGCTCCA
The DNA here is from genome assembly GCF_040681095.1 of Streptomyces sp. NPDC051909. Taxonomy (NCBI): domain Bacteria; kingdom Bacillati; phylum Actinomycetota; class Actinomycetes; order Kitasatosporales; family Streptomycetaceae; genus Streptomyces; species Streptomyces sp. NPDC051909. Next base: position 126,267 of record NZ_JBFAYA010000001.1, on the reverse strand, counting down.
GGTCGATCTGCACGTGCACCTCGCTGAACGCGCAGTACACCCCCGCCGGGCCGCCGTCCGCGCCCCGTACCCCCGCCGTCTGCGTACGGACCAGGACCCGCCCGCCGTCCTTCCGCAGCAGCGCGAACTCGTGCACCTGGCGGCCCGGCGCGGTCATCGCGCGCCGCAGCCGCGCCGCGATGTCCTCGGCGTCCGCGCTGCGCGCCGCCCAGCCGTCGAACCCCTGCCGTCCCACCGCCTCACCGGCGCTCCAGCCGAGGATCCGCTCGGCCTCCCGGTTCCAGTGGGTCACCTTCCCCGTGGCGTCGAGCGCGCACAGCGCCGCGTCCATCCCGTCGAGCAGGGCGGCCAGCAGGTCCGCGCCGGGCACCTCCGCACCGGGAACACTCGCCGTCGAAGCAGTCATCGACACCCCCGCTTCATTCAACTGGAAACGTGACCCAGGACACAGCCCGTTCCCGAAAAAATCGGTTCCCGAAAATGGGTTGAGTGAGCGGGAGAGGCTTCTTAGTGTGTGGTCACACGCGAAAGGAGGTGATCCGAAAAAATGGTTTCTTTTCGGACTCGTGAGGTGACTGCGGGCTAAGGCCTGCCGTCGCACTCTTGTGCACCTCGGCAGGCCTTCTGCCGACACCATCGCAGTCACCCGACCCGTGGGCCGCCGGTCAGTCCGGCCGGCTCCCGTCCCGACCCAGGCGCCTGGGCGGACGGGACCAAGGCCCACGGGTCGTCTGCGTTTCCGTCTGGCCGCGCGTTTCCCGGGACCGTGAGTCCCGCGACCGTCAGGGCGAGAGGCGCTCGACCCGCCACGGCCCGTCCGGCGTGTCCCGGACGTAGCGGAGGCGGTCGTGGAGGCGGTTCTCGTGGCCCTGCCAGAACTCCACCGCGTCCGGGACCACCCGGAAGCCGCCCCACTCCGGCGGCACCGGGACCTGCTCGCCCTCCGGGTAGCGGGTGTGCAGTTCCTCGTAGCGGGCGAGCAGTTCGGCCCGCGACTCGATCACCGTGGACTGGTGGCTGGCCCAGGCGCCCAGCTGGGAGCCGTGCGGGCGGGTGCGGAAGTAGGCCACCGTCTCGTCCCGGCCGACCCGGGCGGCGCGGCCGGTGACGATCACCTGGCGGGCCAGCGGGTGCCACGGGAAGAGCAGCGAGACGTACGGATTGGCCGCCAGCTCCCGGCCCTTGCGCGAGCCGTAGTTGGTGAAGAAGACGAAGCCGGCGTGGTCGTAGTGCTTGAGCAGCACCGTGCGGGAGGACGGGCGTCCGTCGGGGGTGGCGGTGGAGACGACCATCGCGTTCGGCTCGTGGATCGCCGGGTTGGCGGCGGTCTCCTTGAACCAGTGCGCGAACTGTTCGACCGGTTCTGGGGCGAGGTCGGCCACGGTGAGCTCCATGGTCCGGTACACCTCGCGCATGTCGGCGGGATCGAGAGCGTCAGGATCGAGAGCGTCAGGATCGAAACTGTCGGGATCGAGAGCGTCTGAGTCGCGGGCGTCGGTCACGGGCTCCATCCTGCCGCAGTGCCGGAGTTTGCCCGGCACCGCGTGCCGTTAATCCTTCCTCGCCGGAACGGCGCAGTGTGCCGGATGTCACGCTTCCCCGCATCATCGGAACCGTACAGACTCATGCGCTGGATCCCTGTTGCGTCCTGCCAACCAACGGCCGAATGATTGATCATCGATCAGTCGTTCCCTCTGAACGACCGATCCCTACGATTGAGGAGCCGCCTCATGTCCGACTTCGTACCCGGGCTCGAAGGAGTCGTCGCGTTCGAGACGGAGATCGCCGAACCCGACAAGGAAGGCGGCGCGCTGCGCTACCGCGGGGTCGACATCGAGGACCTGGTCGGTCACGTCTCTTTCGGCAACGTCTGGGGCCTGCTGGTCGACGGTGCCTTCAACCCCGGTCTGCCGGCCGCCGAGCCGTTCCCGATCCCCGTGCACTCCGGTGACATCCGGGTCGACGTGCAGTCCGCGCTCGCCATGCTCGCGCCGGTCTGGGGCCTGAAACCGCTCCTCGACATCTCCGCCGAGCAGGCGCGCGACGACCTCGCGCGCGCCGCTGTCATGGCCCTCTCGTACGTCGCGCAGTCCGCGCGCGGCCAGGGCCTGCCGATGGTGCCGCAGAGCGAGATCGACAAGGCGCAGTCCATCGTCGAGCGCTTCATGATCCGCTGGCGCGGCGAGCCGGACCCGAAGCACGTCAAGGCCGTCGACGCCTACTGGACCTCGGCCGCCGAGCACGGCATGAACGCCTCCACCTTCACCGCCCGCGTCATCGCGTCGACGGGCGCCGACGTCGCGGCCGCCCTGTCGGGTGCCGTCGGCGCGATGTCCGGGCCGCTGCACGGCGGAGCGCCGTCCCGCGTCCTCGGCATGATCGAGGAGATCGAGCGTACGGGTGACGCGACGGCGTACGTGAAGCGCGTCCTCGACAGCGGCGAGCGCCTGATGGGCTTCGGCCACCGCGTCTACCGCGCCGAGGACCCGCGCGCCCGCGTGCTGCGCCGTACGGCGCGCGAGCTGGCCGCGCCGCGCTTCGAGGTGGCGGAGGCGCTGGAGAAGGCCGCCCTGGAGGAGCTGCACAACCGCCGCCCCGACCGCGTCCTGGCCACCAACGTCGAGTTCTGGGCGGCCATCGTCCTCGACTTCGCCGAGGTTCCGGCGCACATGTTCACGTCGATGTTCACCTGTGCCCGTACGGCGGGCTGGTCGGCGCACATCCTGGAGCAGAAGCGCACCGGCCGCCTCGTGCGCCCGTCGGCCCGTTACACGGGCCCCGGCCAGCGGGACCCGCGCGAGATCGAGGGCTACTCCGACATCGCCGACATCGCCGCCGGCTGACCGGAGGAGGTCAGCAGGTCCGCGTGGTGGCGGGCCGCGGCGAGGGGGTGGGCGCGGAGCTTGCCCTTCAGCTCATTGCGGCCGTACTCGGCGAACAGCGGGTTCGCCGGGTCGGCCGTCACGCCGGGCGCGGCGGAGGCGTGCGGGAACTCCAGCGGGGTGATCCGGGCGTCGAGCCGCGGGTTGTAGAAGAACGGGACGGAAAATCGTTCCGTCGCGCCGGGCGGCGACACCACGCGGTGGTTGGTGGCGACGAGATAGCCGTTCGTCGCCACCTCCAGGAGCTCGCCGAGGTTCACGACGAACGCGCCCGGCAGCGGCGGCACGTCGTGGAAGAGACCGTCCTCCCGCTGCACCTGCAGCCCGCCCACCTGGTCCTGCAGGAGCAGGGTCAGGAACCCGTAGTCCTTGTGCGCCCCGACGCCCTGCTCGTCGCCCGCGTCGCCGCTGCTGCCCGGGTAGCGGACCAGCTTCAGGTGCGGGTGGGCATGGCGGCCGAACGCCTCGTCGTAGAAGTCGGGCCGCGCGCCGATCGAGAGCAGCAGCTCGTGCAGCAGCCGCTCGGCGACGCCGGAGAGGCGCTCGATCCAGTTCAGCGCGGCGAGCCGCAGCTCCGGGAGTGCCTCGGGCCACTGGTTCGGCCCCTGCAGCCACCAGTACGCGGGCTCCCCCGGCCCCGGCGCGTGCGCCGCCCGCTCGGCCCCGATGTCCAGCTGGTCCCGCCAGTCCCGGGCCCCGCCGGTCCGCTCGTCGCCGACCCGGGTGTAACCGCGGAAGTGCGGCGAGTTCGTGGTGTCGAGGGCCAGCCGGTCGACCTCGGGCAGCGCGAAGAACGCGTGCATCGCCTCGGTCAGCGCCCGGGTCTCCGTCTCCGTCACGCCGTGCCCGACGAGCTGGAAGAAGCCCACGTCATGCGCGGCGGAATGCAGCTGCGCATGCAGCAGCCGCCGGGCCTCCGGGCCGCGGTCGGCGGCGGAGAGATCGACGATCGGGAGCTGCGAGGGATACGAGGAGATCGAGACGTTCGAGGCGATCGAGGCGTTCGAGGGGTCACTCATGGTGTGCGTCCGCGTGGGGTGTACGGCGCCCGGTGCGTCGCGGGGGTGTGCGGCGGTTCCGGGCGAAGGGGTGGGCGATGTCCTGGATCTGGGTCAGCGGTGACCGGGACAGCCCATGCTCGCGACGCGGAGGAAGTCCACGTGGCGGCGACGTACGAGCGAAAGCATGGCACCAGCGTACTGCGGGGGCGCGCGGAGCGATGTGACGGCGGTCACGGGGACGGGGCTCGGGCTCAGCCCAAGGCCTCGTCCAGGAGCTGCGCCCACTGGGCGACCACGCGTTCGCGGCGGGCGCGGTCGTCGGTGAGGAGGGTGGCGAGGCCGAGGCCGCGGGCCATGTCGAGGAGGCCCTGGACGGATTCGCGGACGCCGGGGCGGGACTCGTCGGCGGCGAGGAGGTCGACGGCGATGCGGTGGGACTCGCGGCCGACGCGGGCCTCGAGTTCGGTGACGCGGGGGCGGAGCTGTTCCTCGTCGGAGGCGGCGACCCAGAGGTGGAGGGCGGCACGGAAGAGGGGGCCGGTGTAGAGGTCGACGAGGGCGGAGACGACGGCGCGGCGGTCCTGGGTGGGGATGGTGCGCAGGGCCTGGGAGCGTTCCTCGGCCACGTACTCGACGGCCGCCGTGAAAAGGTCCTCGCGGGTGGGGAAGTGGTGCTGGGCGGCGCCCCGGGAGACGCCGGCCCGCTCGGCGACCACCGCGACGGTGGAGCCCGCCCAGCCGTGCTCGGCCAGGCAGGCCACCGCCGCCTCCAGGAGCCGCTGCCGGGTGGCGCGGCTCCTGTCCTGCTTGGGGCCGGGCTTCGGGCCGGTCAGAGCCGCCACATCGGATCCCGTCGTTCGAGGAAGGCCGTCATCCCTTCGCGCGCCTCGGCGGAGGCGAACAGCGACGCGGACAGCTGGACCAGCTCCTCCGCGTCGCGTTCGAAGGTCTCCAGGACTCTAGCCGTGACCAGGCGCTTCGCCTCCCGCAGGCCCTGCGCGGAGCCGCGCCGCAGCCCGTCCAGGACCGCGTCCAGAGCGTCCGTGCCGGCCGTCACCAGGCCCATCGCCCGCGCCTCGGCCGTACCGAAGCGCTCCCCCGTCAGGTAGTAGCGGGCCGCCGCCCGCGGCTCCAGCTTCGGGAGGAGGGTGAGGGAGATGACCGCGGGCGCGACCCCGATCCGTACCTCCGTGAGCGCGAAGTCCGAGCCCTCCGACGCCAGGACGACGTCGCACGCGCCGAGGAGCCCGAGCCCGCCCGCCCGGGTGTGCCCGTCGACGACGCCGACCACCGGCTTCGGCAGCTCCACGATCTGCCGGAGCAGGTCGACGAAGGCGTACGGCCCGGGCGGCGCCTTCAGGTCCGCGCCCGCGCTGAACGTACCGCCGGTGTGGGTGAGGACCACCGCCCGTACGCCGGGGTCCTTGCCGCAGGCGGCCAGCGCGTCCGCGAGCTCGGTCACCAGGGGCGCCGAGAGCGCGTTGCGGTTGGCCGGGGAGTCCAGGGTGAGTGTGGTGATCCCCCGGTCGGACGCGGTCCGGATCAGGCTCTGGCTCTGGCTCTGGCTCTGGCTCATGCGCGATTCCTCAGTTCCCGGCGCAGGATCTTGCCCGACACCGCTCGGGGCACGGTGTCGATGAACTCCACCAGCCGGATCTTCTTGTACGGGGCGACCCGCTCGGCGACGTACGCCATGACGTCCTCAGGGGTGAGGCCGGGCGCGGCGGACGCCGTCGGCTGCCGCACCACGAAGGCCTTCGGGACCTCCGTGCCGTCGCCGTCCACGACCCCGACGACGGCCGCGTCGGCGATGCCCTCGTGGGTGAGCAGCAGCGCCTCCAGCTCGGCCGGGGCCACCTGGAAGCCCTTGTACTTGATGAGTTCCTTCACCCGGTCGACGACGTACAGCCAGCCGTCCTCGTCGACCCGCCCGATGTCGCCGGTGCGCAGCCAGCCGTCGGCGTCGATCATGGCGGCGGTGGCCTCCGGCCGGCCCAGATAGCCCTTCATGACCTGCGGGCCGCGGATGGCGATCTCGCCCTCCTCGCCCGCCGCCACGTCCTTCGCCGGGTCGTCGAGCGCGACGAGCCGCATCTCGCTCGACGGCAGCAGCTTGCCGACCGTGCCCGGCGGCGGGTTCTCGGCGGCGACCGGGACCAGATGGGTGCCCGGGGACAGCTCGGTCATGCCGTACGCCTGGAGGATCGGCGGCAGCCCCAGCCGCTCCGAACAGGCCTGGGCGAGCGCCGCGTCGAGCGGGGCGGCGGAGCAGACGATGTACTTCAGGGACGACAGGTCGTAGTCGGCGACCGCCGGGTGCTTGGCGAGCGCGAGGACGATCGGCGGCGCCACGAACAGGGCGTCGATGCGGTGCTTCTCGATGGCGGCGAGGAAGCCGTCGAGCTCGAAGCGGGGCAGTACGACGACGGTGGCGCCGAGCCGCAGCGGGGCGTTCATCAGCGCCGTCAGGCCGTACACGTGGAAGAACGGCAGCACGGCGAGGATGCGTTCGCCGGGGCCCATCGGCAGCAGCGGTTCGAGCTGGGCGAGGTTGGTGGCGATGGACGTGTGGGTGAGCATGACGCCCTTGGGGACGCCGGTGGTGCCGGAGGAGTACGGCAGGGCGGCGACGTCCGAGTCCGGGTCGATCGCGAGGTCCGGCTCGGGGGCGGTGGAGGCGAGGAAGGACTGGAGCGAGCGGGTTCCGTCCCCCTCCGGCGTCGCGTCGCAGAGGAGGATCTCCTCGACGCCGCCCGCGAGTTCGGCGGCGGCGCGGGCCGTCGCGAGCAGCGGCGAGACGGTCACGATCCAGCGCGCGGCGGAGTCGCGGAGCTGCTTGGCGAACTCCTCGGGCGTGGCGAGCGGGTGCACGGTGGTGACGGACGCGCCGGCCCGGGTCGCCGCGTAGAACGCGACCGGGAACAGCACGGTGTTGGGGCTGTGCAGGGCGAGGACGTCGCCCTTGCGCACCCCGGCCTCGGCCAGGCCCGCGGCCACCCGCCGGTGGAAGGCGTCCACCTGCGCGTACGTGAGGGTGAGTGCTCCCTCCCCGCCGGTGCCGTCGATGAGCGCCGGCAGCTCGCCGAACTCTGCGGCGCGGCCGAGGACGGCGTCGTGGATGGGACGGGAGACGACCGGGACGTCGGCGTATTCACTGCGGAACACCATGCGTGCATGCCCCCTGACTCTGGGTGGGTGGTGGCGTGGCGACAGGATGGCCGGTGCGCGTGCGTTTTGGGGAGACCTGGGCAGACCTTGGCAGCAGTCGAGGAAACAAGCAAGCGTGCATGCATGATTCGGGATCTACCCTGGCGGGTGGATTTACCCTGGCGGGTCCGAACGGCCTGTGGTTACGATCGGCGCGATGACGACTCATTCTGCTCTCAGATTGGGGGTCCCGTCCGCGCAAGGTGAGTGCTGATGACCACTCACATCGCGAACGGTGACACCCGTTTCCCCGCTTCTCCCCTTCCCGACTTCTGGTCGCGCGTGCGCGCGTTCGCCGTTCCGGCCGCCATGATCGAGACCGCGACCGCCCGGCGCCTGCGCGGCGACTGGGCCGGAGCGTGCGCCGCCGCGGGCTTCGACGTCGACCTGGACCTCAAGCGGCTCGTACGGGCCCGAGGCCGTGAACTGGCCGCCCGCGTACGGGCGGACCTGCGGCACCTGGCACCGGATCTGCTGCGCTGGCATCTGCCCCGGATCGCGCCGGACGGGCTGGTGCGGCCCGGCCTCACGATCGCGCTCGCGCGCTACGAGGACTCCACAGACCAACCGCCCCTGCACCTCGTGGTGCGCACGCCACCGGCCTGGGCCGGGGGCGGGCAGCGGGTCGGGCTCGCCCTGTGGGACGGGGTGGATCCGACCTGGGACGACCCGGCCGTCCACCCCGCCGTCCATCCGCATCCCCGGCCCAGCCGGCGCTTCCGGCTCGACCTGCACCGGCATCTGTGGGACGCGCGCCGGGCCGGTGAGCTGCGGGAACGCTCCGGGGCCGAGCTCGGCCCGGACCTTCCGCCACTGCCGGAGACCGAGCGGTGGGCGGCGGAGGCCCGGATCCTGCTGGCCGCCGAGGGGCGGGCGGCCGGTGCCGTGGCCGTACGGGCCGGGGAGCGGCGTCTGGTCGTCGAGGTCGGCGATCCCGGCTGCGCCTCCGACGCCGGTGCGGGTACGCGCCTTCCGCTGCTGCCCGACGCGGCGACCTGGCCGCCGCCCGACCTGGAACTGCTCCGGACCGGGGCGGTCGAGCCCGGGCGGCTGCACCCGCTGGTCGCCGCCGCCCTCGCGCCCGGAACCGCCCCCGCCGTACGGGCCCCGGACGACCCGCGCGCGCCGCGCATCGTGGAATGCCGGGGCGCCCGGCACCGCATCGCCCTGGTGGACGGCGTCCTCGCACCGCTCGACCACGATCCGGCGCAACTGCGGCGGGAGGAACTGCTCTTCGCGCTGTCCGGCCCGCCACTGCCCTGCCTGCGGGCGATCGACGAGGCGCACCGGCGCCCGGACTGCCTCGACGGGGTCCGGGACCGGATCGTCCACGGCGACGTGGCCGGGGCCCTGGCCGTCGTCGAGGGGCTGCTCGGTCCCGCGGCGGTGCTGCGGCACGGGCCGCTGCGCGGCGCGCTGCACGGCGCCAAGGCCCAGCGGCTCGCCTACGGCCTCTACCGGGCGGGGCTGACCGAACCACCACCGCCCCGATTGCTCCACGAGCACCGGAAGAGCGTCGAACCGCCTTCGCGTCACCGCCCGCGCCACGCGTTCAAGGCCTGACCCGGACCCACGCTCCCCCCTCCTTCCCTCCTTCCCTCCATTCCTCCTCGCACACCACGGTGACCCTTATGACCATATCTGTCCTGCCCGCCGTCCCTTCCGAGATGGACGTCGCCGCCGACCTCCTCACCCTCCTCCGCGACACCCGCACCGAGCCCCGCCCCAACCCCCAGCTGGAGGCGCTGACCCTGGCCGTCGCCGCCGACCTGCCCGTCCTGCTGTGGGGCGAGCCCGGCATCGGCAAGACCGCCGCGCTCCACCAGCTCGCCGACTCCCTCGACCTGCCGCTCACCACCGTGATCGCCAGCGTCCACGAGCCGTCCGACTTCTCCGGCCTCCCGGTCGTCGGCGACGACCCGGCCGAGCAGGGCGTGCCGCTCGCACCGCCGGACTGGGCGGTGCGGCTCGTACGGGCCGGGCGGGGGCTGCTGTTCCTGGACGAGCTGTCCACGGCCACGCCCGCCGTGCAGGCGGCGCTCCTTCGCCTGGTCCTGGAGCGGCGCATCGGCTCGCTCCGGCTGCCGCCCGGCGTGAGGATCGTGGCCGCAGCCAATCCGCGGGCCTCGGCGGCCGACGGGTGGGAGCTGAGCGCACCGCTCGCCAACCGTTTCGTGCACCTTCAGTGGACCCATGACCACGAGGTGGTGGTACGCGGCCTCGGCGGCGTCTGGCCGCGCGCGACGCTGCCCCGGCTCGACCCCGAACTGCTGCCGGAGGCCGTGGACTTCGCGCGACGCGCGGTCACCGGGCTGCTCACCACCCGGCCCACGCTCGTACACCGGCTGCCGAGCACCGAGGCCCGCAAGGGCGGCGCCTGGCCGTCGCCGCGCAGCTGGGACATGACCCTGTCCCTGATCGCCTTCGCGACCGCCGCCGGGGCGACCCGGGACGTGCTCGCCCAGCTCGTGCGCGGCACCGTCGGCGACGGTCCCGGGCTCGAACTCCTCGCCTGGATCGACCGGATGGACCTGCCGGACCCCGAGGTGCTGCTCGCCGACCCGGCGGGCGCGGAGCTGCCGGAGCGCGGGGACCGGCGGCAGGCGGCCCTGGAGGGCGTGGTGGCGGCGGTCAACGCCCGCCCGGAGCAGGCGCGTTGGGACGCTGCCTGGGAACTGCTCGTACGGGCGGCGGAGACGGGCGCGCCGGACCTGGTGGTGGTGCCGGCCACGACGCTCGCCGCGCTGCGGCGGGAGGAGTGGGAGGTGCCGGTGGCGATCGAGCGGCTGGCGGGCGTGGTCGACGTGTCCCGGCGCGCGGACCGCGTGACGGCGGATGCGGGCCGCGTGACGGCGGGTGCCGACCGCCTGACGGCGGGTGCGGGCCGATGAGCGCGCCCACGTCCCCCGGGGCCGTCCCGCTGGACCGCGAGAAGCTGTACGCGGCGCGGCTGCGGGCGGTGCGGGCGCGCCCGTACCTGGCGACGGCCCTGTTCGCGCTGCGTGTGGTCGAGTCGCGGCGGGTGCCGACGATGGCGGTCGACCGGTACTGGCGCTGCTACGCCTCGCCGGACTTCGTCGCGCGCACTCCGGTCGGGGAACTCGCCGGGGTGTGGGTGCACGAGGTGGCACACCTGATCCGCGACCACCACGGGCGCGGCGACCGGATCGCCCGCCGGGAGGGCTACGACGGGCCGGCCGGCCGACTGCGGCTCAACATCGCCGCCGACTGCGAGATCAACGACGACGTCTACGGGGACGGGCTCGAAGCGCCGGAGGGGATCGTCACCCCGGCGCTGCTGAACGCGCCCACGGGCGAGCTGATGGAGGACTACGTACGGCGGATCCGCCTGGAGTCCCTGCCGGGCGGGCTGCACCTGTGGCTGGACTGCGGCAGCGGCGCCGACGGCCTGGAGCGGGAGTGGGACCTCGGCCCGGACGGCGCGGACGGGCTGAGCGAGCAGGAGCAGGACGCGGTGCGCTTCCGGGTGGCGCAGGGGCTCACCGGGCGGCCGGGGAGCGAACCGGCGGGCTGGCGGCGGTGGGCGGAGGAGGCGTTCCAACCCCCGCAGCCGTGGCGTGAGTTGCTGGGTTCGGCGATCCGCGCGGCGGTGGGCGGGAGCGGGTCGGGCGACGACCACAGTTACGGGCGCCCCTCCCGCCGCTCGGTCGCCCTGCCCGGCACGATCCTGCCGAGCCTGCGGCGGCAGCCGCCCCGGGTGTCGGTGGTCATCGACACCTCGGGCTCGGTCAGTGACGCGGAGCTGGGCAGCGCGCTCCTGGAGGTGGCCGCCATCACCCGCGCGGTCGGCGGCCGCCGCGACCTGGTGCGCGTGGTCTCCTGCGACGCCGCCGCCCGCGTCGCCCACCCGCTGTGCGCGGCGGAGGGCATCCCCCTGGTCGGCGGTGGCGGCACCGACCTCCGCTCCAGCTTCACCACCGCCCTGCGCCAACGCCCCCGCCCGGACGTCGTGGTCGTCCTCACCGACGGCCAGACCCCCTGGCCCGCCGCACCCCCGCCCTGCCGCACGATCGTGGGCCTCTTCCCCCGCCCGTACTACCGCCTCCGCCCGGGCGACGACGGCTACGTCCCGGACACCCCACCGGACTGGGCCCGCACGGTCCGCATCAACTGACCCGCACCGCCCCGACCCGGCGGAGCCCCGGCACCGCTCAGTACGACTTCGGCAGGCCCAGCGTCTGGTGCGAGACGAAGTTGAGGATCATCTCGCGGCTGACCGGGGCGATCCGGGCCACCCGGGCCGCCGTGATCAGGCGGGCGAGGCCGAACTCGCGGGTCAGGCCGTTGCCGCCGAGGGTGTGGACGGAGGTGTCGACGGCCTTCACGCAGGCCTCGGCGGCCGCGTACTTCGCCATGTTCGCCGCCTCGCCCGCGCCCAGGTCGTCGCCCGCGTCGTACAGGGCGGCGGCCTTGCGCATCATCAGGCGGGCGAGTTCGAGTTCGATGTGGGCCTGGGCGAGCGGGTGGGCGACGGCCTGATGGGCGCCGATCGGAGCCTTCCAGACCTGGCGCTCCTTCGCGTACTTCACGGCCTGCGCGAGCGCGTAGCGGCCCATGCCGATCGCGAAGGCGGCCGTCATGATCCGCTCCGGGTTGAGGCCCGCGAAGAGCTGGAGCAGGCCCGCGTCCTCGTCGCCCACGAGAGCGTCCGCCGGGAGGTGGACGTCGTCGAGGGTCAGCTCGAACTGCTTCTCGGCCGCGTCGAGTTCCATCTCGATGTGGCGGCGCCCGAAGCCGGGCGTGTCGCGCGGCACGATGAAGAGACACGCCTTGAGGTTGCCGGTGCGGGCGTCGGAGGTGCGGCCGACGATCAGGGTCGCGTCGGCGATGTCGACACCCGACACGAAGACCTTCCGGCCGTTGAGGACCCAGCCCTCATCGGTGCGCGTGGCCGTGGTGGTGATGCGGTGCGAGTTGGAGCCCGCGTCGGGCTCGGTGATGCCGAAGGCCATCGTCCGCGAGCCGTCCGCGAGGCCCGGCAGCCACGCCGCCTTCTGCTCCTGCGTGCCGAAGCGCGCGATGACCGTGCCGCAGATCGCCGGGGAGACCACCATCATCAGCAGCGGCGCGCCGGCCGCACCCGCCTCCTCCAGGACGATGGACAGCTCGGTCATGCCGCCGCCCCCGCCGCCGTACTCCTCGGGCAGGTTCACGCCCAGATAGCCGAGCTTGCCGGCCTCGGCCCAGAGCGTGGCCCGGTCGAAGCCGGGGCCGTGGCGGTGGCCGAGGGCGGAGACGGCGGCGCGGAGGGCGGTGTGTTCCGGGGACTCGATCAGGGTGCTCATGCGGACTGGTCCTCCTGTGCTTCGGTCGGTACGTCTGCGGGCTGTACGACGGCGAGCAGGGCGCCGACCTCGACCTGGCGGCCGGGGGCGGCGTGGAGCGCGGTGAGCGTGCCGGAGGCGGGTGCGACGACCCGGTGTTCCATCTTCATGGCCTCCAGCCAGAGCAGGGGCTGCCCGGCCTCGACCCGGGCGCCGGCGGCCAGGCCCTCGGCGATCCGGACGACGGTGCCGGGCATGGGCGCGAGCAGGGAGCCCGGCGCCCGGCTCTCGGTGGGATCGGTGAAGCGGGGGCGGGCGGTGAGCCGGTGCGGGCCGACGTGGACGACTCCGCCGGGATAGCGGGTGACGTCGAAGTCCCGCACGACACCGCCGACTTCGAGGCGCACGAGGTCGGGCGCGGCGGAGACGACGGTGACGCCCTCGGGGGCGGTGACCTCGTAGCCGCCGGTACGCAGCGGCCGGTACCGCACCTCGTACTCCCCGTACGCCCGCACCTCGTCCTGCGAGCGCACATTGCGCCAACCGCCCCCGAACCGGCCCGCGTTGCCGGCCGCCTCCGCGAGCGCCGCCGCCACCGCGGCCTGCGCCGCCCCGGCGCGCGGTGCGGTCAGAGCGTCCAGGTGCCGGTCGTAGAAGCCGGTGCCGAGGCGCTCCGGGTCGGTGAAGTCGGCGTGCCGGAGGGACGCGACGAGCAGGTCCCGGTTGGTGGCGGGGCCGTGGATCCGGGCCCGCTCCAGGGCGTGGGCGAGCTTGCGGAGGGCCTCGGCGCGGGTCGGCGCGTGGGCGACGACCTTGGCGAGCATGGCGTCGTAGTGGACGCCGACGGTGTCGCCGGAGACATAGCCCGTGTCGACGCGCACGCCCGGCCCGGCGGGGAACTCGACCGCGTGCAGCGGTCCCGTCTGCGGGGTCCAGCCGCCCGCCGGGTCCTCGGCGTAGAGCCGGGCCTCGACGGCGTGGCCGAGCGGGGCCGGGGGCTCGGGGGGAAGGGGCCGGCCCTCGGCTACCGACAACTGGAGGGCGACCAGGTCCAGGCCGTGGACCTCCTCGGTCACCGGGTGCTCCACCTGGAGACGGGTGTTCATCTCCAGGAAGTGCGCCCGCCCGTCGGCGACCAGGAACTCGACGGTGCCCGCGCCGACGTACCCGACGGCCTTCGCGGCGACCGCCGACCGCGCGTACAGGTCCTCGACGAGCGCGTCCGGCAGTCCGGGCGCCGGGGCCTCCTCGATGACCTTCTGGTGGCGGCGCTGGAGGGAGCAGTCGCGGGTGCCGAGGGTCCAGACGGTGCCGTGGGTGTCGGCGAGGACCTGCACCTCGACGTGCCGGCCGTCCTCCACGTACGGCTCGACGAACACCTCGCCGTCCCCGAAGGCGCTCAGCGCCTCCGCCGACGCCGCCTTCGACTCGGCGTCCAGGTCGCCCAGTTCGCGGACGACGCGCATGCCGCGGCCGCCGCCGCCGGCCGCCGCCTTCACCAGGACCGGCAGGTCGGCCTCCGTCACCTCGGTGAGCGGCGCGACGCCGAGGAGTTCCTTGGCCCGGGTCTTGGACGCCATCGCCTCGATCGCGGTCGGCGGCGGCCCGATCCACACCAGGCCCGCCTCGGTGACGGCCCGCGCGAAGTCGGCGTTCTCGGAGAGGAAGCCGTAGCCGGGGTGCACGGCGTCCGCGCCCGCCGCGAGCGCGGCGGCCACGATCAGGTCGCCGCGCAGATACGTCTCCGCGGGCGTCGCACCCGGCAGCCGTACGGCCGCGTCGGCCTCCCGTACGTGCAGGGCGCCGGCGTCCGCGTCGGAGTACACGGCGACGGTGGCGATGCCCAGGTCACGGCAGGTGCGGAAGACCCGGCAGGCGATCTCGCCCCGGTTCGCCACGAGAACGGTGCTGATCACGGTGCTGATCACGAGTGGCCTCACATTCGGAAGACGCCGAAGCCGCCGCGCGCGCCCTCGACCGGTGCCGTGTAGATGGCGGACAGGCAGAGCCCGAGGACCGTGCGCGTGTCGCGCGGGTCGATGACCCCGTCGTCGTACAGCCGCCCGGACAGGAACATCGGCAGCGACTCGCTCTCGATCTGCGCCTCGACGAACGCCCGCATCCCGGCGTCCTGCTCCTCGTCGTACGGCTGCCCCTTCGCCTCCGCACTCGCGCGCGCCACGATCGACAGCACGCCCGCGAGCTGCTGCGGCCCCATGACGGCCGACTTGGCGCTCGGCCAGGCGAAGAGGAAGCGCGGGTCGTACGCCCGGCCGCACATCCCGTAGTGCCCGGCGCCGTACGACGCGCCCATCAGCACGGACAGGTGGGGGACCTTCGAGTTCGACACCGCGTTGATCATCATCGCGCCGTGCTTGATGATGCCGCCCTGCTCGTACTCCTTGCCGACCATGTAGCCGGTGGTGTTGTGCAGGAAGAGCAGCGGGATGTCGCGCTGGTTCGCCAACTGGATGAACTGCGCGGCTTTCTGGGACTCGGCGGAGAAGAGCACGCCCTGTGCGTTGGCGAGGATGCCGACCGGGTAGCCGTGCAGCCGTGCCCAGCCGGTCACCAGGCTCGTCCCGTACAGCGGCTTGAACTCGTCGAAGTCGGAGCCGTCCACGATCCGGGCGATCACCTCGCGCGGGTCGAACGGGGTCTTGAGATCACCGGGGACGATCCCCAGAAGCTCCTCCTGGTCGTACTTCGGCGGCTCGACCGACCAGCGGTCCGGATCGGGGTGCGCCTTGCGGTGGTTGAGGCGGGCGACGATCCGGCGGGCCTGGCGCAGCGCGTCGGGCTCGTCGACGGCGTAGTGGTCGGCGAGGCCGCTGGTGCGGGCGTGCATCTCGGCGCCGCCGAGCGACTCGTCGTCGCTCTCCTCGCCGGTCGCCATCTTCACCAGCGGCGGGCCGCCGAGGAAGACCTTCGACCGCTCCTTGATCATCACGGTGTGGTCGGACATGCCGGGGACGTACGCGCCGCCGGCCGTCGAGTTGCCGAAGACGACGGCGACGGTGGGGATGCCGGCGGCGGAGAGCCGGGTGAGGTCGCGGAAGAGCGCCCCGCCGGGGATGAAGATCTCCTTCTGGGAGGGCAGGTCGGCGCCGCCGGACTCGACGAGGGAGATGACGGGGAGGCGGTTGGCGAAGGCGATCTCGTTCGCCCGCAGTGCCTTCTTCAGGGTCCACGGGTTGGAGGCGCCGCCGCGCACGGTGGGGTCGTTGGCGGTGATCAGGCACTCGACGCCCTCGACGACCCCGATGCCGGTCACCAGGGACGCCCCTACGGGGTAGTCGCTGCCCCAGGCGGCGAGCGGCGACAGCTCCAGGAAGGGCGAGTCGGGGTCGACAAGGAGCTCGATCCGTTCGCGGGCGAGCAGCTTGCCGCGCGTGTGGTGCCGGGCCGTGTACTTCTCGCCGCCGCCCGCGAGCGCCTTGGCGTGCTCGGCGTCGAGCGCGGCCAGTTTCTCCAGCATGGCGGCGCGGTGGGCCGCGTGGTCGGGTCCGCCGGTGTCGAGGGCGGAGGCGAGCACGGTCACAACAGTTCCTCCGGGATGTCGAGGTGGCGCGAGCGCAGCCACTCGCCGAGGGCCTTGGCCTGGGGGTCGAAGCGGGCCTGGGAGGCGACGCCCTCGCCGAGGATTCCGGCGACGGTGAAGTTGAGGGCGCGGAGGTTCGGCAGCACGTGCCGGGTGACCGTCAAGTCGGCGGCCTCCGGGACGAGTTCCCTGAACCTGTCCACGGTGAGGGCGTGCGCGAGCCAGCGCCATTCCGCCTCCGTCCCGACCCAGACGCCGACGTTGGCGTCCCCGCCCTTGTCGCCGCTGCGGGCGCCGGCGACGAGGCCGAGGGGGGCGCGCCGGGTCGGCGTCGTCTCGGGGAGCGGCGGCGGAAGCTGCGGATCCGGTACGGGTTCCAGGGCGCGGGTCCGCGCCGGTACGGGTACGGGGACGCGGGTCCCGTCGGGCAGCACCGCCGTGTGCGGGACCTCCCCGACGGGGACGTACGCGCTCTCGAAGACCCCGTAGGGGGCACCCCCGCCCGGCGGGGCGGTCACATGGAAGCCGGGGTAGGAGGCGAGGGCCAGTTCGATCGCGGCCCCTGTCAGGGTGCGGCCGACCTTCTCGGGGTCGGGGTCGCGGACGACGAGCCGGAGCAGGGCGCTCGCGGTCTCCTCGGTGGGCGCGTCGGCGCGGTCGGTGCGGACGAGGTCCCAGCGGACCTCGGCGGGCGGGTTCTTCGCCAGGGCGTCGCCGAGCTGCTCCCGCACCAGCTCCGCCTTCGCCTCGATGTCGAGGCCGGTGAGGACGAAGACGACCTCGTTGCGGAAGCCGCCGAGCCTGCAGAGCCCGGCCTTGAGCGTCGGGGGCGGGGCCTCGCCCCGTACACCCTCGACACGGACGCGGTCGGGGCCCTCCTGGGTGAGCCGGACGGTGTCGAGACGGGCGGTCACGTCGGGGCCGGCGTAGCGGGCGCCGCCCGTCTCGTAGAGGAGCTGGGCGGTGACCGTGCCGGTGTCGACGAGGCCGCCGGTGCCGGGGTGCTTGGTGATGACGGCGCTGCCGTCGGCGTGGAGTTCGGCGAGGGGGAAGCCCGGGCGGCGTATGTCGTGTCCGGTGAAGAACGCGTAGTTGCCGCCGGTGGCCTGGGTGCCGCACTCCAGGACGTGCCCGGCGACGACCGCGCCCGCGAGCCTGTCGTACCAGTCGGCGTCCTCCGGGCCCCAGCCGAAGAACCACTGGGCGGGCCCGGTGACGAGCGCCGCGTCCGTGACCCGGCCGGTGACGACGACGTCCGCGCCGGCGGCCAGACATTCCGCGATCCCGGCGCCGCCGAGGTAGGCGTTGGCGGCCAGGATCCCGTCCTTTCCGGCGGGCAGCCGGTCGCCCTCGACGTGCGCGATCCGGACCGGCAGACCGAGCCGGCCGGCCAGGGCGCGCAGGGCGTCGGCGAGTCCGGCCGGGTTGAGGCCGCCCGCGTTGGCGACGATCCGGGTGCCGCGCTCGTGGGCGAGCCCGAGGCCCTCCTCCATCTGGCGCAGAAAGGTCTTGGCGTAACCGGCGGAGGGGTCCTTCAGGAGGTCGCGGCCGAGGATGAGCATGGTCAGCTCGGCGAGGTAGTCCCCGGTGAGGACGTCGAGCGAGCCGTCCGGGCCGTCCCCTCCCCCGGTGAGCATCTCCTTCACCGCGTCGAAGCGGTCGCCGTAGAAGCCGGAGGCGTTGCCGATACGGAGGACGCGCTTCACGCGGCCCCCTTGGCGGCGCGCCCGCCGCCCGCCGGGCCCGCGAAGGCCTGGGCGATGCCGAGCCATTCCTCGGCGTCGGCGCCCACGGCGGTCAGGGCGGTGTCGTCGCGGTGGGCGCGCTGGGTCACGAGCAGGCAGAAGTCGAGGGCCGGGCCGGTGATCCTCCCCTGGCCTTCGGCATGGGGGACCCCAGCCGCACCCTCGGGCCCGTACGCCCACAACTCTCCGTTCGGCGCGGTGAGTTCGACACGGAAGGGCTCCGCGGGCGGGGTGAGGCCGCGCACCAGGTACGCGTAGTCCCGGGCCCGCAGCCCGATCCAGGCCACATGCCGCAGCCGCGCGGTCGGCGTGCGGACGACTCCGAGGGCGTCGGCCACGTCCTGGCCGTGCGCCCAGGTCTCCATCAGCCGGGCGGTCGCGAGCGACACGGCGCTCATGGCAGGGCCGTACCAGGGGAATCGCGTCCCGGGCGGCGCCTCGGCCAGGACCCGGTGCAGCCGCTCGCGGCCCTCGCGCCAGCGGGCGAGCAGCGCGGCGGGCGGCAGGGCGGCGCCCTCGTCGGCGCCGTCGTCGACGAAGCGGTCGGGCGCGGCGAGCGCCTTCCCGGTCTCGGCGGCGAAGGCCTCGGGGTCGGTCGCGGCGAGCAGCGCGGCGGCGTCGGTCCAGGCGAGGTGGGCGATCTGGTGGGCGACGGTCCAGCGCGGCGCGGGCGTGGGCAGGGCCCATTGCTCGTCGGTCAACTCCCCGACCAGGGCGTCGACTTCCTCACTCTCGGCGCGCAGGTCGGCGAGGACGGCGGCGGGGTCGGACACGGTGCGCTCCCCTCGGGGGACGGGCGGGTCACGGAGGTGCGTGAGGAGCATGGCAGCCGGGCCAGAAACAATCAAGCGTGCTTGCTTTAGAATCTGCGGGCGGTTTCGGAGGGCGCGAGGTCCGGAGAACGCGGTTCGGAGGGCGCGAGGTTCGGAGAGCGAGAGGAGGGCCGGGGGTTCCGACCACCCCACGGCCCTCCTCGCTCGCGCCCCTCAGGGCCTTGCCGCCCTGCCGGCGCCCTACTGCCCGACGCGCCCGTCGACGCACTCCCTCAGCAGGTCCGCGTGCCCGCAGTGGCGGGCGTACTCGTCGATGCGGTGCACCATCAGCTCGCGGACCGCGATCTCGTCGGTGCCGACCCGTTCGCCGAGGTCGGTGTACGCGGCGAGCGCCGCGTCCGTCTCCGCCTGCTCGCGCTCCAGGTCGCGGAAGGCCTCCGCGACCACGGCCGGGTCGGCGACCGCGCCGTGGAAGTCGGCGTCCCGCGCCCCGTACAGCTTCGGCTGCCGCTTGTCGTCGCCGAGCCAGCCGCGCCAGTCGCGCTCGACCTCGGCGAGGTGCCGTACGAGGCCGAGGAGCGACATGGTGGACGGCGGCACGGAACGGCGGGCGAGCTGTTCGGCGTCCAGGCCCTCGCACTTCATGCGGAGGGTGAGGCGGTAGTCGCGGAGGAAGTCCTGCAGGGTCGCGAGCTCGCCCTCGGGCCCGGGGCCCTGCTTGTCGCGGGGGTCGTCGTCGGGGTCGACCCACATGTCGGGGTAGACGGTGGCCGTCGTCCAGCGCTCGGGGACCTCGGGAGATTCGAATTCGCGTGCGGTCATGCCTGCATCGTGGTACGCAACGGCCCGCGCCCGCCACCGAGTTGTTGTCGGCGACGGGCGCTGGTCGGGGTGACTCAGGCGGTGGCGCGGCGGGGCCTGGCGACCAGTTCGCCGCCGCAGTTGGGGCAGAGGTCGTGCATCGCGTCCGCGCAGGGGACGCAGAAGGTGCACTCGTACGAACAGATCCGCGCGGGATCGTCGAGGGCAAGGACGGTCGTCTCGCAGCGTTCGCAACGCTCGCGCATCTCAAGGGCCATGGCGTCATCCTGACCCATGGCCGCACGCGTGCGGTCGGGCGGGGTTCAGGGCTTGGCGCGGCCGCCCACCTGGGTGCGGACGGCGCCCATGCTCGCGGCGATGACGAGCGAGATGGCGAGCGCGTCGGTCAGGCCGAGGGACTGGTGGAGGACGAGGAAGCCGGCGGTGGCGGCGATGGCCGGTTCCAGGCTCATGAGGATGGCGAAGGTGGGCGCGGGCAGACGGCGCAGGGCGAGGAGTTCGAGGGTGTAGGGCAGCACGGAGGACATCAGGGCGACCGCGAGTCCCAGCCCGACGGTCGACGGCACGAGCAGCCTGTCGCCCGCCGAGACGATGCCGAACGGCAGGCTGATGACCGCGCCGACGGCCATCGCGAGCGCCAGCCCGTCGGCCTGCGGGAAGCGGCGGCCGGTGCGGGCGCTGAAGACGATGTACGCGGCCCACATGGCGCCGGCGGCGAGCGCGAACCCGGCACCGACCGGGTCGAGCCGGCCGAGGCCGCCGTCGCCGAGTCCGCTGAGGAGGGCGACGCCGCCGAGGGCGAGAGCGGCCCAGAGCAGGTTCATCAGGCGGCGGGAGGCGAGGACGGAGAGCGCGAGCGGGCCGAGCACCTCGAGGGTGACGGCGGCGCCGAGCGGGATCCGGTCGACGGAGAGGTAGAAGAGGATGTTCATGCCGGACATCGCGGCGCCGAAGGCGAGGACCGTGCCCCAGTCGGCGCGGCTGTAGCCGCGCACCTTGGGCCGGCAGGCGATCAGCAGCACGGCGGCGGCGAGGATGAGCCGCAGGGTGACGACGCCGAGGGCGCCGGCCCGGGGCATGAGCAGGACGGCGACGGCGGACCCGAACTGTACGGAGAGGCCGCCGGCGACGACGAGCGCGACGGGGCCGAGGCGGGTGGCTCGGGAGGGGGCGGCGGCGACGCCGGGGGCGGCCACCGGGGTGGGGGGCGCGGCTATGTCCTTGACCGGGCTGTCCACCGGCGTACTCCTTGCTGCGGTGCGGTGCTGCGGGACTGCGGCGCCACGCGAGTCCACAGTAGTGAACTCCGAAGTCCAGAGTAGTGGACTCCGCGGCCGAATCCGGAGCCCACCCTCTCGGTTCGGCCTCCTCCGCTTCACGCTACGAGCCTCCGCGCGGCACCGGAAATGCCGATTGCACTGCGGTTATGCTCCGCACGCATGAGCCGCACGAACATCGAGCTCCGCCATCTGCGCTGCTTCCTCGCCATCGCCGAGGAGGGCAATCTGACCCGGGCCGCCGCCCGGCTCCACCTCACCCAGCCCGCGGTCTCCCGCACCCTGGCCGCCCTGGAGAAACACCTCGGCGTCCGGCTCGTGGACCGCTCCACGCACCATCTGGCGCTCACGGCGGAGGGGCGGGCGTTCCGGGAGCGGGCGACGGCGGCGGTCGCCGCGTTCGACGCGGCCGTGGCGCCGGGCCGCCCGCACCACCGCCCGCTGCGGCTCGGCCACGCCTGGTCGGCCTTCGGCCCGTACACCACGCCCCTGCTGCGCCGCTGGCAGCGTGAACATCCCGAGACCCCGCTCGAACTCCTCCGCATCGACGACCGCACCGCCGGTCTGCTGCGCGGCGAGGTCGACGCGGCGCTGCTGCGCGGGCCGGTGGACGTCCCGGGCCTGGCGACCGAGGAGCTGCTGCGGGAGGCGCGGGTGGCGGCGCTGCCGGCGGACAGCGAGCTGGCCGCGCGCCCGGAGCTGACGCTCGCGGACCTGGCGGACGAGACCGCCGTCCTCAACACGGTCTCCGGCACCACCACGCTCGACCTCTGGCCCCCGGACCACCGCCCCCGCGCGACCCTGACCGTCGCCAACACCGACGACTGGCTCGCCGCCATCGCGGCGGGCCGCGGCATCGGCGTCTCCTCCGCCTCGACGGCCTCCCTCCACCCCCACCCGGGCGTCACCTATCGCCCCCTCCGCGACGCCCCACCCCTCCCCGTCCTCCTCACCTGGCGCCCGGCGGCCCCCCACCCGGCGACACCGGCACTCCTGGCCCTCGCGCGCGAGATCGCCCGCCCGCGGTGAGGCCCGCCGTACGCTGCGGGACGCCGCGGGACGCCGCGCGCGGTCCCGCCACCAGGAGGCCGGGGCCGAGGCCGCGGCCTCCGCCTGAGCCGGTCCCCTCACTCGCCGCCCGGTGAGCGCTCCGGCGGCTGCACATGCAGGATGTCCCGCGCCTGCTCCGCCGCACGGGTGATGCTCTCCGAGATGAAGTCGAGGAACCGCGCGACGTTCTCCAGGCGCGCGGCCGCCGGAGTGCCCGCCCGGAGGACGCCGACGCCCTGCCGCGCGGTCTCGGCGAGCCGGGTGTTGGCGCGGGCGCTGGCCATCGTCGACTCGTACCAGACGTCGGCGTCCACGAAGTAGCGGTCGCGGCGCCGTTCGTCGCGCTCCCGCCGCACCAGGCCCTGCTCCTCCAGGAAGGCGACGGCCTTGGAGACGGAGGCCGGGCTGACCCTGAGGCGCTGGACGAGTTCCGCCGCGGTGACGCCCTCCGCGTCGCTGAGCAGCAGACAGCCAAGCACCTGGGCCGACATGCGGTTCATGCCCGAGGCCATGAGGACGCCGGTGAAGGTCTCCTCGTACGCGCGCACCTCCGCCGCGTCGCGGCCGTACGGCTGCTCGGGCGCGGCCTGCGGGTCGCGCGGCGCGGCGGCCGGCTGGTGGCGGCGCTGGGCGCGGTGGCCGGTGGCGCGCTGGGCGGCGTCGGCGCGGTAGCCGGTGGGGCCGCCGTTGCGCATGACCTCGCGGGTGACGGTCGAGGTGGGGCGGTCGAGGCGCCGGGCGATCTCCGCGTAGGCGAGGCCGTCGGCGAGCCCCAGCGCGATCTGCTGCCGTTCCTGCTGGGTGAGCCTGCCGCCGGGCATCGCGCCCTCCTTCTTCCGTCTTCCGGTGCGTCCGCGTCCGCGTTCACGTCCGCTTCGTCCGCGTAACGCCCCCACCTTAGCGTTCGCACTCAACTCATTGCAACGAGCTCACGCCCTGACGTTGCATTAGACGTCAGCATCGTTGCAATGATTTCCCCCATCTGGCCTGCGATTACTGGGATCCACGGCATCATCCTTGTTGCCACAACCATGAACGCAACGTAGCGTTCTCGATGTCGGAAACAGCAACCGACACCCGAAGAAGCAACGAATCCAGGAGCTCACCATGCAGAAGTTCGCCACCACCACCGCCGTCTCCGTCGTCCTCACCGTCCCCGCCGGCCACGTCCGCCTCATCGCCGCCGACCGCGCCGACGCCACCGTCGAGGTCCGGCCCGAGAACGCCGGGAAGAGCCGCGACGTGAAGGCCGCCGAGCAGACCGAGGTCGCCTTCGCCGACGGCGTCCTGCGGATCACCGCCCCCGAGGGCAGGAACCAGGCCTTCGGCCCGTCCGGTTCGATCGAGGTCACCGTCCAGGTGCCGGCCGGCTCCCGCGTCGCCGCCAAGGGCGCCGCCCTCGACCTGCGCGGTGTCGGCCGCCTCGGCGACGTCGCGTGCGAGGCCGCGCAGGGCCCGGTCAAGCTCGACGAGGCCGCGAGCGCGCGGATCACCCTCCAGGCCGGCGACATCACCGTCGGACGCCTCGGCGGTGACGCCGAGATCAGCACCCAGATGGGCGCCCTCCACATCGCCGAGGCCGTCCAGGGCGCCGTCTCCCTGCGCACCAGCAAGGGCGACATCACCGTCGGCGCCGCCCGCGGCGTCTCCGCCTCGCTGGACGCCGGCACCTCGTACGGCCGGATCCACAACTCCCTGAAGAACAGCGACGGCGCCGACTCCGCGCTGACCGTCCGCGCCACCACCTCCTACGGCGACATCACCGCCCGCAGCCTCTGAGACCGGACCGACCCCGAAGGAGTACGCACCATGACCGACCTGGCCATCGCGGCGAACGGGCTGCGCAAGTCCTACGGCGACAAGACCGTCCTCGACGGGGTCGACCTCGCCGTCCCGGAAGGCACGATCTTCTCCCTGCTCGGCCCCAACGGCGCCGGCAAGACCACCGCGGTCAAGATCCTCTCCACCCTCGCGTCCCCCGACCCCGCCAGCGGCTCCATCCGCGTCGGGGGGCACGACCTCGCCACCGCCCCGCAGTCCGTACGGGCCGCGATCGGGGTCACCGGACAGTTCTCGGCCGTGGACGGGCTGATCACCGGCGAGGAGAACATGCTCCTCATGGCGGACCTGCACCACCTCTCCAGGCGCGAGGGACGGCAGGTCGTCGCCGACCTGCTGGCCCGCTTCGACCTCACGGAGGCCGCGAAGAAGCCGGCCTCCACCTACTCCGGCGGCATGAAGCGCCGCCTCGACATCGCCATGACCCTGGTCGGCAGCCCGCGGATCATCTTCCTCGACGAGCCGACCACCGGACTCGACCCCCGCTCCCGGCACGACATGTGGCAGATCATCAGGGAGCTGGTCTCCGGCGGCGTCACGGTCTTCCTCACCACCCAGTACCTGGAGGAGGCCGACGAACTCGCCGACCGGATCGCCGTGCTCCACGGCGGGCGGATCGTCGCCGAGGGGACGGCCGAGGAGCTCAAGCGGATCGTCCCCGGCGGGCATGTACGGCTCCGCTTCACCGACCCGGAGGCGTACGGGGCCGCCGCCGGCGCCCTGCCCCGGGCCGCGCGCGACGACCAGTCCCTCACCCTGCAGATCGCCAGCGACGGCACCCAGCGCGAACTCCACGCCCTGCTCGGCGAGTTGAACGCCTCCGGCATCGAGGCCGACGAACTCACCGTGCACAC
Source organism: Streptomyces sp. NPDC051909 (assembly GCF_040681095.1). Lineage (NCBI taxonomy): Bacteria > Bacillati > Actinomycetota > Actinomycetes > Kitasatosporales > Streptomycetaceae > Streptomyces > Streptomyces sp. NPDC051909. Next base: position 101,991 of record NZ_JBFAYA010000001.1, on the reverse strand, counting down.
CCCGGATCTCGACGACGTGTTCTTCGCCCTCACCGGCGGCGGCAGCGCCGACATCCCCGCCCAGAACGCCCAGCACGCCCAGCCCGCCCAGCCCGCTCCGAACAAGGAGAACGCCCGATGAGCACGAGCACCCTTTCCCTCGCCGCGCGCGACTGCTCCACCATGCTGCGGCGCAACCTCCTGCACGCCCGGCGCTCCCCGTCCCTCACGCTGAACCTGCTGCTCACGCCGATCATGCTGCTCCTGCTGTTCGTCTACATCTTCGGCGACACCATGAGCGCCGGCATCGGCGGCGGAGGCGCCGACCGCGCCCGCTACATCGCCTACCTCGTGCCCGGTCTGCTCCTGATGACCATCGGCAGCACGACGATCGGCACCGCGGTCTCCGTCGCCAACGACATGAGCGAGGGCATCATCGCCCGCTTCCGCACCATGGCGATCCACCGCGGCTCCGTGCTCGTCGGGCACGTGGTCGGCAGCGTGCTCCAGTCGGTGGCCGGCGTGGTCCTGGTCGGCGCCGTCGGCGTGGCCATCGGCTTCCGCTCCCACGACGCGAGCCCGGTCGAATGGCTCGCCGCGTTCGGTCTGCTCGTCCTCTTCGCCACGGCGCTCACCTGGATCGCCGTCGGCATGGGGCTGATCAGCCCCAACGCGGAGGCCGCCAGCAACAACGCGATGCCGCTGATCTTCCTGCCGCTGATCTCCAGCACCTTCGTCCCGGTCGACGCGATGCCGGGCTGGTTCCAGCCGATCGCCGAGTACCAGCCCTTCACCCCCGCCATCGAGACCCTGCGCGGGCTGCTCCTCGGCACCGAGATCGGGCACAACGGCTGGCTCGCCGTCGGCTGGTGCGTCGGCCTCGCGGTCCTCGGCTACGTCTGGTCGACGGCCAGGTTCGACGGAGACGCACGGTAGGCCCTCCGTGACCTTCACCGGTCCAGCTCCTCCGCAAGAACCTCCGCCAGATGGCGCACGTGGTACTCCGGTGCCAGGTGCGCCATCTGCGTTCGGCAGGAGAAGCCGTCGGCCAGGACGACCGCGTCCGCGGGCGCGGACCGCAGGGCGGGCAGCAGCCGGTCCTCGGCGCAGGCCGTCGACACCTCGTAGTGCCCCGGCTCGAATCCGAAGTTGCCGGCCAGCCCGCAACAGCCTCCCGCCAACTCCCCCTCCAGACCGGCCCGTTCGCGCAGCCTCCGGTCAGCCGCATCACCCAGGACCGCATGCTGGTGGCAGTGGGTCTGACCGGTGACCGGGCGGTCCGCGCGGGGCGGGTCCCAGTCGGGCGCCAGCTCCTCCAGGGCCTCCGCGAACGTCCGTACGGAGGAGGCGAGTCGGGCGGCCCGCGGGTCGTCCGGCAGCAGCTCGGGCAGATCGGTGCGCAGGGCAGCCGCGCAGGAGGGTTCGAGGACGACCACAGGCCGGGCCCCCTCCCCCGTCACCGCCTCCCCCATCACGTCCAGCGTCCGCCGCATCACCCGCCGCGCCGCGCCCAGCCGGCCCGTCGACACATACGTGAGCCCGCAGCACACCCGGCCCGGCGGCAGCGCCACCCCCAGACCGGCCGCCTCCAGGACCCGTACCGCCGCGACGCCCACCTGCGGGGCGAGGTGGTCGGTGAAGGTGTCCGGCCACAGGGTGAGCGCGGGCGGGCGGTCCGAGGCCCGCTCCCCGAACCACGACACGAACGAGCGCTCCGCGACCCACGGCAGCTCCCGCTCCGGCGTCACCCCCGCGAGCCGGGCCGCGAACGGCAGCCGACGCGCCGTGTTGAGCCCCGCCCCGAACCGGTCGAGCAGGCGCGGAAGCCCGCCCATCGTCCAGTGCGAACGCGGCCGCCGCCACGACCGGCCCGCGTAATACCCCTCCAGGAAACGGGACTTGTACGCGGCCATGTCGACGCCCACCGGACAGTCGCTGCGGCAGCCCTTGCACGACAGGCACAGGTCGAGCGCGTCGCGCACCTCCTCCGAGCGCATCCCGTCCGTGATCACCTCGCCGAGCGCCATCTCGTGGAGCAGGCGCGCCCGGCCGCGCGTGGAGTGCCGCTCCTCCCCCGTCGCCCGGTACGAGGGGCACATCACGCCCGGCCCCGAACCCGGGCCCGCCACCCGGCACTTGGCGACCCCGACACACCGCGCAGCCTCCCGCCCGAGCCCCGCGGCCGGGCCCACCAGCGGCAGCCCCTCGAACCTCAGCCCGGTGTCCAGCGGCTCGGGCCGCACGAGCATCCCCGGGTTCAGGCCGCCGTCCGGGTCCCACAGGTCCTTGACCTCACCGAACAGGCCCACCAGCGCGTCCCCGTACATCTTCGGCAGCAGCTCGGCCCGCGCCTTGCCGTCCCCGTGCTCGCCGGAGAGCGAGCCGCCGTGGGCGACCACGAGGTCGGCCACCGCCTCCGAGAAGCGCCGGAAGACCCGTACACCGTCGCCCTTCCCCTCCCACAGGTCGAAGTCGATCCGTACGTGCACACAGCCGTCGCCGAAGTGCCCGTACGGGATCCCCCGGAGGCCGAATTCGGCCAGCAGGCCCCGGAACTCCCGCAGATACGCCCCGAGCCGGGCCGGCGGCACCGCGCAGTCCTCCCACCCGGGCCAGGCCTCACCCCCGTCCCTCATCCGGGTCGCCGTGCCCGCCGCGTCCTCGCGGATCCGCCACAGCGCCCGCTGCCCGGCCGGGTCCGTCACCACGACCGCGTCCAGGGCGTCCGCCGCGCGCGCCAGCTCCCGGGCCGCGCCGGTCCCGTCCACCTCGCAGAACAGCCAGGCCGCGCCCCTCGGGAGCCCGGCAGCCCCCCGTACGAGATCGGCGGCCATGCCCTCCACGGTCAGCGGGCGGTACGGCAGCAGGCCCGCCGCCGCGTCGGCCGCGGCGCTCTCGTCCGCGTACCCGAGGACGACGAGCACCGGCTCGGCGGGCAGCGGCACGAGCCGCACCTCCGCCTCCGTCACCACCCCCAGCGTCCCCTCGCTGCCGCAGAAGGAGCGGGCCACGTCCGCGCCGCGCTCGGGCAGCAGCGCGTCGAGCGCGTAACCGGAGATGCGGCGCGGCAGGCCTGCCGGATAGCCGGTGCGCAGCGCCGCGAGGTTCCGCGCGACCAGTTCCGTGAGGCCGGCGGGCGCGCCCTGCCCGTCCTGTCCGAGGCGCAGCCGCCGCCCGTCGTAGGTGAGGACGTCGAGGGCGCGGACGTTGTCGGCCGTCGTGCCCCAGGCGACGGAGTGCGCGCCGCACGCGTTGTTGCCGATCATGCCGCCGAGGGTGCAGCGGGAGTGCGTGGACGGGTCGGGGCCGAAGGTCAGCCCGTACGGGCGGGCCGCGGCCCGCAGCCGGTCGAGGACGAGCCCGGGGCGGACGACGGCGGTCCGGGCCTCCGGGTCGAGGGACACGACGTCGTCCAGGTGGCGGGTGAAATCGAACACGACACCCGTTCCGGTGGCCTGTCCGCCGATCGAGGTGCCGCCGCCGCGGGCGACCACCGGCACCCCGTGCTCGCGGCAGACGGCGAGCGCGGCGGCCACGTCGGCGGCGTCGCGCGGGGCGACGACGCCGAGCGGGACGCGCCGGTAGTTGGAGGCGTCCATGGTGGTCAGGGCGCGGGCGGTGACGGAGAAGTCCACGTCGCCGGCGACGGCGGAGCGCAGCGCCGCCGCGAGGTCCCCGGCCGCGCCGGGCCCCGCCCCCCTGTCTGCTTCGCGCGCCTCGTGTACCGCGCGTGCCTCGCGTGCCTCGTGTGATCCCACGACTACCCAGTGTCTCAGTCTTCGTCTCATCCGGCGGACAGGCGTCTTCCCCGGCCGCCCCGACCCGATACGCTCCGCCTCGTGGCCGATATCCAGATTCCCGCTGACATGAAGCCCGCCGATGGCCGTTTCGGCGCGGGCCCCTCCAAGGTGCGTACGGAGGCGCTGGACGCCCTGGCCGCCACCGGCACCTCTCTCCTCGGTACCTCCCACCGCCAGGCTCCGGTCAAGAACCTGGTCGGCGAGGTGCGTGCCGGGATCCGTGACCTCTTCTCGCTGCCCGAGGGCTACGAGGTGATCCTGGGCAACGGCGGCTCCACCGCCTTCTGGGACATCGCGACGCACGGTCTCATCGAGAACAAGTCGCAGCACCTCACCTTCGGCGAGTTCTCGTCCAAGTTCGCGAAGGCCGCGAAGCTGGCCCCGTGGCTGGCCGAGCCGACCGTGATCTCCGCCGACCCGGGCACCCACCCGGAGGCGGTGGCCGAGGCCGGCGTCGACGTCTACGCCTTCACCCACAACGAGACCTCCACCGGTGTCGCCACCCCGCTGAAGCGGGTCGCGGGCGCCGACGAGGGCGCGCTCGTCCTCGTGGACGCGACCTCGGGCGCGGGCGGTCTGCCGGTCGACATCACCGAGACCGACGTCTACTACTTCGCCCCGCAGAAGTCCTTCGCCGCCGACGGCGGCCTGTGGCTCGCGGCCTTCTCGCCGGCCGCCCTGGAGCGCGCCCAGAAGATCCACGCGTCCGGCCGCCACATCCCGGAGTTCTTCTCGCTCCCGACGGCGATCGACAACTCGCTGAAGAACCAGACGTACAACACCCCGGCGCTCGCGACCCTCTTCCTGCTCAACGAGCAGCTGAAGTGGATCAACGGCCAGGGCGGTCTGGACTGGGCCGTGTCCCGTACGAAGGAGTCCTCGGACGCGCTGTACGGCTGGGCCGAGGAGTCCAAGTACGCGACCCCGTTCGTGACGGACCCGGCGAAGCGCTCGCAGGTCATCGGCACGATCGACTTCGCGGACGAGATCGACGCGGCCGCGATCGCCAAGGCGCTGCGCGCCAACGGCATCGTGGACACCGAGCCGTACCGCAAGCTGGGCCGCAACCAGCTGCGCATCGCGATGTTCCCGGCGATCGACCCGGCGGACGTGCGGGCGCTGACGGCGTGCATCGACCACGTGATCGGTCAGCTGTAACCGCGGCGGTTCTCACGTGTACGAGGGCCCCGCACCGGTCGTGTCCGGTGCGGGGCCCTCGTGCGTTCAGCTCTTGCGGAACACGCGCTTCAGGCCGACGACGACGAGGGTCGCCAGGCCGAGCACGATCACGCCGACCGTGAAGTTCCCCTTCCCGGCCTCGGTGGCGGGGGCCGCCGGGGACTCGGGCGTGCCGCCCGGCGCCGCCCCGGTCGGCTTCGCCGACGGATGCCCGGGCCCGGACGCCCGCTCCACCCGCACCACCCGGCTGCCCTTCCCCTCCGCGCCGAACATCAGCGCCGAGCCGTCCGTCGTGTACGTGACCGACTCCGCCTGGCCCTGGAAGGGCGCGCCGACGGGCGTGCCGGCGTCGCCGAGGCGCCCGTCCTTCCACGCGTACTCCTTGGCGAGCAGGTAGCCGCGCAGAACCAGCCGCCCGCCGTCCGGCGAGAAGGCGCCGTCCGTCACCCAGGGGACCTCCCCGATGCGACGGAAGACGTTGGTGCGGGAGGCGTCGAGCCGCTCGGGGCCGGCGTAGAGTCCGCCGCCGTCCTCGTTCTTGCTGGCGATGTAGACCCGGCCGGTCTTCGGATGGACCATCAGCGCCTCGGCGTTGCGCGCGCCGTCGGCGTACTTCACGTCGTACTGGGTGGCGTTGACCGTCTGGTCCCTGAGCTCCTTCGGCTCGGGGAAGCGGTAGATCCAGACGTGGTTCCACGAGCCGTCGAGGTTGTCGCCGATGTCGCCGACGTAGACGGCCCCGTCCGGGCCGACAGAGATCGCCTCCATGTCCCGGGGCGTGCCGACGCCCTTCATCGTCAGGGTCGCGACGGTCTTCCCCGTACGGGAGTCGATGCCGTAGATCAGGGGCGCGTCCTGGTCGTTGTGCGTCCAGTAGATCCCGGGGTGGGCGCGGCTCGCGGCGAGCCCGCTGGACTCGGTGACCCGGGGGTCCTCGATGACGAAGTCCCGGTCGGCCGGCCCGTCGGCGGCGGCGACGGGCCCCGAGAGGAGGACGAGAGCGGCGGCCCCGGAGACGGCGAGCAGTGATCGCATTCCACCAGCCTGCCACGGGCCGCCGGGACGGGCTCGCGCACTCGATCGACGCTTCTTTCCCGTTTTCCGGTTCGGGCGATTCCACGCCAGGGTTCAATGTGACCGGCACCGCGGGCGATTCGTGTGGGTCTGTACACCAGGGGAGGTCGACGTGCAGGTCGGGGAGCGGGGCTCCAAGGGCTTCGGGGCGCTGTTGCGGTTCTTCCGTCAGAGAGCGGAGATGACGCAGGAGGCGTTGGGGGCGCGTCTCGGGTTCTCCAAGTCACAGGTGGCAATGGTGGAACGGGGAGACCGCCGCCCGAGGGGAAAGTTCGTACCGCTCTCGGACGACGTCCTGCGCGCACAGGGCGCGCTCATCGCCCTGGCCAAGCAGGAGTTCCCGGAGAACGGACTCCGCCAGTGGACCGAGAACTACCTGGAGGAGGAGGCGAAGGCGGTCGCCCTGCACGCGTACCAGAACCATGTGGTTCCGGGGGCACTACAGACCAAGGCGTACGCACAGGCGGTGTACACGAGCAACAGGTACCCGACGTATGACGACGAGGAGGTGGAGAAGCAGTCGGTGGCCCGGCTGAAGCGACAGCAACTCTTCCACCGCAAACCGGCGCCGAACGTCAGCTTCGTCGTGGAGTACAGCGCCCTGACGCGCCCCATCGGCGGTGCGGCGGTTCTCAAACAGCAGCTGCACCACATCCTGGGCATCCAGCAACTTCGCCACGTCGAGATCCAGGTCATGCCCCATGACCGCGAAACCCACGCCGGGTTGAACGGACCGCTGATCATCCTGGAGACAGCCAAGCGGCAGCAGCTCGCGTACGTCGAAGGCCACCGCGGCGGCTACTTCGTCAGTGAGCAGCCTGACCTGGCGGATCTCATCGGCAAATATGGCATCCTGCGGGCGCAGGCGCTTACCCCGGAAGAGTCCGCGAGGCTGATCGAACAGGTGGCAGAGGCACTATGAGCAGCGAACTCACATGGTTCAAGAGCAGCTACAGCGGCAGCGAGGGCGAATGCGTCGAGGTCGCCCTCACCACCGCCACCATCCATGTCCGCGACTCCAAGAACCCCACCTTCCGCTCCCTCACCCTGTCCCCCGCCTCTTGGGTGCGGTTCGCCCGGTCCCTGGAAGATCTGCACGCGTGACTCCGTACTCGGGGCGGGGCGCATGACGGATCGGGATCGGTTGGGGCGGACCGCGGCGCACTACGCGGCTGCCGACGGCGACGCGCAAGGCCTGAAGGCGCTGTTGGCCGGGGGCGCCGACGCCGAGGCAGTCGACGCCGCGGGCTGGACGGCGATGCATTTTGCCGCCCAGGCCCTGGCACCGCAGGCCATCGAGGTCCTCCTGGCCGCGGGCGCGTCGGTTGATGCCGTGGATGGTCACGGCAATACGCCGTTGTGGAGGGCGGTGTTCTGTTCGCAGGGCGAAGGGACGGCGATCCGGCGGCTGCTGGAAGCCGGCGCCGACCCCGACCGAGTCAACGCTCATGGTGTGAGCCCGCGGTCCCTGGCCGGACGGATCACCAACCACGACGTGGCTGCCCGCCTCCTGGGCGAGGACGCGACTTCCTCCTGGGCTCCGCCGACTAGTGTGACCGGCCCGGGCTCGTAGCCGGACTCCCCCGGTGTCCGGGATCACGTCGCCGACCTCTACCGACGTCACCGGGCTCGGCGAGAATGAGCGCCATGCGTTTTCTGTTCGTCGGCGACAGCATGACCATCGGACGCGCCGGCGACTTCACCTGGCGGTACCGGATGTGGCAGCACCTCGAATCCGTGCTGCCCGGGCCCGGCGCGTACGAGATCACCGGCCCGCGCACCGCGCTGTACGAGCCGGCCGAGGACGCGGCGACCTCCGACGCCTACGCCGACCCGGCCTTCCCGGCCGCCGCCCGCCGTCATCTGGCCGGCTGGGGCGAGGGCTGGCTGCACATGGCGCCGCTGATCGGGGAGGCGGTGGCGGCGAGCCGCGTCGACGTGCTGCTGGTCTCACTCGGCCTGATCGATCTGGGCTTCTACACCAACAGCGACCAGACGGCGGACAACGTCCGCGCCTTCCTGGCCGCCGCGCGGGCCGCGAACCCGCACGTCCGGGCGGTCATGCTGCCGGTCATCCCGAACGTGCGGGCCGAGTACGACGCGCCGTTCGCCGCCGAGTGCACCCGCTTCAACGAGCTGCTCGCGAAGACGGTCGCGGACCTGGACTCGGCGGCCTCGCCGCTGCTGCTCGGCACGATCCCGGAGTCGTACGACATCCACGCGGACACCTACGACGGCACCCACCCGGGCCCGACGGGCGAGCACAAACTCGCCGCGGCCTTCGCGGACGCGCTGCACCAGGCGTGGGGCGTGGGCGGCCCGTACGCACCCCGGGCCTGAACGTCCCTCAGGCGACGCGGACGAGTCGGTTGGCGAGGGTCGAGACCGTGTAGGTGCCGATGCCGAGGACGACTTCGAGCGCGTTCTGGCGGGTGTAGCCGTGGGCGAGGAAGGCGTCGAGCTCGGCGTCGCTCACCGCGCCCGAGGAGGCGAGCACCTGGAGGGTGAACCGGCGTACGGCGTCGAGTCGTTCGGGCGCGGGCGCCGGGCCGAGGGCGGCCAGCTCGGCCTCGTGCATGTCGAGGCAGAGGTGGCACTGGTTGCGGGCGGCGACGGTGAGGATGACGGTCTCGCGGGCGTGCGGGTCGAGGGTGGTCGAATCGAAGATCTCCTTGAGCTTGAGGAAGCCTTCGAGGGTGTGCGGGGAGGTCTCCTTGAGGGTTGCGGCGGCGCGCTGGATACGGGTGGGAAGGTCGAGAGCGTCGAGCGTCATGGCGGTCCCCCTGGCGATAGAGTAGACAACATGGTTGACCATGCCGACGAGGAAAACGTAAACCAGGTTGTCGATAGCCGCAAGGGGATTCCGGACAGGCGCGCCGACACCCCCGGCTTCGAGCTGCCCCTGCTCCTCTTCGCCGGCTTCCGGACCCTCATCGACCGGCTGCACGCCGAGCTGGCCCGGCAGGGGCACCCCGAGATGCGCCCGGCGCACGGCTTCGCCCTCCAGGCCATCGCCGCCGGCCCCTACGGGGCGACCGCCAGCGACATCGGGCGGCGGCTCGGGGTCTCCAAGCAGGCCGCGGGCAAGACCGTCGACCGGCTGCTCACCCTCGGCTACGCCGAGCGCGCCGACGACCCGGGCGACGCCCGGCGCAAACTCGTCCGCCTCACCCCGTACGGGATCGACGCGCTCGCCCGCTCGGCCGCCGTCTTCGACGAGCTGCGCGCCGACTGGGCGGCCCGCCTCGGCGCGGACCGGCTCCGCGACCTGGAGGACGCACTGCGGGCGGTCGTCCCCGCCGAGACCGCGTTCCGCCTGGACGCGACCAGCTGGCTCGGCGGGGTCTGACCCGGCTACGGGGCGGGGTCGGTCAGGTCGGTCACCAGGCGAAGGCCTCCGGCGCCGGGCCCGGGCCGGGGAAGATCTCGTCGAGGCCGGTGAGGACCTCCTCGCCCAGCTTCAGCTCGAGGGCGCGCAGCGCGCCGGCCAGCTGCTCGGGCGTGCGCGGGCCGACGATCGGGCCCGTCACGCCCGGACGGGTGAGCAGCCAGGCGAGCGCCGTCTCGGCCGGGTCCAGACCGTGCTTGTCGAGCAGGTCCTCGTACGCCTGGATCCGGGCCCGCTCCACCGGGTCGGCCAGGCGCTCGGCGGTCCGCCCGCCGGCCCGGCGCCCCCCCTGGACCTCCTTGCGGAGCACGCCGCCGAGCAGCCCGCCGGCCAGCGGCGACCACGGGATGACGCCGAGCCCGTACTCCCGGGCCGCCGGGATCACCTCCATCTCGGCGCGCCGCTCGTAGAGGTTGTAGTGGCACTGCTCGCTGACCAGGCCGACCATCCCGCGCCGGGCCGCGGCCTCGTTCGCCTGGGCGATCTTGTAGCCGGGGAAGTTGGAGGAGCCGGCGTAGAGGATCTTGCCCTGCCCGATCAGGGTGTCGACGGCCTGCCAGATCTCGTCGAAAGGGGTCAGGCGGTCGATGTGGTGGAACTGGTAGACGTCGATGTAGTCGGTGCCGAGCCGCTTGAGGCTGGCCTCGACGGCCCGCCGGATGTTCACCGCCGACAGCTTGTCGTGGTTGGGCCAGACCGGGCCGGTGCCGTCGGCCATGTTCCCGTAGACCTTGGTGGCGAGCACCACCTTGTCGCGGTGCGCCGGATCCTTCGCGAACCAGGATCCGATGATCTCCTCGGTGCGGCCCTTGCCGGCGGTCTGGCCGTAGACGTTCGCCGTGTCGAAGAGGTTGAGGCCCGCGTCGAGCGCGGCGTCCATGATCGCGTGGCTGGTGGACTCGTCGGTCTGCGGGCCGAAGTTCATCGTCCCGAGGACGAGCCGGCCGACCTTGAGTCCCGTGCGTCCGAGCTGCGTGTACTCCATGGCTTCAAGCCAACTGCCTGGAGTCCACTCGAGGCAAGGGCCGCGGCGAGCGGCGACGGAACGGGCTACCGGCCGCCCACCAACGACGTCACCGCGATGATCGCGAACATCAGGACGAGCACACCGGCCATGATCCGGTTACGGGTTTTCGGGTCCACCATTCGAGGTTAACGCCCCTGTTCGGCCGCTCCGCCCAGGGGCCACGTGGCGATCGTCTCGTAGCGAGGCTGCTTCCCCGGCGGGCCGCCGCCGGGGAGGTGGCTGCGGACCAGGGCGAGCTCGGTGACCTGCCAGCGGGTGCCCTCGAAGTCGGTGAGCTCGGTGACGAAGGGGCGCAGGTCGGTGTCGGCGGCGCGGGAGCGGGCGACGGTGAGGTGCGGGTGGTACGCGCGGTGCTCGTCCATCGGGACGCCGGCGCGGCGCGCGGCGGCGTCGGCCCGCTCGGCGAGCAGCCGCAGCTCGTCCAGGCCGCCCGCCGCGCCGGTCCACAGCACCGCCCGCCCGAATCGGCCGCCGCCGTGCAGCCGCAGCGGGAAGGGCGCGGTGCGGTGGGCGGCCCGGCCGAGGCGGGCGCGCAGGTCCGGGAGCAGCTCCTCACCGACCTCGCCCATGAACGCGAGCGTGAAGTGCCAGCCGGGCCGCGCGGTCCAGCGCAGCCGGTCGGCGCCGGGCAGCCGGCCGAGCCGGTCGACCTCGCGGGCGAGCTCGGCGAGCTGCGCGGGCGGGGGGATGACGGCAGCGAAAAGCCTCATGAGGCGAGTCTGACAGGGACTAACCTCGGCCGGATGGATACCGGGATCAAGATCAGGCAGGGCGGGCCGGCGGACGTGCCCGCGATGCTGGCGATATTCGACAGCGCGGTGGCCTGGCTCAACGCCCAGGGGATCACCGCCCAGTGGGGCACCGAGCCGTTCAGCGCCCGGCCGAAGACCGTGGAGGCCGTCGAGCGGGTGGTGGCCGAGGGCACCCCGTGGATCGCCGAGATCGACGGAGCCCCGGTCGGGACGCTCACCCTCACGCCGCACCCGGGCTCGTACGTGGCCCGCGCGGACGAGCCGGAGCGGTACGTGCGCTACCTGGCGACCGACGGCCTCCGCCACGGCCACGGCGTCGGCGCCGCCCTCCTCGCCCACGCGGCCGAGGAGACCCGCCGGGCGGGTGTCTCCCTCCTCCGCGTCGACTGCTTCGCGGGCACCGAGGGCCGCCTGATCCGCTACTACGAACGCCAGGGCTTCACCCGCACGGAGGCCTTCACGGTCGGCACCTGGCCGGGCCAGGTGCTTGAGCGGCGGGTCTGACCCGCCGCTCGTACCCACCTGGCCGGATCAGCCGTGGAAGGTGATGTAGCCGTTGCCGTCGCGGTCGTTGCCGCTCTTGGTGTACGAGTGCGTGTCGGCGTAGGCGCCGCCCGGCTTGATCAGCTTGATGGTGTCGCGGTCGTTGTTCCAGATGAAGTTGCAGTTGTTGCGGTAGGCGACGTTCTTGGCGTCGGACTCGGTGCCGTAGTTGCCGCGCAGGTGCACGTAGTCGCCCGGCTGGAGGTAGTGGTTGATCCGGAAGACGTACGTGTTCCCCACGGCGTCCTTCACCACGTAGCCCTTGAGATTCACCGTGGCGGTCCGGGAGTAGTTCTTGATGGTGACGTACTCGGCGGCGGTGTTGCCGCCGGAGCACCGGTTGTCGTCCCGCCCCGGGGCGTCGTACTGGACGCCCTTGATCTTCAGGGCCGAGGAGTACTCGGTGGCCTGGGCGGGTGCGGTGGTGAGGGCGGCCAGGGTGCCGGCGGCGAGGGCGACGGCTATGGCGGCGGAGCGCTTGCGCAAGGGAGATCTCCTGTGACGCTTGATGCCTGATGCTTGAGCGGCGCTCAATGTACACAGGATCTTCACGTTTCATCCGGCGAATGCACAGATCGATACGACCGCGGACGCGGGATACGCAGAAGCGCGGACCGGCCGTCGAGGCCGGTCCGCCCGTTCGCACAGAAACGGCTACGCCGCCGTCGCCAGGCTCTCCCGGCGCTCCTGCGGGACGAAGTGGACGCTCGGGTGGCCGTGGTGCCAGCGCATCGAGAGGCGGAGGCCGCCGACGCGGGCCAGGATCAGGCCGATGGCGGCCGCCGCGGCGAGGGAGACGAGGCCGCCGGTGGCGAAGCCGGTCCGGGGGCCGAAGGTGTCGGTGACCCAGCCGAGCAGTGGGGCGCCGATCGGGGTGCCGCCGGCGAAGACCATCATGTAGAGGCTCATCACCCGGCCCCGCATGGCCGGGTCCGTCGCCATCTGGACGGCCGAGTTGGCGCTGATGTTGACCGTCAGGCCGATCATGCCGATCGGCACGAGCAGCAGCGCGAACAGCCAGAAGGACGGCGAGAGCGCCGCCGCGATCTCCAGGACGCCGAACACGCCCGCCGCGATCACCAGCATCCGCAGCCGGGTCGAGCCGCGCCGGGCCGCGAGCAGCGCGCCCACCAGGGAGCCGGCCGCCATGAGCGTGTTGAGGAAGCCGTACGTACCGGCGCCGACGTGGAAGATCTCCTCCGAGAAGGCGGTCAGCCAGATCGGGAAGTTGAAGCCGAAGGTGCCGATGAAGCCGACCAGGACGATCGGCCAGATCAGGTCCGGCCGCCCGGCGACATAGCGCAGACCCTCACGCAGCTGGCCCTTGCCGCGCGGGACGCGCTCCACCTTGTGCAGCTCGCTCGTGCGCATCAGCAGCAGGGCGCCGATCGGCGCGAGGAAGGAGAGGCCGTTGATCAGGAAGGCCCAGCCGCTGCCGATCGAGGCGATCATGAGACCCGCGACGGCGGGGCCGACGAGCCGGGCGGACTGGAAGTTCGCCGAGTTCAGCGAGACCGCGTTGCGCAGCTGCGCCGGGCCGACCAGCTCGGAGACGAACGACTGCCGGGTCGGGTTGTCGACGACGGTGACCATGCCGAGCAGGAAGGCGATCAGATAGACGTGCCAGACCTGGACGTGTCCGGTCAGGGTCAGTACGGCGAGGGTCAGTCCGCACAGGCCGAGCGCGGCCTGGCTGACCAGGAGCAGGCGCCGCTTCGGGAGGCGGTCGGCGATGACGCCGCCGTACAGGCCGAACAGCAGCATCGGCAGGAACTGGAGGGCCGTCGTGATGCCGACGGCGGCGGCGGAGCCGGTGAGGCTCAGGACCAGCCAGTCCTGGGTGATCCGGGCCATCCACGTACCGGTGTTGGAGACGATCGCTCCGGTGAAGAACAGCCGGTAGTTCCGGATCCCGAGCGAGGAGAAGGTCCCCTTGCTCCGGTCGCCCCGACGGGGGTCGGTGGTGGGTTTGTGGACGGGTGCGGAGTCTGCTCCGGGTCCCGTACTCAAAGTGCGTCGCCTCCTTGGCGCCTCGGGTTGGTCTACAGGTGGGCGAGCTTCTCCAGGACCGGAGCGGCGGCGCGCAGCTTCGCCCACTCGTCCTCGTCCAGACCCTCGGCGAGGGAGGCCAGCCAGGCGTTCCGCTTGCGGCGGGACTCCTCGAGCATGGCCTCGGCCTGCTCGGTCTGGCTGACCACCTTCTGCCGGCGGTCGTCGGGGTGCGGCTCCAGCTTGACCAGGCCCTTGGCCTCGAGCAGCGCGACGATGCGCGTCATCGACGGCGGCTGGACGTGCTCCTTGCGGGCCAGCTCACCGGGGGTGGCCGAGCCGCAGAGCGACAGGGTGCCGAGCACCGACATCTCGGTGGGGCTCAGCGATTCGTCGACGCGCTGGTGCTTGAGGCGTCGGCCAAGGCGCATGACAGCGCTGCGGAGCGCGTTCACGGCCGCGGCATCCTCGGCGGTGCCAGGGGACAGGTCAGGCATGTCCTTAGCGTAACTCATTACTCTCTCTAAAGACCAATCGAAAACCTTCCGTCGCAATCTGTCACCCAAATGAGTGAGAGCGATCCGGAAAGTGACGCGCGAAGGCCTTCCGTGGCGCGAACCTGACGGGCATGGATTCGACCGTGCTCAGCCTGCGCATCGACGGAGAGCTGCTCGAACGGCTCCGCGCCCACGCCGCCAAACGCGGAATGAGCGTCCAGGACTATGTCGTCCGGACGCTCATTCGCGAAGACTTCGACGAACGGTTCAAGACCGCCGTCGACGAGACGGAGAAGTTCTACGGGGCCTCCGACGCGCCCCGCGATCAGGTCAGGCCCAGCGCCGGCATCGCGTAGTAGAAGACGAAGACCGCCGACACGACGTACATCGCCACCGGGACCTCGCGGCCCCGGCCCGCGGCGAGCCGCAGCACGCTGAAGGCGATGAAGCCGATGCCGATGCCGTTGGTGATCGAGTACGTGAACGGCATCATCACCATCGCCAGGAAGGCCGGCATCGCGATGGTGTAGTCGCTCCAGTCGATCTCCTTGACCGAACCGGCCAGGATCAGGAAGCCCACCGCCAGCAGGGCGGGGGTCGCCGCCTGCGAGGGCACCATCGTGGCGAGCGGCGTGAGGAACAGCGCGACCGAGAACAGCGCGCCGGTCACCACCGAGGCCAGACCCGTGCGGGCGCCCTCGCCGACACCGGCCGTGGACTCCACGAAGCAGGTGGTGGCCGAGGACGAGGTGGCACCGCCGGAGGCGACCGCGAGGCCGTCGACCAGCAGGACCTTGTTGATGCCCGGGAAGTTGCCGTCCTCGTCCATCAGCTCGGCCTCGTCGCCGACGCCGAGGATCGTGCCCATGGCGTCGAAGAAGCAGGACAGCAGCACGGTGAAGACGAAGAGGACGCCGGTCAGCACGCCGACCTTGTGGAAGCCGCCGAACAGGCTGAACTGCCCGAAGAGGCCGAAGTCGGGGCTGGCGACCGGGTTGCCGGGCCACTCCGGGGTGGTCAGACCCCAGGAGGGGATGTCGGCGACGGCGTTGACGACCACCGCGACCACGGTCATCACGACGATCGAGATGAGGATGGCGCCCGGCACCTTGCGGACGATCAGCGCGAGGGTGAGCAGGGTGCCCAGGATGAAGACGAGCACCGGCCAGCCCATGAGGTGCCCGTCGCCGCCGAGCTGCAGCGGGACGGTGGTGTGGGCGGCGTCCGGGATCCGGGAGACGAAGCCCGAGTCGACCAGTCCGATCAGCATGATGAAGAGGCCGATGCCGATCGCGATGGCCTTGCGCAGACCGACCGGGACCGCGTTCATCACGCGCTCGCGCAGACCGGTCGCGACCAGGAGCATCACCACGATGCCGGCCAGGACCACCATGCCCATGGCGTCCGGCCAGGACATCCTCGGCGCGAGCTGGAGCGCGACGACGGTGTTCACGCCGAGGCCGGCGGCGAGCGCGATCGGCACGTTGCCGATGACGCCCATGAGGAGGGTCGTGAAGGCGGCCGTCACGACGGTCGCGGTCACGAGCTGGCCGCTGTCGAGCTGGTGCCCGTACATGTCCTTGGCGCTGCCGAGGATGATCGGGTTCAGCACGATGATGTAGGCCATCGCGAAGAAGGTGGCGAAGCCGCCGCGAACCTCACGGGCGACGGTGGAGCCGCGCTCGGAGATCCTGAAGAAGCGGTCGAGACCGGAGACGGGCCGCTGGTCCTGCGGCGCGGACGGTTCCGGGGAAGTGGCCTTGGCGGGGGCCGTGGTGCTCATGGGTTGTCCTCGTATGGTCAAATTTGGCGGTTCATACGAAGGGAACCCGCCAGAGGCAAACCGTTTCAGTATGAACACATGAACGAGGGGGAGTCCATCTCCGCGCGTAGACCCCTGATTCCGGCGCCTAGACTGCCTCCCATGGCGAAGTGGACACCGAAGCACGAGGCACCCGAGCCCCTGGAGGGGCCCGTCGTCGCCACCATCACGGGCGGCACGATCCTCTGGTTCGTCCTGTTCCTCGTCCAGATCCCGTTCTACGGCTGGTTCGCCGACCGGGACCTGACCTCGTGGGTGTGGACCTGCCTGGCCGGCGCCGGTCTCGGCCTGATCGGCATCTGGTACGTACGGAAGCGGGACGCGGCGATCAAGCGGCACGCGGCCCGGCAGGCGTCCGACGACGACGCGTAGTACCTGAGGACCTTTCCCCTCCTCCCCCGGTCTGATCTTCGGACTTCTCGGCGGGTGGGCGGCCGCGTCCGGTCGTACCGTCGAAACCATGACGCAGCGGGCGAAGATCGACACGGACGACGGCGAGGTCCCGGCAGCGGCGACGGCGGGACCATCGGCCGGCACCGCCGTCGTGCACCGCCCGCACGGCCTGACCGCCGCCGAGGTCGCCGAGCGGGTCGCGCGCGGCGAGGTCAACGACGTACCCGTACGGAGCTCCCGCTCCACCACCGACATCGTCCGCGGCAACGTCTTCACCCGCTTCAACGCGATCATCGGCGTGCTGTGGGTGATCATGCTCTTCGTCGCGCCGATTCAGGACAGCCTCTTCGGCTTCGTGATCATCGCCAACACCGGCATCGGCATCGTCCAGGAACTGCGCGCCAAGAAGACCCTCGACGGGCTCGCCGTCATCGGCGAGGCGAAGCCGACGGTGCGTCGGGACGGCGTCGCCGCCGAGGTCTCCACCTCCGAGATCGTCCTCGGCGACCTCATCGAACTCGGCCCCGGCGACAAGATCGTCGTCGACGGCGCGGTCGCCGAGGCCGACAGCCTGGAGGTCGACGAGTCCCTGCTCACCGGCGAGGCCGACCCCGTCGTGAAGAAGCCCGGCGACCGGATGATGTCCGGCTCCTTCGTCGTCGCCGGCGGCGGCGCCTTCACCGCCACCAAGGTCGGCCGCGAGGCCTACGCCGCCCAGCTCGCCGAGGAGGCCTCCCGCTTCACCCTCGTCCACTCCGAGCTGCGCACCGGCATCTCCACCATCCTCAAGTACGTGACGTGGATGATGATCCCGACCGCGCTCGGGCTCGTCATCAGCCAGCTCGTCGTCAAGGACAACGACTTCAAGGAGTCCGTCGCCCGCACCGTCGGCGGCATCGTCCCGATGATCCCCGAGGGGCTCGTCCTCCTCACCTCCGTCGCCTTCGCGATCGGCGTGATCCGGCTCGGCCGCAAACAGTGCCTCGTGCAGGAGCTGCCCGCCATCGAGGGCCTCGCCCGGGTCGACGTGGTCTGCCTCGACAAGACCGGCACGCTCACCGAGGGCGGCATGGACGTCACCGGGCTGCGCATGCTGAACGGCTCGGAGGAGGCGTACGTACGGAAGGTGCTCGGCGCGCTCGGCGAGTCCGACCCGCGGCCCAACGCCTCCCTCCAGGCCATCGTGGACGCCTATCCGGACTCGGTGGACTGGCGGTGTACGGAGTCGCTGCCGTTCTCGTCGGCGCGCAAGTACAGCGGGGCGGCGTTCAGCGAGGGCGACGGCGAGAACTCGACCTGGCTGCTCGGCGCGCCCGACGTGCTGCTCCCGGCCGGGGACCCGTCCCTCGCGGAGGTCGACCGGCTGAACGAGCAGGGACTGCGGGTCCTGCTGCTCGCCCGTACCGCCCACGAGCTCGACTCGCCGGACGTGGCGAAGGACGCGCGGGCCTCCGCGCTGGTCGTCCTGGAGCAGCGGCTGCGGCCGGACGCCGCCGACACCCTCGCGTACTTCGCCGAGCAGAACGTCACCGCCAAGGTGATCTCCGGCGACAACGCGGTCTCGGTCGGCGCCGTCGCCGGCAAGCTCGGCCTGCCCGGCGCGGAGAACACCGTCGACGCGCGCACGCTCCCGACCGACCGCGACGAGATGGCGAAGGCCCTCGACGCGGGCACCGTCTTCGGCCGGGTCACCCCGCAGCAGAAGCGCGAGATGGTCGCGGCGCTCCAGTCGCGCGGGCACACGGTCGCGATGACGGGCGACGGCGTCAACGACGTCCTCGCGCTCAAGGACGCCGACATCGGCGTCTCCATGGGCTCCGGCTCCGAGGCGACCCGGGCCGTCGCGCAGATCGTGCTGCTCAACAACTCGTTCGCGACGCTGCCGTCGGTGGTCGGCGAGGGGCGCCGGGTGATCGGCAACATCACCCGGGTGGCGACCCTCTTCCTGACGAAGACGGTCTACTCGGTGCTGCTCGCGATCCTGGTGGTGGTCAGCCAGGTCGAGTACCCCTTCCTGCCCCGGCACCTGACCCTGCTGTCCACCCTCACCATCGGCGTCCCGGCCTTCTTCCTGGCCCTCGCCCCCAACAGGGAGCGGGCCAAACCGCACTTCGTACGGCGGGTGATGCGGTACGCGATCCCGGCCGGCGTCATCGCGGCGGCGGCCACCTTCGCCACGTACCTCCTGGCCCGGCACCACTACACCGGCCCCGGCGCGCTCGACGCCGAGACCAGCGCCGCGACCCTCACCCTCTTCCTGGTCTCCATGTGGGTCCTCGCGATCATCGCCCGCCCCTACACATGGTGGCGCATCGCCCTGGTCGCGGCCATGGGCGGCGCCTTCCTGCTCGTCCTCGTCGTGCCCTGGCTGCAGGACTTCTTCGCACTGAAGCTGGTCGGGGTGACGATGCCGTGGACGGCGGTCGCCGTCGCGGCGGCGGGCTCGGCGGTGCTCGAGTTCGCGTGGCAGTGGGTGGGGCGGCGCTTCCCGGCGTGACGGACACGCCCCAGCGTCCCCCATGTCCTTCGACGCCACCATGAACGCGGAGTTCGCCCGACGGGCCTGGCGGTCCGCCGCCGCCCGCCTCGCCGCCCGCGGCCTCCTCGACCCCGCGGGCCTGCCGAACCCCGCGGCCCGCGCCCTGCGCACCCACATCGAGTCCCGCACCGACACCCTCGCCGCCCGCCCGTACGCGGCGGCGCTCTCCCCGGCCGAGGCCGACCGGACGGTGGCGCTGCTGGGCGTCCTGGCCGACGAGGTGCTCGACTCGGGCACCATCCCCTTCCCGAACCCGATGGGACCGCCGGCCCGGAAGGCGTAGGAAGGCGTAGGAAGGCGTACAGGTCGGCCCGGCAGACGGGATGAGTGCCGACCGGCGCGGGAGGTCCGCCCGCCGGCCCCGGCCCGGCCGCGTCAGCGCCGCCGCCGGCCCGTCAGGCCTCCGCCACGCGGGCCAGTCGGCCAAGGAGGGTCACAGCCTCTTCGACCGGGACCGGCTCGAAGAAGCGCGCGTCGACGGCCTCGACGGCCTCGACGGCGCGGGGCGCGAGTCCGGCGCCGGCCTCGGTGACGCGCAGGCGCTTCGCGCGGGTGTCGGCGGGGTCGGTCTCGCGCTCGATCAGCCCCTTGGCCTCCAGGGCCCGCACGACCTGCGAGGTCATCTTGACGTCGGTGCCGGCCTGGCGGGCCAGGGTCTGCTGGTTGGGCCGTTCGCCGCGGGCGTTCAGCCACCAGGCGCAGGCGAGCAGGACGAACTGCACGTGCGTGAGCCCGAGGGGCGCCAATGCCGCGGCGATGTCGCGCTGCCAGCGCAGCGTGGCGTGCCAGAGCAGGAATCCGGGGCTCTCCCCCGGGCCGAGGGCCATCAGCCCCGCGCCCGCTCGATCAGCGCGGCCACGGTCTCGGGCCAGTCCCCCGTGACTGCGGGGCCGATCCGCGGGCCGAGTTCGCCGACGCCGTCGCCGGTGATCCGCATGCGGTACGTCACGCGGGTCGGCAGCGTCTCGCCGCGCTCGATCCAGTGCTCGGTGCGCAGCACGAGTCCGCCGAACCGCGCCTCGTCCACGAACAGTTCACCGTCGACGGTCTCGGTGACGACCAGGTGCACCGGGTCGTCACCGACCGGGGTCATCTCGATCCGGGCGCCCGGCACGAAGGGGCCGTCGATCCGGACGTCCGCGATGTCGGCGTTCCAGGTGCCCCAGTTCTCCACATCGGCCCACAGGCGCCAGATCGCCTCGGGAGCGGCGTCGGTCTCGACGGAGTGCTCGTACGTCCACATGGTGGTCTCCCGTTGTTCGTACGCGTGCGTGTACGTGCGACTTGCTCTATGCAGAGATTATCTGCGCGCAGACTATCGGCGCAAGGGGAATCCGGGAGCGGCCCCTCGGTCGGACCTGCGGGTCCCGCGCCGGGCACAGTGCAACCGTTCGAACCTCCTGGTTGTCCTCCCAGTGCGCACACCTATGGAAGGAAACCTCCGATGAGACTCCGCCCGGCCGCCACCGTGGCATGCACCACCGCCGTGCTGTTCCTCGCCGTACCCGCCGGACATGCCGCGGAGCCCCCCGCGGCTCTGCCCTCCTGCACGGATGTCTCCACCGCCCACGGGGACTACGAGCAGAAGTCGCTCACGGCGAAGGTGGACGTGATCGCCGATCCGCTGGTCGCGGGCAGCGGCTGGCAGCCCGTCAAGGGCACGGTGACCAACATCGGGGCCGAGGACCTGACGGGCGTCAAGGTGAGCGGCCACCCGTGGCGTCAGGTCGAGTCCCCGGAGTACGACCTGCGCGACTACGTGAAGGCCCAGGTGAAGGCAGCCGACGGCAGCTGGCACGACCTGGGGACGGGGCTTGCCGGCGTCGACGAGATCGGTCTGCTCAAGGCCGGGGAGACCAGGACGTACGACCTGCGCATCCAGGCGGAGGGCAAGCTCCCCGCCGACCTCACCGGGGCGGAGTTCGCGTTCTCGGGTGCGTTCGCGGACGTCTACCGCTTCCCGGACACCGGCAAGGAGGTCGACTGCCTCGGGACCGCCGACGCCAACGACGCCTTCCGCATCAAGCACCCGGACATCCGGCCGACGCCGACGAAGACCTCCACGCCCACGCCGACGAAGACCCCGACCAGGACGCCGGCACCGACGGCCACCGCCACTGCCACGGCGCCCCCGACGGCCACCGCGGCCCCGAGCTCGACACCCACTCCCTCGGCCACGGTGTCGAGCTCGTCCTCGCCGACGGCCGTCGCCGCCGGCGGGAACCTCGCCGACACCGGTTCCTCGGGCACGACCACCCTCGCCGTCATCGGCGGCGCGGTCGTCGTCCTCGGCGCGGCCGCCGTGTTCCTCGGCCGCCTCCGCAAGAACTGACGTACCGGATCCGCTCAGTCGAACCAGCGGTCCCGCGCCAGCTCCGACGTCCGTGACGGGTCCTCCAGGAGGGCCGCGACCTCGAAGCGGCGGGGCCACTGGCCGGCCGCCCAGGCCAGGCCGGCGGCGACGCCCTCCAGGGTGGCGGCGTGGATGACGCCGTCGGGGGTGCGGCGCCAGTCGAGTTCGGTGCCGGCGGCGCGGAGCTCCTCGTGTTCGACGTACGTGGCGGGGGTGGCCGGGCCGAGGAGGGCGTGGACCGAGGAGGGGACCTCGTGTTCCTCGCCCGTCGTGGTGACCTCGGCCGGGACCGCCTCGCTCAGGCGGCGCACCTGGAACAGCTCGGCGAGCTCCGCGGCCCGGGCCGGGGCGACCGGCAGCAGCGGCAGACCCGCGGCGAGGGGCAGCAGATCGGGCGCGTCGGCGACCAGCGCGTCGGCCGCGTCGACCACCACCAGCTCGCCGTCGACCACCGCCCGCAGCTCGTCCGGCAGCGTCACCTGCTCCGGGTCGAGATCGGCCAGGGCCGTGTAGAGGGCGTGCAGTTGGGTGCCGGAGACCTCGCGGGACGGGTCGGCGAGCCGGCCCAGGAGCTCCGCCGCGCCGCCCGGCTCGTCGAGCAGCGCGGACACCGAGGTGCGCACGCCGAGGGCCCGCAGCACCTGCTCGTCCTCGAAGCCGGTCGCGTCGGCCGAGTCGTACAGACCGATGAGCAGCGGATCCGTGCCGGCCGCCCGCAGACCGGCGGGCCGCCGCCCGTCGAGGACCGGGTGGTCGCGCAGCCACCACGCCGTGTACGAGCGGACCGTCTCCGTCGTGCCGTCCGGCAGCAGCACCCGTACGGGCTGGGTCAGCGCGTCCCGCAGCGGCGGCTGCGCGAGCAGCGCGAGGGCCCGCGGCCAGGCGTCGTCGTCGACCAGGTCCAGGTCCCGTACCGCCACGATCTCCGTCGCCACCGGCGGCACCGGCGCCTCGGGCAGCCGGTCGAGCACGTCCTCGCACCACACGTCGACCGCGTCGAGCAGCCCCGCGTCGTCCGGCTCCGCGAAGTCGCCCTCGCGCGGCTCCAGCTCGTCCGGGTCGAGCACCAGGTCCGCGGCCCGCACCAGCTGGAACCCGGCGAGCACCCCGCACGCGGCGAGCGGCTGCTCGCCCCAGCGCTCGGCGAGCTCCGCGTCCACGAAGGCGAGTTCGTCCTCCCGCATCACCGACGCGAAGGCCGAACCCGGCATGACGAGCTCGCCCGCCGGGGCCGGCTCCCCGTCCTCGTCGGGCAGGGCGAGCGCCCCGAGCCACGGCTCGTCGCCGGGCGCCAGGTCCGCGTCCCGTACGAGCGCGAGCACGGTGTCGGCGAGCTCGTCCGCGTCGAGCGTGTCGGCGTCCTCGTCCCAGATCTCCCCCGCGTCGAGCGAGCCGGCGACCGCCGCCCGCACCTGCGGCGTGGTGAGCACAGCGCGCGGCGTCGCCGGTACGGCGCCCAGCTTCTCCAGGACCGGATGCGCCGCGTCCGGGTGGGCGACCTTCAGACCGAGCCGGGCCAGGTCGACGGGGGTGTGCTCCTGCGGCAGCAGGACCTGGCGGGGCCCGACGGTGGTGCGGACCCGGCCCGACCCGGCCTCGCCGAGCAGCGGCACCGGCAGGCCGGTCAGCCGGTCCGGGTCGACCCCGGCCAGCGAGTCGTAGAGCCGCCACCACCAGTCCGGGGCCCGCTCGACGCCCGCGAGCCGGTCGATCGCCTCGGTCAGCGGCAGCCGCCCGACGCCCAGCGTGCGCAGCTCGACCCGGCGCTCCAGACCCGCCGGCAGCAGCGTCGGGAACACCTCCGCGAGCACGGCGACGGTCTCCGCGCCCGCGCCCTCCACGACCTCCGCCTCGATCGGGCGCAGCGCGGGCAGTTCCTCCGACGCGGCGGCCGGCGCCAGGAACGCGACCCGTGGCAGCCGCTCCAGGACCGCCCCGCGCAGCGCCCCGTCGAGCACGCCCTTGCCGAGCGGGCCGGGGACGAGGTCGAGGGTGCCGGTGCTCACCGGCTGCCAGTCGGCGAGCAGCTCCGCGTACGCCTCGCCCGCCTTCTCCACCAGGAAGTCCGTGAGCGGCCCGGGCGCCGGGTGGCGGCGCGCGGTGTCCAGCGGGAACGACGCGATGAGCAGCGCCGGGATGCCCAGCGGCTCGTCGGTGGGCGTCGGCGCGTGCACGACCGGCGCGGTGCGCGGGAACTGCGGCGCGCCGTCCCCGTCCACCGGTACGGCCCAGGTGACCGACCAGTGCGGGCGCAGCCGCTCCTCGGTCGGGCGGTCCTTCAGCAGGGCCGGGTCGAGCGGGCCGGCATGGCTGACGGTGCGCCAGCGGCGGGTGCCGGCGGCGGAGTCGGCGATGTGGGTGTAGCCGTCGCGGTCGTCCCGGGTGAGGGTACGGGTGCCCTCCGGGGTCTCGACGACGACCTCGGTGAGGCCGGGGAGGGTGAGCAGCAGCGCGTCGTCGACGGCGTCGAGCAGCCGCTGCGCCAGGCCCTCGGCGGCGGCGTCCCGCAGCGGCAGGACGACGACCGTGTCGTACCCGTCGGGCGCGGTGCCCTCGGCGGGCAGCGGCAGCCGCAGGAGCGGTACGTGGCCGTCCCGGCGGCGCAGTTCGTCGCCCAGGCCCGGGCTGTGCCGGGCCACGTCGGCGGCCAGCTCGCGGGCCTCGGCGAGCGACCAGCGGACGCCGCCGTGGCGGCCGAGCACGGCCGGCTCGTCGGTGACCGCGAGCACGGCGGCGAACCCGACGCCGAACCGGCCGACAGCCCCGGACCCGGCGTCCGTGTCCCGCTCCGTGCGCTTCGCGGAGGCGCGGAGGGTCGACAGCGACTCCACGCCCGTGGCGTCCAGCGGGGCGCCCGTGTTGGCGGCGGCGAGCACGGCGGGGCCGTCGGCGTCGGCGGCGTGCAGGGTGAGCCGGAGCCGGCCGGTGACGGCGGCGCGGCGGGCGGCGTCCGACGCGTTCTGCGCCAGCTCGACGACGAGCCGGTCCCGGTAGCCGCCGAGGACCAGGTCCTCCTCGGCGTTGGCGTCCTCCCGGAACCGCGCCCCACCGGCCGCCCACGCGTCGAGCACGCCTCTGCGGAGCCGTGCGGTACCGAAGGGGTCGGTTCCGTCGGTCGACGTCCTGACGCTGACGCTCACGTCTGACTCCACTCTGCGGGCGGTTCGTTTCGGGGGTACCGACCGGTTCCGAGTTCCGGCCGGTGCCCGAAGGTACCGCGCGAAGCGGGGTGCGCGCGGCGGGGCGCCTCGCCGTTCCCGTTGTGGGCGTTCGTCCCGCTGGGCGCGGGGGTCCCCCCGGCGAAGCCAGGGGGAGGGCGGGGCCCGCTACGAGTGCCCCAGGTCCTCCGACGCCCCGTCCGGCTCCGTCGTCGAGCCCGAGTCCTTCGCCGGGCGCAGCGGGAACTCGTCCGCCGCCATCGAGTCGAGGACCGGCGGCGCCGGACGCGGAGGCTTCGGCATGACCGCCGCCTCGGAGTGGCCGCCACAGCCGTAGGAGAGCGAGACGACCCGGCCGTCCGCCGGCGAGAACTCGTTCGCGCAGACACCGAAGGACTGCTTCAGCGAGCCCGCGATCGGCATCAGGAACGCACACGACACGCACGTCGCCGGCGCCGCCTGCGCCATCGGAGTCTTCGCGCCGAACGCCTCGTCCCAGCGGTCCGCCGCCACATGCAGCCCGTACCGCGAAAGCACCCGCGCCCGCCGCATCCCGAGCTCCTCCGCGACCGCCGCGATCGCGCCCCGCGAGGGCGTGCGCGAGGTCAGCTCGGCGTCCTCCTCGTCGAGGTGGTCCACCATCTCCTCCGAGACGGCGGAGTTCGGCGGCGGCGCGTCCTCGCCCGAGTAGCCGGGCTCCAGGCGCAGGTCGTCCTGCTCGGTCGGCAGCAGGTCACCGGGGCCCATGTCGCCCGGCCGCAGCCGCTCGCTCCACGGCACCCACTCGGGCGCGAGCAGCGCGTCGGGGCCGGGCAGCAGGACGGTTTCGTCAAGCGTGACGTTCTTGGCGCGGGAGGCCCGGGTGACGGTCACGGCCCAGCGCCAGCCCCGGTAGCCGAGCTCCTTGGACTCGAAGAAGTGCGTGACGACCCGGTCGCCCTCGGCGACGACCTCCACGTGCTCGCCGACCACGCCCGGCGCGGCGGCCGCGTCGGCGGCCTCCCTCGCGAGGTCTACCGCCTCGGCGCACAGACGGTCGGGGGTACGTACGGCTCGCGGGGCACGCGTGGCTCGCGGGGTACGGCTTCGCGTCGTCGCAGCACTCACAGGTCTCGCTTCTCTCCTACGCCGTCTCACGGGTGCGCCGGCCGAGGAGCGGGAGCGGGCGGGAGGTACGGGCGGGGCAGTGGGCGGAGCGGACCAGAGGGCCGCATCGACGTCCACGCCCGGCATGTCTCTCGTGCTTCTCGCGTGTCTCGGGCACACCTATCGTCATCCATTCTGCGGGATGCCGAAGAGGCGCGCGGCCGAGAACATCCGCCGGTGGCGCGCTACGCACGCTACCCCGTTCGCAGCTCTCAGCCCACCTGCCCGCCCCAAGTGGCCCGCATCGCGGACCGCGGACACGCGCCGCGCGGCCCCCGCGCGACTGCGACCTACGGACCCCGCCGACCCTCGCCGGGCCCTGTCAACGGTTCGTACGCCCGCATCGTGGGGCACTATGACGGAGTGGCAGCCGCACGGTCTTCCGCACGATCCCACGATCATGCCGGGCCGCTCAGCCGAGCGGGCCGGAAGGTGGGCCGCGCCCTGCACCTGCCGTTCACGGGCACGGCGAAGGGCATCAGAAGGGCCACGCACGCCCATGGGGCGGGCGAATCGGGGCTCGGGAAACTCATCGAGCTGCACGCCGTGAACGGCGCGGGCGACGTCATGATCACCGTCGCGCTCGCCTCCACGGTGTTCTTCTCGGTGCCGACGGACGAGGCACGCGGCCGGGTCGCGCTGTACCTCGCGATCACGATGGCGCCCTTCACCCTCCTCGCCCCCGTGATCGGCCCGCTTCTCGACCGGCTCCCGCACGGCCGGCGCGCGGCGATGGCGGGCGCGATGCTGACCCGGGCGGTCCTCGCCGTCCTGATGTCCGGCGCGGTCGCGACCGGCGGGCTCCAGCTCTACCCGGCGGCGCTCGGCGTGCTTGTGGCCTCGAAGGCGTACGGGGTGGTGCGCAGCGCCGTCGTGCCCCGCCTGCTGCCACCGAAATTCTCCCTCGTGAAGGCGAACTCACGCGTGACCCTCGCGGGTCTGCTCGCCACGGGCATCGCCGCCCCGATCGGCGCGGGGCTGCAGGCGGTCGGTCCCGGCTGGCCGCTGTACGGGGCGTGCGCGCTGTTCCTGCTGGGCACGTACTGGGCGCTGCGGCTGCCGCACAAGGTGGACTCGGCGAAGGGCGAGCGGCGGGCCCACCTGCTCACCCACGGCGAGAAGAAACCCAGCCTGCGGACGGTGGGCCCGGCGGTCCTGCACGGGCTCCAGGCGAACGCCTCGCAGCGCATGCTGTCCGGCTTCCTGATCTTCTTCCTGGCCTTCCTGCTGCGCGTGCACCCGCTGCCCGGGCAGAGCGCGGCGGTGTCGCTCGGCATGGTGGCGGTGGCGGCGGGCGTCGGAAACGCGTGCGGGACGGCCGTCGGCTCGCTGCTGCGGGAGCGGGGGCACGGGCCCGAAGTGATCATCGCCACGATGCTGTCGATCGTCCTCGGGACAGCCGTGCTCGCCGCGATCTTCTTCGGCGGCCTGATGGTCGCGGTCCTGGGCGCGGTCGCGGGCCTGACCCAGGCCCTGTCGAAGCTGTCCCTGGACGCCCTGATCCAGCGCGACGTCCCGGAGGCGGTGCGGACCTCGGCGTTCGCCCGTTCGGAGACGGCGCTGCAGATGGCCTGGGTGGTGGGCGGCGCGATCGGCATCTCGCTGCCGCTGAACGGCACGGTGGGCATGTCGGTGGCGGCCGGCATCCTGGCGCTCGGCTGGCTGCTCGCCGTACGGGGCCTGGTGGCGGCGGCCCGGAAGCCGGGGCGGAAGGGCGGGCCGCAGAAGGCGAAGGTGGCGTAGTGCCGCGGGCGCTGTCCGTGCGGGTCCGTACCGGTGCTGGTCCGTACGGGTGCGGGTCTGGGCCCGGAAGCGGAACGCGCCCGCAAAGGCGCCGTCCCGTGTAGCCCACCCTCCCCCTGGCTTCGCCGGGGGGACCCCCACGCCCTGCGGGACGAATGCCCACACGGGGGTGGGCGGGTGCGGGACGATTGCCCACAACGGGGACGGGCGGCGCGGCACGCCGTACCCCCGCGTGGCGCGGACGCGACGGCCCGATAGCCTTCGGCTCATGACCGTTGCGTTCCTCACCCGTAAGCGCCGCCGGGCCGCCGTGGCCCTCGGGGCCGTCTCCGCGGGGCTCCTCGTCCTCTCCGCCTGTGACAAGCCGACCCCGGTTGCGACCGTGACGGTCGGGTCCAAGTCGGTGAGCTCCGAGGCCGCCTGCTACAACGACGGCGAGCCCATCGCCGAGAAGCAGATCGCCGCCTGCCTGAACAAGAAGGCCGAAGACTCCATCTCGGTCGACCCGTCCGACAAGGTCCGTTTCGGCGTCGACCCGGACATCGCCGACAACGGCTGGACGATCTTCCTGGGCGGCCAGGCGGCCGAGCCGGAGCCGTTCAAGAAGACGTACCGGACGATTCCGGCCAACGCCTTCTTCTCCACCCAGACGGGCGAGGAGACCGACCAGACGCAGGTCACGATCGTCGAGAACACCGGCAAGTCGGTGACCGGCATCTGGCACTTCGACCTGAAGAAGAAGGAATCCTGATCCACCGGTGATCCACCGGATCCTCATCGTGACGGCCGTGGCGGCGGAGGCGGACTCCGTCGCCGCCGGCCTCACGACACCCCCCGCCGGGACCGAGCCCCTGAGGCTCCCCGGCGGTTTCGCGTTGCGCCGCCACAGCGGCGTGGACGGTCCCCTCGTGGACGTCCTCGTCGGGGGCGTGGGCCCGGCGGCCGCCGCCGTGGCCACCGCCACGGCGCTCGCCTGCGCGACCGCCCACGACGGCCACGACGGCCACGACGGCCACGACGGCAAGGACGCCCAGGACCGCCCGTACGACCTGATCGTCTCCGCCGGGATCGCCGGCGGATTCCTCCCGCACGCCCCGATCGGCACGGTCGTCGTGTCCGACCGCCTCGTCGCGGCCGACCTCGGCGCGCAGACCCCCGGCGGCCCCGACGCACCCGCCGGCTACCTCTCCGTCGAGGAACTCGGCTTCGGCCGCTCCGCGCACCCCGCACCGAAGCCGCTCGTCGACCGGATCGCGGGCGCCCTGCCGGGCGCCGTCGTCGGCCCGGTGCTCACCGTGAACACCGTGACCGGCACCGCCGCGCGCGCCGCCGAGCTGGCGGCCCGTCACCCGGGCGCCGCGGCCGAGGCGATGGAGGGCTTCGGGGTGGCCGAGGCGGCCGCCGCGTACGGCGTGCCCGTCGTCGAGGTACGGGCCGTGTCCAACGCCGTCGGCCCGCGCGACCGCTCCGCCTGGCGCATCGGCGAGGCCCTGGCCGCACTGAGCGACGCCTTCCGGCGGCTCAGCCACACCGTCTTCGTCGAGCCGGAGTTCCCGTCATGCCCAAGCTGAAGATCGCCTACTCGCCCTGCCCGAACGACACCTTCGTCTTCGACGCCTGGGCCCACGGCCGGGTCCCGGGGGCCCCGCGGCTCGACGTGACCTTCGCCGACATCGACCTCACCAACGGCTGGGCGGAGGCCGGCGACGCCCCGTACGACGTCCTGAAGGTGTCGTACGCGGTGCTGCCGTGGATCCTGGAGGAGTACGCCCTGCTGCCCTGCGGCGGCGCCCTGGGGCGCGGCTGCGGGCCGCTGGTGCTCACCCGGGACGCGGGCGATCCGGCGGACCTGGCCGGGAAGACGGTCGCGGTGCCGAGCGAGCGCTCGACGGCCTATCTGCTGTTCCGGCTGTGGGCGGCGGACAGCGTCCTGGGGGCACCTCCCAGGCGAAGCTCTGGGGGAGGCGTCGGCGAGGTCGTCGTGCTGCCCTTCCACGAGATCATGCCGGCGGTACGGGACGGCAAGGTCGACGCCGGGCTCGTCATCCACGAGGCCCGTTTCACGTACCAGGAGTACGGACTGCACGCCCTCGCCGACATGGGCGAGCACTGGGAGCACACCACCGGCCTGCCGATCCCGCTCGGCGCGATCGTCGCCAAGCGCTCGCTGGGCGAGGACATGCTGCGGCGGCTCGCCGAGTCGGCGCGCGCATCGGTGCGGATGGCCTGGGACGACCCGTCCGTCTCCCGCCCGTACGTACTCGAACACGCGCAGGAGATGGACCCGAAGGTGGCCGACCAGCACATCGGCCTCTACGTCAACGAGTTCACCGCGGACCTCGGCGAGCACGGCTACGCGGCGGTCCGCGGCCTGCTCACCCGCGCCGCGGCCGAGGGACTCGTCCCGCCCCTCGGCCCGGACGCGCTGCGTTTCCCCTGACGGGCGGCTACACGTCGAGCTGGTCGGCGACCGCCCGCAGCAGGCCGGCGATCTTCTTGCCGTGCGTCTTGTCGGGGTAACGGCCACGCTCCAGCATCGGCGTGATGTTCTCCAGGAGCGTGGTCAGGTCCTGCACGATGGACGCCAGTTCGTCGGGCTTACGGCGCTGCGCCGCGGCGACGGACGGGGTCGGGTCGAGGACCGTGACGGAGAGCGCCTGGTCACCGCGCTGCCCGGCGACCACGCCGAACTCCACGCGCTGACCCGGCTTCAGGGCGTCGACTCCGGCGGGCAGCACCGACGAGTGCACGAAGACGTCGCCGCCGTCGTCGCGGGAGAGAAAGCCGAAGCCCTTCTCGCTGTTGAACCATTTGACCTTGCCAGTCGGCAAAGCACACGCTCCCTCGATCGGTCCCGGACGCTCCAGGGCGCCGGGGGAAATGCCCTCGCCCACCTTACTGGGGCTCTCCCCAGGGACAGACAGGGTTAATCCAGCCCGAGGGAGGATCAGAGGGCCTTACGCCACTCGGCATCCGGAGAGGTCAGACGCCGAACGAGGATGCGCGCCAGGCGCGCTTGCTCACGGTGGGCATAGACGTCTCGTCCCGGGCCACTGCTGCCCGGCTCGTGCCAGAGGAACACCACGTCGGCTTCCTCGGTGATCACTCCTTCGCATGCACGACAGAAGTAGATCGTCCGGCTCACGTCCGGCCACCGAGGTTCACGTACTGGTCGGTGAGGCCGACCAGGGCGCAGACGCGGGGGATATCGCCCTTGAGATGCCTGTCCGCGGCCGCGGCGACCTCGGGGATGGCGATCATGATCATCCCTCGGAGAGCCTGGGTCAGACTGTCCACCTCTCCAACGGACAGGCTCTGCGCGTCCTCAACCCAGCAGCCGTCGGGCCGTCCCCCGCATCGCCTGCACATCAAGGGACGCGGTCTGCACACAGGGACGCAACGTCATAGTTCTGCTTCCTTGAAGAGCGCTTTGTCCCGGCGAAAGTGCTTGGTGAGTCCATCGAGGATGATGACTGGGTGTTGGTTCTGCGTGGCCTGCTGAGTCCCGACGAGGACGGAGGGGCGGCCCTGGACGTGGGCGGCACGGCGATCCTGTTCGATCTCGCCGACCCGCCTCTGCCGGACGGTGTCGATGGGTCGTGGGTCGAGGTCCGCGTGGCACCGGACACCGTCATGGTCTGGCCCTACGAAGCCTGACCGCCGGCGGGCGGTCAGGTGTCGCGCCAGTTCGGGGTGGACTCGTAGCCGCTACAGGCCACGTTGCTCCGCAGTTCTTCTCAAGCGCACGCCTCGCCGACAGCGCCGGCGAGATCCCGGATCCGATGAGTGGATTGCCCCTCGCGGACGCGTCGGAAGATCTCTTCGACGTACGGATGGAAGTCCTGGTCGATCTCCAGAACCTTCCTCCTGCCGCCTTCCACAGCCTTGATGCGGTAGCCGGTAGGCGGAGCACCCGTCAGCCACGAACGGTTTTCCAGGCGGCCTTGCACGCCGTTCAGGACGCGCGCCTGGATGGTGTCCCACTCGGCCTCGGCGAAGACGGCCGTCATCCGGGCCATCATCTTCCCCTGAGGGGTGGAGAGGTCGAAACCCTCTTCCACGCAGACGATGAACTTCCCGTTCTGCTGCGCCCAGTCCAACAGTTCATTGAAGTGCATGGAACGACGGGTGAGCCTGTCCATCCTGGCCGCGATGATGACGTCGAACTCGTCGGCTC
The DNA here is from genome assembly GCF_040681095.1 of Streptomyces sp. NPDC051909. Taxonomy (NCBI): domain Bacteria; kingdom Bacillati; phylum Actinomycetota; class Actinomycetes; order Kitasatosporales; family Streptomycetaceae; genus Streptomyces; species Streptomyces sp. NPDC051909. The sequence goes on along the minus strand of NZ_JBFAYA010000001.1, from coordinate 70,432 downwards.
GGGACGTGAGCCAGCGTCCCAGGACGGGTCGCTTGAAGGGGCTCATGGAACCAGAGACGTCGATGTCTTCCGCCTCTCCCACCAGCGTGCCGGACAGATGAGGGGAGCTGACGTGGTGACGGACGACGCCACGCTGCCACTCGATGGAGGTGGAGCCGTCAGCGTCGGCCGACAGACGGAGACAGGCGAGGTAGCGCAGTCCGGGTGTCATGGCGGGAACGTAGCGCTCTTCTCGTGCCTAGGTGACCGACTTGGATCTATCGGTAGGCACATTGACGCCCTCGGACTCTGGCGGTCGAATCCTTGGAACTACCCTGGCAAAATGCGTAACGAAACCCCCAAGGCACCGGCGCACGACAGTGCGCCCGGTGACGGGCTCGTCCGGGCCGGTGTGATCCTCTTCGGCGTCGGGGCGGTCGCGACCCTGGTCACGGTGGCTCCGCTGTTCCTCGGGACCGATCCGTTCCCGACCGTCGCCTACCTGGTGTCGATGCTGATGGGCGTCGGCTTCCTCGTCGCCGGCGCCGGTGTGCTGCGGTCGATCGCCGCCGGACGGCGCCGGGCGCGGGCCGTGCAGGCGGCGGCCGGGCAGGCCCGCTAGGCGCTCGCGCTAGCCGCGCAGGTCCCGCACGTACGCCTCCCACCAGGGGCGGAAGTCCGTCAGGTCGGTCAGGACCACGTCCGCGCCGGCCGCCCGCAGCTCCTCCGGGGCGCAGGGGCCGGTGGCCACGGCGACCGAGAGGGCCTCGGCGGTACGCGCCCCGCGCACGTCGCCGACGTGGTCGCCGACGTACACCGTCGCGCCGTGCGCGCGCAGCGCCGCCGCCTTGCCCTCGGCCCACAGGTCGCCGGCGAGCGCGTCCGGCTCCATGCCGAGGTGGGTGAGATGCAGCTTGGCGTGCGGCTCGTTCTTCGCGGTGACCACGACGGTCCGGCCACCGGCCTCCCGAACGGCTTGAATCGCATCCCGCGCGCCGGGCATCGGGACGGTCGGCTCGATGGCGTACTCCCCGTAGAACTCGCGGTACCGCTTCACCATCTCCGGAATCCGGTCCTCGGGGAACCAGTGGGCGAGCTCCTGGTACAGCGGCGGGCCGAGCCGGGAGACGACCAGGTCGGCGTCGATCGGGACGCCGACGTCGGCGGAGAACGCCTCGAAGGCGGCCTTGATGCCGGGGCGGGTGTCGAGGAGGGTCAGATCGAGGTCGAAGCCGACGGTGGGAGTGGCGGGGCTGCGGGATTCCATGCCGGCCATTGCGCCCAGGTGTTCGAAACGGACGGGGCCGGTGTCCTGACGGACCGGGCCGCCGGTCTGACTTAGCGAAGCCTTGGCTAACCTCATCTCCATGTCCGCTGCACGTACCCGACGCGCCACCCGGCGCGTCGTCGCGATCACGGCGGCCGTCGTCGCCCTCCTGGCCGCCGTCCTGCTCAGTCTCGCGGTCGGCGCCCGCGCCGTCCCGCCGTCCACCGTGGTCGACGCGCTGCTGCACGGCGCCACGGGCGACGACGCCGAGGTGGTGCGGCAGCTGCGGGTGCCGCGCACGCTGATCGGTCTGATGGTCGGCGCGGCGCTCGCGCTCGCCGGGACCGCGCTCCAGGGCATCACCCGCAATCCGATCGCCGACCCCGGCATCCTCGGCATCAGCCAGGGCGCGTCGGTCGGGGTCGTCCTCGCCATCGCGTTCGCCGGGGTGCACACCCTCACCGGGTACGTGTGGTTCGCCTTCGCCGGCGCGGCGCTCGCGTCCGTCGCCGTGTACGCGATCGCGTCGAGCGGCCGGGGCGGGGCGACGCCCGTGAAGCTGGCGCTCGGCGGCGCGGCGATCAACGCGCTGCTGCTGTCCGTGACCACCGGCGTCCTGACGACGCGGGCCTCGGCCCTCGACGAGTTCCGGTTCTGGCAGATCGGCTCGCTGGACGGCCGGGACGCCCAGGTCGTCGGCCGGATCTGGCCCTTCCTGCTGCTCGGCGCGGTACTCGTGGTGTCCGTGGCACGCGGCCTGGACGCGCTCGCGCTCGGCGAGGACGTCGCCAAGGGGCTCGGGCAGCGGGTGGCGACCGTGCGGATCGTCGGCGGGGTCGGCGCGACCGTGCTGACCGGCGCCGGGGTGGCCGCCGCCGGGCCGGTCGCCTTCGTCGGCCTCGCCGTGCCGCACATCGCGCGCGCCGTGGTCGGCGGCGACCACCGCCGGCTGCTGCCGATGGCGGCGCTGATCGGGCCGGTGATGCTGCTCGTGTCGGACGTGCTCGGGCGGATCCTGTTCCCGCCGGGCGAGGTCCCGGCGGGTGTGATGACCGCGCTGATCGGCGTGCCGTTCCTGGTGACGCTGGTGCGCCGGAAGGCGGTGCCGGCGTGAGTACGACCACGGTCAGGACCCGGCCCCGGCCCCGGCTCCGGCCCCGGCTCCGGCCCCACGGCTATGGGCTCGTACGCGCCGGGCGCGCCTCCTTCCTCGTGCACCGGCGCTCCGCCGTGGCCGGCGCCCTGCTCCTCGTCCTCCTCGCCGCCGTCGCGGTCGTGTCGCTGTGCGTCGGCGAGCGGTTCATCGGGCCCGGCGAGGTCCTGCGGGTGCTCCTGGGCCCTGAGGAGTCCCTGATCGTCGAGGAGCTGCGGCTGCCGCGCCTGGAGACCGGCCTGATGGTCGGCGCGGCCTTCGGCGTCGCGGGCGCCCTCATCCAGACCGTCGCCCGCAACCCGCTGGCCAGCCCCGACGTCATCGGCATCAGCCAGGGCGCGGGGGCGGTCACGGTCGCCGCGATGACCTTCGGGCTCGCGTCGTACAGCGTGATCCCGTACGTGTCGATCGCGGGCGGCGTCATCGCCACCGCGCTCGTGTACGTGTTCGCGTGGCGCGGCGGGCTGCACGCGACGCGCTTCGTGCTGATCGGCATCGGCTTCGCCATCGCGCTGCGCTCGCTGACCCACCTCTTCATGACGAAGGGCGACTATCTGGTCGCCCAGCAGGCGCAGATCTGGATGACCGGCTCGCTCAACGGGCGCGGCTGGGACGAGGCGGCGCCGCTGCGCTGGACGCTGCTCGTGATGCTGCCGACGGTGCTGTGGGCGGCGCGGGCGCAGCGCACGGTGTCGCTCGACGACGACACGGCGACGGCTCTCGGGGTGCGGCTCGGGCGGGTGCGGCTGGGTCTGGTGGCGGTGGGCGTGGTGCTCGCGTCGGTCGCGACGGGCGTCGCCGGGCCGGTCGACTTCGTGGCGCTGCTCGCGCCGCAGATCGCGCGCCGGGTGACCCGGACGGCGCAGATCCCGCTGCTGTGCTCGGCGCTGCTCGGCGCGCTGATCGTGGTCGCCGCCGATGTGCTGGGCCGGCGGCTCTTCGCGCCCACCGAACTGCCGGTGGGCGTTCTGACGGCGGCGGTGGGCGCCCCGTATCTGATCTGGCTGATCGTGCGCGGTTCGCGCGCCGGAGGTGGGCGTTGAGCAGGCTGAGGACCCGTGAGCTGACGCTCGCGTACGAGGAGCGGACCGTCGTCCACGGGCTCGACCTGGCGATCCCGGACGGCAGGGTGACGGTGATCGTCGGCCCCAACGCGTGCGGCAAGTCGACGACGCTGCGGGCCCTCGGGCGGCTGCTCCGGCCGAAGGGCGGTGCCGTCCTGCTCGACGGCGACGAGCTCGCCAAGCTCCCGACCAGGCGCATCGCCCAGAAGATCGGCCTGCTCCCGCAGACCCCGGTCGCCCCCGAGGCGATCACGGTCGGCGACCTGGTCGCGCGCGGCCGGCAGCCGCACCAGGCGTGGTGGAGGCAGTGGTCGGAGGAGGACGAGCGCGCGGTCGTCGACGCGATGGCCCGTACCGACGTCACCGCGCTCGCCGGGCGTTCCGTGGACGAGCTGTCCGGCGGCCAGCGCCAGCGCGTCTGGATCGCGATGGCCCTCGCCCAGGAGACCGACCTCCTCCTGCTCGACGAGCCCACCACGTACCTCGACATCGCCCACCAGGTCGAGGTCCTGGACCTGGTCCGCCGCCTCAACCGCGCCCGCGGCCGCACGATCGTCCTCGTCCTCCACGACCTCAACCAGGCCGCCCGCTACGCCGACCACCTGGTCGCGATGAAGTCCGGCCGCGTCGTCGCCGAGGGCCCCCCGGCCCAGGTCGTCACGGCCGAGCTCGTACGGAACGTCTTCGGCCTGGAGTCCGTCGTGATCCCCGACCCGGTGACGGGCTCCCCGCTGGTGGTGCCGGGCGCGCCGTGGTCGCCGGACGGCGCGGAAGAGACGGAACGGGACGAGGCGGTACGGGGGTAGAGCGCGGGGCCGGGGGCGCGGGCCCGGGGGCGCGGGGCCGGGGGGCGCGGGCCGGAAGGCCCGCCGCGCGGCGGGCCTCGCCGAGTGGCCCGGCCGGGCCGCGGCCTCGTACGCCGGGCGAAGCCGGAGAAGAGGCCCGGGGAACTCCGCGCAGGGGCGCGGGCCCGGGTCGCGCCGACCCGGCGCAACCACTCAGCCGCCGCCTTCGGCGTGCCGCGCGCGGCCGGCCTCGTATTCCGAGCACTCCGCCCTGTGCAATGGCACCGGCCGGGGCGCCGCTCAGCCGCCGCCTTCGGCGTGCCGCGCGCGGCCGGCCGCGCCCAGGGGCCACTCAGGCCCTGCGCGCCCGCCACAGCAGATACAGCGCCGAGACGATCGCGGCGGCGCGCAGGGTCCAGGGCCAGGTGGCGGAGAGGGCGGCACCCATGGCGGCCTCGCCGGGTGGGATGGGGGTGCCCCAGCGGCCCTCGACGCGGCCCCAGAGCCAGATCGCGCCGGCGGCGGCGACCACGCCGGGGAGGGTGATGGCTGCGATGCGGCGCTCGCGGGAGAGGTAGGCGAGGAGCCAGCCGGCGGCGACGGGGAGTACGGAGCCGAGGGCCGCGCCCGCGAGGAGCAGGAGGGCCGCCGACAGGAGCAGCGGGCTGCCGAAGCGCGGGACGCGGAACGTCCGCTTCTCGTCCGGAGCCGGTTCCGCCTCCGCCGCCTCCGCCTCCGCCGCCTCGTCCTCGTCCTCGTCCTCCTCCGGCGGGGGCTTCAGGATCTCCGGGATCTCCACGCCGCCCATGAAGCCGGCGACCCTGCCGGTGGGGTCCTGCGCGTCCAGGGACTCGGCCTGCCACCAGTCCGCCGTACGCGGCGTACGCGGCGAACGCGGCGTGCGCGGAGACGGAACCTCCGCATCCGGGACCTCCGCGGGCGCCACCGGCACCACCGGCGCCCCCGGCACCACCCGCCCCACCACCTCGTCCGGCGTACCCAGGTCCCCGAGGATGCCCCGCACCCCCTCGCCCTGCACGGCGCGCCGGCGTTCGATCTCGTCGCGCAGGCCCGAGACCAGCTCGCGGCGCTCGGCCGCCGGGACCTGTCGCTGCTGCGCCAGGTCCCCGATTCGGCTCAGATAGTCGAAGACCAACCGGTCGTTCTCGATCCCCACGGCACGACGGTAGCGCCTGCACAGGGGCTAACGTGGTCCGGATGGGGATCGATCGGTGGGATCGGTGAGCTCGACCGGGAGGCGCACGTGCCCAAGGAGACCGGCGGCGGCGCGGCGCCGCGGACGCTCGCGGAGGCGCTCCGCGCCGGCGGGGACGAAGGGCTCGCCGCGCTGCTGCGGGCGCGGCCGGACCTCCTCTCGCCGGTGCCGAACGACCTGACGCAGCTGGCGACGCGCGCCGGGACCCGCGGTTCCGTCGTACGGGCCCTGGAGCGGCTCGACCGGTTCGCCCTGCAGACGGCCGAGGCGCTCGCCGTGGCCCCCGACCCCGCCCCGTACCCCGTGCTCCTCGCCCTCCTCGCCGGGGACGGCACCGCGGCGGACATCGACGCGGACGTCGACGCCGCCGTCGAGGCGGCGCTGCCGCGCGCCGTCGCCGTGCTGCGCGAACAGGCCCTGGTGTGGGGCGACGACGAGCGGCTGCGGCTGGTGCGCACCGCGCGCGAGCTGCTCGCGCCCTCGCCGCAGCACCCCTCCCCCACCGGCCTCGGCCCGAGCGTCGCCGAGGCCACGGCCGGTATGTCGCCGGGACGGCTCCAGGAGATCATCGCGAACGCCGGACTGCCCGCGACGCACGACCCGGTGTCGGCGGTGGCGGCGCTGACGGAGCTGTTCACGGACCGTACGAGGATGGCGGCGCTGCTCGACACCGCGCCGCCCGACGCGCTCGCGGTCCTGGACCGGCTGGTGTGGGGGCCGCCGTACGGGGAGGTGACGGCCGATCCGGCGCCGCCGGTGCGCTGGCTGCGCGACCGGGGCCTGCTGCTTCCGGTGTCGACGCGGACCGTGGTGCTGCCGCGCGAGGCGGCGCTGCATCTGCGCGGCGGGCGGGCGCACCGTACGCCGGAGCCGGTGGCGCCGGAGGTGACGACGGCCCGCGAGTACCGTCCACAGGTCGTGGACAACGCGGCGGCCGGCCAGGCGCACACCGCGCTCGCGACGGTCGAGGAACTCCTCAAGTCCTGGGACCAGGGTGGGCCGCAGGTGCTGCGGGCCGGCGGTCTGTCCGTACGGGACCTCAAGCGCACCGCCGCCGCGCTCGACGTCTCGGAACCCGCCGCCGCGTTCTGGCTGGAGCTCGTCCACGGGGCCGGGCTGCTCGCCTCCGACGGCGAGGCCGACGAGCGGTACGCGCCGACCCCCGCCTACGACGACTGGCTCGACCTGCCGCCCGCCGAGCGCTGGGCCGCGCTCGCCGTCACCTGGCTGGCCGCGACCCGCACCCCGGGCGTGGTCGGCGGCCAGGACGCCAAGGGCCGCACCCTGTCCGCGCTCGGCCCCGGCCTGGACCGGGCGCAGGCCCCGGAGGTGCGCCGCCGGGTGCTCGCCCTGCAGGCCGCGCTGCCGCCGGGCGCCGCCGCCGACCGGGAGGCACTGCTCGCCCGGCTGCGCTGGGACCGGCCGCTGCGCAGCGGCGGGCCGCTCGCCGACCTGCGCGAACAGCTCGCCGCCTGGACCCTCGACGAGGCCGAACTCCTCGGCGTCACCGGCCGCGGCGCCCTCGCCACGCCCGCCCGCGCACTGCTCAACCTGCCGCTGGCCGAGGCGGCCGCGGACGACGCGTTCCAGGGGCACGACTGCGAGCCGTCCGTCGCCGCCTCCCGCGCGGCGACCCTGCTCGCGCCGCTGCTCCCCGAGGCCGTGGACCACGTCCTGCTCCAGGCCGACCTGACGGCCGTCGCGCCGGGGCCGCTGCGCCGGCCGCTCGCCGACACCCTCGCCGTGCTCGCGGACGTCGAGTCGAAGGGCGGCGCGACCGTCTACCGCTTCACGCCCGGCTCCGTACGGCGGGCGCTCGACGCCGGGCGCAGTGCCTCCGACCTGAAGGACTTCCTCACCGCCCACTCGCGCACCCCGGTGCCGCAGCCCCTCTCGTATCTCATCGACGACGTGGCCCGCCGCCACGGGCACCTGCGGGTGGGGGCCGCGTCCGCGTACGTGCGCTGCGACGACGACACCGTGCTCGGCGAGATCCTCGCCGACCGGCGCGCGGCGGCCCTCCGTCTGCGCCGCCTCGCCCCGACCGTCCTCGCCGCCCAGGCCGACCCGGCCTCGCTCCTGGAGGGCCTGCGGGCGATGGGTTACGCCCCGGCCGCCGAGTCCGCGGAGGGCGATGTCCTCGTCACCCGCGCCGACGCCTACCGCACCCCGCCCCGTACCGCCCCGGCCCCCGTCCCCGACGGCCCCCCGGCCCCCGACGCCACCCTCCTCAAGGCGGCGGTACGGGCCATCCGCGCCGGCGACCACGCGGCGACGGCGGTCCGGAAGGAGCCGGCGACCGCGACCCCCCTCACGGCCGGCGAACTTCCCCGCACCTCCCCCGCCGACACCCTGGCCACCGTCCAGGCCGCCGCCCTCACCGGCTCGGCGGTCTGGATCGGCTACGTCAACGCCGAGGGCGCGGCCAGCCAGCGGGTCATCGCCCCGGTGCGGGTGGAGGGCGGCTTCGTGACGGGCTACGACCACACGGCCGACGAGGTGCGGACGTACCCGCTGCACCGGATCACGGGCGTGGCGGAGCTGGTGGAGGAGGAGGGCTAGAGCCGGTCTGGACCGGGCCTACGTGCGCGGGCTGACGAGACGGCCCGGGTCGACCTTCAGCGGGAACGGGGCGTCGATCGACGTCTCCCGGCCCGCCTCGGCCACGGTGCGCTCCACATAGCGGCCTTCGACCAGCTCCGAGACAACCAGCGCGGGTGTCGGCTCCAGCTCAAGGCGCCACAGGTGCTCGATGTTCGCGTCCGCGTAGTACGGCGGCTTCAGGAGCCGGTCGGTGCGGCGGCCGGACGACGAGGGCGAGACGATCTCGACGACGAGCAGGACCGCCTCGGCGTCGACCGTGATCGGGTCTTCGGCCGCGGCGGCGCCCTCGACCACCACGATGTCGGGGATGAAGAGCCCGTCGGGCAGCACGACATTCACCGCTTCGAGCACCTCGGCCGACACGCCTGAGGCCTGGATCGCGGCATCCAGCAGGGTGGCCAGCCGGAACGACGCCCGCTGGTGCTTGAAACCCGGAGCCGGAGACATCAAGAGAGCTTCCCCCATCAATTCACGACGTTCACCGCGGTCCTCCCCCAGAGCCAGGACCTGCTCTATCGTCCAGGGCCCAAAGTGCGGATCGTGTGCGACGCTCATCTCGCCACCTCCCTCTCGGCTGTCCGTCCCGTCCAGTCTGGCAGAACCCGCCGACACCGGGCGGTTATCCACAGGCCGGGCGGGGCCTGCCCAGCGCCGTCTCACAGCGCGAAGGTCGTCACCACCGCCGCGTGGTCCGACGGCCACTCGTTCGCCGCGAAGTCCGGCCACGGGGACGGGGTGCCCGTGACCAGGGTGCGGGAGGTGAGGGTGCGCAGGCCGTGGGCGTTGTGGAGGACGAAGTCGATGCGGTCCTGGGGTTCGGGGGCGCCCGCGTGGGGGCCCTCCTCCGGGTGGACGGGGTGGATCGGGGACCAGGTGTGGCCGGGGTCCCGGACGGGGTCGGGGTGGGCCTCGCGGTAGGAGTCGCGCAGGCCGGCGGCCTCGGCGGCCTTGGTCACCGGCCAGGGGACGTCGGGCCGGTCCAGGTGGGAGGGGGCGTTGAAGTCGCCGACCAGGACGACCGACCGGCCGCCCTCGCCCGCCTCCTTGGCGATACGGGCCAGCGTGTCCTGGATCTGGGCGAGCCGGATCTCCTCGTGGGCGATCAGCTCCTCCGCCGGGAGCCCGTCGAAGGCGGACTCGTACGGCCCGTACGGGGTGTAGTGGAGGTGCGCCGTCCAGACGTCGACCTCACGACCGGTCTCGTCGATCCGGATGCGGACGCCGGCCGCCCCGTAGAAGCCGACCTCGGGGTCGCCGAGCCGGGCGACGACGGGGTGGCGGCTGAGGATGCCGAGGTTCTCGCCCGCCGTGTGGTGGTGCCAGCCGAGTTCGGCGGCCAGCTCCTGGGTGGCGAGCCGCCCCGTCTCCTGGAAGCCGACGACGTCGGCGCCGGAGGTACGGAGGACGGCGAGCTGCTTGGCCCGGTAGTCCTCGACGAGGCCGCCGCCGAGCCACAGGTTCCAGCTCATGACGGTGAGTTGGCGCTGCGTCAGACCCGTCAGGAACTCCGGCGTGACGCCCGTGAGTCCGTCCCGCACGGTGCGACCGGGCGCCGGGGCGATCGGGGTGACGGACGGGACCGCGAGCACCGCGCAGCCCGCCGCCTCCGCCGAGGCGACGCCGGTGGGCGTGTCCTCGACGGCCACGCAGCGCGCGGGCTCGACGCCGAGGGCGGCGCAGGCGGCGAGGTACGGCTCCGGCTCGGGCTTGGTCGTGGCCGTGTCGTCCGCGGTGACCGTGACCGTGAACCCGGGCGCGCCGAGGGCCGTGAGCGCCGCCACGACGGTGTCGGCGACGGCCCGGGGCGAGGCGGTGACGAGGGCGGTGGGGACGCCCTCGCCGGCCAGCGCGGTCAGCAGGTCGAGCGCCCCGGGCCGGGGCACGACGCCCGCCCGGACCCGGTCGGCGAACTCCCGGTGCAGCTCGGCCGCCAGCACCTCGGCGCCACGCCCGCCCCCACCGCCGTCCTCGGCGGCGAGCCAGGCGGCCGTGTGCTCGACCGGCCGGCCGAGGACGTCGGGCCGGTCGGCGTCGGTCAGCGGTCGGCCCGCGACCTGCTCCACCGCCTCCCACCACAGTCCCTCGGTGTCGACGAGCGTGCCGTCCATGTCGAACAGGACGGCGTGGAGCGGGCGTTCGGGGTTCACGTACGTCACTTTCCGTTTTTTCGGGCGCCGCGCGGCTACGGGCGGCGTTCGGCGACGAGGACCGGACGCTCCCGCAGGGTCACCGTCACAGCATCCCCCGCGGCGAAGGCGGCCGCCTCGTGCGTGGCCAGATCGGCCTTGACCTCGGTGGTGTCGGCGAGCCGCACGGTGAGCCGGGTGGTCGCGCCGAGGAAGGCCGTCGCGACGACCCGGGCCGAGCAGGCACCGTCCGTCGAGACCCGCACGTCCTCGGGTCGCACGAGCACGTCGACCGGACCACTCGCGGGCGCCTCGCCGTCCACCGGCAGTCGCAGGCCGAGTACCTCGACGGTGCTGCCGTCGAGGTCCCCGGGGATCCGGCTCATCGTCCCGACGAACTCCGCGACGAACGCGGTCGCGGGCCGCCCGTACAGCTCGGCGGGCGGCGCGCACTGCTCAAGGCGGCCGGCGCGCATCACGGCGACCCGGTCGGCCATGGACAGCGCCTCTTCCTGATCGTGCGTCACGAAGAGGGTGGTGATGCCGAGTTCGCGCTGGATGCGGCGGATCTCCTCGCGGAGGCTGAGCCGCACCTTGGCGTCGAGCGCGGACAGCGGCTCGTCGAGCAGCAGGACGCGGGGGCGCAGGGCGAGGGCGCGGGCGAGCGCGACGCGCTGCTGCTGGCCGCCGGACAGCTGGTGGGGGTAGCGGCCGCCCTTGTCGCCGAGGCCGACGAGGTCGAGCAGCTCGGCGGCCTGCGCCTTGCGCGCGGCCTTGGCGACCTTGCGCATGCGCAGGCCGAAGGCGACGTTGTCGAGGCAGTCGAGGTGGGGGAAGAGGCTGTACGACTGGAAGACCATGCCCGCGTCGCGCCGGTGCGCGGGCACGTGCGTGATGTCGGCGCCGTCGACGAGGACCGCGCCCGAGTCGGGCTGCTCGAAACCGGCGAGCATCCGCAGCGCGGTGGTCTTGCCGCAGCCGGACGGGCCGAGCAGGGCGAGAAGTTCGCCCGGGGCCACGGTCAGGTCGAGCCCGTCGAGGGCGGTGGTGGCGCCGAACTGCCTGCGCAGCCCGCGGAATTCGACGGTTGCGGCGTCCGTGTCCGTACGCGGTGCGAGGGGGGCGGTCACGGTCATGGTCATCCCTTGGAAGCCTTGGAGATACGAGTACGGCGGGCGGCGCCGGGGGCCCGTCCACCGGCCCCGGAGAGGGCCAGCAGCAGCACCCAGGTGACGAGGAGGCTGAGGACGGAGACGGCCACGGACATCTGGGCCTGGGAGCCGGAGATGTTCACGATCCAGACGGCGAAGGGCCGGAAGCCGAGCAGCTGGGCGACCGTGTACTCGCCGAGGACCAGGGCCAGGGTGAGGAAGGCCGCGTTCATCAGCGCGCCGCGCAGATTGGGCAGGACGGCCCTGACCAGCGCCTGGGTCCCGTTGGCGCCGCAGCTGCGGGCGGCCTCGACGAGGGTGCGGACGTCGACGGCCTGGAGGCCCGCGTCGAGGGCGCGGTAGGTGAAGGGCAGCGCCATCACCACGTACGCGAGGACGAGGACGACGGGGAAGGCCGGGTTCTGCAGGGCGACGAAGGTCTGGAAGAGGGGCGTGCGGGCGAGGTGCTCGGGGCCCCACTTCAGGACGGTGCCGATGCCGGCGACGAACGCGATGGGCGGCACGACCAGCGGCAGCGAGCAGACCGCCTCGACGAGGGGCTTCAGGCGGGGCGCGCCGAGCCGCAGGGCGACGAGCGCGGGCACCATGAGCAGCAGGACGACGGCGATGGTGACGGCGGCCAGGCCGAGCGAGAGCAGCAGGCTGGTGGTGAAGCCCTCGGTACCGATGATCTTCGTGTACGCGTCGACGGTGAGGCCCTGGCCGGGCACGTCGACGGTGAAGATCACGGAGGCGGCGAGCGGCACCAGGAAGTAGAGCCCGGCGAGCCCGAGCACCGCCCAGCGCCAGGTGTTGTCCGTACGGATCAGGCGAGCCATCGCGAACTCCGGCGTTGCAGGGGCAGATAGACCGCCATGACGAGCCCGGCGACGACGACCATGTCGAGGCTGAGGGCGAGCGCCACGTTCTCCTGGCCGACCAGGACGTTGCCGGAGATGGCGTCGGAGATCTGCAGGGTGACGAGCGGGACGGCACTGCCGACCATCGCGGCGGCCGTGGCGTACGCGGCGAACGCGCTGCCGAAGAGCAGCACGAGCCCGCCGAGCAGGCTCGGCAGCAGTACGGGCAGGGCCACGTGCCGCCAGTACTGGACGGCGGTGGCGCCGTTGTTGCGGGCGGCCTCGCGCCACTGGGTGCGCAGTCCGTCGAGGGCGGGGGTGATGGTGAGCACCATCAGCGGGATCAGGAAGTACAGGTAGACGAGGACCAGGCCCCAGAAGCTGTAGAGGCTCCAGCCCTTCTCGGCGAGGCCGAGGTGCCGGGTGAGCACGCCGGAGTTGCCGAGGGTGGCGACGAACGCGAAGGCGAGCGGGACGCCGCCGAAGTTGGCGAGCACGCCGGAGGCGGTGAGCACGGCCTCGCGCAGGGCGCGGGAGCCGGAGGACACGATCGCCTGGGCGAGCGGCAGCCCGAGCAGGGCGGCGAGCCCGGCGGCGGTCGCGGAGAGCTTGACGCTGCCGAGCAGGGCGGTGAGGTAGGCGCCCTGGAGGGAGGCGGTCAGGTTCTCCGTACCGTACGAGCTGATGCCGGTCGCCGGGTCGTCGACGGTGAGGGCGCCGCCGAGCATGGCCACGGCCGGGACGCCGAAGGCGATCGCGGTGAAGGCGAGCAGCGGGACGGCGGCGAGCCAGGCGGGGGCGCGGCGGCGCCGCCGCCGGGCCCGGGCTGGCTCGGCGGCGACGACGACGACGGTTGCGGAGGCGGTCATCCGGAGACGGCCTTGCCCCAGCCCTGGGCCAGCGTCGTCTTGGCCTTGGCCTGCTGGGCCTCGGTCGGGAAGGCCGGGACGCCGGAGACGGCGGGCAGCTTGAGGGCGGCGTCCTTGTCGAGGGTGCCGGCCTTGTCCATGGCGGGCATCAGGACGGGGCGGGCGAAGCCCTTGAGCCACAGGTTCTGGCCCTCGGCGCTGTAGACGTACTCCTGCCAGAGGCGGGCGGCGGCCGGGTGCGGCGCGTCCTTGTTGATCGCCTGCGAGTAGTACTGGGCGTAGCGGCCGTCGGTGGGGACGGCGACCTTCCAGTCGAGGCCCTTGGACCTGAACTCCTCGGCGTAGCCGGCGTTCAGGTAGTCCCAGTCGATGGAGATGGGCGTCTCGCCCTTCTCGACGGTGGCCGGGGTGGACTCGACGGGCGTGTAGTTGCCGTTCTTCTTCAGCTCGGCGAAGAAGTCCAGGCCGGGCTGGATGTCGTCGAAGGAGCCGCCCTTGGCGAGGGCCGCCGCGTAGACGCCGCCGAAGGCGGAGCCGGACTTGGTGGGGTTGCCGTTGAGGGCGACCTGGCCCTTGTACTCGGGCTTGAGGAGGTCCGCGAAGGTGGTGGGGCAGTTCTTGACCCGCTTGGCGTCGCAGCCGATGGAGACGTAGCCGCCGTAGTCGTTGTACCAGCGGGCCTTCGGGTCCTTCTGGCCCTCGGGGATGTCGTTCCAGGCGGTCACCTTGTACGGGGCGAACAGGCCCTGCTGGGCGCCTTGAAGCGCGAAGGAGCTGCCGAGGTCGAGGACGTCGGGGGCGCGGTCCTGGCCCTTGCGGGAGGTGACGGCGTTGATCTCGTCCTGGCTGGAGGCGTCGGGGTTCTCGACCTCCACCTTGATGCCGTACTTCTTCTGGAAACCGTCGATGAGGGCGCCGTAGTTGGCCCAGTCGCGCGGCAGCGCGATGGCGTGCAGCGTGCCCTCCTTCTTGGCCGCCGCGGCGAGGGCGTCCAGGCCGCCGAAGTCGGCGGCGGAGGTGGCGGTGGCGGCGTTCTTGCCGTCGGCGGTGGTGGTGCCCTCGGGCGCGGCACCGCAGGCGGTGAGGGCGAGCGCGGCGAGGACGGCGAGGGAGCCGCCGAGGACGGCGTTTCTCGGGAGGGTCGCGGGGACGGGCACGGCTTCTCCAGGAGCTTCGGGGGCGAGAACTTGTCTGAACAAGTCGGCCTCAGTACGCCGGGCGCTGATGACTTGAAGGTGAACGGAGACGGAACGGATCCCCGCCATTCCCTGCACAATCAAGCCTGTTCGGGATCGTTTCCAGCCACTTCAGAGCTGGTCTACGCTGAACGAACTGCACACAGCGGCAGCGACATCCGACGTGACCTGGGGGAATGATGACCGCGCGCCACGAGCAGATCGCCGCGGAGCTCCGGCGGGCGATCCACCGCGAGGAGTACCCGGTCGGCGCGCACCTGCCCGCCGAGACCGAGCTCGCCGCGCGGTACGGCGTCTCGCGCGGCACCGTCCGCCAGGCCGTCGCCGCCCTCGCCGCCGAGGGCCTCATCGGCTCCCGCCAGGGCGCCCGCCGGGTCGTCCTGGCCCCGCGCCGCAGCCAGAGCTTCGCCGAGCTGCGCAGCTTCGCCCAGTGGGCCCAGGCCATGGGCCGTACCGCCACCGGCAGGGTGGTCGCCCAGGAGTACCGCCCGGCCACCGCCGAGGACGCCGCCCGCCTCCACCTCCCCCAGGGCACCCCCCTGCTCAACGTGCTGCGCCTGCGCGGCCTCGACGGCGAGCCCGTGCTCGTCGAGCGCACCGTCTACGCCGACTGGATCTCCCCCGCCGTCGAGGCCATCGACCCCGACTGCGCCTCCGTCACCCAGCGCCTCTACGAGGACACCGGCCTGGTCTTCGCCCACGGCGAGCACGTCATCGACGCCATCTCCGCCGGCGCCCGCGACGCCGCCCTGCTCGCCGTCCGCCGCACCAGCCCCCTGCTCCGCGTCCGCCGCGTGACCACGACCCACGACGGCCGCCCGGTCGAGTGGTCCGACGACCGCTACCGCCCCGACGCGGTCAGCTTCACCGTCCACAACGCGATCGGCCACAACCCGCTGATGCGGACGACAGCGGGGTGACGACAGCGGGGTGACGACAGCGGGGTGACGACGGCGGGGTGACGACGGCGGGGGTAGGGCCACTTCTCCGCGCATCAGGCAGACTGGATGTTTGGCCTGGCTACCCGGCCTGGTAGTCCGGCCGCGCGGAAGGGGATGCAACGCAACGTGAACGGTCCACTCATCGTCCAGAGCGACAAGACGCTCCTCCTGGAGGTCGACCACCCGCAGGCCGACGCCTGCCGGCGGGCCATCGCGGCGTTCGCCGAGCTGGAGCGGGCGCCCGAGCACATCCACACGTACCGGGTGACGCCGCTCGGGCTGTGGAACGCGCGGGCGGCCGGGCACGACGCCGAGCAGGTCGTGGACGCGCTCGTGGAGTTCTCGCGGTACCCGGTGCCGCACGCGCTGCTCGTGGACGTCGCCGAGACCATGGCGCGCTACGGGCGGCTCACGCTCAGCAAGCACCCCACCCACGGGCTTGTCCTCACCACCACCGACCGGCCGGTCCTGGAGGAGATCCTCCGCTCGAAGAAGGTCCAGCCGCTGGTCGGGGCCCGCATCGACCCCGACACCGTCGCCGTGCACCCCTCCGAGCGCGGCCAGATCAAGCAGACCCTGCTGAAGCTGGGCTGGCCGGCCGAGGACCTCGCCGGTTACGTGGACGGCGAGGCGCACCCGATCGACCTCGCCGAGGACGGCTGGAGCCTGCGCCCGTACCAGCAGCAGGCCGTCGAGGGCTTCTGGCACGGCGGCTCCGGCGTCGTCGTGCTGCCCTGCGGCGCCGGAAAGACGCTGGTCGGCGCCGGGGCGATGGCCCAGGCCAAGGCGACCACGCTGATCCTCGTCACCAACACCGTCTCCGCCCGCCAGTGGAAGCACGAGCTGGTCAAACGCACCTCGCTGACCGAGGACGAGATCGGCGAGTACAGCGGCACGAAGAAGGAGATCCGGCCGGTCACCATCGCCACCTACCAGGTGCTCACGACCCGCCGGAAGGGTGTCTACCCGCACCTGGAGCTCTTCGACTCCCGCGACTGGGGCCTGATCGTCTACGACGAGGTGCACCTGCTGCCGGCGCCGGTCTTCAAGTTCACCGCCGACCTCCAGGCCCGCCGCCGCCTCGGCCTCACCGCCACGCTCGTACGGGAGGACGGGCGCGAGTCCGACGTCTTCTCGCTCATCGGGCCCAAGCGCTTCGACGCGCCGTGGAAGGAGATCGAGGCGCAGGGCTACATCGCGCCCGCCGACTGCGTGGAGGTACGGGTCGACCTGACCGACTCCGAGCGGCTGGCGTACGCGACGGCCGAGGCGGAGGAGAAGTACCGCTTCTGCGCCACGACCGCGACCAAACGCAGGGTCACCGAGGCGCTGGTGAAGAAGTTCGCCGGGCAGCAGATCCTCGTCATCGGCCAGTACATCGACCAGCTCGACGAGCTCGGCGCCCACCTGGACGCCCCGGTGATCAAGGGCGAGACCTCGAACGCGCAGCGCGAGAAGCTCTTCGACGCCTTCCGCAACGGCGAGATCAGCGTCCTCGTCGTGTCGAAGGTCGCGAACTTCTCCATCGACCTCCCCGAGGCCACCGTCGCCATCCAGGTCTCCGGCACCTTCGGCTCCCGCCAGGAGGAGGCCCAGCGCCTCGGCCGCGTGCTGCGTCCGAAGGCCGACGGCCACCAGGCCCACTTCTACTCGGTCGTCGCCCGCGACACCATCGACCAGGACTTCGCGGCCCACCGCCAGCGCTTCCTGGCGGAGCAGGGGTACGCGTACCGGATCGTGGACGCGAGCGAGCTGCTGGCCACCGAGCAGTGACGCGACAAGGGGCCCCGTCCGGGCCGGAATGCCCGGACGGGGCCCCTTCGTCGCGCAGGCCGGCCAGGCCGGTCAAGCCGGTCAAGCCGATCAGGCCGCGGGGTTCAGGACGATCCTCGCCTTGTCGTTGGCGGGGTTCGGGTCGAACGGCAGCGGCTCGGTGCCGTACGGCGGCGTCAGCACCACCGCGCCCTTGGCGCCGGTCACGACGGTGTCGATCCGCAGCTGGAAGGGCAGGGCCACCGTCTGCTTCTCGGCGACCCAGATCGGCAGGTTGCACAGGTAGCGCGGCGCGCCGGTGCGCACCTCGCTCTCCCACCAGCCGCCGTCCGCCGTGCGCGGCTCGCACGCGTCCGGTACGGCGGTGGCGGTGGCACCCGGCGGGACGGTCACGTCGACGCGGCCGACCGGCTCGCCGGAGCTGAGGTTGGCGACCCAGGCCGGGCCGCGGTTGCGGAAGGTCACCTGGGCGGTGACGGTCTCGCCGGCCGCGGCGGTGAGCCGGGCGCCCCGGACCGCGAAGTCGGCCGTGTTGGTGACGGTGACGGCCTTGACCGTGCCGTTGTCCTCGGGCTGGAGGTCCTCGGCGCCGTCGCGCGCCTGCACGCCGACGTCCACGCGCTCGTAGAGCCCGTACGCGGCGACGGTGGCGGTGACGGGCGACGGCAGGGCGAACGTCTCGCCGGGGGCGACCACGACGTCGTACGCGCAGTCGATCTTCGTGACCGGGTGGATCGGGCCCTCGCCCTCGCCGGCCGGGGCGCTGACGCACTGCGGCGCGAGACCGTCGAGGGTGAGGCCGCGGGTGACGTAGTACGTGACCTGGACGCCGTTGGCGGGCTGGTCGCCCTTGTTGACGGCGGAGACCGGCACCGGCACGGTGGCGCCGGGCGCGACGCCGGTGGACGGGGGCAGGGCGGCGACCGAGAGGTCGGGGCCGGAGGCGACCCGGACGTCGGTCCAGTTCTCGCCGGCCGTGAGCTGCTCGCCGGTCGTCGTCGTGGCCGTCGCCTGATAGCTGATCCGCCCGCTCGCGCCGACGGCCGCGCCGACCGCGGCGCGCACCGTCACCGGCACCTTGACGGTGCTGTCGTTGCCGGAGGCCGGGACCTCGGCGACGGAGCAGACGGCGGTGGTACCGGCCGGGGCGCAGTTCTCCGGCCAGGTGACCTCGGCGATGCCGGCGAGGCCCGAGATGTCGACGGTGAGCCGGCCGTCGACGACCTGGTTGGCCACGTTGTCGTGGGACAGGCTGAGGCTGAGCGTGGTGGGCGCGGGCTGCGGCCCCGCGTCGCTCGCCTTGGGCAGCACCAGCTGCCAGGGCGAAGCGTTGACCCACAGCTGGTCGCTGTCGGCGAGGGCCGGGGCGGCGGTCAGTCCGACGGTCACCAGACCGGCCACGGCGGCACAGGCACCGAGCCGCGTGACGCGGCCGGTGGAAGGCTTCTTCATGTTCTCCTCGTTCGTCGACGGCGGTGCGAAGAGGAGACCTGCGAGGGCGGGCGAAGGTTGCGCTCAGCCAGCCGTGCGATCGGCGGCCAGGCGTTCGGGGCGGGGGTCGCGTACGCCCGCCTCCTCGTCGCCGTACGAGCCGAGCAGGACGACGCCGACGGCGGCGGCGCCGACGGCCCGTATCGCACGTATCGCACGGAGGCCGAAGGCGAGGCGGTGGGGGATTCCGGTCACGGGGGTGAGGGTCGTCGTGGTCATGCATCCATCATCCGAAACGGACATTCCGAACACATCGGCCCAGGGGTCGAACCCATGTCCCCCGTGAGTCGGACCCCGCCCCCTACGGGTCCCCCAGGGGTCCCGTCGTACGCCCCCCCGGGCCAAAACCGTTCGCGCCCCGCACCGACCCGGCGTTACACTCGACGGCTTCCCCGCCTCCCGTGCACGACTCCGTCGCAACCGTACGTGGAGCGCCGCCGTCCGGTCGGAAACCGGCGGCCACCGTGATGTGTCCGCGCAGTACCCACCGGAGGCCTCAGCATGTCCGTCGACGTCGACGATCCGCTCGCGCGCGAGCGCGCCCACCTCTCCGCGTCCCGCGCCGCACTGCGCGCCATGCGCGAGGACGTCGAGTCGCTCGACATCAAGGACGTCACCGCGAACTGGGTCAACGCCGTCGTCCTGACGCGCCAGATCGAGGACCGCGTCAAGGCCCTCGCCGACCTCGCCGACACCCCGCTCTTCTTCGGCCGGCTCGACTACCTGCACACCACGCAGGAGGGCCAGCGCTTCTACATCGGGCGCCGGCACGTGCACGACGCGGACGGCGACCCGATGGTGATCGACTGGCGTGCGCCGGTCTCGCAGCCGTACTACCAGGCGTCGAAGAAGAACCCGCAGGACGTCGGACTGCGCCGGCGCTTCGGGTACACGGGCGGCGACCTCACCGCGTACGAGGACGAGCACCTCTCCGACCCGGCGGCTGAGACATTCTTCGGCTCCGCCGAGGGGTCACACACCAGCCGCCTCCTCCAGGCGGAGATCGAGCGGCCGCGCGTCGGCCCGATGCGCGACATCGTCGCGACCATCCAGCCCGAGCAGGACGAGATCGTCCGCTCCGACCTGTCCGGCACGGTCTGCGTGCAGGGCGGCCCCGGCACCGGAAAGACCGCCGTCGGTCTGCACCGTGTCGCCTACCTCCTCTACGCGCACCGGGAGCGGCTCGCCCGCACCGGCACCCTCGTCATCGGGCCGAACCGGTCCTTCCTCCACTACATCGAGCAGGTGCTCCCGGCGCTCGGCGAGCTGGAGGTGAAGCAGGCGACCGTGGACGACCTGGTCGCGCACGTGGAGGTGCGCGGTACGGACGAGGCGGCGACCGCAGTCGTCAAGGGCGACGCCCGGATGGCGGAGGTGCTGCGGCGGGCGGTCTGGTCGCACGTGTCGCTGCCGACGGAGCCGCTGATGGTGGTGCGCGGCTCGCGGCGCTGGCGCGTCCCGGCGTACGAACTGGAGGAGATCGTACGGGAGCTGACGGACCGTGACATTCGTTACGGGGCGGCCCGTGAGGCCCTGCCGCAGCGCATCGCGCACGCCGTGCTCGTACGGATGGAGCAGGCGGGCGAGGCGCCGGACGACCGGGTGCAGAACGCGGTCGCGCGCAACGCGGCGGTCAAGGCAGTGGTGAAGGAGTGCTGGCCGGCGGTCGACCCGGCGAAGCTCGTGCTGCGGCTGCTGAGCGACCCGGACTTCCTGGCGGAGCACGCCGCCGGTGTCCTGAGCGAGGACGAGCAGAAACTGCTGCTGTGGGCGAAGCACGCCCTGGGGTCCCCCATGCCGAAGGCCAGGGGAGTGAAGACGGCGAAGTGGTCGGCGGCGGACGCGGTCCTCGTCGACGAGACGACCGACCTGGTGGAGCGCACCCACTCGCTCGGGCATGTGGTGGTCGACGAGGCACAGGACCTGTCGCCGATGCAGTACCGGGCGATCGGCCGGCGGTGTACGACCGGCTCGGCGACGGTCCTCGGCGACCTGGCGCAGGGCACCACGCCGTGGGCGACGGAGAGCTGGGCGCAGGCGCTCGCACACCTCGGCAAGCCGGAGGCGGTGGTGGAGGAGCTGACGGCCGGTTTCCGTGTGCCGCGCGAGGTCATCGCGTACGCCTCGCGGCTGCTGCCGCACATGTCGCCGGGCCTGGCGCCGGTGGAGTCGGTGCGGGAGAACCCGGGTTCGCTGGAGATCCTGCGGTCGGCGCCGGAGGCGCTGGACGCGAGCGTGGTCGCAGCCTGCGTCGAGGCCCTGACGCACGAGGGCTCGATCGGCCTGATCGCCGCCGACGCGCGGATCGCGCCGCTGGCGGAGGCGCTGGACGCCGCCGGGATGGCGTACCTCTCCCCGGGTGAGGAGACGACGGCCGAGTCCCGGCTCACCCTGGTCCCGGCCTCGCTGGCGAAGGGTCTGGAGTACGACTACGTGGTCCTGGACGAGCCGTCGGCCGTGGTCGACGGCGAGCCGGACGAGCGGACCGGCCTGCGCCGCCTGTACGTGGCGCTGACGCGTGCGGTCTCGGGCCTGGCGGTGGTGCACGCGACGGACCTGCCGGAGCAGCTGGCTCCCTAGTCCGTCTCTTCCGGACCGTGGCCGGGTCCGCGACTCCCCCAGAGCTTCGCCTGGGTGGTGCCCCCAGCACGGCCCGTCCGTCCCTGATCCGAAAGAAACGGCCTAGTCCGTGAATTCGGGCAGGGCCTGGGTCCATGTCCGGTGGGCGACGGCGGCGAGGACCGGGTTACGGCCGCCGCCGTAGTAGTCCTCGGTCACGATGCCCCAGCACAGGGCCCAGCCGCGGCCGCGCGCCCAGGTCGCGTCGTCGACCTGGGCCGCCTCGCGGAAGAGGGGGCGGGCGTCGGGGGTGAAGAGGCTCCAGGCGGCCATGGTGTCGATGGCCGGGTCGCCGGTGCCGAGGCCACCGAAGTCGATGACGGCGCTGAGCCGGCCGTCGCGGGTGAGGAGGTTGCCGGGCAGCAGGTCGCCGTGCACCCAGACGGGCGGGCCGTCGTACGCGGGGAGCCGGAGCACCGACTCCCAGGCGGCGGTGGCGCGTCGGGCATCGAGGAGACCTCGATCCGCGAGTCCCCGGATCGCCCCGGGCATGTTGCCGTCCTCCCAGTCGGTGACCGGCCCGCCCCGGTACGACCTCGGCCCGCCGCTCGTGTCGGCGGCCCGCAGCGCGACCCCGAACCGCCCCAACTCCCGTGCGGCGTGCGCGAGATCGGTGACCGGCGCGGCGTACGCGTCCTGCCCGTCCAGCCACTCGCACACGGACCACACCTGCCCGTACCCCTCGCCCGGCACCCCGCACCCCACGGGCACCGGCACGTCGAGCGGAAGCCCGGGCGCGAGCCGCGGCAGCCACCGCTGCTCCTTCTCGGCGTCCCCCGCCGCCCACGTGGCCTTCGGCAGCCGCACGACATGCCCGTCCCCGAGCCGGAACATCGCGTTGTCGGTCCCGGCCGTCGCCATCTCCCGTACGGGCAGCCCGGCCCACTGCGGGAACTGGGCGGCGACGAGCCGGCGGACGAGATCGGCGTCGACGGCAGGCGCGGTATCCGTGGTGGTCATGCGCCGGAGGCTACGTCCCCGGGCCCTGCCCCGCCACGGGTTTCCGGGCGGATGCGATACAGAACGCAAGCCCGCAGCGGCCCCTCGGGCGCGCCCGGATCCTCGAAGTCGTCGGCCGGATCGCGGGTCATGCCGAGCCGCCGCATCACGGCCTGGGACCGGACGTTGCGCACGGTCGTCGACGCGACGATCTCCGGCAGCCCGAGCACGTCGAACCCGAACTCCAGACAGGCCCGCCCGGCCTCGGTGGCGTACCCGTACCCCCACGCCGCCCGCTTCAGCCGCCACCCGACATCGACCCCGCCGTACGGCAGCCCCTCCATCACCCGGTCCAGCCCGGCCCGCCCCAGGAACTCCCCGGTCTCCCGCGACTCCAGCGCCCACCACCCGTACCCACGCGCCGCGAACTCCTCCCGCATCCGCGCCACGGTGTCATCGCTCTCCGCCCGGCTCAGCAACTCCCCCAGATGCCTCCGGATCTCGGGATCGGCGTTCATCGCCGCCCACGGCGGCAGATCGCTCTCCCGCCACGGCCGCAACACCAACCGCCCGGTCCTCAGCTCAAGTCCAGCCATCTCCCCAGCGAACCGGACGCCCTCGCCCTCGTCGACCGGTTTTGCTCAGATGTCGCCCTGGACCCGCGCGTGCAGGTGCTGGTCATGCCATCCGTCCGCGTGCAGCAGCGCGCTGCGCATGGTGCCTTCGAGGGCGTACCCGGCCTTCTCCGCCACACGGCAGGACGCCGGGTTGGCGACCGAGTGACACAGGCGCAGGCGATGGAGACCGAGGTCGCTCAGAGCCCACTCGCTGACGCGCCTCGTGGCCTCGGCCACGACGCCGCCACCGCGAACCGAGGGAAGTATCCAGTAGACGATCTCGGCGCTCCCGCCGCCGAGGTCGATGTCGCCGCACCCGATCAGCCCCAGGGCCTTCCCACCCGGCCGCGCGATGGCCCAGATCGCGCTCACCTCGGCGTCCCAACGCTCGCGCATGCGTTCAATCCTCCGCCGCGCGTCTTCCGGTGTCTCCACGACCAGACGGTTCCACTGGCGAACCCCGGGATCCCGGCTCGCCGCCACCAGGACGTCGGCGTCGGACACACGCCAGGGACGCAGCTCCAGACCACACGGAAGGCCGAGAACCGGCTGATCCCTCCCGGCCATCCGCCCCGCAGGAACGACCGGTGGTATGCCCGAGCTGGAGATCATCTCGGCATCCTGCCACAGCCCCGGCCCGGCAAAGCCGGTCGCTCGACGCGGCGGCTTCACCCCGGTGAACCTGGATGGACCACGGCACTAGGGTCTGTCGTCTGAATCATCGTGCGGACCAGAGGAAGGGCGGGTGCCGCCGTGTCGAGGGACGGCAGTAGGACGTATGCGAGGCGTTAGCCAATCATGAGCGGTGGGCGGGATGCTTCAAGTGTCAGCAGGCCAAGCGGGGTAGCGGCTCGCCGCGCGTTCCGGGCCGCGACTGCACCTCTGTACTCGACCGCCATGTATTCGGGGAATCCACATGCGTACGACGCTCCACTCCCGCAAGCGCACCGCCACCATCGGCGCAGCACTCACCGCCGTCCTCGCCCTCGCCCTCACCGCCTGCAACGGCGACGACAACGCGTCGGGCAGCACGCAGGCCAGCCCCACCGCGTCGGCGGACAAGGCGGGCGGCACCGGCGGGGCGGGCAAGGCGGACCAGAGCGCCGGCGCCGGTACCGGCACCGGTGACACCAGCGAGGGCAAGGTCGACATGTGCCGCTCCGGCGTGCTCGACGCCACCGCCGCCAACAACACCACGGACGAGACGAACGGCGTCGTCACCGTCACCTTCAAGAACTTCGGCAGCGCCGACTGCCGCATCAGCGGCTTCCCGGGGGTCGATCTCAAGACGTCCCTGGGCGACACCTTCTCCGTGGACCGCAACGGCGAGCAGGCTGTACCGCAGATCCTCAAGGAAGGCGAGACCGCCGCCTTCAACATCACGTTCCCGGTCAACAACACCGGCGGCTCCGGCGTGCGGCTGACCGACATGGTGGTGACGCCCCCGAACGAGACCGAGCCCTTCACCCTGAGGTGGCCGGCGGGCACCCTCGCCGTCACCGACGGCGAGGGCGACGGGAAGATGGAGATCAGCCCGGTGAGCAAGGTCAGCGACTCACCGGCCGGCTGACCCCGCTCAGGAACTGCTGCGGGGCGCCACCATGATGTCGAACGCGTGCGCCCCACCCCTCCGCCACCCCGGAGAACAGCAGCAGTGATCCCCGGCTCGCCCACCAGCGCCTGCGCGAGATCGCCCCGCTGCTCCAGCCCGATCCGTACGCCCGCAAGATGCGCCGCCGCGCCGCGAATTCCCGCTCCTCGCGGCTCCCAGAGGGCGGCTGAATCGCCCCAGCTGTCACACGAGTTCACACGCGCACCAATCCGGTCACGGAATCGCGGACTTTTCTCGCTCACGGAGGGCGACCAGCGTTCCACGTCCACGCACCCCCGACAATGGAAACGGCCCCACTCACACCTGCCACGACCGAGTCCCCACCGACCGACCTACAAGGAATCTCCGCCGGGAGCGATACCCGGTCTCACCCACCACCGGCCCGCCATCCGCCTACGGCGGGGATGGCTACCCGGGCCGGTCCGCGCGGCCCCGCCCCCGGCCACACCAGAAGCAAACGCCGCACCTCACCCCGCCGTCGCGACCTCTGTCAGAGGCGGCGGTTAGCCTGCGCCGCAGCCGAAGGTCGGAGAACTCGGAGACCAGGGAGGTTCAGCTGTGGGTGGCAACGAATGGACGGCGACCGGTCCGTACCAGGAGGATCTGGCGGCGGCGTTCCGGCGGGCCCAAAGCCATGAGTTGGCGAAGGACGACCACGGCTTTCCGGGGCGGAACATCGTCGAACTGTGGGAGGACGAGGACTGGCGGGAGTACATCCTGACCGGCGGCACCTGCACGGTGCTCGACTTCTACGCGCTGATCGACGCCGACGCAGGCGACGAGTTCGCCATGATGCGCCCGTTGACCGAGACCGAGATCCGCAACTGGGCCCCCGACGGCCGGCCCACACGCGCCCAGTGGGACGCCGCGATACGTCAGCTGCTCGACCCGGTCGGCCGTGGAATCGGCCGGTGCACAGTGCTGTACCGGGACGGCCGACCAGCCGAGATCGCCTACTGGGGCTGCACCGCGGACTAGGGCGGCGCGGACGGTCACAGCGCCGCCTGGATGTTGTCGGCGGACGCCGTCCACTCCACCCCGTTCCCACCCCTGAGGTGCGCGATGCGCACCTCCCGTCCGTCGCCGTGCAGTTCACGCGTGACGGCGGTGAGCTCCCCCTCGGCCCGAGGTGACTCGGAGCGTGAGTTCGCACATCCGGCGGCCAGCGGTGGTGATGTCGTATCGGCGGGCGTTGTCGAGGGCCGCCGCGCTCAGAGCCGTGCGCCACTGGATATCCCGGCCCATCTCGTCTAGCACCGCGGCCAGCGAGGACGGGTCGCTAGGAGCGTAGGGGACGCCGGTGTTCCCGAGGATTTCCCTCGCGCCGGGGAGATCGGCGTAGGCAACGGGAAGGCCATGGGCCTGGGCCTCGATGAGGACGAGCCCGAATGCCTCCAGATCCTTGGTCGTGAAGACGAAGGCGTCGAAGTTCGGCAGGCGACGCCACAGTTCGGCACGGGGCAGAAACTGATCGAAGTGAACCCGGTCCCGCAATCCGAGTTCGATGGCCCGCTGCTCCAAGTGCTCCCGGAGAGTGCCGCTACCGAGCACGGTCAAGTGGTGCGGCTGACCGCTCAGGGCGAGGGCTTCGACTGCGGTGATCGTGGACTTGTTGTCGTCCAGACGACCGGCGTGCACGAGGGACAGTGGTCCGGGCCCTGGAGACGGTCGATCGCGTACCCGGGCATCGCTCAGACGGATACCCCATGGGATGACGGTGAGCCGATCGGTGAAACGGCGTCCGGTAAGTCGGTCGATACGGTCAGCGAGGGCGGCGGTCGGAGCGACGATCGCGGTGCTTGCGGCGGCGACTTCGTGCAGGGTGTCGCGCTCCTGCTCGTCGTGCTCGGCCGCCATCACGTCGGGGCCGTGGGCGACGGAGATGATCGGGATGCTGCCGGCGCTTCGGGTGAAGGCCAGGCTGAGGGCGAACCCGAGATACTGGGCGTGGATGGCATGGGGCCGGATCTTCTCGATGAGCGCACCGACCTCACGTGTCAGCTCGTCGACATAGGAGTCGAAGCCCGGACCTTGGGGTCGTTTGGTCGTGGAGAGGGTGATCAGGCGATCAAACGCGCCGCTCCATCCCTGGTCGACCGGTTCTCTGCCCAGGAAGGTCGTGTGGGTTCCGGACATGGCGCGGTACAGGTCGCCGGCGAGGAGCATGCTCCCGGACGAGGGTTCGGAGGTGCGGTTGATGCCCGTCAGGATGTTCAGGAGTGGAGTCATGCGGATACGCCGTTCTGGGGTGACCGCTGGAAGGAGATCGAGGCCGACTCGACTCGTGATTCGGCGGTGGAGTTGCGCGCTTCACGCCGGCGGGATGGCGCCCACCACGACGCCAGGTGCGGGGTGAGAACGGCCTCGATCTCCTCGCCTGGGTGCAGGTAGCCCTCGCTGTCTTGTCGCGCCGTCCATACTCGGACTGCTGACCGGGGGTAGGCGGGATTGATCCCGATCTCTCCCTTGGGGATGACTCCGTTGACCGGGGTGGGGATTCCTTCGTGGTTCCAGTAGTCCCATGCCTCAAGAGCCTTGGCCTTCTCGAACGAGTGGTACAGCTGGTGGTAGCGGGGCAGGCACCGGATCTCGCGGAAGATCATCTGGCCGATCAGTCCGGGCGCATCCCTCTGCAGCTCGCTGAGATCGGCGCCCTGGAAGGTGAAGGATGCCGTGTCCTGGGACGCGTGGAGCGCGGTGCGGGCGAACAGGTGGGACAGACGTCGCCGGACGTACTCGGCTGCTCCCGGAGCAAGAGCCGGCTCGATGCCTTCGATGAGCTGGATGAGCCTGTGGTGGCGCGGGTTGAAGCGGGCCAGGTCGAACAGCTGGTCCATGCCGTCCACGGCGGTGTGGGCGAGACGCTTGGGGAGCCAGTTGTTCAGCTCGCCCGCCTGGGCGTAGGCCTTGGTCTGCCGGGCGGTGGAGTGGAGCATCAGGTACTCGGACAGCACCTCGAAGTACAGGTAGCCGAGGAACGGCACGTGGGCGACGGCGCCGGACAGCTGATCGATGAACTCGGCTGCCGGAGTGACCCGGCCAGCGGCGTTGCGCAGCGCGACGTCGAGGAATCCGGCCGCGGCGCGCAGCCCGGCCGGCACGGCGCGGTCGAGCCGGTCGTTCTCGGCCGGGGTGAGGAAGCTCTGGTACCGCAGGTAGGTGCGCAGGTGGATGGGACCGAGGTGCAGGTAGTCGACGCCCTTGGGCCGGATCGGGGCATCCGGGGTGACCTCGAAGATCAGGGGCTTGGTGTCGCGCTTAGTCGTCATCAGGTACGCGCCGAGATTGTGGGGGCGCAGTCCCTCACGCTGCCTGGCGAGCGGCGAGCAGTACAAGGCCCCGACCAGGCAGCCGGTGGAGACGTGTAGCTGCCGGCTGGTGCGGATGGCGTCGATGTCCCTGGTGACGTGCAGCAGGTACATCGGCTGTCCGCTGACGAGCGCGGCTGTCATGGCGTTGTCCCGGATCAGCCACCCGTTAGGGGTAGAGCATTCCAGGTGGCGGCGCCAGTCGCTTTCGCTCTCGGCCAGCGAGGCAGGAGAGCGGCGGTGCGCGGGCATGGTGTGGTCCGTGTGGGCGTGTTCCCAGTCGGCGCGCAAGAGAGCTCCTTGGGAGGGGAAGGCCGGCAGCGCGGCAGCGTGATGGCGAGGAGCTAGAGGGTTTCTACGTTCGGCCCGGACAGGCGGTTTCGGCAGTCGAGCACGTATGGCGCGGCTTCCTGGATCATCGCGAGGTCGAATCGTGCGTGGTCCATGAGGAGCACTACGGCGTCGGCGGAGGCGATCTCCTCCACGGTCTCGTCCACCAGCGGCAGCGTCAGCTTGGCGCGGTCGCCGTCCGGGATGTTGGGGTCGGCGCCGCGGACCTTGGCGCCGAGGCTGATCAGAAGTTCGGCGACGCGTGTCGAGGGCGACTCGCGGAGGTCGGTGGCGTTGATCTTGTAGGTCAGGCCGAGCAGCAGGATCCGGGACCCGCTGACGGATATGCCGCGCTCGTCGAGGGCTGCGGCGAGACGCTGCACGACGTAATCGGGCATGCGGCGGTTCACGTCGGCAGCGAGTTCCACGAAACGGAAGGGGACGCCGAGCTCCTGCCGGACCTTCCAGGCGAGGAACCGCGGATCGATGGGCAGGCAGTGGCCGCCGACTCCCGGCCCCGGGGTGAACCGCATGAAGCCGAAGGGCTTGGTCGCGGCGGCGTCGATCGCCTCCCAGATGGGCACGCCGAGCGGCTTGGCCAGCGTCGCCAGCTCGTTGACCAGGGAGATGTTCACCAGCCGGAAGGTGTTCTCGATCAGCTTGGCCATCTCGGCGACCTTGGGCCCGGACACCGGAACCGTGGTCTGGAAGATGCCGTCATAGAACCCCTTGATCACATCGAGGGACGCGGCATCGATCCCAGACACCAGCTTCGGCGTCCCCTCGAACGAGAACCGCTTGTTCCCTGGCGCGATGCGCTCGGGACTGAAGCCGGCCAGGAAGTCCACCCCGGCCTTGAGAACCGAGGTCTCCTCCAGGATCGGCAGCAGCAGTTCCTCAGTGGTACCGGGGTAGGTCGTGGACTCCAGGACCACCGTCGCGCCGGGGCGAAGGTGCTCGCCGAGGGTCCGGGCGCAGGTCTCGATGTAGGTGAGGTCGGGCACGCCGTCCCGCAGCGGGGTCGGCACGGTGATCACCGCGATGTCGAAGCCGGCCAGCGCATCGGCGTCGTCGGTCGCGGAGTAGGCGCCGGTGTCCAGCACCGCGCGGAGCCGCGAGGAGGCCACGTCCTCCACGTACGACTGGCCGGCGGTGAGCAGCTTGATGCGCTCCGTGTCCACGTCGTAGCCGACAACACGATGCCCGACCTCGGCGGCGCGTACGGCCAGGGGAAGCCCCACATAGCCCTGACCTGCGACAACTATCTGCATGGCAGCTCCTACTCGATTGCGGTGCTTGAATGGACCGTCGTTCCTGGTCTGGCAAGGAGAAGTGCTGTGCCCCTGGTGTCTGTCGTGATGCCCGTGTACAACGCATCAGCCACCCTCGGTGCGGCCGTCCGATCGGTGCTCACACAGACCCACAGTGACCTGGAGCTGCTGGTCACCGACGACCAGTCCTCCGATGGCTCCATGGACCTGCTCCGCGAGTTCGCCGAGCAGGACGAGCGCGTCCTGCCTCAGTCGGCACCCGAACAGGGCGGTGCCGGTCGCGCCCGCAACCTCGCGATCGAGCGAGCCCGCGGGGACTACATTGCCTTTCTCGACAGCGACGACATGTGGCTTCCAGAGAAGACCGAGAAGCAGCTCGCCTTCGCCGCGGAGGCCGATGCGCCCTTGACGTTCACCTCGTACTTCAAGATGGACGCCGACTACGCCGGCGAGAGCACCGACTGGGTCCCGAACGGTCGGGTGATCCGAGCGCGGGAGCACGTGGACTACCGCGTGATGCTGCGCCGCGACTACATCGGCGCCTTGACCGCCATGTACGACCGCCGTGCCCTGGGCACGAGGCTGATGCCGGAGATGCGCAAGCGCCAGGACTACGCGCTGTGGCTCAGCATCCTGCGAGGCGGCGCCGAGGCCCGGGGCCTGGCTGCACCGCTCGCCGTGTACCGGGCCCACCAGGCGGCATCGCTGTCCTCCAACAAGCTGGGGCTCGTCCCGTACAACTGGGACCTCTACCGCCGACACGAGCACCTGTCGGTCCCACGGGCGACGCAGGCCCTGGCCGGGGCTGTGTGGCAGTCACTGCGCAACTCGCGCATTTAGGTCGGTGCGCGGGCTCGGGGACTCGGTGCCCGAGCGATTCCGGTGGTGACCGTCGGCCGGCTACGCGGTCGGGCCGTCGCTGGCCGACGCGCGCAGGAACAACTGGAGCAGCAGGCGGCGGCGATCGGGCTCGACCTGGTGTTGGCCCCCGGCGAGCGCCTCGCGGCCGTGCAGGAATCGGCGCTGGGCCACGATGAGGTAGTCCCCGGGCTTGAGCATGAAGGAGACCTGTCCCCGGACGAGCTCTTCAGCGAGTTCCCGGGCTGCTTCGGCGTGCGCCCGGCCAAGCTCGGACCTCTCCAGCATCTTGGCAGTGAACCGGACGAACCCGTCGCCCCCGCCCAGGACCGGGAACGGCTTGTACTCCTCGCCGACGCCGTGCAGGTCGAAGAAGGTCCCGTAGTGGTAGGCCGTCTCGGCCAGGAGGGAGCGGCTGTCCTCCGGCAGCCGAGCCACCGCCGCGTGAGCGTCGGAGAGAATGCTGTGGCCGCCTCCGAGCGGGTCGGGGCGAACACACAGGAGCGTCGTGTAGTCCGGGGGCAGGGTCGCGTTCACAAGGTCCATGTGGAACGCGTTGTACCCGATGCCGGAGGACTTGCCAGGGTCCTTGTCGATCTTGACCCCGATGTCCTTCCAGAGGGGCCATCGCGGGAAGGGCGAGAAGGGGACGGCCACTTCGGCTGCGAAGCCCGTCGCCAGCCGCAGGAATCGGTCGCCGATTCCCATGGCCTCGGCGATGTTGCCCAGGCGCAACACGGCGCATCCGCCGCCCTCCCCGGTCAGCGCATGGCGCAGCGTCGCTGCGGTCTCCTCGAACCGCGGGGTGGCCGTCAACTCGGTCCGGTACTCCTCCGTGGTGGACTTCGCCAGAAACGAGCCGTCCATCCTCCAAGCAGGGAGGGGAAGGTCGATCAGAGCGGCTTCGAGTTCGCTCGGGATGTCGATGAACAAGTCGGCTCTCCTGTCTGATGGTGCGGCCCAGGCAACGTGGGCGGTAAACGGCGCGGCCTGGATGTTGTCGGCGGAGGCCGTCCACTCGACGCCGTTCTCACCGCGGATGTGCGCGATGCGCACCTCCCGTCCGTCGCCGTGCAGTTCGCGCGTGACGGCGGTGAGCTCCCCCTCAGCCCCGCTGGCCGTGTCCCGTACCCGGGCGCCCACCAGCGGATGCCGCTCGTACCC
Organism: Streptomyces sp. NPDC051909; assembly: GCF_040681095.1. Classification (NCBI taxonomy): domain Bacteria; kingdom Bacillati; phylum Actinomycetota; class Actinomycetes; order Kitasatosporales; family Streptomycetaceae; genus Streptomyces; species Streptomyces sp. NPDC051909. The sequence goes on along the minus strand of NZ_JBFAYA010000001.1, from coordinate 39,239 downwards.
GTCCGGCCCGACCGGATACGACCCCACCGCCTCGGCCCGCCGCATGAACCGCACCCACCCGGACGCGGCCCGCATGCGCAGGGCCCGGCTGGGGGCGCCGGGAGGCGAAGGGTCCGAAGCGGGAGACGTGCGGCGGGAATGTTCGGGGGTGGGCATGCGCTGCTCCTCTCGGCGGACGTGATGTTCAGTCAACCGACGGACACGGAACGTGAGTACCGTTGGAGCAGCACGGGATCGTGAATGCCGTGAAAGTTCAGGGGGCCAGCCATGACGGCACGCACACCGAACACCGCCTTAGCGGCGCTCTTCGAGGAGACCGGGTGGTCTCGGGGCCAGTTCATCCGCGCCATCGCTCGCGTGGGCACCGAGGTCGGCATCCCATTCGGATACGACGAGTCGGCCGTGCCGCACTGGCTCGCGGGCAGCGTGCCGAGGAAGGCCGTCCGGCCACTGATCCTGGAGGCCCTCGCGCGACGGCTCGGGCGGCCCGTCAGCGCGTACGCGGCGGGCTTCACGAAAACTCCCGACACGTCCGACGAGGCGCCGGATACCGTGGCAGGGCTGGTCGACCTCGGGAGCGCGGACATGGATCCATCGCGGAGGAGCGTGCTCGGCGCCGGGCTGTACTCTGCCGCGGCGGTCATTCCCGGGTGGCCGGACGTACGGGACCGGCTGGAGCGGGTGCAGAGCGATCCGCACACGCGGATCGGGCGGGCCGAGGTCGAGGCAATCATCGCCATGACCGAGCACATCAGCGATCTCGACGACAAGTTCGGCGGACGGATGGCGCGGCCGATGGCGGCGGCCTTCCTGGTGAACACCATCGTCCCCGCGCTCAGGGCCACGGCCTCGGACGACGTGAAGAACGCCCTGCGGTCGGCGGCGGCCGACCACTGCTATCTGACCGGCTACATGGCGATGGACGAGCGCCGGGACGGCCTGGCCCAGCGCTACTACACCAAGGCGCTCGAACTCGCGGGCGCGGCCGGCGACCACCTCACGTACTGCACCACCCTGCGGGGCATGAGCGTGCAGGCCGTCGACCTCGACCACGGGCAGCTCGCCCTCCGACTCGCCGACGCGGCTGCCGCCGCCTCGCCTCAGGCCGGGCCGCGGATGCTCGCGTTCCTCGCGGGCCAGCAGGCGCACGCCGCCGCGCAGACGGGAGACCGGGCGGGCGCCCTGCTCCGGATCAAGGAGGCGGAGGCGGCGATGGACAAGGCCGAGTCGAGGGCGAAGGCGTTCGGTTCGTACGATCCGTCGGCTCTCAACTACCACGTCGGTCAAGTCCGTTACGAGCTCGGCGACGTCGCCGGCGCCGTTGAGTCCCTCGAACTCGCCGATCGGTTGCGGGAGCCCGCCTACCGCCGCACCCGCGTGCGCTACGGCGCGATGCTCGCGGAACGGAAGCTGCGCGTCGGGCGTTTGGAAGAGGCCTGCGCCGACTGGAACCGCGTCCTGGACGAGTACCCGCACGTACAGTCCGGCCGATGCGACGACCGCATCCGCGTCATGCTGACCGCCCTCCGCCCGCACCTCGGCAACGCGCACGCACGCGAGGTCTACGAGCGGGGGCGGCCTATGCTGCGCGCAGGCGCTGTGTGATCAGACTGACACCGGAGGTCACCGCATGGCAGACGAGACCGCGTACGCCGAGGGCACGGCCGGGTTCCTCTTCGAGATGGGCGTGCTCAAGAACGCGAAGCGCACCGGGTGGTGGTTCACCGGGAACAACAATCCCGAGTCGATCGCCGAGCACTCGTTCCGCGTGGGGATCATCGGGGGCTGTGCTGGCCATGATGGAAGGGGTGGACCCGGCGAAGGTCGCTCTGATGTGTCTGTTCCACGACACGCAGGAGACGCGGATCGGCGACATCCCCCACATCGGCCGCCGCTACCTCGACGCCGCCGCCAACCAGACCGTCACCGCCGACCAGGTGTCCGCCGCTCATCCGGCGGTACGGGACGGGGTGCAGCGCGTGGTCGAGGAGTACGAGGCGAAGGAGTCGGCCGAGGCGGTCGTGGCCAGGGACGCGGACAAGCTGGAGTGCCTGGTGCAGGCCGTCGAGTACCGCGCGCAGGGGAACACGCTGGTCCAGGACTGGATCGACACGTCCCTGAACAGCCTGAAGACGGCGTCCGCGCGGGAACTCGCCGAGGCGGCGCTGACGATGTCCCCGCTGGAGTGGCGGCAGACCTTCCTGAGCTGAGCGCCCGGCCCCGGCCGGGGCGTGGTCGGCCACGTCGCGGGATTGCTCGACGCCCTGTAAAGGACGGCGGGAGAGAACCCTCCAAACCACCCCCTCCGTCCCCCAACCGGCCTGCTCACACGATCGGGTGACAGATTGTCCGGAACTCGGACAGGTGCGGTACGGTCGGCCGCAACAACGGCATATGCAACTCGGCCCCCGGCAGGACGGCAATCCTGACGAGGGCCTACCGATCAGGAAGTCGAGACCTTCCCAATGGCTGTTACGCAGTCTAACGCGGCCACGTCCGCGTCCCCCGCTCCGTTCGAGATCCCCGCCGACGCGCCACGCTCAGGAGTGATCCACGTACGGCACCGGCACCGCGAACGGTTCACGGTCGTGGGCAACGACCTCCTCCAGCATCCGAGGCTCTCAGGGCTCGCGATCGGTCTCGGGGCGCACATCCAGTCGCTGCCGGACGGTGCCGACGCGTCGGTGAAGCGGCTGACGCTGCGCTTCCGCGAGGGCGAGATCTCGATCCGGCGGGCGCTCAACGAGCTTGCGGAGGAGGGGTACTTGGAGCGGAGGCGGGTGGCGCTCGGAGGTGGGCGGTTCGCCACGCGGCTGGTCTGGTACGACAAGCCCGGCGCCGCCCCCGTACAGACCGAAGCGCCGCCACCCCCGCCGCCTCCGCCGCCGCCTTCGGCACCGTCGGCACCGCCCTCCGGGCCCGCCGCCGCGGTGCTCGCGCGGCTGCGGACGGTCGATTCCCGGCTGCTGCTGTCCTGCCGCGACGTGGAGCGGCTGGCGCCCGCCGTGGACGGATGGCTCGCGGCCGGGATCGACGGCGCGCAGATCACGCGGACGCTCACCGCGGCCCTGCCGCCCGCGCACGTACCCATTCACCACCCGGCCCGGTTCCTCGCCTACCGGCTGGCCGCCCAACTGCCGCCGCCGCTGCCCGCCGAAGCACCACCGGCGGCACCACCGGCGGCACCACCGACGCCATCGTCGACGCGCCCGCCCCTCGTGAGCTGTGACGGTTGCGAGCGGGCGATCAGAACCTACGAGGCCAATCCGCTGTGCGCGGAGTGCAGGTCTGCGGCCTGAGCCGCCGGTAAATCGCCTCGACACCGGGCGCGGTCATCGGGGACCCTTCGCCCGATGACCAGAATCGACGACATGCCGTCCGCGTGGGACGAGCGCACGCAGCTCACCACGTTTCTCGACTACGCCCGCGACACCGTCCGCGCCAAGTGCGAGGGCCTCTCCGAGGAGAACGCCCGCAAGGCGCTCCTGCCGGGGTCGCCGCTGATGACCATGAGCGGGTTGGTGAACCACCTCCGCTGGGTCGAGTACTACTGGTTCCAGGTGGTCTTCCTCGGCGAGGAGGACCAGGGGCCGTGGACGGCGGAGGACCCCGACCGGGAGATGCGGATCGCCGTGGACTTCCCGCTCGCGCAGCTCCTCGACGAGTACGCCGGACAGAGCGCCCGCTACCGCGAACTGGTCGCCGGGAGCGGCCTGGACGACAAGGCCGAGCGGGCCCGCCGCGACGGGATCCCTGTCGATCTGCGGTGGATCCTGCTCCACCTCACCGAGGAGACCGCCCGCCACAACGGCCATCTGGACATCCTGCGCGAGATGCTGGACGGCACGACCGGCGACTGAGAACCGCCGCTACGCTCGCCTCGTGAGCGAGATCGTGGTGGTGCGCCATGGCTCCGGGCCCGAGGTCCTGCTCGTGCACGGGGGTGCGGGCCCGCGGACGACGTGGGGCCCTCTCGCTCCGCTGGCCGATCGGTGGACACTGGCCCACGTCCATCGCCGTGGCTACCCGCCGAGCCCGCCACCGCGGGAGCGCCAGGACTTCGAGGTGGACGCCCTGGACCTGGCGCCGCTGCTCGTCGGCCGCCCGCACGTCGTCGCCCACTCCTACGGCGTCCTCGGGACGTTGACCGCGGCCGGTGCGGCGGCGGGCAGCGTGCGCTCGCTCACCCTGATCGAGCCGCCGCTCAACTACCTTGTCCCCGACGATCCCGAGGTGGCGCGGCTCGAACGCATCGGCGATGCGGTCCTCACCCACGGGATGGATGCGGACCCGATCGAGCTGCGCGAGTTCCTCGGTCTCGTGGGCGCGTCCATCGGCGACGGCCCGCTCCCCGAAGGCGTGGTCGCTGCCGTTCGGCGGGCGCGCGGTACTCGGCCGACCAGCGAGGCGCGCCCACGGCTCGATGCGATCCGGGACGCCGGCGTCCCGGTGCTCGTCGCGTCCGGAGACCACGCGGCCGCACACGAGCGGATCTGCGACGCTCTCGCGGGCGCGCTCGGTGGCGAGCGCACCGTGCATCCAGGCGCCGGTCACTTCGTCGCCGCGGCACCGGGCTTCGCCGAACGCCTTGAGACCTTCCTGCGTGAGAGCGTCACGCGACGAGCTTCCTCCAGCAGGTGAGTGCGGCGCCGAGGACGGCTTCCTGCTGCCCAGCCCCAGGTCGATGACCTGGGGCTGCTTCCGTCCGGGGTCCGTGTCGCCTACGCGTCCAGGGCCGCGCGCCACTCCCGTACCGCGTCCGCCGAGACCGGGGCCGTCCAGCCGCGGGGGCGGGCCGCGCCGCCGATGTGGAAGGCGTCGAGGCCGGCGGCGCGCAGCTCGGGGAGGTGGTCGAGGCGGAGGCCGCCGCCGACGAGGATCTGCGGCTCGTAGCCGGGGTCTCCGGAGCCGGAGCGGGCGGCCTCGGCCTTGAGGGTGGCGAGGCCGTCGTCGACGCCGGTGGCCGCGCCCGCCGTGAGGTACGTGTCGAGGCCGGGCAGGTCCGCGAGCTGCTTGCGCAGCGCGTCGCGGTCGGCGGCCCGGTCGACGGCCCGGTGGAAGGTCCAGCGGCAGCCGTCGATGACGGTGAGCAGCCGCTCGACCGCGACCAGGTCCGGTTCGCCGTCGGGGGTGAGGAAGCCGAGGACGAACTCGGTCGCGCCCGCCTCGCGGAGCTCGGCGGCCCGGCGTACGAGCGCGTCCACCTGCCCGGCGTCGCCCGCCTCGAACCCGTCCGTCAGTCTGAGCATCACGCGCAGCGGGATGTCCACCGCGGCGCGGATCGCCGCGAAGCCGGTCGTGGACGGGGTGAGCCCGTCCGCCGCCATGTCGGTGACCAGCTCGAGACGGTCCGCCCCACCGGCCTGGGCAGCGACCGCGTCCTCCTCGTCGAGGGCGATCACCTCCAGCACTGCACGGTTGCTCATCGAGTCCGTTCCTCCACCGCTCGCACGCCTACAGGTCTAGTCCAATGTTCGAGACCAGACTAGCCGTGGGAGTGGCCGCCCGCACCGTGTCCCGCCTCGGACGGCACCGACGGAACGGCACCCGCGCTCCCCGCCCGTACGGTGAAGGCCGCCGTACGGACCTTCCCCTCGTGCTGGAAGTCGAGGAAGAGGCGGTACGTGCCGGAGCTCGGCGCGGTCGCGGTGAAGGAGACGTCGGGGCCGGGGCCGCCCTCGTTCGGGTGGACGTGCAGGTAGGCGAGGTCGCCCTCGCGCAGCGCGACCAGGTGACCGTAGGCGCCGAGGTACGGCTCCAGGTCCGTCACCGGCCTGCCCGCCTTGGTGACGGTCAGCCGCAGCTCGCCCGCCCTGCCCGGGTCGAGGGTGCCGCCGAGGCGCACCTGGTAGCCGTCGACGTCGGCGGCCGGGGCCACCGGCGGCATGGGCTTCGGGGCGTACGCGCCGGGCACGGACAGGTCCACGCCGAGCGTGACCCCCTTCGCACCCGCCGCGGCGGGCTTGAAGTCGGCGAACGCCTTGTACGCGCCCGCCACCGGCAGGTCCGCGTCCACCGACCAGGTGCCGTCGGCGGCCTTCACCGGGTGCAGGTGGCGGAAGACGGTGAGGTCACGCGAGGCGACGATGAAGTGCAGTTCCTTGCCGTGCTCCGTGGTGAACGCGGTGACCTTCCTGCCGTTCGCGTCCTTGATGGAGAACTTCAGGGTGCTGCGGCCGGCGGCCGGGGTCGGCGTGTCGAGGGCGAGGGTGTAGCCGCCCTCGGAGACCTGGAGGCCGCCGGCGGCGGGCGCGTTCGCCGCGCCGGCCTCGTGACCCGCGTGGCCACCTCCCTGTTTCTTCGACGACTCCTGCGGCGCCGCCTCCGCGTGCCCGCTGTGCTCGGCATGCCCGCTGTGCTCGGCCTTCTTCGGCTCGTCGACCGGTCCGACGCCCTTGCCGACCCCGTACGCGGTCCCGAAGGTCGCGGCGAGCGCGGCGGCAAAGGCGGTGATCTTCACTCCGGTGTTCATGGCTGCTCTCCCGTATCTCCTGCACATGGGGTGGCTCCGATGCCCTTCAACGCACTTCACCATACCCCTGGGGGGTATCAAAGTCACGTCGATCCACACTTGCACGGGATACGGGAGGGGGGTATACATGGACTCACACCGATACCCCCCGAGGGTATCCGACATCGATCGACGGAGGACGACATGGGTTCCTGCTGCACCCCCGACAACAGCTGCCACACCAACGCCGCCGAGGCGACCACGGCCACCGCCGTCGCCGACGCCACCACCACGGTCTACGCCGTCACCGGCATGACCTGCGGCCACTGCAAGACCGCCATCACCACCTCCGTCAGCGCGCTCGACGGCGTCATCTCCGTGGATGTCGACGTGGCCGGCGGCCTGGTGACCGTCACCACCGGCGGCGCGCCCGACGACGCCGCCATCGCCGCGGCGGTCGACGACGCCGGCTACGAGCTGACCGGCCGCGCCTGACCGACCGGCTCGACCGGCGCCGACCGCGCCCACCGGCCGCCGGGGCTCGCCCACCACGCCCGGGCCCCGGCCCCCGAACCCGCGCCACGGCGTCACGGCGTCACGGCGTCACGGCGCGTGCCGCACGAAGGCGAGTGAACCGAAGGGCTCGAAGCGCCCGGAGGAGAACCGAGCCTCCAGAAAAGAGGAGCAGGAAATGACCACGACCACTCCGGGCACCGCCCAGGTCGAGCTCGCCATCGGCGGCATGACCTGCGCCTCGTGCGCGGCCCGGATCGAGAAGAAGCTCAACCGCATGGACGGGGTCGAGGCCACCGTCAACTACGCGACCGAGAAGGCGAAGGTCACGTTCGACGCCGACATCGCCGTCGCCGACCTCATCGCCACCGTCGAGGCCACCGGCTACACCGCCCAGGAGCCCGAGCCGCCGAGGGCCGAGACCCCCGGCGCCGCCGACGGCCCCACCGACGAGGAGAAGGCCGACGCCGAGCTGCGGCCGCTGAAGCAGCGCCTGATCACCGCCGTCGCCCTCGCCGTACCCGTCATCGCCATGGCGATGGTCCCCGCCCTGCAGATCGAGTACTGGCAGTGGCTGAGCCTCACGCTCGCCGCGCCGGTCGTCGTCTACGCCGCCTGGCCCTTCCACCGGGCCGCCTGGACCAACGCCAAGCACGGCGCCGCCACGATGGACACGCTGATCTCGGTCGGCACCATCGCCGCGTTCCTGTGGTCGCTGTGGGCGCTGTTCTTCGGCACCGCCGGCACCCCCGGCATGACGCACCCGTTCGAGTTCACCATCGCCCGCACCGACGGCGCCGGGAACATCTACCTGGAGGCCGCGGCCGGCGTCACCGCCTTCATCCTGGCCGGCCGCTACTTCGAGGCCCGCTCGAAGCGCAAGGCGGGCGCCGCGCTCAAGGCGCTGATGCAGCTGGGCGCGAAGGAAGTCACCGTCATCAAGGACGGCCGCGAGATCACCATGCCGACCGCCGAACTCCAGGTCGGGATGCGCTTCCTGGTCCGCCCCGGCGAGAAGATCGCCACCGACGGCATCGTCGTCGAGGGCTCCTCCGCCGTCGACGCCTCCATGCTCACCGGCGAGTCCGTGCCGGTCGAGGTCTCCGCCGGCGACGCCGTCACCGGCGCCACCCTGAACGCCGGCGGCCGCCTGGTCGTCGAGGCCACCCGCGTCGGCTCCGACACCCAGCTCGCCCGCATGGCCAAGCTCGTCGAGGACGCCCAGAACGGCAAGGCCGCCGCCCAGCGCCTCGCCGACAAGATCTCCGCCGTGTTCGTGCCGATCGTCATCGCGCTCTCGCTCGGCACCCTCGGCTTCTGGCTCGGCACCGGGCAGGGCCTCACCGCCGCCTTCACCGCCGCCGTCGCCGTGCTGATCATCGCCTGCCCCTGCGCCCTGGGCCTCGCCACCCCGACCGCCCTCATGGTCGGCACCGGCCGCGGCGCCCAGCTCGGCATCCTGATCAAGGGCCCCGAGGTCCTGGAGACCACCCGCAAGGTCGACACCATCGTCCTGGACAAGACCGGCACCGTCACCACCGGCCGGATGACCCTCATCAAGGTCCACACCGCCGCCGGTACGGACGAGACCGACGTGCTGCGTCTCGCCGGCGCCCTGGAGCACTCCTCCGAGCACCCGATCGCCCAGGCCGTCGCCACCGGCGCCGCCGCCAAGGTCGGCACCCTGCCGACCCCCGAGGACTTCGCCAACATCCCCGGGCTCGGCGTCCAGGGCGTCGTCGACGGCCACGCCGTACTCGTCGGCCGCGAGAAGCTGCTCCAGGAGTGGGCCATGGAGCTCACCCCCTCCCTCCGGGCCGCCAAGGAGGCCGCCGAGGCCGCCGGCAAGACCGCCATCGCGGTCGCCTGGGACGGCCAGGCCCGCGCTGTCCTGGAGGTCGCCGACGCCATCAAGGAGACCAGCGCCGAGGCCGTCAAGCGGCTCCGCGCGCTCGGCCTCACCCCGATCCTCCTCACCGGCGACAACAAGGCGGTCGCCGAGGCCGTCGCCGCCGAGGTGGGCATCGACGAGGTGATCGCCGAGGTCATGCCGCAGGACAAGGTCGACGTCGTCAAGAAGCTTCAGGGCGAGGGCCGTTCGGTCGCCATGGTCGGCGACGGCGTCAACGACGCCGCCGCGCTCGCCCAGGCCGACCTGGGCCTGGCGATGGGCACCGGTACGGACGCGGCCATCGAGGCCGGCGACCTGACCCTCGTACGGGGCGACCTGCGGGCCGCGGCCGACGCCATCCGGCTCTCCCGCAAGACCCTCGGCACCATCCGCTCGAACCTCTTCTGGGCCTTCGCCTACAACGTGGCCGCCCTGCCGCTCGCCGCGGCCGGACTGCTCAACCCGATGATCGCGGGCGCGGCCATGGCCTTCTCCTCGGTCTTCGTGGTGGGCAACAGCCTGCGCCTGCGCGGTTTCCAGGCCGCCGACAAGTGATGCGACGCTCTGACGGGAGACGGCCGTGGCCGGTTACGCACAGCAGAAGGAAGACATCATCAGACGCCTCCGGCGCATCGAGGGACAGGTCCGGGGGGTGCAGCGGATGGTCGACGAGGACGTCTACTGCATCGACGTCCTGACCCAGGTCTCCGCGATCAACGCGGCCCTCCAGTCCTGCGCCGTGGCCCTCCTCGACGAGCACCTCAGCTGCTGCGTCACGGAGGCCATCGAGGCCGGCGGGGACCAGGCCAGGGTCAAGGTCGGCGAGGCGTCGAAGGCGATCGCGCGCCTGATCCGGACCTGATCCGGACCTGATCCCGACCTGATCCGGACCTGACGCACTGAGCGTGCGACAAGACAACAGAAAAGAGTCAGCCGCCCTTGTGCGAAGGGCAGTCAGCGGTCAGACGGACGCTCAGCCTGAGACACAGGCCGAGCACCTGGCGGAGCACCACCAGTTCCGCCGAGCCCGGCAGTCCGGGGACGCAGACCTTCGCGCAGGGGCGGCTCTTCATGAGGCCGTTCATGAGGGTCGTCATCTCGCCATCGTACCCCTGGGGGGTATACCTGAGCGGGTGAGGCGGCCCGTACGATGAGCCGCCCGGAGCGGGGAGGGGATGCACGTGCGCCGGCTGGGAGAGCTGGAGGCCGAGATCATGGACCGGCTGTGGGCCTGGCAGCGGCCCGCCACGGTCCGCGAGATCGTGGACGACATCAATCTGGGGCGCCGGGTCGCCTACACGACGGTGATGACCGTCGCGGACATACTCCACCGCAAGGGCTGGCTGCGCCGCGAGAAGTCGGGCCGGGCCTGGCTGTACGAACCGGTGCGCAGCCGCGAGGAGTACACCGCCGGGCTCATGCAGGACGCGCTCGGCGACAGCCAGGACCGGCCGGCGGCGCTGCTGCGCTTCGTGGAGACCATCTCCGACGAGGACATGGCGGCCCTCGACACGGCACTGCGCACCGCCCGCCGCACCCAGGGCGTGGACGGATGAACCACCACACCCTGCCGCCGCTCGGCCTTCTCCTCTGTACGGGCTTCCTCGTCCCGTGGCTGCTCGTACGGGCCCGCTGGGCGCAGCAGGTGCCGCGACTCGCGCTCGCGGTGTGGGTGGCGAGCGGCGCGCTGTTCACCGGCTCGGCCGCGCTGCTGCCCGCCCAGCTGATCCTGCCGAGCACGACCGGCCACCGGCTCAGCGACGCGCTGTTCGCGCTCCGGCTGCCGACCGCCGGGGAGTTCCAGGAGTTCACCGCCGTCGAGTACGCCTCCCTCGGCATCGCTCTCGCCGTGTTCGCCGTCCCGGCCACCGGCTTCGTACGGGTCCTGCTGCGGGCCCGCCGGCAGCGCTGCCGGCACGCCGAGACGCTGCGCCTGGTGGGGCGTTACGACGCGGGGCTCGGCGTCACGGTCCTGGAGCACGAACGGCCGGTCGTCTACTGCCTGCCCGGCCGCTCGCGCCGCGTCGTGGTCTCCTCCGGCGCCCTGGACACCCTCACCGGCCCGCAGTTGGCCGCCGCCCTCGCGCACGAGCGGGCACACATCGCGGGCCGGCACCACCTCCTGGTCGCGGCGGCGGAGGCGTTCGCGGCGGTGTTCCGGCATCTGCCGCTGGCCCGGCACGGCGGCACCGCCGTACCTCTGCTGCTCGAAATGGCCGCGGACGACCGGGCGTTGCGCCGTTGCTCGCGCGACGCGCTGGCCACCGCGCTGTACGCGCTGGCCTCGGGACGGGCACCCCGACAGGCCTTCGGCGCGGGCGGCCCCTCGGCCGCGCTGCGCATGCGGCGCATCCTCACCCCGCACAGCGCCGGGCACCCGGTGCTGCGCGGCCTCGCGACGATCGCGGCGGCCGGCCTGGCGGCCGCCCCGCTGATCATCGCCTGCTGTTCCTTCCCGAATTAATTACTAAGGGAATTCGTAGATTTCACATCGGTCACACTCCGTGTGAATTCCCGGCTATTGTGGGTACGTTGGCGTTCAGCTCGGCACGTCGAAGGGTACGAACCAATGCAGCTGGCGGACGTGCGGGCGGCGGAAGCCGCCGACGCGACGACGATATCCAGGCTGCTTGCGGAGTGCATTCGGGACAGTTACGCAGAAATACTCGGCGAAATCCCCACCCGACGGCTCGTGTCCGCGCAATGCGCACTCCCCCGTATCCGCGCGGAAATTGAAATTCCCGGCGGTGCGCCCGGCTGGCTCGGCTGGCTGGTGGCGGCGGCACCGGACGGCGCCCTGCTCGGCGCGGTGGCCGGCGGCGTGCCCGTACCGGGCGAGGGCGAGCTGTACGCGCTCGCGGTCCTGCCCGGCGCCCGCCGCGCCGGCATCGGTACGGCCCTGCTCGCCGCGACCAGCGGGCGGATGCGGGCCTACGGCGCCACCGAACAACGCCTTACGCTCCCCGCCGACCCCGACCCCGCGCTCCCCTTCTACGAGCACAGCGGCTTCGTGGCACTCGACGGCACGACCCGCCGGAGCCGCCCGCTCTGAGCCACCCGCTCCCAGCCGCTCACTCCGAGCCGCCCGCTCCGAGCCCGGATACGGCTCCGCGGCTCGTACGGCTCCTCCGCGCGCCCCCGTGGCAGACACACGCCATCGCGTGTTCACGCCCCCGGATCCGCTGGAACCGGCCATCCGCCGCAGGTCAGGATGGAGCCCAGCGGCGCGGCCCCGGCGGCACGGGTGCCCTGCCCGGACGGCACGGACCGAGCGAGCCCCTGGAGGAGCGATGCACACATCGAGCGGCACTTCCCTGCCCGTCGTGCCTGTGCCCGCACCGCTCGCGCCGGTCCGGCCGTCCCGATACGACCTGCCCGCCCCCGGCGCCGGGATCCGGCTCCCGTCCGACACCCTTCCCGGACTGGAATCCGTCTCCCCCGGCGACGAGGACTCGGTCTGGCTCCACGACGCGCTCCTCGGCCCGCACAGCGCCGACATCGTCCGGTACCTCGGTCTCGCCCGGTCCACCGGCGGCCCCGTTCTCGATCTCGGCTCCGGCGCCGGACGGCTCGCCGTCCCCTTCGCCCGGCACGGCTTCGCCGTGGAGGCCGTGGACCGGGACGGCCCCGCCCTGGAACGCCTCGAGAACTGGGCCCGACGCATCGGTCCGCAGGTCGCCGGGCTCATCGTGACCACCCGGGCCGACCTCACGGAGCTGCGGCTCGACGGCGACTACCGGCTCGCGCTGCTCGCCGGCGCGATGGTCTCCGCCGTACCGCCGCAGGCACGGCCCCGGCTGCTGCGCGAGATCGCCTCGCACCTGGGGGCGGGCGGAGCGCTCGCGCTCGACTACACGGCCCACCTGGCGCCCGGCCTGGTCGCCGAGCCGCAGCGCACCTGGGCCTTCCAGGTGCCGCGGTTCGACGGCATCGACGAGTGGGTGGTGGCCCGGCAGACCTTCGACCTGCGCACGATGAGCGAGCGGATCACCTACTACTCGGCCCGTACCGGGAAGCTGTCGACCGAGCGGGTCGTGCTCAGCACGGACAAGTGGATCGTGGACGGCGAGCGCCTGGCCGCCGAACTGCACTCCGCCGGCCTGCACATCGAGGGCCGCCGCCGGCACCGCATCGACGACCGGACCGAGAGCGTGCTGCTGGTCTGCCGTACCGACGACTGACGACTGACGACTGACGACTGACGACTGACGACAAGGGTCGCCAAGAGGTACGATGCCCACAAAGGTTTGGGTCGACCAGATAGCGGCCGGGCAGCGGTCCGGATGGCAGGCGGCGGGCGGAGAAGATGGCAGTCGTGGAAGAGCTGAAGGGCCGCGAGGCGGTGATCCAGCGCCTGCGCGACGTCGGCCTGCGGGTCACCGGTCCGCGCCTGGAGGTGCTCACGGTGCTCGCCGCCGGCGGCCATCTCGACGTGGAGGCGATCACCGCGACCGCCCGCGAGCGCCTCGGCACCCTCACCAGCCAGGCCGTCTACGAGATGCTGCGGCACTTCCAGGAGACCGGCCTGGTCAGCAAGTTCGACCGCCCGGGCCTGCCCGCCGTCTTCGAGATCTCCGGCCCCGCACACCAGCACGCCCTGTGCCTGACGTGCGGCCGCGTGGAGAACGTGGCGGCCACCGCCCCCGCCCCGCCGCGCGGCAGCCTGCCCGAGTGGAAGGTCAGCGACGCCGAGGTGGTCTTCAAGGGCGTCTGCCCCGACTGCCGGACCGCCTCCGAGGACACCGCCCCCGCGCGCTGAAAGCACGGGAACACCATGCGACCCGTTCGATTCTGTGGCAGGGTCTAGCGGGGCGTTTCAACAGGATCCGCGCGATCCGAGGGGAGTCTGCTGCGTCGTGTCCAAAAACGCCGCCGGAGCGCGTACGGGGAACGAGCAGACCCTCGCGCTCTACCAGGAGTTGCGCAGCACGACCGGCGAGTCCCTCGACGACGCGGCGAACCGCCTGGACCTCACCCAGGCCGAACGCGACCGCTGCCACGAGGAGTTGGTCGCCCTCGGCCTGATCGACGGGACGAAGGACGGCACCCGGGGCGAAGCCGGATGCGAGACCTCCGCCGCCGCTCCCGCCGTCGTCGCCCCCGACGTCGCCCTGCTCCGCCTCCTCCAGCACGAGCGCGAGCGCCTGGAGAGCCGGCTCGCCGAGACCAACCGCGCGCACACCACCCTGGAGACCCTCGCCGGACCGTTCCTGCGGGCCGGCATGGAGCCCGGCTCCGAGGTCGAGGTCGAGATCGTGGAGGATCCGGCCAGAATCGGCCGGGAACTGGCCGACCTGACGAACACGGTGCGAACCTCCGTCCATTCCATGCACACCGGATCCGTGCGCCGCGAGGAGATGTCCCTCGAACTGGCCCGGGACCGCGACCGGGTGACCCGCGGCGTGCTCGTCCAGGCCATGTACAGCCATCGGGTGGGCCAGGTCCCGGAGATGGTGCAGCACCTCGCCGAGCGGACCGCGCTCGGCGTCGAGGTGCGCCTGTCCGCCGTCGTCCCCATGAACATGGTCCTCGCCGACGAGAACTTCGCCCTGCTGCCCACCGATCCGCACGACCCGGACTCGGCCGTCATCCTGGCCCGCGGCCCGGGCCTCGTGCGCTCCTACCGCGCCCTCTACGACTACTGCTGGCACGCCGCCACCCCGTACGGCCACGAGGAACCGGCCGAGCCGGGCGGCGACGGCCTCTCCGAACAGCAGCGCGCCGCCCTGCGGATGCTCGCCTCCGGCATCAAGGACGAGCAGGTGGCCCGCAACCTGGGCGTCTCACTGCGCACGGTCAGCCGCCTCATCTCCGAGGTCATGCAGGAACTCGACGCCGCGAGCCGTTTCGAGGCCGGTGTGAAGGCCGCCCGGCTCGGCCTCCTCGACGGCGAACCGTACGAGCACACGACGTAGCCTGCTCACGAGGACGCAGGCGAGCACAGACACCACAGCGCAGGCGAACACGGCGTGGACGGACCGGAAGGCCGAGTCGACGACGAGGGGGACGGCATGACCACGGCGGACACCCGCACGCCCGAACCGCCCTCGGCCCCGGAACCCCGCCCCGCCCACCCCCCTCGTTCCGCCCGCTCCCCCCGCGGCGACGCCGACGACGCCGACTGGCGCCCGCGCGCGGCACATAGCCTGACGATTCCGACGGTGGAACCACGACGACGAGGGGGAAGACGCGCCATGGCTGCGACCGACGACACCACGAGCGGCGCCACGACCGGCGGCGCCGTGCCCGCCCACCAGCCCGATCACGCCGACCAGCCCGATCACGCCGACCACGCCCGCCGCCCGGACTCCGCGCGGCAGAGCCGACTCGTCTCCGTCTACCAGGAGTTACGCCGGCGCGGCGTGTCCGACTTCGCCGAGGCGACCTCCGAACTCGGGCTGACCGGCGAGGAGTACGAGCGATGTCGGGCCGAACTGATCGCCCTCGGCCTGATCGTGCCCACCACGAGCGCACACGCCTCCAACGCCGACCTCCACGACGCCGCGTGGCAGCCGAACGGCGACACGGTCGCCTCGGTCGACCCGGAGATCGCGCTGCTGCGGGTCCTCGACCGCGAGCGGGCCCGGCTGCGGGAGCATCTGGCCGAGGCCGACCAGGCCTACAGCACCCTGGAGACACTGGCCGGCAGCTTCCTGCGGCCCGGTTCGCTGACCCGGTCCGAGATCGCGGTCGAGGCGATCACCGACTACCGGCGCATCCAGCAGGCCCTGGAGGACTTCAACGACGTCACCCGGGAGGCCTCCTGCGCGATGTACCCGAGCGGCCCGACCCGGCAGGTGCCCGAGCGGCTCCTGGAGCGGGACCGCCGCAAGCTGGACCACGGGGTGCGGGTCCGGGGCATCTACCACAGCAACGACGCGGCCCGTCCGGAGGTCGCCGAGCTGCTGAACCGCCGGGTCGAGCTGGGCGTCGAGATCCGCATCGCGCCGACCATCCCGCTCAACATGGTGATCTCCGACGAGCAGTTCGCGCTGGTGCCGCTGCACCCGGCCACCCCGCGCGAGGGCGCGATCCTCGCCCGCGGACGGCTGCTCGTCCGCTCGTTCCTGAACCTGTACGAGCACTGCTGGCACGCGGCCACCCCGTACGGTGACGACGTGGTGCCGGAGCGGGGCGGGGACGGCCTGTCAGAGCAGCAGCAGGCGGCCCTGCGCATGCTCGCCACCGGCATGAAGGACGAGAAGATCGCCCGGAACCTCGGCGTCTCGCTGCGCACCGTGAGCCGCATGCTCTCGGAACTCATGCAGGAATTGGGGGCGTCGAGCCGATTCGAGGCCGGGGTGCGCGCGGTGCGCCTGGGCTGGCTCGACTGAGGGGACCGAGCGGGCACGAAAAGCCCCGCGATCGTGGCAGGACGATCGCGGGGCCTGAAAATTCCGGTGCAATTGCCAGGGGAATTCCCCCGGGAATATGCGTCAGTTGATGGGCGCGGAGGTGGCGGGCGGAACCGGCCACTCGTCGCCGGCCGACGCGGGCTGGTGGGTGGCGCCGGAGTCGCTGCTGGTGGCGGCGATCGTCGCACCACCCGCGACGGCGAGGCAGGCGACCAGGGCGAGGGCGAACTGACGGATGGTCTTGTTCATGATTCCTCCAGGAGTTGGAATGTGAATTCCGGCTTCTGGGGGCCCGTGCCGCCGGGCGCTCCCTGAAGACATCTCCATTCTGTCGGCCGCTCCAGGGCGAATCCAGGGATTCTCCATGCGTGGACTCGCCATGGCGTGAGTGCGTCAATCCGCCATTGCGGGAACGGAATTGGCGCATCCTGGCCGCCCCTAACCTTTGGTCGAACCAAAAGAGATGCTAGACTCGTGCTACGGCCTTCTCGTTCCTCCAGGAGAGAGAGGCCGCCGGGGCAGGGGCGTGCCGCCGCCCTTGCCCCACCCGGGCCGCCGCGTCCTCGTAGACGTCGATCGTCCGCGTGGCGGAGGTCCGCCAGCTCATCCCCCGGGCATGCCGGGCCGCCGCCTCCCCCATCGTGACCCGCGCCTCGGGGTTGCGGACCAGCCACAGCAGCCGCCGCGCGTACTCGACCGGATCGTGCCCCCGTACGAGCAGCCCCGACACCCCGTCCCACACCGCCGTCGGCAGCCCGCCGACCGCCGCAGCGAGCACCGGCGTCCCGCAGGCCTGCGCCTCCAGGGCCACCAGGCCGAACGACTCCGAGCGCGAGGGCACGACGAGCACGTCCGCCGCCCGGTAGTAGTCCGCGAGCCGCTCCTGCGGCACCGGCGGGCAGGGCCTCAGGACGTCGTCCACACCGAGTTCCGCCGCGAGCCGCCACACCGAGCCCTGCTCGGTCGCCCCCGAGTGCCCGCCCACGACGGGTACGAGCAGCCTTCGGCGCAACTCCGGAGCCATGCCGAGCAGTTCCGCCACCGCCCGGACCAGCACGTCCGGGCCCTTCAGCGGCTGGATCCGCCCCGCGTACAACGGCACGAACGCGTCCGCCGGCAGCCCGAGGCGCGCGCGGGCGGCCGCCCTGCCGTGAGCGGGGGCGAAGGTGCGCAGGTCCACCCCGGGCCGTACCACCTCCGTGCGCGCCGGATCCGCCCCGTACAGCGTGCGCAGCGCCTCCGCCTCGTCGCCCGTGTTCGCGATCAGCCGGTCGGCGTCCTCCACCACCTGGTGCTCGCCGCGGATCCGCAGCTCGGGCTCCGGGGTGTCACCGTCCGCGAGGTGCGCGTTCTTCACCAGGGCGAGGGTGTGCGCGGTGTGCACCAGCGGTATCCCCCAGCCGAACGAGGCGATCCGCCCGGCCTGCCCGGACAGCCAGTAGTGCGAGTGGACCAGGTCGTAGGGGCGGCCGCACCTTCGGCCCTCCTTCAGCAGGGCGAGCGAGAAGGGCACGACCAGATCGGGCATGGCCTCCTTCGGCAGCGGCCGGCGCGGCCCGGCCGGCAGGTGCCGGACCCGGATGCCGGGCTCCAGGTCGACCAGACCGGGCAGGCCCTCCCCGCGGCAGCGGGTGAACAGGTCGACCTCGACGCCCTGTTCGGCCAGGGCACGGGACAGCTCGACCATGTAGACGTTCATCCCGCCGGCGTCCCCGGTTCCGGGCTGGTGGAGCGGGGAGGTGTGGACGCTGAGCATGGCGACGCGCAGGGACACGAGGGGCTCCTGTGGGGAGGGCCGCGTGCCCCCGCGCGTGGCGCGCACGGTCACGCGGCAGGGGAGGGGATATCTGTTCCTTGGGGCAAGTACGTGACTTCTTAGGGGCTTAGAAGTGAGGAGCTGTACGGGTGCGGGAGGGGGTACGGGTACGGGAGGGGGTACGGGTACGGGTTCGGGAGGGAGTGCGGGTTCGGGTCCGTACGGATGGGGGCTCAGAACCCGAAGACCGGACCGGACGGCGGCGCGAGCCGCGTCCCCGGCAGCGGAGCGATCAGCGCCGACCAGTCCACCGGCCGCCCCGGCTCCACCTGGAGCGCCGCCGCGAGCCGGTCCGCGCCCTCCGGCATCGCCGGCCGCGCCCAGGCGGCGAGGGCCGATGCAACCGCCAACTGTGCGGCCAGCACGGGCAGATGACGGCAGTTGGTGGTCGGCCGGCAGCGCTCGTGCGCGTTGACGTAGCCGAAGTCGGCGACCGAGCGGACCATCTCGTCGAGCACGGCCACCGCCCGCCGCGGGTCGAAGGCGTCCGGCCCGTACGCCTCGCGCAGGTCGTCCACGCCCCGGTGCAGCCGGCGCTCCAGGATCGCCCAGCCGGTGCCGCCGGGCATGGCCTGCGGCGCCACCCCGTCGCACTCCTCGCGGACGGCCGCGAACAGCCGGGACAGCCAGCTGTTCCAGTTCTCGTCCAGCTCCTGCCGGGCGGCGGCCAGCCGGTCGCGCTGGTGCACGGTGCGGCGGCCGGTCGGCCGCGCCTGCAGGACGTGCCGGCGCAGGGTGTCGGAGCCGTACTCGGTGAGCAGGTCGAGCGCCCACACATTGCCCTCGTGGACGCCCTCCTCCACCACGTACGACTCGTTGACGTTGAACTCCTGCGGCAGCTTGATGTCCTGCGCGAGCAGCAGCACCGGCAGCAGCACGGCATGGCAGAAGGAGTGCCCGAAGCCGCAGAAGTGGATGGTGCGGCGCGGCAGCGGGCCCTTGGGGTCGTAGCCGAAGAGGTGCATCGCCGCCGCCTCGAAGCAGGCGTCGATCCGGTGCTCCGGGAAGCCCTCCACGGGCACGTCGAGCCCCCACTCCGCCGGATGCCCGACGGCGATGTCCGGCAGCCCGTCCTCCACCAGCGACTCGCACAACGCGGCGAGCCGAGGCGGGAGTTCGACCATCGCCCAGTAGTCGGACAGCTGGTCGCGGAACGGCTCCAGGGGCACGTACAGGCGCCGGCAGCGGCGGGCGAGCGCCGGGGTGTCGCACATCGAGCAGCGCGGCGCGATCAGGTCCCCGTCGTCGTTCGGCCGGGCGCACTCGTGACACATCCCGCCGTCGCTCGACGCCCCGCAGTGCGGGCAGGTGCCCGTCACGTGCGCCCCGTACAGCCAGCGCTCGCACGGCTCGCAGTACGGCAGGAGGCGGGTGCGCGGGGCGATGACCCCCTGCGCGTACAGCCGGCTGAAGAGGTCCTGCACCCAGCGCGCGTACCCGCGGTCCTTGCGCGGCTTCACGATGTGGTCGAACGCGACGCCCGAGCGCAGCCAGTCCGCGGTGATCGCGGCGCGGTAGCCCTCGGCGACCTCCTCGGGCTTGCGGTTGTGGCGCAGCGCTCTGACCTCCACCGAGCTGGCGTGGTCGGCGGTACCGGTGGTGAAGCGGACGGGCTCGCCCTCGGCCCGCAGGAAGCGGGTGAGGACGTCGGCCGCGACGTACGGTCCCGCCAGATGGCCGATGTGCAGTTCGCCGTGGGTGGCCGGAGGAGTCGCGGTGATCCAGACGGGCGTGTTCATGGGACCTCCTTGACGCGGTCAGCGAGGTTCGAAATGGAAGGAGCGGATGAAGCAGTCGCGGGGCTGCTCGACGGCGTAGACGATGCATTCGAAGAGCGCCTGGGTCGTCAGCTTCTCGTCGGGCGCGATTCCGTCCGGATCGGCGCCGTCCCATTCCGCGTGGCGCGGGTCGGAGGT
The DNA here is from genome assembly GCF_040681095.1 of Streptomyces sp. NPDC051909. Classification (NCBI taxonomy): domain Bacteria; kingdom Bacillati; phylum Actinomycetota; class Actinomycetes; order Kitasatosporales; family Streptomycetaceae; genus Streptomyces; species Streptomyces sp. NPDC051909. Next base: position 19,297 of record NZ_JBFAYA010000001.1, on the reverse strand, counting down.
CGAGAAGTCCGGCGGGAAGAGGGAGAAGACGCGGACGCCGGAGGGGCGGAGCCGGCGGGAGAGAATGTCGGCGAATCCGGCCTGGGCGCTCTTCGCCGCCCAGAACGCCTCGTGCGCGGCGCCGGCCGCGGCGGCCGAGGCGCCCTCCGCGTCGCGCACCGCGACCATGTTCACGATGTCGGGCCGCAACGAGCCGCGCAGCAGCGGCAGGAAGTGCTTCACCATCAGGACCGTGCCGCCGGCCGTCGACTCGATCGTCTCCACGATCTGGTCGTCGCTCGCCGCCTCCAGGTCCATCCCGTCCAGCCAGCGCGCCCCGTTGTTGACCAGCAGGTCCACCCGGTCGGTGCGCTCGCCGACCCGGGCCGCGAACTCCCGGATCTCGGCCGGCCGGCTCAGGTCGCAGCCGAAGGCGTGGATACGGTCGCGGGCCGAGCCCATGACCTCGGTTCTGGTCCGTTCGGCGGCCTCGACGGTGCGGGCCGACACGTAGACCTCGGCCCCGAGATGGGCGAATCCGACGGCGAGCGCGCGGCCGAAGTAACGGCTCGCCCCGGTCACGACGACACGCAGATTCTCGAATTTCATGTGTGTCTGCTCTCCCCACGGATACGGCACGGGAACGGGAACGGGAACGGCTTGCGCTGTGGCTGGTTGCGCTGTGGCTGGTCGTCTCGCCCTTCAGCGTGGCAGAGGCGAAAGGCGAAAGCCCTGGCCGGAGGGGTGCGCGTTCACGCCTTTGCGTGGATACGCCAGGGGAGTTCGAGCCGCGCGAGGACATGGGCGCGCTTGTCGTGGACCCGCACGGTGGTGGCCGTGACCGAGACCCGCACCGGCCCGCCGGGCGTCCCGATCCGGGTCACCGGGCCTCGGACGACGGTCCCTTCGATCGCCCCGGCCGCGGCGAAGGCGGCGGCCCCGGTCAGCGCCAGCCGCGGATGCCAGCCCCCCACGGTCAGCGCCCGGGCGGTGATTCCTCCGTCGGCCGTCTGCCGGAACACGGCGATCTTGGGGAGCGGCGAGTGCGGCGCGTACCCGAGGAGACGGGCGGCACGGGCGCGCAGCGCCAGCAGGGCCTGTTCCCGACCTGTCGGCGGGAGGTGGCGGGCGTCGACGAGGACGTACGGATTCCCGTACCGCACGAGCGTCACGGGCACGCCGTCGAGTACGTCGACGGGCCGGCCGGTGGGCAGGGTGCCGGGCGCGTCGGGGGCTCCCCGGAACTCCAGCGTGTACGCCCCGTCGGCACCCTGGCGGCACCACACGGTGTCTCCGGTCGTGACCGCCCGCACGGTCGCCCCGCCTCCCCCCTGGGCCACGACACAGGCGAGCAGCGAATGCCCGCACCCGGCCCGGAAGTCGAACCCGCCGGGGCCGTGGCCGGGGAGGGCCTGGACGAAGCGGTAGTCGAGGCGGTGAGGACCCGAAGGCCGATAGAGCGCGATCTTGTTGAGGTGCGCGTAGGGAGTCGCGGCGAGGGCCCGCCGAAGGTGGCCGAGCTCGGAGCCGAGCCCGAGTGCGCCGGGGGGCAGCTGGTCGACCCGGAGGACGAGGGTGGGCCCGGGGGCGTGGTGGGCGAGGACGACGTGAGCGGGTACGGTGCCGTCCCGTTGTGGGCGGGGCCCCGCTCCCCGCTCCCCCACCCCCGTGTGGGCAATCGTCCCGCGTGCGGTGGGGGTCCCCCCGACGAAGTCAGGGGGAGGGTGGGCCTCACGCCGCACAACCCACCGGAATCCGCATCCCCTGCACGACCTCCGCCCACAGCTCATGCACCGCCAGCGCCCACAGCGCCAGCGCGATGTGCTGGTTCGGCCGCTCCAGGTGCCGCGCCAGCAGCCGGTTCACCCGGTCCGCCCGCACCTTCCCTCCCAGCACGAGCCGCGCCGGCGAGAGGAGCTCCCGCACCGTCTCGAGGAGCGGCCCGCCCGGCGCGATCATCGCCGCGATCGGGAGCGTGAACGGCTGCTTGGGCCGGTTCAGGACGCCCGCCGGAAGCAGCTCCGCCCCCGCCTCGTACAGCGCCCGCTTCCCGTGCCGCGCCGCCGCCGGCAGTTCGCGCGCGTGCGCGACGACGGCCGGCTGGCAGAACGGCATCCGCGCCTCCACCGCCCACGCCATCGACAGGTGGTCCACCCGCCGCAGGTGGTACGCGGGCAGCCGCCAGCGCGTCTCGAAGGCGGACATGACCGACGCCCGGTCGCCCTCCGCGGACCTGAGCTCCTGCTCGATCCGGTCGGCCGCCGACCCCTGGTCGGCGATGAAGGCGGCGTACGAGGACGTGTACAGATGCTCCCGCAGCAGCCGCGGCGCCGCCGACAGCGCGTCCGCGTACGCGCCCGCCCAGTCCACGCCGGCCGGTGCCGTCAGCGCGGCCCGCATCCGGTCGTACCCCCCGAAGAGCTCGTCCGCGCCGTCCCCGGAGAGCGCGACGGTGAAACCGCTCTCGCGCACCGCCCGGAAGAGGGCGTAGGTGGAGAGGGTGATCGGGTCGGCGTTGGGCTGCCCGAGGTGCCGGACCGTGCGGGTGAGCAGGGACGGGATCTCGGTGGGGTCGACGGTCACCTCGTGGTGCACGGTCCGGGCCCGCCTCGCGACGGAACGGGCGTACGCCGCCTCCGAGTCGGGCCACTTGCCCCGGTAGGTGAGGTGGAAGGTGTGCAGCGGCGGCGCGTCCGTCTCGCGCGCGTGCTCGGCGGCGAGCGCGGTGACGAGTCCGGAGTCGAGCCCGCCGCTGGTGATCGCGCACACCGGCGCGTCGGCGGTGGCGAGCCGCCGCACCTCGTGCCGCAGCACGTCCTGCGTGTCGCCGACCGGCCTCGCCGCCGCGTACGGGGCACGCCGCCGTACGACGGGCGCGCGCCCCGGCCGTACGAGCGCCGTCGCGCCGGGCGGCAGGACGCTGATGCCGTCGAGGGCGGTCTGCGAGGCGTACGGGGTACGGGTCGCGAGCACCGTGTCGAGCGCGTCCTCGCGCGGCGCGATCCGCACCCCCTCGAACGCCAGCAGCGCCGGGATCTCGGACGCGAAGCGGGTCGCCCCGTCGTACGGGTCGTGGTGGAGGTGGATCGGCTTCATGCCCATGTCGTCGACGGCGAGCACGAGTTGGACGCTGCCGGGCCGCAGGTCGAGGACGGCCACCGCGAACATGCCGTCCAGGTGCTCGGCGAAGGCCGGCCCGTACTCGGCGTACAGCGCGGGCAGCAGCGTGCCGTCGCAGCGGTCGGGGAAGCGGTGGCCGCGGGCGGCGAGGCGGCGGCGCAGCTCGACGTGGTTGTAGATCTCGCCGTTGAGCACGGCGAGGATGCCGGGGAGGTGCGGCAGCCGGTACGGCTGTGTGCCGCCGCACGGGTCGGTGACGGCGAGCCGGTCGCAGCCGAGCGACCAGCCGGGGCCGCTGAGCACCTGGTGCTCGTCGGGCCCGCCGTGCCGCTGGCGGGCCGAGACCGCGGCGAGTTCGGCCGGGTCGGGACGGGCCGCGTCCGTGCCCGCGGCGAAGGAGCCGAGAATCCTGCACATTGCCGGTCGCCTCCGGATCACTTGACCACTTGACCACTTGTCAACTTGCTGCACCCAATGATTTGAATCTACCAAGTTTTTGAGTGGCGCGTAAGTGCCATGTCCGGTTCACGCCAGGACTTGGCCTTGCGACGCCCCCGCCGCACCAAGAGGCTGGCCCCATGGAGGACTTGGAGATCGACCCGAACGCTCGGAGTGCACCGGAATCGCTGCTGGTGGTGGCCGCGCACCCGGACGACATCGAGTTCTGCGTGAGCGGCACGGTCATGCAGTGGATCGAGCGCGGCACCCGCGTCACGTACTGCATCGTCACGGACGGCGGCGCCGGCGGTTACGACCCCCTGCTCCCCCGCCAGGCCATGGCGGACCTGCGCCGCGCCGAGCAGATGCACTCCGCCAAGCTCAGCGGCGTCGCGGACGTGCGCTTCCTCGGCTACCCCGACAGCTTCGTCGAGGCGGACGTACGGCTGCGGCGCGACCTGTGCCGGGTCATCCGCGAGGTGCGGCCGCAGCGCTGCATCGTCCCCTCCCCCGAGATCAACTGGGCCCGCGCGGCCGACCTCCACCCCGACCACCGCGCCGTCGGCGAGGCCTGCCTGCGCGCGGTCTACCCCGAGGCCCGCAACCCCTTCGCCCACGCCGAACTGCTGAGGGAGGAGGGCCTGGAGCCCTGGATCGTCCACGAGCTGTGGCTGATGACGGGCCCGACCCCGAACCAGTACGTCGACGTCACCCCCGTCTTCGACCGCAAGGTCGAGGCCCTGCGCATCCACACCTCCCAGACCGCCCACTTCGACGACCTGGCGGGGCTGCTACGGGACTGGCTGAGCGAACACGCGCGGGCGGGCGGGCTGCCGGCGGGGCGGATGGCGGAGGCGTTCCAGATCGTGCACATCGACTGACCGGGCACCCGGTCGACCGACCGACCGGGCGCCCGGAGCCCCGCCGGCTACGGGGTCATGCGGGGTCGCGCGGGAAGAACGTGACGCGGTTGTCGCCGGTGTACGGGAACTCGCCGCCGGGCAGACAGTTCTCGCCCTCCACGGTGCCGAGGCCGTCGCAGTGTGCCGCACTCAGCCGCATGAACACCGTGCTCGTGTGCTCCCCGGCGCTCAGCGGGCGCAGGGGCGCGGTGGCGAAGTAGGTGAAGGGGAGCCCCGACTCGCTGTCGATCTCGGTGAAGCGAACGGTCTCGGGGCCGAAGGTGAAGCTCCGCTCCCGGACCGTGTCGATGTCGTTGACGACGCGGACGCCGAGGAACTTCGCGAGGAAGTCGTCCATGGGCGCGGGACGCTGGGGCGTGTAGCCCGCGGGATACACGGCGCCTGCGGCGCTCGGCGCCGTACCCCAGGAGGGGAAGGTCCTGACCCACTGCTCGCCGACGAACGCCTCGCGGCAGGGGGGCGGGCCGATGAGCCGCTGGGTGACGCCGAGGAACACGTTCAGGTCGTGCCCCTCGAAGAAGCAGACGTGCTCGGCGGGAGGCTGCGCCGGGGCCTGGGCCTGGGCTTCGGGCTGAGGCTGGGCGCCGGCGCTGCCGGGCAGCGCCACGACCAGGGCGAGTGCGGCGGAGGCGACGGACGCGGCGGCGAGACGGAGACGGGCTCCGCGGCCGGTTCTGAGCTGTGTCATGCGGCGAGGATGACCGGCCCGCCGAACCCCCGGCCCCCGGACACGCCGCCCCTCTGCCACATGGCCGAGCGCGAGCGGGCGTGCAGTACCCTCGATACCCACGGGGGTATCTCACGGGCTACTGGAACGACTGGAGCGCACACCATGGAGTACGGCATCCCCGTCACCCTCGACCTCCCCTTCGCCGAGGCCGTCGACCGCGTACGGGCGGCACTCGCCGAGCAGGGCTTCGGCATCCTCACCGAGATCGACGTCCAGGCGACCCTGAAGGCGAAGATCGGCGCGGAGATGGAGGACTACCTCATCCTCGGCGCCTGCAACCCGCCGCTCGCCCACCGCGCCCTGGAGGCGGACCGCCACATCGGCCTCCTCCTGCCGTGCAACGTCGTCGTCCGCGCCGACACCGAGCCGGGCCGCACCGTCGTCGAGGCGATGGACCCCCAGCTGATGGTCTCCGTGACGGGCCGCCCCGAGCTGGCCCCGGTCGCGGAGGAGGCGGGGACGCGACTGCGCGCGGCGCTCGGTTCGCTGGCGGGGTGAGGGTCGGTGGTGGGTGGCGCGGGGGTCGTTCCGGTGGCCGCATTCGGGACTGCATGATTTACGGCGCGGCCGGGCCCTGGCAGCCCTGAAGGCCCTCCACCCCGCGCCACAAATCACGCTTCACGTCCCGAACGCGCCCCCCCTGCACGTCCCCCGCTCCCGTACGGCCCCCGCGATCCGTTTCAGAGCAGGTGCGGCGGCGGCACGACCAGCACCACGGCGATCAAGCGCGGCCGCAGTCGGGGAAGGGCAGCATGTGCCTATGGGCGGTGCCGGGGGCGCTCACCGAGCTCGGAGGGGTCTATGCCGAGGTTGGCAAGGTCGACGATCTGGTCAGCGAGGGCTCATCGGTCACCAGTCGGATCCACCGCCTGTGGCGAGGCCGGCCTCGACCACGGCAACACGGCGGATACCGCTGATCTCAGCGGCGATACCGAGAGCGGCGGGCGGTTCGGCCGCTTCCTCGGCGGCCGCCTCCAACTCGCGCAGCCGGGCCGCAGTCTCGGGGTGCCGGGCGATGGCGACCTCGACGGCCCAGGCCTCTGCGAACACCCGCAGCGGTGTCGCCGATGTCTCCGCGCGGGCGCGCGCGGTGGCGGTCGCCCGATCCTGATCGAACTGCGGAAGGAGGTGGGGGGCAACCTGGGCGAGTGCGGAACGGATCGCCTCGGCCTGCACGGGCGGCTTCTTCGAGCGCTGCTGCTTCACGAGGGCCGGATCGTCGATCGTCTGGCCGTGATGCGGCCGTCCGTGACTACCGACATGCCCAGCAACGCCCTTGACCAACACCCCCGGCCTCGTCCCCGTCCGCGACTCCAAGCGCCCCGCCGGGCCCGTCCTCACTACCGCCGCCTGGGCGCCCTTCGTCGAGGCGGTCTGGCGCGGGATCTGAGGCATGAGGGGGTCAGGGCGCCCAGTACCAGCAGTACAGGCTCAGGCCCTCCTCCGCGCGCCTGCCGGCCAAGGCCGCCAGGCGCTCCAGGAGGTCGACCGCGCTCTCGGGAGAGACCTCGTCGCCCATCCCGTTGGCGATCTCGGCCCAGGTGAGGGCTGTGGTTCGGAGCCGTTCCGTTCCTGCGTCGATCAACGCGGCGCAGAGCGGCTGTGGAACAGCGAAGACAGTGAAGCCGTCGTTGGCCATGGGCACCACATGCCGGAGGGGACTTTCCGCCCCCGTCAGCAGAACCTCCCACCTCGGAACCGCGTCATCCGGATAGATGCCGTCACATCGCGCGGCGGGAAAGTCGTGGCTCTTGCGCGGCCCTACCCGAACGGCGGACTCGTCGCCTCCGGCGAGGAAGAACTCTCCTACGAGCACCATCTGCCGATGATGGCATGCCCCGGCCTCCGGGACTGACGCGTCTTCCGGAGCCGCGAAGAGCTCGACGATGATGGGCCAGGCCGGCGGGGGGCGACGTCGGAGAGGAGCCGGGATGAACACGTGGTTCTGGGTCGGGGAGTCCGGCGAGGTGGATGGGTTCGCGGAGCTCGGGGACGCGGATCGGCGGTTTGTGCGGGGGTTGCGGGAGCGGGCCGTGACGTGGGTCGGGGATGCGGACGACACGTTCGTGTTGCGGCCGGAGGAGACGGGGTTCGCGCATCTGCTGGTGGTGGTGCGGGGGCGGGACGGGGTGTTCGGGGCGCTGTTCGACGTACAGGGCGGGGTGTACGCGAGCGAGCTGCACGACCAGATGTATCTGCCGCTGCACGGCTCGTCGGCGGGTACGTTCCGGGCGTCCGGTTCCGCGACGGCGTGTGCGGAACGGGCGGCGGACTGGTTCGAGCGGCTGGTGCGCGGCTGACGCGCCGGAAGAGGCGCTCGATCGGGGGCGGACGTGGGTCAGCCGCAACCGATCAACGCACGTGCGTACGAGGTAAGTTGCGGGCCATGACGACACTCGCGGCCGACGCCTGGCCCCCCGCGCCGATACGTACCGACCGGCTGGTGCTCCGCGCCTCGGAGGCTCGGGACCGGGCGGCGTTCGTCGAGCTGTTCGCGTCGCCCGAGGTGGGCACGTACATCGGCGGCGCGCAGCCCCGCGAGGAGGTGGAACGCGCGATGCCCGAGGTGCCGGGGCAGCGGCCCGGCCTGTTCGTGGTCGAGCGCGCCGGGGCGATGATCGGCGTGGTCACGACCCTCGACCGGCCCGACCCGGGGCAGCCCGAGGCCGAACTCGGCTACCTGTTCCTGCCGGAGGCCTGGGGCCACGGGTACGCCGCCGAGGCCTGCGCCGCCGCGCTCGACTGGCTCGCGGCCTCCCTGCCCGGCACGTCCGCGCTGCTCCGCACCCGGTCCGCCAACGAGCCCTCGATGCGGCTCGCGGCGAGGCTGGGGTTCACGGAGGTGAAGCGGTACGAGGAGTACGGCGCCGAGCAGTGGCTCGGCGTGCGGGAGGGACGCACGGGAGCGGGGGGCGTGCAGGGGGTCGCGTTCGGGACGTGAAGCGTGATTTGTGGCGCGGGGTGAGGGGCCTCCAGGACCGGTCGGGCCCGGCCGCGCCGTAAATCATGCAGTCCCGAATGCGGCCACCGGAACGCCCCCCGCGCCACCCACCACCCGCCACCCGCCACGGAACCCTTTCGGCAGGCGGCGCGTCCGTGCCGGAGTACGCCTGATCCACCGCACCTCCGGAGGCCCCCGCATGACCGCTACCGCCGCCCGCTACCTCTACCTGGCCCGGCACGGACAGGCGACGGACGACGAGAGCGCGCTGACGGAGGCGGGGCGGCGGCAGGCCGGGCTGCTCGGGGAGCGGTTGCGCGGGGTGCCGCTGGCGGCGGTCCATCACGGGCCGCTGGCGCGGGCCGAGGAGACCGCGCGGCTGGTGGCGGAGCGACTGGACGGCGTACCGCTGAAGCGCGACGAGGCGGCCGGGGACTACGTGCCGTACCTGCCGAAGCGCGAGGAGCTGCCCGCGGAGTCGGCGGACGCGATGCTCGGCTTCCTCGCCGGGTTCCCGGCGGAGGAGCGGGAGCAGGGGCCGGGGCTCGCGGCGGCGGCGCTCGCGCGGTTCACCGGGCCCGTGGCCGGGGACGAGCCGCGCCACGAGCTCGTCGTGACGCACAACTTCCTGATCGGCTGGCTGGTCCGGGCCGCGCTCGACGCGCCGGAGGCGCGCTGGATGGGCCTCAACCACGCCAACGCGGCGCTCACGGTCATCCGTTACGCCCCCGGCCGCGCGCCCGCGCTGCTCCTCTTCAACGACACCGGCCACCTGCCGCCCGAACTGCGCTGGACGGGCTTCCCGCCGGAGCTCCACGTCTGAGACGGCGGACGGTGGACGGTGGACGGCGGACGGCGGACGGCGGACGGCGGACGGGCGAACGACACGCGGACCGCTCTACCAGTGGGTGACGATCTTGCCGGGGCGGTCCGTCAGGTCCTCGAAGGTCGCCGGGCGGCCGCCGCACGACAGCGGCACGATCAGGTCGCAGGTGGCGCGGGCGTCGTACCACACCTCGCCCCTATGCGGTCCGGTGACGACCAGGAGGTGGTTGAACCCGCAGCCGCCCTCCCGGATGTAGACGGCCCCGGCCGTCTTCCGCTCCTGTAGCACCCCGCACTCGTCGTCCCAGACCGCCCAGGCCTCCGCGTCCTCGCGCGGCGGCTCGCGGTCGCCCAGCTCGTCGTCGTAGGCGGCGTACGAGTCGGGGTGCGGGAACGGCTCGGTGAGCAGGTCGTAGTTGGTGTCCCGGTCCCCCCACCAGCCCCACCCGTCCGGCCCGCGCCAGAGCCGGTTGACGCCCCGGCCGCCGGCGCTGACGTGGAGCAGGTACTTCCGGTACTCGTCCGGGAATCGGATCCCCAACTCCCCCTCGGCCTCGCCGACTTCGGCCGAGGTCAGCGGCGGCGACGCGGGCTTCCCGTACTGCTGCCACGCGGGGCCGGTGTACGGGTCGTAGCGGTGGCCGCACGCCAGACGGTGGTACTCGGCCGTCCAGTCGGCGCCGGAGTCCGCGTCCGCGTTCATGCCCCTACCCCTGCCCCTGTCCGTGCTCACCGGTCGATCTTAAGGACACCTCACAGGCCGCCGGGCTCAGCCGGCCGGCCTCCGGCCCCGGACCGCCCAGGCTCGTGCCGTGAGCGTGATCGAGCCGTCCCGTTCGAGGGGGACGGACTCGGCGTATGCCGTACGGACGCGGTCGCGGTCGCCCGGGGTGAGGGAGGTGACGTAGGCGGGGGCCGGGCCCTGGCCCGCCAGGAAGGGGTCCCACAGGTCGGCGAAACCGGTGAAGACGGTGGGGACGTCGATCGGGGCGGTGGTGACGTCGGTCAGGCCCGCGTCCGTCCACAGGCTGTGCAGGCGTTCGGGGCGGCAGAGCGGGAAGCGCCGGCCCTCGTCGAGGGCGACGGCCGAGGCCGGGTCGACGGTGGCGACGGCGTCCCAGAAGCGGCGCAGGAAGCCCGGGGTCTCGGCGTAGTCCCAGACGTACGCGGCGGCCAGGCCGTCGCCGGGGCGGACCGCGCGGGCCAGCTCGGTGGCGCCGGTGGCCGGTGCGGGCAGGAAGTTCAGGGCGAGGCCGCTGACGGCCACGTCGTACGCGCCGTCGGGCACGGGCAGCGCCGTCGCGTCGGCGACGGCGAACCCGCCGCCCGGGACCTGGGCCCGGGCCGTGCGGACGAAGGGCTCCGACAGGTCGACGCCCAGGAGCGCGCGGGGCCGGCAGCGGTCCGTCACCGTGGCCGAGAGGGCGCCGGTGCCGCAGCCCACGTCCAGCCAGCGCAGCCCTTCGGGACGGCCGAGCCATTCCGTGAACCGGGCGGCGACGAGCCGGCTCCAGCGGCCCATGTACCGCTCGTACGCCGCGCCGGTCTCCCACACGTCCAAGCCGCGCATGCCACCACCTCTCCCGCTCCGTCCCTCAGTCCAGCGTCTCCTCCCTGCCCGGCGCGAGCCAGCGCAGACGGTCCGCGAGGTCCGGGTCGGCGGCGAAGGCGGCGGTGATGCGGGCCGGGTCCTCGGCGAGGTGGGTCCAGGAGTCGAAGTGCAGGGGGATCACCCGGCGGGCGCCGAGGGTGCGGGCGACGGCGGCGCCCTCGGCGGCGCTGAGCGAGAAGGCCAGGTCGCCGGTGGACGGGAAGTGCGCGTCGCCGAAGTGCAGGAAGGCCGTGTCGAGGGCGAAGCGCGCGCCGATCTCGGCGAGCGCGTCATGGCGGACGGTGTCCCCGGAGACGTACAGCGTCCTGTTCCCCGTCGTGACGACGAAGCCGGTGACCGGGCCGGTGGCCTGCTCGGTGCCCTCCGGGCCGTGCCGGGCCGGGGTCGCGGTGACGGTGACGGTCGTGGCGCCGGCGGTGACGGTACGGCTCTCCCAGGACGCCAGTCCCTCCACCCGGCTGCCGAGGCCCGCGCCGCCGAGGCGGGCCGCGGCCTCCGGCGTCGTGAGGACGAGCCCGGCGCGGCCGAGCACCTCGCGGCCGGCGCGGTCGAGGTTGTCGGCGTGCTGGTCGTGCGAGAGCAGGACGAGGTCGATCGGCGGCAGCGCGTCGGCGGCGAGGGCGGGCCCCGTGGTCCGGTGGAGGGGCCGGGCCGCCGGGTAGTCGGCGGGGGCCTGGTCGAAGGCGGGGTCGGTGAGGACGGTCAGCTCGCCGATGCGCAGCAGCACGGTGGCCGTACCGATGTACGTGGCGGTGACGGGGACGGCGGTCATGGTCTTGCACCTCCTGGAACGGGAGTTCGACTCGACGCCAGGAAACTAGACCGATCGGTCTCGGTTCGTCAACTGAACCTAGCAGTTCAGCAGTTGTTTACCGGTGGCCGCCGCCGGGCGGAATACGATCGGGCCGTCGGAGGCTGATCACAGCAGTCCGCACTCAGCACCCAGTACCCAGTACCCAGTACCCAGTCGAAGGAGACATGCCTCATGGCGCAGGTCACGCTCAAGGGCAACCCCGTTACGGTCGACGGCACCCTGCCCGCCGCGGGCGGCCAGGCTCCCGCGTTCACCCTGGTCGGCGAGGGTCTCGCGGACAAGTCGCTGAAGGACTTCGCGGGCAGGCGCAAGGTCCTCAACATCTTCCCGAGCGTGGACACCCCCACCTGCGCCGCGTCGGTCCGCGCCTTCAACGCCAGCGCCGCCGACCTCGACAACACCGTGGTGCTCTGCATCTCCGCGGACCTGCCCTTCGCGCAGGCCCGCTTCTGCGGCGCCGAGGGTCTGGAGAACGTGCAGAACCTCTCCACCCTCCGCGGCCGCGAGTTCCACACCGACTACGGCGTCTCGATCGCCGACGGCCCGCTGGCCGGCCTGACCGCCCGCGCGGTCGTCGTCCTCGACGAGGACGACAAGGTCCTCCACACGGAGCTCGTCAACGAGATCTCCCAGGAGCCGAACTACGAGGCCGCCCTCGCCGCCCTGAAGTAGGCCCTCGCCACCGAGCACACCACCCCGGGCCCACCCGGCGCAGCACCGTCGCGCCGGGTGGGCCCGGGGTGCGTACCGGCCTACGCTCGGAGCATGCCCTCACACACACGCAACGGCTCCTGCAACGGCAACGGCAAGGGCTCGTGCCTCTCCCTCTGGTCGAAGAACTCCTTCCTCTCCATCGGGTCCGTGGGCTCCTTCATGTCCATCGGCTCGGTCGGCTCGTCGTTCTCGATCGGGTCCGTCGGGTCCTTCCTGAGCGTCGGGTCGCTGCTCTCCGCCCGCTCCCTCCTCGCCGTCATGTCGTGGCGGTCGACGTGCGCGGTCATGAGCTCGCGCAGTCGGCGACCGGGGTCACCGACAGCACGTCTGTGACCGGGATGTCGACCGTGCGGCCGTCCTGAAGGGTCAGGGCGAGGGCGCCGCCGCCGCGGGTGAGTTCCCCGCACCAGCGGCCGGTGGACGTCGTCACCTCCACCGAGCCGGCCCGTCCGGCGGCCGCGGGCGCGTCCGGGGCGGGCCACCAGGAGCTCGTGGCGGCGAGCGCCGTCAGGAGGACCGTGACGAAGGTGAGGACGAGTCCGGTACGCAGGCGGAAGGCCGCGCGCGCGGGGACGTCGGGGGCTCCGGAGTGGGGCCAGGCGGTGCGGCCGACGAGATACACGGCCAGGCAGGCGAGCAGCAGCGCGAGGAGGACCAGGACGCCGGCCGCGGCCTCGACGCCCCGGGGTGCCGGGGAACCGGAACCGGCGGCTTTCAGCGCGCCGCACAGGCCGACGAACCCCAGCGCGGCCAGCTGGAGCGTCAGCCAGCCCCGCGCCGCGGCCTGGATCTCGCGCCCCGGGCCCCCTTGTGTGCCGCCGCCGGTCGCCTCGTCACTGTCGTCGGTCATGGGCGCCAGGATGCCGAGGCCCGGCGTCGGCAGGCGGAGTGCCACGCCGGGGGAGAGACTGAAGGAGTAGCGCGGCCGCCAGGCAGGGGTGCCCTGGAGGAATGTCATGGGCGGCACGGGCGGCATGAGCGGCACAGCGTTGGAGACCTTGCGCGAGCGGCTGCGGGGCGAGGTGATCGGCCCGCAGGACGCGGGGTACGACGAGGCCCGGACGGTCTACAACGCGATGGTCGACCGCCGGCCGGCGGTGATCGCGCGGTGCGCGGACCAGACGGACGTACGGGCGGCGGTGCGCTTCGCCCGCGAGAACGGCATCGACCTCTCCGTCTACGGCGGCGGACACAGCGGCGGCGGGCTCTGCATGGTCGACGACGCGCTGGTCGTGGACCTGTCGCACGGGCTGCGCTGGGTACGGGTCGACCCCCGGTCCCGGACCGCGCTGGTCGGCGGCGGCAGCCAGCTCGGCGACCTGGACCACGAGGCGCACGGCCACGGCCTCGCCACGCCCGCCGGGGTGATGTCGACGACCGGCGTCGGCGGGCTCACGCTGGGCGGCGGGCACGGGCATCTGACCCGGGCGTACGGGCTCACCATCGACAACCTCCTCGCGGCGGACGTGGTGCTCGCCGACGGCAGCACCGTCACCGCCTCCGCCGAGGAACACCCGGATCTCTTCTGGGCGTTGCGCGGCGGCGGGGGCAACTTCGGCGTCGTCACCTCCTTCCGCTTCGCGCTGCACCCGGTGGACACGGTCGGGCTCGCCGTGACGCTGTGGGAGCCGGAGCACATCGGGGCGGTGCTGCGCTGGTACCGGGAGTTCCTGCCGGCCGCGGCCGAGGACCTGAACGGCTTCTTCGCCACGCTGACGGTGGCGCCGGGGCCGCCGTTCCCGGAGGAGATCCACCACAGGAAGATGTGCGGCGTGGTGTGGTGCACGACCGGGCCGACGGACGAGGAGAGCCTGGCGAAGCTGTTCGTGCCGGTCTCCGATCCCGCCCCGCCCGCCTTCCACTTCGCGACGCCGATCCCGTACCCCGGGATCCAGACGATGTTCGACGAGCTGATCCCCAAGGGTCTCCAGTGGTACTGGCGCGGCGACTTCTTCGACCGGATCACGGACGACGCGATCGACACGCACCGCTCGTTCCTGGAGAACATGCCGACCGAACTGTCGACCATGCACCTGTACCCGGTCGACGGCGCGGCCCACCGGCTCGGCCCGGTGGACACGGCGTGGGCCTACCGCGACGCGGTCTGGTCCGGCGTGATCGCGGGCATCAGTCCCGAGGCGTCCGACGCCGGCGCGATCCGCGACTGGGCGGTGAACTACTGGGAGGCGCTGCACCCCCAGTCGATGGGCGGCGCGTACGTCAACTTCATCGGCCAGGACGAGTCGCGGGACCGGGTGAAGGCGACGTACCGCGGGCACTACGAACGGCTCGCGGAGGTGAAGAAGACGTACGACCCGGAGAACGTCTTCCACCACAACCAGAACATCCGTCCGGCGGACCGATGAGTTTCCCGGTGATCATGGGTCGTAGTAGGTGTACGTAGGACCGCGGACCGCGGACCGCGGACCGCGGACCGCGGACCGCAGACCGCAGACCGCAGACATCACCGAGATCCCGAGGACACACGCCATGCGCAAGCTCATCGCCACCGCCTTCGTCTCGCTCGACGGCGTCGTCGAGGCCCCGGGCGGCGAGCCCGGCTACCGCAACTCCGGCTGGACCTTCAAGCACACCGAGTTCCTGCCCGAGGCCTACGAGCTGAAGGGCCGGGAGCAGCAGGAGGCCACGGCGATGCTGCTGGGCCGCACGAGCTACGAGGCGTTCAGCCCGGTGTGGCCGGACATGGCGGACTTCGCGGAGTACAAGGAGATGCCGAAGTACGTGGTGTCCACCACCCTCGACGCGGACGACCTGGTGTCGAACTGGGGCGAGACGACGATCCTGCGCTCCCTCGACGAGGTCGCCGCGCTGAAGGAGACCGAGGGCGGCCCGATCATCGTCCACGGCAGCGCGACCCTGGTCCGCGCCCTCGCGGACGCGGACCTGATCGACCGCTACCACCTGCTCGTCTTCCCGCTCCTCCTCGGCGCGGGCAAGCGTCTCTTCAGCACGACGGACAAGGACGCGCAGAAGCTGGAGCTCGTGGAGCACGAGGCGTACGCGAACGGCATCCAGAAGCAGGTCTTCGACGTGGTGCGGTGACCCGCACGCGGTCGTGCGTGCGGTGACCCGCACGCACGACCGGATCGGGTCTCACCCCACCGGCCGCACCGCCAGGACCACGATCAGCGTGCTCGACGCCAGCGCCGTGGTCAGGCGGCCTCGGGGGCCGGTCAGGGTGCGGCCGAGGAGGGTGCCGCCGGTGGTGAGGAGGAGTTGCCAGCTGGCGGAGGCGAGGAGGGCGGCGAGGACGAAGGCGGTGCGTTCGGGGGCGGAGGACGGGGCGGCCGGGCCGGTCGCCAGGATCAGGGCCGCGAAGTAGATCACCGTCATGGGGTTGAGGATCGTGACGCCCAGGAAGGTGAGGTAGGCGCGGGCCGGGCCGGGGCCGGGGGCGCCGTCGTCGCGGGAGGCGAGCGCGCCGGCGCGGTGGGCGCGGACGGCCGTCCAGGCGGCACGGACCGCGAGGAACACCAGGACCACGGCGGAGAGCCGGCGCAGCGGGGTCATCACCGGGGTGAGCAGCGGGACGAGGACCGAGCCGCCCGCGACCGCGAGCAGCGCGTACACGCCGTCCGCGGTGGCGACGCCGAGCGCGGCCGCCGCGCCGGTGCGCCAGCCCGTACGGGCCGTGACGGCGACGAGGTAGGCGCCGACCGCGCCGACGGGGATCGCGATGCCGTAGCCGGCGAGCAGGCCGGCGACCGCCGCGGTGATCACGCGACGGGTGGGGTCGCGCCTCCGGGGGTGCCGGGCTGCTGCTGTCGGCGCGTGGCGGCGGCGACGTGGAGGGCGGCAGCGGTACGTACGGGGGTCGTGGTCATGCCCGTAGGGTGACGCCGCCCGCCGCCCCGCCGCAATCGGTTTACGCGCGGCCGGGCCGCACGCCAGGCGGGCTACGGCTACGGCTACGGCTACGGCTACGGCTACGGCTTCAGGATCACGTTCACCGCCTCGTCGACCCGCGGCACCAGCGGCGGCGTCCCCATCTCCTGGAAGATCGGCGTCGCCTTCTCCACGAAGGCCTGGAACGCCGCCTCCGCCTCCCAGAAATCCACCACCCGCCAGCCACCCGTCCCGTCCGGGCCGGCCGCGTGGGCGAGGAAGCCCGGCATCGGGAACCAGGGGGCGGCGGTGATCTGCTCGGTGGTGCGGCGGTAGTTCTCCTCGGTGCCGCCGGGGATCTCGATGGTGACGATGACAGCCATGGGTGCTCCCGTGAGAGGGGAAGGGGCGGGGTGGCGACACCAGCACACCAGCCCGGCCCCCACCCCGCACCGCCACGTCCGCCGAACGAACTACCGCCCTCAGCGGTAGATGAGAAGTTCCTGCTCCGTCGCGCCGGTCAGTTCGTAACGCGTCCTGACCAGCGGGCGTCCCGAGTAGATGCGGATCAAGGTGGCCGCGTCGCCGTGGAAGCGGGCCGGGGCGCGGCCCTCGACGGCGTTGCCGAGGTCGACCTCGCCGCCCCGGTCCGCCAGGACGCCGACCAGGCGGGGGGTCTCCCGCTTGCGGCTGGTGACGGAGAGCAGCGGCAGGGCCAGGTCGAGCGCCTCGCCGCAGTACGCGCCGGGTTCGCCGAAGGCCTCCCGTACGTCCCCGGCGTGCACCCACTCGCCGAGGGCGACCGCGTCGAGCCGGCCGTCCTCCCGCTCGGCGATCACCGGGCCGGCCTCGCTGAGGCCGCGCTCCAGTTCGTCGAGGACCCGGCCGAGCGGCCATTCCTCGCGCTCGGCCACGTCGCAGGCGTTGGCCTCGGGCAGGAACACGCCCTCCTCAAGGCGTCCCTCGACGATCCTGACGAGCGCGGCCCCGCAGTGGGCGAGCACCTGCCGCGCGGTCCAGCCGGGGCACGCGGTGCGGTTGGCGTACGCCTCCTCGGGCGTACGCCGGAGCAGCGGCATCAGCAGGTCCCGCTCCGTCGTGAGCAGACGGTCCGGGAGCCACGGATCACGTACGTACTCGGTACACATCAGTAGCGGTAGTGGTCCGGCTTGTACGGGCCGTCGACGGGGACGCCGATGTAGGCGGCCTGCTCGGGGCGGAGGGTGGTGAGGCGCACGCCGAGGGCGTCGAGGTGGAGGCGGGCGACCTTCTCGTCGAGGTGTTTGGGGAGGGTGTAGACGCCGGTGGGGTAGTCGGCGGTCTTCGTGAAGAGCTCGATCTGGGCCAGGGTCTGGTCCGCGAAGGAGTTGGACATCACGAAGGAGGGGTGTCCGGTGGCGTTGCCGAGGTTGAGGAGCCGGCCCTCGGACAGGACGATGACGACCTTGCCGTCGGGGAAGGTCCAGGTGTGGACCTGCGGCTTGACCTCGTCCTTGACGATGCCCGGGATCTTCGCGAGACCCGCCATGTCGATCTCGTTGTCGAAGTGGCCGATGTTGCCGACGATGGCCTGGTGCTTCATGCGGGCGATGTCGGACGCCATGATGATGTCCTTGTTGCCCGTGGTGGTGATGAAGATGTCGGCGGTCTCGACGACGTCGTCGAGGGTGGCGACCTGGTAGCCGTCCATGGCGGCCTGGAGCGCGCAGATCGGGTCGATCTCGGTGACGATGACGCGGGCGCCCTGGCCGCGCAGCGACTCCGCCGAGCCCTTGCCGACGTCGCCGTAGCCGCACACCACGGCCGTCTTGCCGCCGATCAGGACGTCCGTCGCACGGTTGATGCCGTCCACGAGCGAGTGCCGGCAGCCGTACTTGTTGTCGAACTTCGACTTCGTCACGGCGTCGTTCACGTTGATGGCGGGGAAGAGGAGCGCGCCGTCGCGGTGCATCTCGTACAGACGGTGGACACCGGTCGTGGTCTCCTCCGTGACGCCCCGGATGCCGGCCGCCAGCGAGGCCCAGTCGATCGTCGAGCGGCCGAGCAGCTCCAGGACGATCCGGAACTCGTCGTTGTCGGCGGTCGACGGGTCCGGCACGGCGCCCGCCTTCTGGTACTCCACACCCTTGTGGACGAGGAGCGTGGCGTCGCCGCCGTCGTCCAGGATCATGTTGGGGCCGCCCTGCGCGCCCGGCCAGGTCAGCGCCTGCTCCGTGCACCACCAGTACTCCTCCAGCGTCTCGCCCTTCCAGGCGAAGACCGGGATACCGGCGGCGGCGATCGCCGCGGCGGCGTGGTCCTGGGTCGAGTAGATGTTGCAGGACACCCAGCGGACCTCGGCGCCGAGGGCGACCAGCGTCTCGATGAGGACGGCGGTCTGCACGGTCATGTGCAGGGAGCCGGTGATACGGGCGCCCGCCAGCGGCTGGGCGGCCGCGTACTCGCGGCGGATCGACATCAGACCCGGCATCTCGTGCTCGGCGAGCGTGATCTCCTTGCGGCCGAACTCCGCCAGACCGATGTCGGCGACCTTGTAGTCAGAAAACACAGCATCGGTGAAGTCAGACACGTGCGAAGCTCCTTGAGGCTTGGATCGATCGGTGGATTTCGAGGGCCGCGGTGCTCTTGTTGAGCGTGATGTAGTGCAGTCCGGGCGCACCCTCGGCGAGCAGCCGCAGGCCCATCGCCGTCGCGTGCTCCACGCCGGTCCGGTACGCGGCGGCCGGGTCGTCCTTCGCCGCCTCCAGGCGGTGCGCCAGGTCCTCGGGGAAGGCGGCGTCCGACAGTTCGGCGAAGCGCCGGATCTGGCGCACGTCGGTGGCCGGCATGATCTCGGGGATGATCGGGGTGTCGCAGCCGGCCGCGGCGACCCGGTCGCGCAGCCGCAGATAGTCCTCGGGGTCGAAGAACATCTGGGTGATCGCGTAGTCGGCGCCGGCCCGGCACTTGGCGACGAAGTGCTCCAGGTCGCTCACGGCGTCCGGGGAGCGCGGATGGCCCTCCGGGAAGGCCGCCACGCCGATCCGGAACTCCCCCAACGACCGTACGAGCTCGACGAGTTCGTACGCGTGGGTGAAGCCGTCCGGGTGCGGGGTCCACTCCCCGCGCGGGTCGCCGGGCGGGTCGCCGCGCAGGACGAGGACGTCCCGGACACCGGCGTCCGCGTAGGCGCCGATGATGGCGCGCAGCTCGGCCACCGAGTGCCCGACGGCCGTCAGGTGCGCGACGGGTCGCAGGGTGGTCTCGCGGACGATGCGCTGGGTGACGTCGATGGTGCGGTCCCGGGAGGAGCCGCCGGCGCCGTACGTCACGGAGACGAAGTCCGGGGCGAGCGCCTCCACGCGCCGGATCGCCT